>CAVSNL010000007.1:0-108663 GCA_963729285.1 uncultured Acidobacteriota bacterium
TGGAAGGGGTCGCCGCTGGTCGAAACGTTGTTGGTAATGACCTCAATTCGCTGGCGGCATTCATTACGCGCGTGAAATTGACAAAACTTTCTTGCGCGGAAAGCCGCGCGCTAAGGAATTGGGCAACGAACACTGTACCCAATTTCAGTTACCAGCTGGATATCGAGGACTTACGATCTTTTGTCGACCCAGTAAGGACCAAGAACCTGTCCCTCGCCCGCGCTCGATTTATCAAGAAAGCGGTAGCCGCCGCGTTGGCCTCAATTGCGGAGTTGGCCACACAAAACTCACGAGACTTTGCAAAGTGCATTGTACTCCGCGTAAGCCAGTGGGCACTCGATGGGCGCTCTCGCCACACGCCGCTCGGTCATTTCCGAAATAAACTCTCGTCCACGGCGCAGGAAATGCTCGAATCCGCACGGACATTCGGCGAGCACACACGTCGGAGTCAAGGCCACGCAACTATCTTGAACATGGATGCGGCTCATCTGGATGAATCCCCAGTGTTCGGGAGCGGGATGGAAAAGGTTTCGTTGGTTGTGACAAGCCCTCCGTATCCTGGTGTTCATGTTCTGTACCATCGTTGGCAAGTTGATGGGCGACGTGAGACGCCGGCCCCGTACTGGATCGCAGGTTGCAACGACGGCCAGGGCGCTGCCTTTTACAATTTCGGAGGGCGCGAGACCGTCGCCGATACCTATTTCAGCAAATCACTCTTGACCCTCAAATCCGTCCGGCGCGTGATGCGCGATGGCGGGCACATCGTTCAATTGGTGGCGTTCAATCGTCCCGATGAGCAGCTTCCTCGCTACTTGGAAAACATGCGAGCCGCAGGCTTTGCGGAGGTCAAAACTGGGAACGACCGTATCTGGCGCGAAGTCCCAAACAGAAAGTGGCATGCGACATTTGTTGGGAAAACGCATTCCTCAAATGAAGTCGTGCTTGTCCATAAAGCTGTTTAACCTATTGAGACACCTGCATTAGTTTGAGCAATGTGTGAGAAACACGCTGAATCTCAGCATCCATCTGCACCTCGCTCAGGGTCTCCATTTCTGTATCCTGCTTCGTTCGCTCATACATTTGATAGAGATGGAAAGCCACATGGGCCGTGTATTTATTGATGCGTTGCTGGATCGTGGTCTCTGCGTTTTTATTGGCTATCAGTGAATCGCGGTAGCTTGTGAGTAGGTCCATATCCTGGTTGATTAGAATCGTGAGCGGAGATTTTGCGGTCGGTGGGTCAAACGAGCCGGCACTCGCGCCACTCCACACGTGTCCCCAGCAGTTCTCTTCACCCCAATCCTTCTTCATCACGTACCGCAACTCGTAGGGAGGGCGTCGCTGCCCACCACCAGGGAGTTTCATGGATATTTTGCGTGCTGATGGCGGCTCGACCACATCCGCAAGAAATGAGGTCGAAATGGTCTTTCCAGGGCCGATCGCTTCAACGTCGAACTTGACCTGTTCACCACCTTTAAGACCGACAGCGGCCTGAATCAAGAGTTCGAATCGCCCTTCAACAGGATGGGTCAGGAAAGTCTGTGGTTCTACGGAGGGTGATTCGCACGATATCCTAAAGCTCCACGTCGGCTTATGTCCGACAACTAGGTCATCCTTTCCGTCCCAACGGAGCTTTACGTGAACGTCAGGTCCGCCCACAAGAATTTTGATAGGTTGGCGACTAGTCACCTTAAGAAACGTTGGGTCGTCCTTGAGTAGTGGCGCTGGGCGTGGGGTTCGTTTCTTGGATGGCGTGACAACAATCCGCCGCTCAACCATTCGATGCTCTGGAAATCCCTTGAAAGTGCCTGTACAGCGCAGCATGGTTTCAATCGGATATTCGTCCTCGTCGAAGATTTCTGGCTGCACAAATTGCAGAGTGATTTCTTCGCCCGCAATTTGTGAAGTGCGCGTAATTTGGAATTCCTTGACTGGTGGGTCAAGGGTCACTGCCATACTTTCCAACGTCTTCCATGATTCATCGGGATTGGCGAAGATAAGGTACCGTCGTGCATCGTTTGGCTTGAGCCGGATTGTGGTTACGTCTGGTCTCAAGCTTAGAGTAGGTTCGGTGGCTGGCGCTCCCACTGCAGGATCTGTCTTGACGACTACATGCTCTGTTTGTGTAAGGGTCCCGGACCCTCCTTCGGACTGGCTCGCCTCACCTCCTTGGGTCGTGCCGTGAGAAGCGTGCGGAGCGGCTTCATGGTGAGCTTCTATCAATTGATCGAGGGCAGCTTTCACCGCTTCGTCGCCCGCCGCCAAACTAGAAATCTCCTCCTCAGCCTCTTCCTCTAGACGCCGAAGGTCGGGGTCTCCCTTTAGTGTCGCAACGACACGCGTTTCAAGAGCCGAGTAGACTGTCCCTTCAAGGAATTGAAAGCGTGACCCTTGCATCAAACGAGCGATGGCTTCGGGCTTAAGCCCATCACAATCCACTACGACGATCATGCGGTTTCGAAGGTATTTCAGCTCCAGGTCGCGAACGACGAATGTGTTATCCCATGCGTGCTGCCGTTGGCCGTTAATGAGGAAAACGCAGCACTGGCGTCCGCGTTTTGGTTCCTCAAGAAATGTCGAAATCGGGCGCTTGTCGGTATCTGGGAGAACTTCATCCGGCATAGCATCAGCAGGAGTTTCATCCGCTGCATTTGGAGCGGGTGCGGCAGCCATTGTTTTCTCTAGAACGACGACACGGATTGTAATTGTTCCGTACCCTTCATTCAGTGCTGCACCGAGCGACTTGTCGAGCTGGGCGACTGTGGTCACAGTGTAATTTCCTTTCTACACGCCTACAGGTTGCGGCGGAAAGATCTTATCGAGGGCTGCTGGTGTGGTGCTTTTACTGTTACCCAAAGAAGACAGACGATATCCGTTTCCATACATCGGCGCCGTAGTGCCGCCAACGTAGAGTTCGAACGGCAATATCGGGTTATAAAGGACATGATTCAAGGTTGCGTAAAGTTGACGGGTAATGGCTGAGCCGCCCCTGCCAAAGTCATACCCGATATGGACAAAGCGCGTGCCATGCGCGATCTTTGCGCCATCCGCGTCAGCAGCCGAGATAAAAGGTACTCGACCCTCGGAGCTGCACGCGAGATATGCGAAATAGTCGTCGCGACGGCCCTTCGGGAAAACATGCTTGATAATGGTCCAACCTGCGCCGTCAGTTTCCCCATTCAGCAGGTCCGGTGCCCTGCGCGAAACCACCCAAGAATACTTGCTGACCGCGTAGGCGGACGAACCGCCCTGGCCGAAGACACCAATCAAGTACCACTTGTCGGCTTTTGTGGTCGACCCGAGGGATAGAAGCGTGCTGTGGATCACCTCCGGAGTTTGGCCAATACCTTCATCCTCAACAGAAATCGTGAATTCACGCGACGCCTTGTCAAATAGAAGACGAACTTTTAACTTCCGCGCAAGGTCTCTCGCCTTCGCACGAATTGCCTTAGAGGTTTCTGATGAGTCGAGTTTCGGTAATTGGTCCAGAGGTGGCATACCGAAATATCGACTTACGGCGTCCCGAGGGCTTGCAGGCGCAGCCGCCGTTGGGTCAGCAAGAAGCTCTCGCTGACGAGCCATTTCAATCAATGCTTCCATCCCATTTACGGTGCGCTCGGCGATGGGATTTACAGGTTGGTTCGCCTGTTTGATACGTCCTGCGTTGCCGCGCTCTGCTCCAACGGGAATCCAGTGAAAATGTCCTGGTCGCCACCCAGAATTCGGGTTGCTCGGGTTGTAGGTGTATTCATCTTCGGGAGTAACTGGTAATTGCGACAAGAGCGCTTCAACATCTGAGCTGGTCACGGCTTTCGTGGCTCTACTAAGAAAATCTACGGGCCCAACGTGATCTCCGAGAGATGTAAGCTGGATCATAAAGCAGTCTCCTAAACTCAAAGTTCGGGAAGTCTTTTCCAGATGCCTGCAACTGCATCGCCATCCAATCGTGACATATCCTTCGCGCCGCCTGGCTTAGGATGTGACGATTGAGGGTTCGATCATGGCGGGCCCTTTGTGCAAGGCGCGTATCATTGGAACAACGACACGAGCTAAGCCGCTACAGAATCTGCCGACTCTTTCCAAGTCAAATATTTGATCTTCCTCATCGTCGGTTTCTTTGCGTTCGTCCTCCAAGCGCCGCAGCTCTTTGAGAATCCCGAGAGCACAAAGCACGACTCCGAACTTGAACCAGTGCCGGACCAAGTTGCCTTCCTCGTCCTTCGCTTTATGCAACTCGTTAATCAGGAACCGATTGTCCATATTTACGAAGAAGACGAAGCCTTTCCCCTCATCGGCGTTCATGATTTTGAGTCCCGTGTACTCGTCGAATTGGAATTGAGGATCACTCCATTTCTCCCGTCGCACTTCCCGGATGTCAGGAGTTGTCAATTGCGGCGAAGAGTGTTTTCCGTTGTCGTTCCGATTGTAACCGGAGTGACGAGGCCCGGGAGGCGAAGGCAGGGTATCTTCTGTTTCGGACACTCCCCTTATCGTGAAGTGAGATACAAAGGGTTGGCCTTTCGTGTCTCGCTGGATATCGGCCACCGTGACGGTCATGTTGACCACTTCTCCTACTTTTGCATCATATGGCATCTGGAACTTTGTGGTGAACTTTCCATCCCAGAGATGGGAGCTACCACACAGGTTCGGCGGATCGAATGTGATTGAACCGGGGCAGTCGGTTCGGTCAAAGTAATCGTTTGCCGCGTCGGTTTCAAATTCTACGCGTACTGTGCGATTGAGAGGGCACGTCTTCGATAGTCCACTCTTGGGCTCTTTGAGGATCTGGAAGAATGAAGGGAACTTTTTCCCATTGAACGGCACTCCATCACTAGATGGTCCTGTAGAAGAGATTATATTGCCGCCAATGCCGAGGATACTGGCCAACGTCGGATCACTCTTCAGTAGCTCCTGTAAATAGTCGGCAGCGTTTTCTTCCTTCGAAAGCGTTTCATCAAGACGTTTTTTCCTGCGTTGAGCATTGTGCTGCCGTAATCCAGCATGTTCTCTCAGCTCCTCCCGCAGTGTGCTATAGATTGAATCGTAGACTTCATTGCGCCGAACGCGATCTCGTGATGCCATGAGGAAGTCCTCGCGGACTGCCTGATCCATCTCGGTACAATCTACTGATACGAGCAGGGTCTTATGGAGGTAATCGAACTTCAGGGTACTGCTTATGAAGTTGGCGGGCAGATCGCCGTGCACCTGGCCGTTCAGTGTGAAATAGACGCCGTGCGGAAAGTTACCGGCGTCGAAGTCCTCCTTGAGCAAGAAAAGCTTGTAGGGGAGACGACCAATTCCCGGCAGGTTCACTTCACCATAGGCCGGACTGAGACCCTTCTCGAATTTCGAAGACGGGTCATGTTCTTCTCCTTCCTCGCTGACGTGCGCCAGGATTCCGGATAATGTAGTGCTGTAATAGTTGGCTTTGTACTCGCGAGTTTCGGAGATGCGGATAGGAAGCGGAACCGAATGCAGAAATCGCTCCAACTCGTAACGACCATCGGTCGTCACCAATGTCTTCTTCTTCCACTGGTAGTTGTAGAGTTTGATGCACGTTCCATACGGCAGCTCCACCGCATACGGAGGTGCCGGTTTGTTCTTGGCCGATTGCCCCGGCAATGCCATGATGGTCGGTCGCGCGAAGCTAAGGATTGATCCGCTCGGGGCCAGGTAGACATACATGGATGATTTCCTACCGGGCGCGGCCCTCTGCCTACGAACGATGGTGAATCCCCACAGGTCTCTACTGGCGTCGCCTGCGTCGGCCGGGCAGGACGGGTGACGCCGCGAAACGATTAACTGGTACTTGTGTTCACCGCAGAAGGGCAAAACGCCGGTGCCTCCGCAGTTGAATCGTCCCTGCACAAAGGGAATGTCATCCTTGTTTTGTTTCGTCAAAGACAAAAAAGTGTCCTTGAAGGAATTGGGAGTTTGACCTTCGCCCTTGTCTACGACCATGTAGCACGGTTCCTTCTTCGTCCCAGTCGCAGCAAGATGAATGCGTTCGGCCAATGCTGTCCGCTCTGTCGGCGTAAGATTTTCGAGCCGACCGTCTTTAACCTTAAAAAGACGCTGGACCGCCTCGGCCATCGTCCGAGGCGCATCTGCCCCCTTTGGATCGATACCCGCGTAATGGCATTCAGCCATGAGAACCGCGTCAATAGAGTTGATCAGCTTCTCGACCAACGCGGCGGTCGCATCTGATTGTTGATTGTTAATCTGGTTGAGGTTCATCCCGAAGCCGCCGAATGGCTGCCAGAGATCCGGATTGTCGTTAAGGAAGCCGACCTTCCTTAGAATGTCGTCCACCTCGGACTCTCCTTCCGCTTTCAACAAGAGATCGAAGAGCTGGTAGTTGTCCATTGTATTCACGGCTCCTATCACGCTACGCCGACGGCGTCGCGCTTAGTCTTGAACTGCGTTTCTTGGCCAGTCAAATCCAATCCCGCTTTGTGCTTCAGAACCGCTAGTGTTGCGACGCGTGCCTGGCGATTCGAGAGAACTGAACCGGCTGTGATGCACACATTTTCCCACTCAGGATTGACTTTGTTTCCGACAGACTTCCTCCAGTCGATTTCCCGCAGCACTGCGAGCTTTTCTTCCCACGCTTCGGGAAAAGCTTCCATGAGGGTTTTACCAAGTCCACCTAGTGCCCGCAGAACAACGCCGTGCGTGCTGATCTTTTCTTGGCGCAGCATCGGGGCCTTGATCGTCCCATCCTTGACCTTCTCCCAGTCTGGAATGACGCGGCTGACTGCTTTCCAATAGGACACCGCGCGTTCAAGCTTGTGCTTGTACTCTGGGGTATCCAGCTTTTCGAGCTTCGAGCCGATTAACTCTTCATTAGCTTCGTAGAGGGTAGAAAGTGTAAAGAGCTTTTCGGACCGGATGGGAATAGTCAATTTTTCTTTGTCGATCATTCCCTTGAAAACCGGCACTTGCTCTGTGACCTCCATCGTGAAACCAGAGAGCGCGTCTCGGTGGTCGTATAGGATATTCAGCGATTTCGAAGTCTTTTGCACAAAGCGGTTCAGATCAGTGAACATCTGCTGGGCACGTTCCAAACTCTCCCACGGAAACAGCAGTACACTTATTTTCTCTTTCCCGACCCCAGGGTTTTCGTTCAGCGCGGCGGTGATCGCAGCACACCGATGCTGGCCATCGTTGATGAGGAACTTGGCGTCTTCCAGGTCCATCTCCAAATAGCCAATATCTGCGCCGTCTTCAGCGGGCTTGAACTTCACCTGAGTTTTGTATGCTGCGGTGATGGAAGCGAAGATATAGCTATCTTCGTTGTCCACGATATACTTCACGATCTCAGGAACGCGCGCTTTCACCAAAACGCGCTGGGCTCGCAGTTCGGGCGTGAACTGCTCCCAATCATTGAACTTGAATAGGTGAGGAATTTCTGACAGCGACATCATTGTCGAAAAGTACTCGCGCTTACCAATCACGCCTCGCATTGCTGGAAAGCTTACTTTCATGGCATCCTCCCCGAACTGCTAATACAGCTCCTGTCCATTTGTACAGGAGGTGGTTAGAATAAGTACAGTATTATTGTTTTTATGTCAAGAGCTGTAATAAATTTAATCTACAGCTCCTTATTAGGTGCAGTAGCAAATTCTTCCTAGCCATGGTTAAGTCGTTCAAGTAATTGAATCTACGGTAGTAAATTAAATTTCGGAATGGATCTGGGAGCCCGAAAACATGCGCCACCTTCTAAACATCGTCGCCGTATGGACCACGGAGGAGCGACGCCAGATGGGGAAAAGGCTCGCGGTACGAGGTTAGTTCAACCCGTTTACATGTTGTGGAAACCAACTGATCGAAACCGCGGTGCAATTGACTGTCTGAGATGGAGGCTACACAATACTTCAAATAAGTTGTAGTATTGTGTTATGCGAAATGGACGCAAAGAAGCTGCCAAGCGGCTCTACGAGATAGCGGAAGGGCAACAAGGTTTCTTCACGACGAAGCAGGCTAAGGCTGCGGGGTACGCGGAGAATACTCACCCGTATCACGTTCAGGCGGGAAACTGGATTCGTGAGCATCGGGGAATCTATCGGCTGGCGAGCTTTCCGCGAGGCGAGCGCCCTGACCTGATGCTTTGGTCGCTCTGGTCCAGGAACCGGGGAGAGGCCGCCCAGGGAGTCTACAGCCATCAAACTGCCCTGAGTCTTCATGATCTTTCGGACGTAATGCCAGCGAAGGTGCACATGATTGTGCCGAAAACGTTCCGACGAAATAGTGAAATCCCCCGTGTGGTAGTCCTGCATTTTGCTGATCTCCCTCAGAGCGACATCGGACTTGCTCATGGAGTGCGGGTAACAACGCCTATGCGAACAATTCTCGATCTGCTGGGAGGTGGGGAGGTGCCGCCCGCGACCCTTCGGCAGGCACTCCGTGAAGGGCTACGGCAAGGGCTCATTCGCAGAAGCGAAATTGCAGAGGCTAGGAAACATCTCGCTGATAGTAAGCAACTGCGAGCATTTTTTCAGAAAGTAGCCGCGTGATGGAGCCCAAGGGATACGCGACAGCCTCAGCCTTCCGAAGGGCACTGGAGGACAAACTTCAGGATATCGCCAGGAAGGAAGTCGTTGACTTGCAGCGTGTGCGCCGTCAGGTAGCTTTCGACCGACTCTTGGCGCGACTGTTTCACGCAGCACAGCCTCGCACGCTTCCCTGGATATTGAAGGGTGGTTACGCGATGGAACTGCGGATCAAGGCCGCGCGCACGACGAAGGATATTGACCTGACAATGCGCAACGCCTTCAGTTCTAGCGAGAAGAAAGACGACAAGAAGAATCTCGCCGTGCTGGAGAAGCTACAAGAAGCCGCTGCATTCAGGAGTGACGACTTCTTCGTTTACACCATAGGTGAGCCAATTTCTGATCTAGAAGCCGCCCCGTATGGCGGGGCGAGGTTTCCGGTCGAAGGCCGCGTCGATGGCCGCGTATTCGTTGGATTCCACCTAGACGTAGGGATAGGTGATGCTGTGATGGAGCCGCTCGAAGTCATCGAAGGACGCGATTGGTTGAGGTTTGCCGGTATTGCGAGCCCGTCGTTGTACATGATCCCCCGCGAGCAACAGTTTGCCGAAAAGCTTCACGCCTACACTCTACCGCGAACGGGGGCGGTGAATAGCCGCGTGCGAGACCTTGTGGACATGGTGCTCTTGATTAAATCTGGCACTTTGGCCAAGGCCAAGGTTGCCGAAGCAATCCGCGTCACATTCAACCGCCGAGGCACTCACGCCCTGCCGAACCGGCTCCTGCAGCCCCCTACAGGTTGGCAGAAGCCATACGATGCGCTTGCCAAAGAGTGTGGCTTGTCAGGAGGAATAGACGATGCTTTCGCAATTTTGGGTACCTATCTGAGTGAAAGTGGATTGTTGAAACTAGACTGAGAGAGTCGTAGCAGCGAGTTTGAGATGCACGTTGGAGGATCGTTGTGGGCTATATGGAAGTGTCATAATCCGCGGAACGCGTGGGACGTTTGAGACTTTTGACAGGATTGCACATCCAGATGATTTCAGACGGCAAGTTGAGCGGCACCCGGCAAGGGGCAGCGTTGTTGAGGCACGTTTACGTAGGGCATCCATCGCAGGTGTCCTGGGATCATGACGAAGGCTGTTTATCTTAGAGGTTGAAAGCCGGGTCCCCAGAGTTGGCGTGGTGCATACGGATATAACTCTTCATCGTAAGGTTTTTGTCGAATGTGGCAAACCGCACCGCTGTGTCTTCCAGAGTCCCATCGAGCACTTCACCAAATGAGTTCTCGAACGTAAACCACCGATCCCTCAGGATCGATGGACGAACATATGCAGCAGCTTTGAGAGCGTTCTCGCCCGTGGTTTCGTACAGCGCATATGCAATCGCGTTTGGCTTCACTTGCTTTGGATCGGCGGCAGTTACCGGAGAAGGGTTTGCGTCACTACGTTCCTGCGGGTTTGAGCGCCCCAGCATTACGAGCAGGCTCTTAACAATATCGGCATATGTGTCAGTGGACGAAAGCTTCGCAAGACGATCTGCAAATGCCGGGCTGTATTGGAGCAAATCCTCGCGTGTGATTTCATGCCAAATCGGCAGTATAAGCTTGTTGCCCGCCTGTTCTCGTGCGAACAAAGCATTGAGTTCGTATTCTGTCCACTTCTTCTTACGTAGAAACGCTTGAGAAAACACCACAATACCGTATCGGCAGGTAGTTAATCCGCGGTCTATGGCCACTCTCAGGTCGTCGCCCCACTCCAGAGTCGTTTTGTCAAACCATACGCGGATTCCGGCGGCCTCAAGCGCTCTGATTAGCGGTTCTACATACGCGTTGTCCTCCGTGGCGTGCGAGACGAATACATCAAAGTGTGGGGTAGCCTCGGGCGAAGTCGTTTCAGGCGGCAACCGAACAGGCACCGTTGAGGATGACCCTCCGAAGAACGCAGCGCGTTCGCGGTCAAAATCGCGAGCTTCCAGTAGGAGCTTGCCACCTATATTTGCATACAAGCCTGTCGAATCAAGTTGAACGAGGTCGTCCGCAGCAAGGATTGCAGCGGCTTGTTGTAAACGCTCTCCAGACACACCGAGGTACGCGGCATCGTAGGGGTCTGCGATGCATACACGCGTGGCTTGGTTCCCGTGCCTGAATCCGAGCCAATAGACCTTGCGTTTTAGAAAACCCGCTATCTCTTCCTCTGTTGCCGTCTGGTAAACGAACCTCTTCGTTTTGTAATCATAGTCAGAACTTTGAATTGTGACCACCTGGAGGTCTAGGGGATGCTTTCCGCCCGCATAGAACACGGCTTGCTTTGAATCGATGAACTTCCTGACCGCATTTACGACGAGAGGCTCGGTGATGATAGATTCAAGCGATGGTATATTCACCGCTATCGTGTGTGTGAGATGGACAGAGAAGTTAGCTTCGAAGACTGTATCCAGGCCACTTTTGGTGTGGACATGCACGAATTCAAAATCGCCGCCCTCAGTGCTCCTGGAGAATGGGAAGTCGATCTCGAATGTAACCGAAATGCCGGATAATGTCGCGAATTCCAGGAAACTCTGTCCCGGAAATCTGAGAGCCAACGCAGTCAAATATGATGAAAGTGCTAGTTGGAATTCCTTGGTGCCCGGAAGATCCGTGACGAACTCATATCCAAGCGTGACCCGCACTTGCTTGTCGCCCTTCGAGAGATCGAATCGTACGGGACTTCCCGCGCGGAATGAGGTTGTAGGCGTGCACTTGAGGCCGAGCTTCGAGCATATCTCAGCGAATATCGATATACCGGCCCGGAGTTCCTTTTCGGCTTGATTATCCATAGTGCCCTCTCAGAGGGCTCCTGCTTCAGAAGCAGCGGCGCGGAGCAGGTGCGTCCTGGAGTGAGCCCCTAAACTGAGACAGGGTCGTTATGCGGAGAGTTTATCAGAACGAGATAGGGCGAGTAGAATATCCGCATGGCCGAGACCGCCAGTGTTCCTGCAACTGATCCTGCAATCAAAGAAGCTACGTCGAACACCGACCGTTTCTATACGCAGGTCAAGAGCCTCCACAACTTCGATAACATCGAAGTCCGCTGCGTAATCAACAATCTTCTCTCGAAGACGCCAGTCGAGGAGTGCCATCTCGCGAACTACATTCGTACCCAGGGCAACGTGGAAACTCTGCTTCTACTCCAACACTCCAAACACGTCCAGACGATCGCAATGATTGCGCGAGCGTTGTTCGAGCTGTCCGTCGAAGCCAGACTCCTCGAAGTGGTTCCGAACAGTTGGGCTTTGGTGACGCATCATGCGGAGGTTGAAAAGCTGCGCCTCGCGAATAAGATCATTGCGTTTAAGAATGCTAATCCTGGCGTCACGACGGATACGACGATCTACCAGCAGTACATCGGACACGAGAGCGGGCGAATCACCGCTGTGCAAAGCTCTTTTTGGCCAGGCGTGAAAAAGGTTACGCATTGGTCTGGGATGAATCTGTCTGAGAGATGCGCGTTCCTCAAAGCACCATTCGACCAAATCTATGCCGAAGACTATCCGCGCATTAGTTGGTACGCCCATCCAGGCCTCACCGGCGTGGCAAATGTTCAGTTCTTGACTTTCATTCACGTATGCGGCTACGCGTTCAATCTTGCCGTGAAGTCTTATGAGCAATCGCTGCGAAGCGCAATTCGCGTGTTCACACTCACGAGTGGAAACGACCGCATCATAGACCGCTTGGAGGTTGCACTCCGGTTTCCTTTTGCCGACACCGATGAACAAGTGGAAGCGTTGAGAAAGCGCGCAGGGCTCTGAGTTCATGAAACGGGCGAACGCAATTGACTACAGCGCGTGGCAGCCTCTCACTCACTGGCACTGGCCGTTTCCCGTGCCTTCTAGTTTGTATCATGGCATCCGCGTTGCTTCACCTCCCTCTCTGCCCAGCCGTGACGACACATTCTTTCGGTGGGCGTTCAGCGGCCCAGAGATCGAAAACTTAGAGCGGTGTCCCACTTGGCTCAACCTCAACTTTCGGGACGTTCAGGCGGTGTCCTCATCCCGGCAACAGCGCGCCGTGGAGCTGGTAAATAACACGCGGCTCGCGGTCTTGATCGCCGCTCCGGTCGGCTGTGAAGACTCACCGATCCTGCTTCGATACGAAGACCATTTCACCGTCTTTCGTCGGCCGATGATGAAGACGACCCCTTGGGGAAGGATCTGCGGCTTTGAGAACACCTCTCTAGGCGAGATTCGTGCCCTGGTACGCGGCGTTCACCGCGTGTTTCACGCTGGGGTGACGCGAATGATAAACCCACTTTACTTCTTTTCTTTGGGGTTGGAATCCACGAATCCTTACATCAGTACATTCCTATGGCTCAGTGGCTTAGATTCCTTGTTGATGGCCGCGACGCGCAAGCAGTTTTGCGACCGACTCGTGAACGTCTTTGGGGAAAAGGCATTCATTCTTCCGCGTTGCGATCCAGGCGGCCAGCCTAATTATCAAGTCGGTGCGATGGTCGAAGATCTGTACACATTTCGCAGCGCGATTGCCCATGGTCAATTGATTCCCAAGAGTCTATTGGCGCAGTGCGCCTTCACAAACGATAGAGCCAAAGTGATCGACTCTTATTCGTCTCCAACGACGGTTGTGGACGTTTTGCGAGAGTGCGCCCTGTTCCTGTTTACAAAAATGCTGAAATTGATCCTCGCTGGCGGATACCTCAAGACCTTTGAAAACGTAAAGAACTGGAGGTTAAAGCTCGATCACCCGATCTGACACGCCGCGCGTCCGCTAGAGGCCGCGATGAGGAAGCATCGGCGCAAAGCAGGCGCGCCCCCTGTGCCAAAACTGTGCCAGAATCCAACGTTTTCAATGCCATTGGGGTTATCTTTGAGCGAAAAGCAGATTCCCCGATTTGTTGGAAACGTTAGTAGTTAGAAGAAATGGATGGAGTTGTTGGAGTCGAGATTCGTCGCGCCCAAGGCAGGCGCGCTACCAGGCTGCGCTACGCCCCGACATGAACTGCGACATTCATTCTAAAGCACTGGCAGCCTTACGGCTACCTTGATCCACATTCACTTTTCTTTGGGATCGAACGGAAATGCGAAGTTGAATTAGTCGTGCAGTATAACGCTCAAGAGCGAGCTGTTAATTTGCAGGCCGTCTTTGTTGTCGATGAAGCCTAATTTCTTGAATTTGTTCATAAACAGGTTCACTCGAGAGCGCGTGGTACCGATCATTTCCGCCAGCGTTTCCTGCGATACCTTTGGAAGGATTCTTTGCGGCTCGTCATTCTTTCCATAGCGCGCCAGCAAGAGGAGCGCGCGTGCCAGCCGCTTTTCCGTTGAATTGAAGAGTTGATCGATTAAGTCTTCTTCCACCCGGATGTTTCTGGAAAGCATGTGAGCGATGAATCGATCAGAGAACTCATGCTCGGCGTGGAGCACGCGTATCATCTCTTCCTTATCAATCACCAGCACGCTGGTCGCACGCCGTACTGGTTGCCGATCCCATACGAATGGGTTGGCCCGCCAGACATCCTTCGCCAAAAAAATCTCCCGGCTTAAGGACCGCCACCACGGCTTCTTTGCCGGTGGAGTTCACGACGGAGAGCTTACGCCGCCTTGCTGAATGTACATACATGCTTAGCGGCATCACCTTGCGCAAAGATAGTGGCCTTCTTGCGGAAGTCGACAACTTTCCTTGCCACACCGGTGGAGTCGAGAAAGGCCTGGACATCGAAAGCGGGGGGCTTGGGTATCTCGTAACTTCGCGGCAGTGCTGGCTTTGGCATGGTTCGTCACAGTACATTTTAGCACCCAGTTCCGCGCGCGCAAACTAAATACGAATATGTCCGTAACTGGACAGATATCGGCGCCGGTCTCTTCTAATGTGTTTCTCGTGGGGGAAGCAAAAAGACCGAAGCCTTTAACACGACCCCAAGCTTCAGCCTGAACCATCCAGAAATTCCAGGTTCCACTCCGCTCCACACTTGTCGCATAGCCTCTCGGACATACACGGAAACAGTATCAACCTTGGGTAAGGCCGGGTGTGCATGCGAAGAAAGAAGCAATCGATCATGCCCCTGATTAATCTTGTAGCCGTCCTGATTGTCGTTGGCATTCTGCTATGGCTCGTGAATCGCTTCATCCCCATGGCCGGAAGCATCAAGTCCATTCTGAACTTAGTGGTGGTTATCGTTGTCGTGTTCTGGCTCCTGAACGTATTCGGGCTGATTCATTCTCTCTCTCGAATACGCGTCGGTTGAGAAAAGTCTGATGAACGCTGGAGAGCAGCTGTGCGGCCAACGCCCGCGGCTCGCACTCCGGGAGCAAACGCCGTACCGAAACGCACCACCCCCGGTACAGGAAATCGTAGCAATGGAGGCAACACATGAAACCACTCGGAGTTGTCGGCACAACAGGTCTGTTCTTGCTGCTTGGATTCACCGTTCCCGCTGGAGCGCAGCAGCAGGAGGAGAAACAAGAAAAGCAAGAAAAACAAACCAGAAAAGCAGGAAAAACCGGCGCAAGCCAAGCCCCCGAAACAAGAACAAGAACGCCAAGCTCAACCCGAAAAGCGGCAAGAGCCGGCCAAGCAACAGGAGTCCAAGCCCCAGCAACCAGAAAAGTCCGCGAGGCAGGAACCAGCTCCAGCCAAGAGCCAGCAGCAGGTCAAGAAGGAGCAGGAACAACCGCAGAAATCGCAACAACCAAGCAATTCTGCCAAGCATGAACAAACGCAGCAACCGAGCAAGCCAGCCAAGCAGGAACAGCCGCAGCAAGCAAAGGGAAATCAAGCACAACACTCAGCATCAACAGCAGGCGGCTTCTTCACAGCGTCCACAGCACACACCGCAGGAAGAGGCCCGGCAACGCGCGCAACCAGCGCTCCGACTAAGTGAGCGAGGCAACGGTCGAATTTCAGACGCGCGTTTCCATTCCAATTTTGGACGTGAGCATGAATTCCACGTCGGCACTCCTACTTTGGTCGGCGGATACTCTCGCTTTCACTACGGCGGTTATTGGTTTGGATTCGTCGAACCTTGGCCAGCCGGCTGGTACTACACCGACGACGTCTACATCGACTACGTGGACGGCGGATATTACATGTACAACCCGTACTATCCCGACGCTCGCTTTGCGCTCACGGTCGTGATCTGACGCCCACGCGCGTCCGCTTAGCTCGAATTCCACCTCAGCTGGCGTGCAAGGAAGTCTCTTGAGCACGCCGCCGAGTGGAAAACTTAAACTTCGCAAATCTTTGGATGGACTTGGATTGCTTTTTTTGAAAAGGAGAAACACGTGCTCGGAACTGTCTTGGTGGTCATTCTAATTCTGGCTCTCTTGGGCGCATTGCCCCGGTGGAATCACAGCAGGCAGTGGGGTTACGCACCGACGGGAGGCTTAGGTCTGATCCTCCTCATCGTTGTCATTCTGGTGCTTCTCGGACGTATTTAAGCCTTTTGGGACATGAGGCTTCGATCGAATCCGCAACCAGAGTCGTTTCGGAACACGCAGGCGAAGAATGAACGAGGAACGGTACGTAAGGTTTACCTCGCAGCAAGAGCAGTTCTGACTATGGAGGTCAGCGATGAAACGTCATTTAGTTGCTACCGCAGTCTGTCTCACGCTTGCGGCAGGCGTCGTGTACGCCGCGAAATTAAACAAAGAGCAAAAACGCCTCGAAGAATGCGGCGTAGTCATGCAGGAGGTACTCAACATTCCAGACAACATTCCCCACGATCTCTTAGAAAAGGCCGAGTGCGTCATCGTGGTTCCTTCCGTTAAGAAACTCGCGTTCGGAATTGGTGCGGACTATGGCCGCGGGGCGATGGTTTGCCGAACCGGCGAGCATTTCCGTGGGCATTGGGGAGCTCCAGCGATGTACGCGCTGGAGGGCGGCAGCATCGGATTCCAAATCGGCGGAGAAGCCACCGACTTGATTCTGCTGGTTATGAACGGCCGCGGCATGGAATCCATCCTAAGCAGCAAGGTTAAGCTCGGCGCCGACGCTTCGGTTGCCGGAGGCCCCAAAGGACGAGACGCTTCCGCGGATACCGACGCGTGGATGCGCGCTGAGATTCTTAGCTACTCGCGTTCCCGCGGCGTATTTGCTGGAGTTTCCCTCGAGGGCTCCACGATTCGTCCTGACGACGACGCCAGCGAAGACGTATATGGCCACCCGATCAAGGCAAAGGACATCGTGCGAGGCGAACACACGGGCGTGCCCAGTACGGGCCGTCATCTCGTTAATGTCTTGCAGCACAGCGCCCCTGTTAACGAGTCCGAGCGCGCTTCGAACGCGTCGAACAGATAGTCGAAGGCAATGACCCTGTCGGGACCCCTCCCGTCCCGGCAGGTTTGCAGTTTCAAAGAACCGGCCTTGGCCGTGGTGCGTGCCCTTCCGAGCCCTAAGGGGTTTTCCATCACCGAGTAGGGTATCTGTTTCGAAGTAACTACATAGTGTTATTCATCTTTTCGGACACAACGTGCGTTACGGGACAGTATTCAGTATCGCAACGAACGAAGATGGATGGCTGAGATTATCGAGGGGGACTTATGCTGAAGAGTTTAAAAATTGCGTTAACAGTTTTGCTGGCCCTTGGTGCATCGGCGGTCGCCGCCGCCCAAACCAATGCGCCCGCGGCGCCTGACAATCCGACTCCTACGTTCCGCTTCAATGTAGTGAGCCGCACTACTCCCGCCGTGAACTATGGTCACCGCGGTGGCTCGCACGAAGATCGATTTCAAAGGCACGGAACTTATGCCTGGCGCGCAAGGCGAGGCCGAAGTACAGGGCAAACGCGGCGACACCAAGGTCGTTCTCGAACTCCAGGGCCTCGACAATCCCCGGACCTTCGGCAACGAATATCTGACTTTTGTTCTGTGGGCCATTTCTCCGGAAGGCAGGCCCGTGAATCTTGGCGAGGTCCTGGTTGGCGGTAACCACCGCAGCAAGCTTGAGACGACTACGCAACTTCAGGCCTTTGCGCTTATTGTGACTGCCGAGCCGTACTACGCCGTGCGCCGCCCCAGCAATCTGGTGGTTCTCGAAAATGAGGTGCGCTCCGACACCCGTGGAACGACAGAGGCGGTGGAATCCAAATACGAGCTGATTGATCGTGGCGGGTACATTCCAACGGGCTACAAGTTCGACCCAGTGGTCCTGAATGCGAAATTGCCGCTCGAATTCTTCGAAGCGCGCAATGCCATGCGCATCGCCGAATCGGCGGGAGCGCAGCGCTACGCAACGGCAAGCTACGATAAGGCCGCCGAGCAGATGAAGAACGCGGACGAGTTGGCGATCAGCAGGCATTCCGACAAGAAGTCTCTTATCTCCGCATCGCGTGAAACTGTGCAAACCGCGGAAGACGCTCGTGAAATTGCCATGAAGACCATCGAAACCGCGCGCAGGGACGCCGAACGCGACGCCTCCGCGGGCCGTGAAGCCAATGCCAACGCAAATGCGGACCGCGAATCGCAACGCCGCTCAGCAGCAGAACTCGAAACCACCGACGCTGTTCGGCGCGAGCGCGATGCAAAGGAGAAAGCCGACCGGGAAGCAGAGCGTCGCAGAGCCGCAGAAAGTGCAACCAGCGATGCTCAAGCCGATGCCCAGAGATCCGCCAACGCGCAGGGAGAAGCCGAACGAGCGCGCGCCGCAGCCGAGCAAAACCAACAGGCCGCAGAAGCCGATTCCGACCGCAATCGCGCCGCCGCTGCCTCATCCAATCAGCAACTTCAACAAGCCGTGCTCGATCGGGAGGAGCTACGCGCTCGCCTGCTCCAACAATTCAACGCCATTCTCGTAACCCATGACACTGCGCGCGGACTCGTCGTCAATATGTCCGACGTTCTTTTCGACAGCGGTAAATACACACTTCGCCCGCTGGCCCGCGAGAAACTCGCTAAGATATCCGGCATCGTCCTTGCCTACCCCTCTCTGAAGCTGGCTATCGAAGGCAATACCGACAGCGTTGGGTCGGAAGAATTCAACCAGAGTCTTTCCGAGCAGCGCGCCGAAGGCGTCAGGAGCTACCTAACCCACCAAGGCGTGCCGGAATCTTCGACCAGCGCAAGAGGCTTCGGCAAGAATCAGCCTATCGCGTCCAACGAAACGGCGGATGGCCGCCAACAGAATCGCCGCGTCGAACTAGTCGTTTCCGGTGACGTGATCGGTTCAGAGATCGGCAAGCCCCTTACCCAGCCAATCGCCGGACTGTCGCCTCGCTAACTGACCGCGAGAGCCGGTTCGTCGAGGCCCGGCTCTTCTGCGGCAATTCGCGTCTCTCTCAAGAACTGGAGCCCCCAAATGTTTGACACTAACAAAAACACAGTCATCCTTATCAGAGACGCCACAGCTCTCCCCCCGAATTTGTCGATCGCAAGTAACGCCTTCTTCCCCGGCTGGCAGATGGTCACCAGTCCGGATCGCTCGACGTTCACGCGTAGCGTCGAAGCCGCTCATTGGAACTTCTTCTACCGCGCCAACGAGACGCGCGCGACCGTGCTCGGCGGCGCCAGTCTTCGAACTCTGCGCAGGGCCGTGAAGCAGGCCCTCGCGAAGCAAGAACACCAGAACTTTAACGCTCTCGAAGTCACAGCGATCGTCTCGAAGCGATTTCTCGGCATTCCGTTCCTACGCACAGTCTCCCATTTACGCCACATCCAGGAAAGTTCGGCTCTCGTTCCTTCCAAAGGCTTCGTCCCACGGGCGCCGGGCGATCGTGCGGCAGAGTCCGGGACCAGCAGTGGCGAGCCGCATGGAGCAGTCCAATACGCCACCGCGAAGTAGAGTTCCAAGGAATTCTCGGAGAATATGAAATGAAATCGCTACGTGTATCGCTTACTTTTCTTACTCTATTCTTTGTGGCGGTCCCCACGCTCCGAGCGCAGGACTTATCCAAGTACCGCGTCTTTTCCCTGGGCACCAGCTTGAGCACCGTTCTGAAGCACACGGATGAGAGGCCCGAAGAGGTAAAACTGATTAATGCGCGTCCCGCGCTGATTCAGGAATTGACGTGGTGGCCGCCGAGCCTTACCGGCACGCCGTACCGGCCCGATACCGTCGAACAAATTCACTTTTCCTTCTGCAACTCCGAACTCTACAAGATCGCGGTGACCTACGATCGCAGCTCGACCGAAGGGCTCACACGCGAAGATATGGTGAAGTCCCTTTCCGCGAAATATGGACCACCGTCTACCGTAGCGCCACCCAGCGAGTCTGCAAAACATGAGCCCATCGACCCACACGCGGAGCTCATTGCTTCGTGGGAAGACGCACAAACTTCCGTCAACCTGGTCCGCTCCTCATTCTCGGGAGACTTCGATCTGGTGATTTCTGCCAAGCGCCTCAATGCCGAAGCGGAACTTGCCCTCGTCGAATCCGCAAAACTCGACAAAGAACAGGAGCCTCAACGGGAAGCCGACCGTCAGAAAAAAGAAATCGACGATCTGGAACTAACGCGCCTGAAAAACCAGAAGAGTTTTCGCCCGTAAGAAATTGCGACTGGCAATGCGCCGAGTCGGTCTATGGCACAGGCTTCAGCCTGCGAACCTCCTGCACTACTCCGTCGCCGAAACTGCTGCTTAACTCGTGGTCGGCTTCGCCGTCGACGTGAGATTCTCTTTCGCCCAGCGTTCCCGAACTGCGGCGATAAATCCTTCCTTGTCCTTTTGTATCTCCTTCACAAGCGCCTCATTGCGGGTATCCTCATGCGCCGCAGCCCACAGCACCATCTCCGACATCACCGGCGCAAGGCCGATGCCTTTCGCGGTCAGCCGGTAGATCACCTTCCGCCCGTCCAACGGATCTCGCTCCGGCACGATCACTCCATACGCTTCTAACTTCCGCAGCCGGTCCGCCAATATATTCGTCGCAATTCCTTCGTAGGATTCCAGGAATTCCTTGTAGCTGCGAAATCCCCGCAGCATCATGTCCCGGATAATCAACAGCGACCAGCGGTCCCCCAGCATCTCCACAGAAGCATTCAGGGGACACCCGGACCGGCGCTTCACGGTCGTCTTATTGCTGGGCATATCTCCACGGTAGCATATTTTAACTTGCAATTGAAAAGTGATTTCGGCAGACTCGCTTTCAGGATGGCAATTCCCATCGCTGGAGTTCACACTACGCGCGAAAACTGCGCGTAGCTCCGTGTCCGCTAGGCGTCGGGCACCAACTTGAGTGATACCGTCATCTGCGTGAAGAAGGAACGCATCCCGCGAAGGAGTAAATATGAGTGGTGTACGATTACTGGTGGGCACGCGCAAAGGCGCCTTCGTCCTGACTTCCGATGGCAAGCGCGAACGCTGGGACATCAGCGGCCCACATTTTGCCGGCTGGGAGGTCTACCATATGAAGGGCTCCCCCGCCGATCCCAGCCGCCTATACGCCTCGCAGTCCACCGGCTGGTTCGGCCAACTCATCCAGCGTTCGAAGGATGGCGGCGAAACCTGGGAGCCGGTCGGCAACAAATTCGTGTACGACGGCGTCCCCGGCACGCACATGTGGTACGACGGAACGCCGCACCCCTGGAAATTCGCGCGTGTTTGGCATCTCGAGCCCTCGCTGACCGATCCCGATACGGTATACGCGGGAGTGGAAGACGCCGCCTTATTTCGCACCACCGATGGCGGGCAGAACTGGGAGGAGCTTCCCGGACTCCGCACCCATGGCTCCGGTCCGTCGTGGCAGCCGGGCGCGGGCGGAATGTGCCTGCACACGATCATCCTCGACCCCAAGCACCCGAATCGCATCTTCATCGCCATCTCCGCCGCAGGCGCATTCCGCAGTGATGATGCAGGCATAACGTGGACGCCAATCAACCACGGCTTGAAATCCGAAGGCATCCCAAATCCCACCGCCGAGGTTGGCCACTGCGTTCATCGCATCGCCATGCACAAGTCACGTCCCGGCGTGCTCTTCATGCAAAAGCACTGGGACGTTATGCGCAGCGATAACGCCGGCGACTCCTGGCAAGAGGTTAGCGGGAACCTGCCGACCGACTTTGGCTTTCCGATCGATGTGCACGCGCACGAACCGGAAACCATTTACGTCGTCCCCATCAAGAGTGACTCCGAGCATTTTCCTCCCGATGGCAAGCTCCGCGTCTACCGCAGCAAGTCCGGCGGAAACGAATGGGAGCCGTTGACGAAAGGGCTGCCGCAACGCGACTGCTACGTCAACGTGCTCCGCGACGCCATGGGGATTGACTCCCTCGATTCCTGCGGTGTCTATTTCGGAACGACTGGCGGCCAGGTCTACGGGTCCTCCGATGCGGGTGACACTTGGACTCCGATCGTTCAGAATTTCCCGGCGGTGCTTTCCGTCGAGGTCCAGACATTGCCATGATCCGGGTCCTGCTTCCGGCGCACTTGAAGACGCTGGCCAGCGTCAGCGGCGAGGTGCAGGTTGAAGTGAAGGTTAATGATGAGGGGCAACCAACGATAATGTCGGTTCTCGACGCGATCGAAGCGCGCTATCCGGTGTTGCAGGGCACGATTCGCGATCACGTCACCCAGGAACGCCGCCCCTTCGTCCGTTTCTTCGCCTGCGAGGAAGACTATTCCCTTGAGCCGCCGGATACTCCGTTGCCCACCGCCGTAGCGAGGGGCGCTGAGCCTTTTTTGATCGTAGGCGCGATGGCTGGAGGCTAGACTTCGCCACATCGCTAATGGCAGATTATTGTCGTTCGGTACGCGAGGTGGGCCGAGGGATCCGCTTTCTCTGAGGCTTGTACGAACGCAACGAACCGATCTTTCGCAGTTAAATTCGAAGTTAAATCTCGCGTCAACAAGGAGCTCTCATGGAAATAATTCCGTATATTTTCTTCAACGGCCAGTGCGAAGCGGCGATGAAGTTTTATGAAAAAGTATTCGGGGGAAAAATCGAGGGGTTGACGACCTACGGCGACTCTCCTGCCGCCAAGGATTTTGCTCCCGATCAGAAGAACAGAATCATTCACGCCCGGATGGACGTCGGCAATTCGGTGCTGATGGCTTCCGATGCTCCTCCAGCGCACCATCGCCAGCCTCAAGGCTTTAGCCTCTCCGTCAGCGTCAAGGACCCCGCCGAAGCGGAGCGCGTCTTTGCCGCCTTGGCGGAAAACGGCACGATCCAGATGCCCATCGCGCAGACCTTCTGGTCCGCGCGGTTCGGCATGCTCACCGATCAGTTCGGCATGCCCTGGATGGTAAACTGCGAGCAAGCGGCATCGACCGCGGGCGCCTAGCGCGTGCCCTAGCCACGCACATATGTCGCGTGACTCCTCTGGCTCAGGCTTTACCTCGGCGATCCGGAGCTGCGTGCGTTTGTACCTCTACGAAAAGCGAGCTGATGGCCATGTGCAGAAATATAAGAACGCTCTTCAATTTCGATCCCCCGGTCACCGATGACGAAGTCCGCGCCGCTTCGCTCCAATTTGTTAGGAAAATCACGGGCTTCAATAAGCCTTCCAAAGCAAATGAGCAAGCCTTCCACGCGGCCATTGACGAGATTGCCGCCATCTCCAATCGCCTCCTGCGCTCGCTCGAAACGACAGCCCCACCCAAGAATCGCGAAGAGGAAGCCGCGAAAGCCAAAGCACGCGCCGCGGAGCGCTTCGCCAACTGAAAGCCTGCATCGCTCGGGGATATGCTGCGCATCGACCGCGCTCAGCAGAGCGCCACACAGCCAGGAATGGCTGTGCCACTCGAAATGTCTCGACGAGGGCTCTCATGGGTTCTCGTGGAGTGGCCGGTTTTGGGCGCGGTGTATCGGCGGGCGATAGGTCCATCGAGTTCATTGCGGCGCCCGAGGATTGGTTGGCGCCTTGTGCGCGTTGTTGCTCGGCTAGCGCGTTTAATCGTGCGAAGAGGGCGCGCTCTTCTTCAGCTTTTTCTGGTTGCTTTCCTTTGGCG
This sequence comes from uncultured Acidobacteriota bacterium, assembly GCA_963729285.1. Classification (GTDB taxonomy): domain Bacteria; phylum Acidobacteriota; class Terriglobia; order Acidiferrales; family UBA7541; genus Acidiferrum. The sequence goes on from CAVSNL010000007.1 coordinate 23,370, forward strand.
TAGGCCTTTGCAAGATTGAAATGGATTTCGGGGCTGCCCGGATTAATTTTGTTCGGCGGCTTCGAGTTCGTGAATGGCTTTCTCCACTTGGCCCGATTCGAGGCTTGCGCGACCGAGGATGTAGTGGGCTTTCGCGGACTCAGGCGCGAGTTGGACAGCGAGCTCGGCGGAGGCCAGCGCGGCGGCCGGGTCATGTTTGCGAAGCGCGATCGAGGCGAGCAGGACATAAGGAAGATCGCTCTTCGGAGAGATGCGCGATTCCTCGCGCAACTGCACTTCGGCTTCGTCGTATTGCGAGAGGCTGGCCAGCGCGAGTCCGTAGGCGTAGTGCAGAAATGGCGTTGTTGGATGTTCCTTCAGAATCTGCTGGAGTTTCGGGAAGGCTTGATCGTACTTACTGGCGTGCAGCAGAATGGCGATTTCGCCGGCACTTTGCACGAGCGCGTGCTCCGATGGGGGCACCTGCTCGGGCAGGAGCGGCATGCGTAACAGGGAGATGCCGAGAGCAAATTGGATTTCGTTTGCGAGCGAGCCCGAATTCGCTTCGGGCGCCAGCAGTCGCGAAGCGCTGTCGTATTGTGCGCCGCGATTGAGGAGAATTGCCAAATGATAGCGTGCCAGTCGGACGGAGTCGACACTGCCGCCAAGTCCGAGATCCTGGCCGCGTTGCAAATGGATAAGCGCGTTGTCGTAATCTCGAAGTTCAAATTCGCTCAGACCCATGACGGCCCACGCGGTGCCGTCATTCATTTTGCGGCTTGCCGGCCTGTGTTCCACCCAAGTCTTCAGCGCTGCGACAGCTTCAGGATACCGTCTGCTCGAGTAATCGCTCATCGCCGAATTCCATTGGTCGTCGGTACCGGTCTGAGGCGTTTCGGTGCGACCTGCGGCGGATGGAAGCCCATAGATCTGGCGCAGCAGATCTTGCCGCTGCGTTCTTTCGGGTGTGATTTTTGCGGCGACGGCGCGTTCCAACTCTTGTTGAGCCAGCGCCTGATCATTTTTTCCGGCGGCGGCGAGCGCTTTAGCATAGGCACCGTGCAAATAAGGCGTGTTCGGGTAGTCGTTCAGCAGATGGGGGAAGGCCTCGAGGGCCTTCGCGGAATCGCCTCGTGCGAGGAGCGCGGCAATTTCCCCGGCGGCGTGGACGAGGGCATCCTGCGACGGATTCAGCTCGTCGGGCAGGACTGGGGCGTTGAGGAGAGCCAGGCCTAGCGCGAGCTTGGCTTGGGCAGGGAATTGGCCTTCGGAGAATGCGGAGATGAGCATGGCGGTGGCTCGATCGAACTCCGCGTTGCGGTTGAGTAGCAGCGCGAGGTGATATTGCGAGACTCGTGCAACTTCGGGATCGTCGCCGGCGCCGAGTTCCTGGCCTTTTTCCAGGTGGATGAGAGAGTTAGCGTAGTCCTTGGTCTCGAATTCGCAGAGGCCGAGAAAGTTCCATGCTGGGCCAATGGTTGGTGCGAGTTCGACGAGCTTCTGGAAGGCGGGGATCGCATCGGCGTAGCGGTCGGCGCCGTATTCGAGCGTGCCCAGGTAGAACCAACCCTCTTGCCAGCCGGGTCGGATGACGGACGGCGCGCCGGTAGTTTTCGATCGCGGCGTTGGTGTCGCCGGCGTCGCGGGCTGCCGCGGCGGCTTTGGCTACCGCGGCGAAGTCGGTTTGAGGTGCTTGCGCGGAGGTCGACCGCGGGACTAAAGATGGACCGGCGGGGCACGCGAGCACCGCGAACAAGGGGACCGTGCCGAGAGTCGCGAGGCAGCGGCGTTGAAGGGGGGCGTGCATAGGAAAGAATTGTAAGAGAGTCGGCCGCGGGTGGCGAGACGTGGTTCGCCGGAACTCCGAAAATAACGTCTCGGGCTGTCTTCGCCCGGTGTTCGACGATGAAAGGGTGACGTGATCGAGACTACGAGAGGTAATGAAGGGTTTGCTCGATGAGTTTTTTTGTGGCGGGGTAGGGATCTCCGGGAGCGTCGAATTCCATGGAGAAATAGCCGCGATAGTTGGTGGACTTCGCGATGTCGAAGGTCCTCTTCAGGTCGATGTTGAATTGTTTGCCGTGGTCGTCGACTTCGCCATCTTTGACGTGGGAGATGCAGTAGGCGCGCTCGAACATGGCTTGGACGGCGCGGTAGTTGAAATCGGGATCGCCGGTGAGGGCGGAGTTAGCAAAGTCGGGTAGGGCGCGCAGGTACGGGTGGTGGACGGCGTCGATGACTTTGACGATGAAAAAGGCGTCCTCGCTGACGGGGTCGTCGTTCTCCAGGGTGACCACGATGTTTTTCTGGGCGGCGTAGTCAGCTACTTCGCGAAGGCTGTCCGCGGCGCGCTCTACGTTTGGCGCGGAATTGGACGTCGCCGCTACGTGCGGACGGACGCTTGGGGAGCCGATTTCGACGGCTACGTCGATCCATTTTTTTGAGACAGCGATCGCCTTCTGGCGGTTGGCGGGATCGGCGTCGTAGAAACTTTGGCGGACGTGTGTAGGAATATCCACGACATGCACGTTCGCGTCCTGCAAGGCTTTGCGGAAGGTGTCGAGATAGGCTGAATCGGTGTTGACGAAGTGTTGGGCGAGCGGCTCGATGTTGTGGACTCCGAATTTTGTTACGACTTCGGAAGGGAATTGAGTGAGATCCATGCCGGGGAGTTTGGGGTCGCGGCTGCGGTTATTGGGGACGTTGATGTAGGCGCGGAATGGATAGGAGGCTACAGCGATGCGATCGCGTGGTGCCGAGGGGAACGCGACGTGTGGAGTGGATTGTCCCGCAGCGAGAGCAGTTGGCGTGTTCGCGGCGAAGAAACTTCCGGCCGTAATGGTGGTGAGCTTTTCGATAAAACCACGTCGGGTCAGCGAGTTCATATTGGTTGCCGCTAAGGCGTTGGGATTGTACGCGAACTGCTGGCGATCCGCACGGTCATCTACCGGGTCATCTTCGGGCTGTCTTGAGAACGTCTCCGTAGGCGTGACGGGCCCAACCCAGATAGTGAGGATTTGCCTGGTGTGTCTGGTCCAAGGTCTTGAGCATCTTGGAGAGGCGTTCGCCATAGTCCGGAGAGCGCAGGCCGATGATCATCCTCGCAAGATTTGGGTCGTGTATTCCTTCGTAGGCCATATCGAGGAACTTCTGGCTGGCGGCCTGGAGCTTTTCGATCTGCTTTTCAGGGGTGTCGCCGTCGTTGGGACTGCTGAGTTCGTAGAGCATTAGGGTGAGCCTGGGCAACGAGGAGAGGAGCATGCGGCGCTCGGCGAGATCGCCTTTGAGAAGTTTGTTCTGGATGTCCGCGTTGATGGTGAGATGGGCTGGTTCGGCTAGGGCGCGCGCAGCACGATAAGCGTCCACGAGGCCCGGCAGGAAACGGAGATTGCCGGGACCCTTGTTCTCGGGGCGCTGCTGGGGTTCGATGTCGAGGTGAATACCGTCAAATCGATTCGCGGAGTGGCTGCGATTGAATTGCAGAACGGCGCGAACGTGATCGAGAAGTTTTTCGCGGTGCTTGCCTGGTTCGTCCGCGTTTTCACTGGAGAGGAGCGCTTCGACACGAATGTTCGAGCGGTGAAGCAGGTCGATGAGGTGAGCGAAGCGATTGTCGGGCGAGGCGTCGCCGTGCGCGGAAACCGAGATATAGATTTCGTTGATGTCGTTGGAGCGGCAGAAATCGCGGAGTAACTCGACGCCGTTGGGCGATTCGACGACAGAGGGACCCTTCCAGACCCAAAGACCGTGGTGGAGGGCGGTTGTTACTTTGCGGCGGCGCCGATGTCTCTTGCAGTCGAGGAAACAGAGGAGGCACAGATGAGAAGAAGGGTTCGAAGGGTCCACAGCAGGACACAACTGCCGGTGGTTCGCAACGTGAATGGGATGGGTCGCGGAAACTCTCGAGAATGGGTTGCTTCACGCATGATCTAGAAGCTCAGAGAATAGGCGGGTGAAAGTTAGACCATTGTCCCGGAAGATCGCAAATTGTTTCTTGCCGAGCCGGCGGGGAGGGCGGCGGGAGTTGTTCATCTCTGTAGCTAGGTAATCGTGATATACCTCTGGCGACTGCTTGGAGGAGGACACGCCGATGAAAAAGTATCTGGCGGAAGTGGTCGGGACTTTCGTTTTGGTTTTCGGCGGAGTGGGTAGCGCGGTGCTGGCGGGAAGCCACATTGGATATTTAGGAGTGGCCTTTGCGTTCGGTCTGGCGCTGTTGGCGATGGCGTATACCATCGGGCCGATTTCGGGGTGCCACATCAATCCGGCAGTTACGGTGGGAGTGCTGATTGCACGAAAAATCGGAGCGAAAGACGCGCTCTTTTATATCATCGCGCAAGTGGTGGGAGCAATTATTGCGTCGGGGTTGATTCTGGTGATCGCGCGGGGAGTTGCGGCCGGATACGATCCGTCGGTTGCGGGGATGGGTGCCAACGGATTCGGGGAGCATTCGCCGGGCGGCTACTCGCAGGGCGCGGCATTTATCGCGGAAGTCGTGCTGACGATGTTTCTGGTGCTTACCGTGCTCGGCACGACGGACGTCAAGGCACCCGTTGGGTTTGCGGGACTCGCGATAGGACTGGTTTTGACGCTGATTCATCTCGTGGGAATCCCGATCACCAATACTTCGGTCAATCCGGCGCGTAGCATAGGCCCTGCGCTGTTTGTGGGCGGTTGGGCACTGCAGCAATTGTGGGTATTCATTGTGGCGCCGCTACTGGGTGGTGTCGTTGCCGCCGTGGTCTACGCCGTCATTCGGCTGCCGGATGAAGCCATCAGCGTGGGCCGCGCAGAACGAGCCCTCGACAGCGAACAAGCCGAGAGGCGTCGCTAGTCTTCTGATCCGACCGGGGATCGGAAAGCCGTTTTTGCATCGCGTCGGCGTTGTGGGCATAATGCCGCCAATGTCCGATGGAGCCTTCGAGCGGCGAATATTTCCGCTTACGCGAAGACGATTTCTTCAGAAACTTTCTTTGTTAGCCGGCGGTTTCTCGTCTCGCCTTCCATCTTGGGCGCGAGGCCTTCCTTCCATTGCATCTCCCACATTTGAAGAGATTTCCGCAGCGAGGAGCGGGATTCGCTGGGTGCATACGGCCGGAAGGTCGGCGGCTAAGCATTTGCCGGAGACTAGCGGGGCTGGCTGTGCGTTTCTGGATTATGACAATGACGGATGGATGGACATTTATCTGGTGAATAGCGGGAAATGTGATTTTTATGATCCGGCGAAGCCTTTGCGGAACGCGCTTTACCGGAATAATCGGAATGGGACGTTTACGGATGTTACGGAGAAAGCTGGGGTTGGCGGTGGCGGATATGGGATGGGCGTGGCCGTAGGAGACTACAACGGAGACGGGTTTGCGGACATTTATATTACTCAGTACGGGCGGAGCATTTTGTACCGGAACAATGGGGATGGAACCTTCACGGATGTCACGGACAAGGCGGGAGTTGCCGCGCCCGGCTGGGCTTCGAGCGCGGTTTGGTTCGATTACGACAACGATGGGCGGCTGGATTTGTTTGTGGGGCAGTTTTGCGAGTTCAACAAATCGCTGAGCTGCGGCGTGGATAAGGACGGAACCCATCATTATTGTATTCCGCGGATTTTCAATCCGCGGCCTAGCTGGTTGTTCCATAACAATGGAGATGGGACGTTTACGGACGTGAGCAAGGAGATGGGAATTGCGCAGCACCTCGGCAAGGCCTGGGGCGTGGTGGCTACGGACATTAATAATGATGGACGGATGGATTTGTTTGTTTCGAATGATACGGTGGCCAATTTTCTGTATGTAAATCGGGGCGGGCGCTTTGAGGAGATTGGATTAGCCGCAGACGTGGCTTATAGCGCGGATGGCCGGGCACGGTCGGGGATGGGGGTAGACTCGGCGGATTTTAATCAGGATGGCTGGATGGATCTGTTTGTGGCGAACATTGATGAGGAGATTTTTTCGCTGTACCAGAATAACGGGGATGAAACTTTTAACGACGTTGCGATGCAACAGGGCATCGGGATGGCGACCCGGTGGATGAGCGGATGGGGATTGAAGTTTTTTGACTACGACAATGATGGGGATTTGGATTTGATTTTGGCGAATGGATTTCCAGATGATCTGGTGGAGGAGTTTTCGCATCAGGTGACCTTCAAAGAACCGCTGCTGTTATTTCGGAATGAGGGAAAGGTTTTCAAGAATGTGAGCGCGGAAAGCGGGCCGGTGTTTGCGAAGACCTTTGCGGCGCGGGGATTGGCTGTTGGGGATTTTGATAATGATGGCGGGGTGGACGTGCTGGTTTCCGTCAATGATGCGGCGCCGGTTCTGCTGCGAAATAATCTGGGCAAGCAGAATCATTGGCTGGGGGTGACGGTTGGTGGGGAGGAAGGCAAACGTGGATGCGATTGGGGCGCGGGTGACGTATCAGGCCGGGGATTTGAAGCGGTCACGAATGAAAGTGGGCGGGGGGAGCTTCTTGTCGTCGCACGACCCACGGATGGTGCTGGGCATTGGGAAGAGGACGCGGGTGGATTGGGTGGAGGTCAAGTGGCCGTTGCCTAGCGGGGCGGTGGAGCGGTTTGAGAACTTGCCGGTGGATCGCTACGTGACGATTGTGGAGGGGTCGGGGAAGTGGAGCGCGTGAGGGTTAGTCGAGGAAACAATCGAGAAAGTGCAAAAGATGGTTAAAGGCAGACTGTGCGCATTGCAGGCTCGAGCACATACTGCTCGTCCGAAGGGAGAAGCTTCGTGGCAAGACAGAGGACACGGAGACGGCTGAGACTATTCGGGGTAAGGCTCGTTGGCACGGGCTATGCGGATGCGGTGGTCGGTGAAGTTGTAGTGCATTTCGGGGACGTAGACTTTTGGCATGTGGCAGGACGCGCAGTTTTTCGTGCTGACCGGGCATGCGGCCCCCGGGTGGTCGGCGGATTTGGGAGTCGTGGTTGTTGCTAAGTGGCAGCTTAGACAGTTTGTGTCGTAGGAGGCTGAATCGGTCTGGAGTTGTTTGTGGGGATCGTGGCATGCGATGCAGCTTAGGCGGGCGTCGCCTTTGCCCCAGCATTTGCTGCCTTCCAGGCGATAGGGCTGCGATTTGGCGTTGGAGACGCCTTTGACGCCGGAGAGTTTTACGTCCCACCAAGTGGCGTGGCAGGCGCCGCAGAAATCGACCGAATCGGCTGGGCTGAGTTGAGCGGCGTTGAAGATGGTTCCCTCCGGAGAGGGGTTGACGCCTGCGATTTTGGCGGCTTGCATGGCCGCTACGTGTTTTGCGCCGGGGCCGTGGCAGGCTTCGCAGGTCACGCCGGGTATCAAGCCTTTCTCGTCAAATTGATCGGCGACGTTAGCTGCCGTGGTGTGGCAGGCAAAGCAGCGGCGAATTTCGGAGATGTCGACCGGGCGGTACATCGCTTCCTCGAGATCCTTCGCCGAGGCTAGCGCGCGATCGGGAGTGAAGTGCAAAGCCTTCAGGGAGTCAAAGTAAGTGACGCGCGCCTCGTAAAATCTTCCGTCGTCCCTCTTGAAGAGATAAGACTGGCCCACGCGATCGGTGCCGAAAGCCCAAAGCAGATTGGCGGTGAGAACGCGAGAACCGTCGGCGACGCGGTAGATGTTTTGCGTCGCGGAAGTCTTGATTTCGTAGCGGTATTTGTCGAAAGCGAAATTCAAGGTCGGGTGAGATCGAAGGATGTCGGAGTCGCCAGCTAGCATGGCTGTCGCGCCCATGGGCGTGCGGGTTTGGGTGGCGACGATGGCGGAGTGGCAGGATGAGCAGGCGTTGACGCCAACGAATTCATCGCGGCGTGCAGCATTCTGCGTGGGCCAGAAACCTGGTTCGGCGAGATGGTCGCCCGTAGAGAGTTGGGCGCGGAGGAAAGAAGAGGATCCCGGCCGGAGGATAAGGAGAAGACCCAGAGAGGAAACAAGGAGGAAGAGTCGTTTGGCGAGGCTAACCATGTCGGCGCGAGAAATGGCTCGCGATCTAGTGTGGGGTGAAGATGACGCGAAATCAATGCGATTGAAGAGGATTAAAAGCGTACGTGAGTTCAGAGGCGACTAGGGGCTTGCGAGTATTGGTCGCGATCTGTAATGGCAGGCGGTGCAATTTGGACGGGTGCGCGGCCGGTTGAAGCGCGGACGACAAATTCGGGCTCGATGGCGATTTCGGGAACGTATTCTGCGTTGCCTTCAATTAGGTCGATCAATGTCTTGGCGGCGATTTGCCCCATGCGCTCGAGAGGCTGACGAACAGTGGTCAGGCCGGGGTTGTTGAAGGCGGCAGCGGGGATGTCGTCGAAACCCATGACCGAAACGTCTTCGGGAACGCGCAGGCCAGCCTCGCGGAGGGCCCAGATGGAGCCGATCGCAGAGATATCGTTGTAGGCGAACAGGGCGGTGAAAGGCTGTTTGCGGGCAAGGAGTTGTTTAGCGAAGGGATAACCGAGTTGGGGCGTGGAGACGGTGCTGTCTATCTGAACGGTAAGCTCCGGGCGAATGGCGAGGCCGAGGTCGGCAGCAGTTTCACACACGGAAGCCCAACGGACGGCGGAGTCGGAGCTGGAGGGATGACCTTTCAAGAAGGCGATATCTTTATGACCCAACTCCGCGAGGTGTGTGAGCGCGAGGCGTGCGGCGAGTTTGTGATCCAGGATAACGTTCGTGACACCTTCTACGCGGCGGTGGCCGGCGACGGCGATGGCTGGGAGTTCTAATCTTTCGGTGATTGACGTGTCCGTGGTAATGAAGCCTTCAACGCCACGGGTCACCAGCATTTGCGCATAAGTTTGAAGAAGCTTGGGATCGTGGCGGTGAATCACGGTGAGGAAGAAGAAATTGTTCTTTCGCAGATACTCTTCGATGCCGCTGATGATTAGCGAGCCGTAGGCGTCGCCGATCTCCTGGGCGATCACACCAATCGTGTACGTGCGCTGTAGGCGGAGAGAACGGGCGAAGTAGTTGGGCCGATAGTTGAGATCTTTGGCGGCCTGGATAATGCGTTTCTTGGTGCGCTCGGGGATAGAGCGGGCGGCGGGAGAGTCGTTGAGCGCGGCGGAGACGGTGCCCGGGGTGAGGCCCAAGTGGGCGGCGACGGTCTTGAGGGTGACCTTTTGCTCGCCCTGGGGGCCGGACTTCTTTTTCATTGGATAGGTCATGCCAGCGAAAACCCCCGACAGTTTAGGTGAAAAGACGTCCAGATAAGCTATGAGCACCGTGCGACGTTAACGTACACAATAAGCCAAAACAGCAACAATTGCGATTCTCCGAACCCGAATTGCGGGAGTGTGTGCCCTTCCAAATATCATAGATCCCTACTAACCGCCATAGAATATACGTTACATGAGACGGAAAATTGCACCCGTGCGTCCATCGGAGACCGATTTTCGGGCACGGCCTCCAATTCAGAATAACAATATTTCCTGTGTAGAATATCATTATTTTCGCTTGACATCGCTCCGGCGAAGTATATCCTCTAGTGCAAATGTATTAGTCGAGATCGTCGAGGGACCAAGTATCCGGGTCCAAACTCATTAGTAGGCATGAAGTGGTTTTGCGGGCGCTTGGTTCGCGTCCGGGTTTGGGACAGAACATCAAGAAATTTTCTGACTCGAATCGGAATAAAAATTCGAAGGGGTGTGCGAATGAAAATTCAGAGGACAGAAGGGAAAACGACGATCCAAACGCGATATTTGTTTGGCTCGCTGTTTTGCTTGTTACTGCTGGTGTTGGCGGCGCCTTTTGCCGTGAACGCCCAACAGTACTCAGGAACCATTACCGGGACGGTGTCGGACCCGAGCGGCGCGGCGATTGCGGGCGCTGCCGTAACGGCAACAAACACAGGAAATAACGCGAGCTACTCGACAACAACGAGCGAGCAGGGTGTGTATTCGTTCGCCCAGCTGCCCGTCGGCGTGTACAACATCGTTGTCAAGCAGGGCAGCTTCAAGGAATTCACGACCAAGGCAGTCGAGGTTCACGTCTCGACGACAACCGAAGTGAACGTAAAGCTGGAATTGGGCGCCGCGAGCGAAATGGTCACGGTCGAGGCCAGTGCCGTGCAGGTGCAGACGGCGACGGCTGAGGTCGGCGAGGTCGTGGAAGGGCGGCAGGTTCGCGAACTTGCCGCTAAACGGCGAGAACTTTATGGGATTAGTCACACTGTCCCCGGGTGTGTCGCCGGCGCAGTCGTTCGATAGCCGAGACAAAGGACTGACCGGCGGCAGCGACTTCTCGGTGAACGGCAATCCCTATACAAACAACCTCTTCCTGGTTGACGGCGTAAATAACAATGACGTTGGTTCGAACCGTACGATTCTGGTTTATCCGTCGGTGGACGCCATCGCGGAGTTCAAGATGGTGCGCAACTCCTACGGACCTGAGTATGGTCAGGCTTCAGGCGCGATTATCAGCATCACGACGCGCTCCGGCGAAAACCAGTTCCACGGCGGAATGTTCTACGCGGGCCGAAACGACAAGTTGGATGCGAACGACTGGTTCTCGAACAACAACGGCACCGGGAAAGCGGAACTCCGGCGAAACGATTGGGGCTACAACATCAGCGGCCCGATCAAGAAGGACAAACTATTTGTATGGTGGAACCAGGAATGGAACCGCGAGGTTCGCGGTGTTTCTGTGTCCGCTTGCGTGCCGACAGTCGCGGAAAAGGCTGGGGATTTCAGCGCCGATGCCGCTGCTGTTGCGGCGGGAGGCACGCCCACCTGCGGCGCTACGGTGCCGAATATTCCGGCTGCGCTGCAAGCACCCGGGAATCCCAACAAGATCGCCAATCCCGATCCTGCAGGCCAGCTACTGGCGGCCTTCTATCCCAACCCGAACGTGTCCGGCGCCACGGGCAATCAAAACAACTGGGTCGATTCGGAGAGAACACAGCCGTCCTGGAGCGAATGGAACATTCGCGTCGATTACGACCTGACCAAAAAGAACCGCGCGACATTCCGCTGGACCAATGACTCCTGGAACAGCCCTGGACCGAACCCGAACCTGTTCTGGGGTTCTTCGTTCTTCCCGACAATCAACTCGGACTGGAGCCAGCCTTCCAAGAGCGTGATGGGCAAACTGACGTCGCAACTCAGTTCAACCATGGTCAATGACATAGAATTCGGCTACGGACACAACGCCATCATCACGACGCTGGCCGGATCGGGAGCCGGATTGGTGGCGGAAATTAACGCAGCCATCCCGACGGCATGGCCAGCCTCGCTGAAACAGGCGGGTGCCTTCATCAACGGCGGCGGCAATTGGGGCGGTTTGCAGCCCTACGGCAGCGGCCAGACGATGTGGAACATCGCGCCTTACGGCAACCACGAGGATCTGTACGCGATTCAGGACAACGTCTCCAAGGTTCAGGGGAACCACTTGTTCAAGGTCGGCGTCTACTACAGCTCGAATGCGAAAGTTGAATTCAATAACGGTGGCAACGACCAGCCATCGTTCAATACCGGAAACGGCGGGCTGAATTCCTGCACGGCGACCTCTGCTCCGGGCTGTGTGCCGGGAGTGCCGACAGGCAACTCGCTGGCTAACGTGCTCATTCCTGGACAAGAGTTCGTCTCGACCGAAAACAGCGTGAATGGTCTCGCGCAGATCGTCTGGCACGACATCGAATGGTACGTCGGCGACACGTGGAAGTTTCGACGGAACTTGACGTTGAGCTATGGCTTCCGCTGGTCGTTCTACCGCCAGCCCTATGCCTCAGACAACAAATTTGCCTCGTTCAGCTTGGCGGACTACAACCCGGCGTTGCCGGCATCAGACGCTTGCAACGGCGTAATCATCGTGCCAGGCACCTCGCCTTGCACGGACGCGGCGGCCCAGCTTTCATCGCTGGGCATCAGCCTGCCGCTTTCCCCCGGGACGGCTGGGCCCAACCGTGCCCTGGTAAATCAGAACAATCACGACATCGCTCCCCGGCTGGGCATAGCCTGGGATGTAAGGGGTGACGGCAAGACAGCCGTGCGTCTAGGCGGAGGACAGTTCTTTCAGCGGGCGGCCGTAGGCCAGGATGAAAGCCTGTCGCGCACAGCGCCATTCGTCATCACCGCCACGGACGTAACGAACGCTGGAGACGCCGACGCCTCTCAGCAATCCTTCGGTTTCGCCGAGCGCAGCGAAGGACCCGACCGGCGTGACCCCGAACAGCTGGCAGTGGAACGCGTCGGTCGAACGGGAACTATTCCGGAACACCGCGCTCGAACTGGGCTATGTCGGGAACACCGGCATCCACCTTGATTTCCGTGTATGGACCTGAATGCGGTTCCCCAGGCAGACTGGGTGGAGAGCGCCTTCTTGAACGGCAGCGCACAAAACGCGTTGCGTCCGGCTGGAAACTTCGGGACCATCGCAAATTGGTCCAAGGGAGGACACTCGAGCTATCACTCGCTGCAGGCGTTGTTCCGTTCGCGGCTGAGCAATTACTCGAGCTTCCAGGCGTCTTACACTTAGTCTCACTCCATTGCCGACGTAGAACTGGACAATTCCTCGGGAGGCATCAGCGAGGAAGCCTTCATCAACCCAGCGATTACGAGCATCGACAAGGGCAACACGCAACATCAACCGGCCGCACATCTTTGTGGCCAACGAGGTGTTCTACTTGCCAAAGCTCGCGAACCACAGCAATCTGGTCCAGACAGACGGTCGGCGGGTGGGAACTGAACAGCATCATCAGCGTTACGTCCGGGGCCCTCCGTGGGCGTGTTCACCAACGGCGCATGCGCCCTGGTGCTCGCGGATGGAAGCTGCGCCGCTGGGTTCAGCAGCACTCTGAACTCCCTAACGGGCAACGGCTATCAGCAACAACAACCGGCCCAACATCGTTCCTGGCGTGGGCTGCAATTCCGGCGAAAGCGGCAAGCAGATTCTGAATCCGGCGGCGTTCACCTTCATCGGGCTACACGCTCGGCACGATCGGCGAATGCCCCTCGCGGGTACTGCTTTGGCCCGAACGATCGGAACGTCGGACGTCCAACTTGCGAAGAACTGGATCTTCAAAGAGCGATACCGCCTCAAGTTCAGCATGGACTTCTTCAACATCTTCAACCACGCCAACTTCTTTGGCGGCCAGAACGGCAACCTCAACTCGACTTCAGCGGCAACAACCTGGTGTGCGGGGGCTGCGCACTCCCTGCAGCTCCGACGAACAACGTCGTCACCGGTCAGACCGGCAGCCCGAACGGGCCTTCCAGCGGGTTCGGACAGGCAACGTCGGTACATCCCGGACGCGAACTTCAGTACACGCTGAAGTTCTCGTTCTAAGCCGCAGAAGCATAACGAAATCAACCGTAAACGGCGGGGCTTGAAATTTCGAGTCCCGCCGTTTACCTTTCTAGTGGGTCGCTTTGAACTGTAATTCCGTGCATGCCGAATCGTTGAAGCTGCCGCCTTGCGTTCGTTCCTCGAGGCCTTGTCACTTCTTCACTCTTATTTTCGCGGCTGCGTTGGTAGCAGTCGATCCTTCCCGTTCGGCTGGCGTGGTGTCAGAGCGCCGGCGCGCCCCAAAAGCCCCCCGCAAAGCCGCCCACTAAAACCGTCAAACACACGAATGACGCAGAGACGGAACTCCGGCGCAGACTGGAGGCAGCGCAGGCGGCGCAGCGCAGCGGCGACGCGACCGCGGTGGCGCAGGCCAACGAACACCTGATTGCGTTGGCGCTCCGCGAAATCGCCCAGCTGCGCCTTTTGGAAGCCTCGTTTCCTCAAGCGATTGAGTTGTATCGGCGTTCTCTGGATTTCGAGGATGCTCCGGACACGCGAGTCGATCTGGCCATTGCGGAGCTCCAGCGCGGGCACCCGGATGCATCGCTGGCCGATGCCGACAAGGCGCTGGATGCCGATCCAGGGAATGTCCGCGCGTTTGGCGTTCGCGGCCGAGCATGGATCGACAAGCAAGACTACGTAAAGGCGGCCGAGGCGCTCACTCGAGCCGTTCAGTTGGATCCGCACGCGGACATCGAGACGGTATATTCGCTGGGGATATGCCTGTTGCAGACCAAAGATCCCAAAGATAAAGAACGCGCGGTAGGGGTTTTCCAGCAGATGGTGGAGGCGGCAGGAGATAGCGGATCCATCCATGTGCTCTTCGGCAGGGCCTATCGCGATGCGGACGATATGCCTAGCGCGATCCGGGAGTTTCAGAAGGCGGTGACATTGGACCCGCGCACTCCGCACGCGCATTACTTTTTGGCGCTTGCGCAGTTGGCGGTGAACGAATGGAAGGCTACACCGGAGATCAAAGCCGAATTTTTGAAAGAGCTGGAGTATTACCCGCGGGACTATTTGGCCAACTACATGGTGGGATTTCTGGCCTCCGGGGAGAGGGACTACGCGTTGTCGGAGCCGCTATCTGAAGACTGCGGTGGAAATCAATCCGGACTGGCCCGAGCCCTGGCTCTACCTGGGGTTGAACGCCTACGCGCAGAGCGACATGAAACGCGCCGAGGACTGCTTTCGCAAGGCGATCAGTGTTGACTGGGCGCGGACGAAGCACGCTCCAACTATCAGATTCGCAGGGCGTACGTCGATCTAGGCCGAATCCTGGCAAACTCCGGCCGCACCGAAGAGAGCGAAGTGTATCTGAGCAAGGCCCGCGAACTTCAGAACAAGACGATGGAACAAGGACAGCAAAGCGTCGCGTCGGCAATGGCACTGGCTGGCGGGGCCGGGTCAGCAGCCGCGATCGTTCCGCTGAATCCAAAGAATGAAGTACAGGCCGCGCCGCTCTTGCCCGCCGACACGGACCCGTTTGCGCGCGTGGATGCTTCGGTTGCAGCGCAGGCGAATCTCACCGAGAAGCAGCGGGCCGCGGCGGACTCCCAAGAAAATCGCCTAAGGTCCGTGCTTGGGCTCAGCTTCAACGACCTGGCAACCTCCGAAGCCGTTCGAGGAGAATATCTGGCGGCGCTGGGCCACTATCAAGAGGCGGAGCGCTGGGATCCGCAAGTCCCTGGGCTGGCGAAGAATCTGGGGCTTTCCGCGTTTCGAACCAACAACTATCCCGAGGCGATACGCGGGTTCTCCCGGGCCCTGCAGGAAAATCCAGGCCAAGCGCCGGTGCGAGCGATGCTGGGTATGGCGTACTTCGGATCAGAGAAATACGCCGATGCCGCCAAGACGTTTACGCCTCTAGGTCCACAGGGGATGCAAGATGCTACCGTCGGCTATGCCTGGGCGGTTTCGCTGGCGCGTGTCGGCGATTTCAAGCAAGCTGCCGAAGTGCTCGACGAATATGAGAAGGCTGAGCGCCCGAAGGACACGCTTCTTTTGATCGGCCAGCTATGGATCGAAATTGGAGATTATGGACGCTCGGTGAATGTACTTCATCGCGCCCTACAGGTGGATCCCGGATTGCTCAAGGCTCACTATTTCGCCGGCCAAGCGGAGATAAGATCCGAACACTGGCCCGAAGCAGCCGAGGAGTTTCGCGCGGAACTGGCGCTAAATCCCAGCGATGCCGACGCGAAATACAATCTCGGATTCGTTTACTTGCAGCAATCGCGAGTCCCTGAGGCGGTAACCCTGTTTCAGGAAGTGCTCGCTGTTCATCCGGATCACGCCAACGCCCAGTATGAGTTAGGCAAGATCCTGCTGGATCGCGGCAAATTGGAGGATGCCGTGCAACATCTTGAGAACGCAACTCGACTAAGCCCCCAAAGTGACTACATGCATTATCAATTGCAGGCTGCTTACCGCAAGGAATCCCGGATTGCCGATGCTGACCGCGAGCTGGAGATTTACAAGGAATTGAAAGCCAAGCAGCGCGATCGCGACCGCGCCTCCATTCCGGCAGCCCAGCATCCATGAGGCCTAATTGCAATAGGAACCTGTTGAACACGCCTGGCTGTAAACGTTTCGCGAAGACCCTCATGCTGATGTTTCTCGCAGCGAACATTGCTGCGGCCCAAGGAGGACATCCCACGCCGCCACCTCCACCGCCGGGAGCCAAGTCTGCCAAGTGCAGCGGGCGGCCCGTGCCGCAACTGGAAGACATTACCGCCAAGACCGGCATCACGTTCAAGCACAACTCCGATCCGGCGAAGAAATATATCGTGGAGTCCATGAGCGGCGGCGTGATTTTGCTCGATTACGATCGAGATGGCTGGCTGGACATTTATTTCACCAATGCTCCCAGCGTGGACATGGCCATCAAGGGAGAAAAGAGCCGCGGTGCGCTCTACCACAACAATCACGACGGAACGTTTACGGACGTGACCGAAAAGGCTGGAATTGGCACGCCTTGCTTTGCGATGGGCGGAGCCGTCGGGGATTACGACAACGATGGCTGGCCCGATCTCTACGTGACATGTCTCGGCGGAAATGTTCTGTATCACAACAATGGCGATGGTACGTTCACCGACGTTACCGCCAAGGCTGGCGTTGCCGACGGGCGCTGGTCGACTGGGGCGGCGTTCGGTGACTACGACGGCGATGGTTTTGTCGACTTAATGGTGACAAACTACGTCGATTTCCATCTGAACGATCTGCCGGGGTTCGGCAATTCTCCCAACTGCAAATATAGGGGAATCGATGTGCAGTGCGGCCCGCGAGGGCTGAAGGGCGCGGGCGATTCGCTATTTCACAACAACGGCGATGGCACGTTCACGGATGTTTCGAAGAGCGCGGGAGTGAGCGATCCGAACGGCTATTACGGCTTGGGAGTGATATGGGCGGACTTCAACAACACGGGCCGGCCGGACATCTATGTAGCGAACGATTCGACGCCGAAATTTCTGTACAAAAATGAGGGCGGCGGAAAATTCAAAGACATCGGGTTGGAATCAGGCACGGCAGTGAGTGAAGACGGTTCCGAGCAGGCTTCCATGGGGATTGCGGTCGGTGATTATCTGCACACCGGACGGCCTTCTTTATACGTCACCAATTTCTCGGACGAAAACGATCTTCTCTATCGCAACGATGGTAATTGGAACTTCACGGACGTCTCGTACGCGTCGGGCACAGCGCTTCCTTCGTTGCCGTATGTGAAATGGGGAACCGCTTTCGTGGATCTCGATAATGACGGCTGGCTCGATTTGATCGCGGTTGCTGGGCACGTTTACCCACAGGTGGACACGTTGCCTTCCGGCGCGAGATACCGCGAACCGAAGCTGCTGCATTTAAACCAAACCGACGGCACGTTTTGCGATGCCAG
Source organism: uncultured Acidobacteriota bacterium (assembly GCA_963729285.1). Classification (GTDB taxonomy): domain Bacteria; phylum Acidobacteriota; class Terriglobia; order Acidiferrales; family UBA7541; genus Acidiferrum. The sequence continues at coordinate 40,494 of CAVSNL010000007.1, forward strand.
CGATCAGGCGGGACCTGCGCTGAAGGAAAAGCGAGTCTCCCGCGGGCTAGCTGTCGGCGATCTTTTCAACGACGGAAACATGGACGTGGTAGTGGCCGACATCGATGGCGCGCCGATGATTTTAAAGAATCACGGCGTGCCCGGCCGGCATTGGGTGAGCTTCGAGCTTGCGGGGACGAAGAGCAACCGGCTGGCATTGAATGCGCGTGTCAAGATCGTGGCTGGCGGCATGACGCAGACAGACGAGATCCATAGCGGCGGAAGCTATCTTTCGCAAAACGACTTGCGCGTGCATTTCGGGCTGGGCGCGGCAAAAAAAATCGACAGCGTGGAAATTCGCTGGCCCTCCGGGAAACTCGAAACGTTTGCCGATCTGCCGGCCGATCAATTTTACTCCGTGTCTGGAAGGGCAGGGAGTTGTTCCCGCCGAGCGCATCCGGCCGGCGCCCGCAAAGAAACCGTGAGACCGACATCGGATTCAACATTTGTTTCCGAAGAGTAGTAGCACTCGGTGGCGATGCCCAATAGATGGTAAAGGTGACCAGTGAAAATGAGAGTCATGATAATCGGCGCGGCTGCGGCGACCTTTGTTTTGTTTGCATTATCGAGTGGTCTTCGAGCCCAGACTTCCGCAGGGCCCGTTGGAATGTTTGAGGGCCATGGGGATGTGGGAACAGTCTTGCACCCGGGCTCTACCGATTACGACGCTTCGACCAAAACATATACGATCACGGGAAGCGGCAACAACATGTGGGCCACCGAGGACGACTTTCAATTCGCGTGGAAGAAAATGTCCGGCGACGTGACACTCTCGGCGAATATCTCGTTCATCGGTCTCGGCGGAGTGCCCCACCGCAAGGGTGTGTTGATGATCCGGCAGAGCCTCGACGCGGATTCGGTTTACGTGGACGCGGCACTGCACGGCAACGGCTTGACGGCGCTGCAATTTCGCGACGAAAAGGGCGCGGTTACGCACGACATCGAATCGAATATTTTTTCGACCCAACGAATGCGGCTGGAAAAGCGTGGCGATTTCTTCTACCTGTATCTTTCTGGCGGAAGCGAAGAGCTTCACCCCGCGGGCGCATCGATTCGCGTCCCAATCAAGGGACCCTTCTACGTCGGCATCGGTGTTTGCGCGCACGATAAAAATGTAGTGGAAACCGCCGTGTTCTCCAATGTTGAAGTGGCCCAGGCGCCTCAAATTGCTGCGGATGCGCCGGCCACGCTCTATAGCGCGCTGGAAACAATCGCGATCAATTCGACCGATCGCCACGTGCTCTACGTCGCTCCGGAAAAATTCGAAGCTCCGAACTGGACGCGGGACGGCAATGCGCTGATTTTCAACCGCGACGGCCGTCATCGTGCACATGGCGGTAGCTGGCGGGCCGATCCAGGTCATCGACACTGGTTTCGCGATTCACTGCAATAACGATCACGGACTATCCCCCGACGGTGCGCTGCTGGCGATCAGCGACCAGTCCAAGGAGGACCACAAGTCGCTGGTCTACATTGTTCCCTCCAGCGGCGGCACACCTCGGCGCGTCACCCAGAAATCTCCATCCTATTGGCACGGATGGTCGCCCGATGGGCAAACTCTGGCGTTCGTCGGTGAGCGCAACGGAGAATTTGACATTTACTCGATTCTGGCCGCCGGCGGTGAAGAAAAACGCCTGACGACCGCGCCGGGTCTCGACGACGGCCCTGAATATTCTCCCGACGGCAAATATATCTATTTCAATTCCGAGCGCACCGGCATCATGCAGATCTGGCGAATGCGGCCTGACGGGACGGAGCAGGAGCAAGTGCTCTCGGACGATTCCAACGATTGGTTCCCGCATATCTCGCCCAATGGGAAGTGGATGGTCTTTCTTTCCTTTGAAAAGGATGTGAAAGGGCATCCGCCAAATCAAAACGTGATGTTGCGGCTCATGTCGCTGAGCGACAAGAAAGTCACCATCTTGGCGAAACTCTTTGGCGGGCAGGGCACCATCAACGTTCCTTCGTGGGCTCAGGATAGCTACGCAGCTTGCGTTCGTGAGCTACGAACTGTTGCCGAAGGAAACCGCTGGGAACAAATGAGTTGGGCCGGAAGACTTCTTTCGTTACGAGCCATTTGCGGATAACGGTCGTCGCTCTCACGAGTCCGCTACGGTTCGAGGTCCGAATTCGATTGATTGGAAGCGGCAGCCGGTTTGCTCGTCGCCGCGTCCGCATGTGGGGCCGGATTTTCCGGCTTCTCCGGCTTTACTGGTGCAGGTTTCGAGAGTCCCTGCGACTCGTATATGGCGTTGAAGAAAAATTTGTAGGTTCCGTGCGATTGGCCGCGCCATTGTGGCCGGAAGCCCAGCAGATATACGCGCCCTTTGCCGTACTGCACTTCCAGCGCTGCAGCTTTCCCCTCGATGCGCTCGGGATGCAACAGGTAACCGCTCATCAACGCGCTCTGTTCCTTTGGATATGCGGCAAGTATCCGCCCGCGGAATCCGTCTTTGGTTTCAAAGGCCGGCCCGCGCTCAAACATTACGATGGGATCATGCGGCAGCCCCCAGACGGCGGACGCACCGGTGTCCTGCAGTTCGACACGCAGCAAGCAGCCCGAGCAGAAAAACTCCTCATCCTTCAGTCCCGCCAAACTATTCTTTACGGGCAAACCCAGGTCGTCGATCGCAAACAAGGAAGCGTTGTTGAAGGTGATCAGCGTCCCGCCCGACCGAACGAATTCCCGCAGAGCCGCAGTGCCTACTTCGCCGATGCCGCCGGTGTACATTCCAGGAACGCCGCCCGGACCGAATCCGTTACGAATCGTCTCCGGCATCGCGTCGGGGAGAATGATGGCGTCGAAGCGTTCGCGAAGAGCGCCGGCCTGGATATCGCCATTGCGCAGCGTCACTGGCGCGAAGCCGTAATTCTCCAGAATCCAGCGCGTCCAGCCTTCATCGATATTTGCTACCCATGAGCGATAAAGTCCGACGCGGGCTTTCTTCACCGCCACGGCATCCTTCGGCGCTGAGGCGACGGCCTTCAGTTTCAGCGAATCCTCACCTGCGATTTTCTTCAACTTCTCGCGGTCGAACCCGCTGACAAGGATCGCGCCTGTCTCGGCACCGTCGGGCGTCTCGGTGTCGCTGGTAGAAAAGCTGATGTGGCCTCCGCCGTCCAGAATTGCGTTCAGCGCCTTGAAGCTGGCGTTCGACTTGTGACTGAGCGCGAATACACTGCCAGTTCCATCGATGCTTCCACTTTGTGGCGCGAACTGGTCCAGTTTCTTGAGGCTACCGCGCTCCGCTGGCGTGACGGGCTCCAGGACGGGCGCTATCTGAACGCCCATCTGCATCGGCAACGTCCATCCGGTGACGTCGTAAGGCAACTTGGGTGGCCCATTCGGCGTTTCGCGCAGGTCGGGATAGTGCTGCGGTTCGAAGAGTTCTTTGACCAACGGCGAGAAGGGTTGATCCATCAGGATGACCCAAGTGCCCGGCGCATATTCGCGGCCATTTGCGTGAAAGGGTTTCGTCGCCTGCTGCACCTCGATGCCGTTCACCATCATCTTCTGCACCAGCGTCGCAGCTTCGGGGAGATCGCGCTGTTCCAGCGGCACGACATACGCATATGGAGGTTCCTTCGAGAACCGGCTGACGTTGTCCGCCGCCGCTTGATAGCGGTTGTACAGCAATTCCTCGCGATACTTCGCTGCCGTGTCCAACACTGCCATCGACGCGCCTTCCATGTAATTCACCGCGTCGCGCAGCCTCCACCATCCGCCCTTCCACGGACTGCTGTAGAAAACCTCCGAGCGCAAGCCGCGCTGATCTTTCGGAAACTCGTCCACAGGATAAAAGCGCGGCGTGGCGTAGCGAAACAGCGCCGTCTCCGTGAAAAACGAAATGCTGTTCCGAAAAATATGCGTGAAATCCAGAAATCCGGGATACCAGTTATCAAATCCAACGCGATTCACCGCGCCAGGCATGCCGTGCTCATCTAGATAAACCGCGATATCCGTCCCCAACGCGTTGAGCCATCGCGCCATCAGCGGATGAATGTTCGACGAAATCGGCTCAACGAACGGCGGAATGAAAATGCGTGTCGGAAATGGCGCCGTCTGATGGTGACAGTAGAAAATCACCGGATCCCACTCGATCTCAGTCCGCGTCACGTCCTGAGACTCGATCATATTGTTCATGTAGCCGTCGCGATTGTTGTCGTGCCCCACATATTCCTGGTACAAATCGGGCAGCGGGCTCACCTCAAATGTCGTCCCCAGATTTTTCCGATACCACGCCACAACTTCGTTCTGCCCATCCGGATTCAGCGTCGGCCACAGCATCAGAATCACGTTGTTGAGAATAGCGTCCACTTCCGGATCGTTTTGGGATGAAACCAATTTGTAGGCCAGATTGATCGACTGCTGCGCCCCCGCAACTTCGCTCGAGTGCAACCCCCCATCGATGTGCACGATGGCCTTGCCCTGCCGCGCGAATTCACGCGCATCGCTCGCCGACAGGCCGCGTCCGTCAGCCAACTTGCGCGAAATATCTTTATATTTGTCCAGGCTAGCCAGGTTTTCCGGCGACGAGATGATCGCGATCTCCCAGTCCAACCCTCGAGTAGTCTTTCCAACGGTGATCAGCTTGACGCGGTTCGAGCTAGCCGCCAGCTTGTGAAAGTAATCACGCGATTCATCGTAGTTAGCGAGATAGAAATCGTCCCCGGGCTTGTGTCCGAGAACAGATTCCGGCGTCGGCACGCCAGGCAAAGGATTCGTAGTGAACGCAACTTGCGCAGATACCGGCAAGCCAACCGAGAGGAAGATTAGTGCACCGAACTGCAGCACCCATTTTGTTGTTTTTGACATGCCAGAGGATATCGCCCCGATTTTCGAAAGTAAACATCACGTGGTACGGCCAACCTGGCTGTTCCGTCGTAAGTGACGCGGGACGCTTGCCGGGCTCCGACGACCACCCACCAAATTCGAAGCTCGAATCCCCAATCGGACAAGCGATCGCAATCAATGCACCTTCCTCGGTCCGACCTCAAACGGTTCTAAATTGTTTTGTCTCGAGAATAGCAAATCGATTCCAAATTGCACTCAATGCACCGCGGCTTCCGCGCAACACACACGCGCCGTCCGTGCCAAATCAGTTGATGCGAAAACTTGATCCAGCTCTCCTTCGGGATCACCCGCATCAGGTCCTGCTCGATCTTCTTAGGCTCCTCGTGCTTCGTAAGATCCAACCTTCGCGACAAACGAATCACATGTGTATCCACCACTACGCCGCTAGCAATCCCGTAAGCCGTCCCCAGCACTACGTTCCCCGTCTTTCGCGCCACCCCCGGCAGCGTCAGGATCTCTTCCATCGTCTGCGGCACCTGCCCGCCAAATTTCTCGATGATCCCTTTGCTCGCCCCCATGATGGATTTGGTCTTGTTCCGAAAAAATCCAGTCGGCCGAATCTCTCGTTCCAGTTCACTCGGATTCGCGTAAGCAAACGCCTCCGGGCTCGGATATTTCTTGTAAAGCGTCTGGGTAACCTGATTGACGCGCACATCGGTGCACTGCGCCGACAAAATCGTCGAAATTAGCAGCTGAAATGGATTTTCGTGCTTTAGCTCGCAGGTCGCTTCCGGATAGGCTTCGTCAAGCTTTGCGAGAATCGCAGCCACGCGCTTTGGGTTCGTTCCCGCCCCGACTGCCTTTGCCACCTTCGCAGCCTTAGCGGGCTTCTTGGCGGTGGTTCCGATCAGGGCCTTCGAGGGCTTCGACGCGGCCCGCTTTTTCACTTGTTTGCTTTCGATCAACCATGGCCCGGAAGAATATCACACAGGCAGCACAGGCACTCTTGCCTGGGCAGTTTTTGCATGGCCCCAGCTAATTCCTATCTCCGATCAAGCGAAGCAAACGCCGAAACGCCTTCCCCCGATGACTATGAATATTCTTCTCTTCCGCCGAAAGCTCCGCAAACGTTCTCCCCAAGTCGGGAAAATAAAATACCGGATCGTAGCCAAATCCTCCGTTCCCCCTCGGCGCCTCCAAAATCACTCCATCCGCGCGATCGCTGACAACGGCCACGGCCTTCCCGCGCTGCACAAGCGCAATCACGCAGACAAAATAAGCCTTCCGCTCCGGCCCACTCTTCCCGCGCAATTCCCCAAGCAATTTCGCATTCCGCTCGGCGCTGTTGGCCCCAGGTCCCGCGTACCGAGCTGACCACACTCCAGGCGCCCCGCCCAGCGCCGGCACCACAAGTCCCGAATCGTCCGCAAACACAAATCCATCCCGCGATCGCGAATAGTGCAGCGCCTTCCCCAGCGCATTCTCTGCAAACGTCGGCGCATCTTCCTCAAACGCCGGCAGCGCATCGAACCAAGGCGCCAATTCCAGCTCAATCGGTGCACGCGTGGAAGCAGACGAGTCCGCCCCGCGCGCAAGCGCACGAAATTCCCCAAGTTTTCCCGGATTACCTGACGCGAGATACAACCTAACGGGCGCGGGCACTGAATTTCACTGGCAGTACCGCTCGCTGCTCATCCGTCAACCGCCGAATCCCCGCCGCCGCGAGCGCCAGCAAGTCCTGCATCTCGCTGCCATTAAAGGGCCGCCCCTCCGCCGTCGCCTGAATTTCCACGAAGTGCCCGCTGCCGGTCATCACCACGTTCATGTCCACTTCCGCCCGCGAATCTTCTTCATACGCCAAGTCCAGCAGCGCACGGTCATCCACAATCCCAACGCTTGTCGCCGCAACGGTATCGATCAGCGGCGAACTCCGCCAAATTCCGGCCGCCACCATACGCTCAAACGCCAGCGCCAGCGCCACAAACGCGCCAGTGATCGACGCCGTCCGCGTTCCCCCATCCGCCTGAATGACATCGCAATCGATCCAGACGGTCTTCTCTCCCAGCGCTTCCTGATCGGTCACCGCGCGCAGCGATCTCCCGATCAGCCGTTGGATTTCCTGCGTCCGCCCGGATTGCTTCCCACGCGTAGCTTCCCGCGGTGTGCGTTCTTCGGTCGCGCGCGGAAGCATTCCGTATTCGCTGGTAACCCAGCCTTTACCAGTGCCTTTCAAAAACCCCGGCACTCCGTCGTCCACCGACGCCGTGCAAATTACGCGCGTATTTCCTAGCTCGATCAGCACGCTTCCTTCCGCCGTCGAAATAAAATCCGGCGTCATCTTCAAAGGCCGCATCTGGTCCGTGTTGCGACCGTCGATTCGCACTGTTCCTCCCGATGCACCGCCGCGTCCGCTCGCACTCATGGTTTTTTCACGGGTTGCGTCAGTTTGCCGGGTGGACTTGCGGGTGTCAACGTTTGTTGCTTCGCTGGAGATTTTGACGGCGCAGCCGCAGCAGCGCCGGTCTTGCCGCCCGGGGCCGCCGAAGCTGGCGGTTTTGCAGAATCGGCAGGCGGCGCGGAAGCCGCTGTCATCGGCACTGCCTTCGCATTCACCAGAAACGTCCGCGTCAAATCCAGATGTCCCGCCAAGGTATCGACTTCCTGCCCGTGGATCAAAATCTTCAGCCACCGCACCTGCGGCACATTCGCTTCCAGGGTCTTGGTGATCGAGTCCACCGCCATCTGTTCGCTCTCGATCCCCGACGGTGTCGCCGTCGCCAGCGCCTCGGAGAAATCCGCGATAGCTGTGCCGTCCTGCAGCATATAAAATGCCAACAACACCGCGTCGGGCGGCAACGTTCTCAGCTCCGCGTCCACCGGCCCGGCCAGCAACGTGTTCAATACTTGTTTTGCGCGCAGCGTCGGGTCTTTCAGCAGTGGCAGGTCCACGGTAACGGCCATCAGCGAGCCATCCCCAGCCCCGGACGACCAGAACATTCTTGTTTTCGTCAGCGGCCCGTTGGAAGTTGCCGGCGCGGTCTGCGTCAATTCCCGCCGCGCCTGTTCCTCGCTCTGCGGTGTGACCGGGGTCGCCTGCCGCAGATGTTTCCGCAAGGTCGAAAAATAAATACCCGCGATGATCACCGCGACCACCAGTACGCCGATCAGCCACAGTCGCCACTTGGGGCTCACGGCCGGTCCCCCGGATTCACCGCCGCAACCACGTACAGCGGCCGGAACGCCGACGCACCCCGCGCAATCGCATCCGCCACGCCCGGCGCCATGCGGTCCAGCGCGTTGCGATCTTCCATCGATACGCTCGACACCTCCACGGCTATAGCTGGCGCCGCTGTCGTCCGCAACTGCCGCACGGCCGCGGATTGTGCCGTGCTCGGGGAGCCTTTGAATCGCTGCGAAAGAAATCCTTGTACGATGTCACCCAGCCGCCGGCTCAGCGGAACAAACGGCGCTTGCGCCCGGTCCCAGGGAATCAACCCGGTCGCATCATTCGAGGCCAACAAATCACTCATCACGTAGACGCGCACGGTGCCCGGTAGTCCGGTCGATCCCACATGCAACGACACAAACACAGCCCCGCGTTGTGAATTGGCGATCGCCGAGCGGTCATCAAACGATGGATTCTCATTCGCCTGCCGCGTCTGCATCACCTGAAAACTCTGGGACTCAAGAGCGGTGCGCACCTGTGCCGCAAATTGCAAAACAATCTCGCTCTCACGGATGCCGCCGGCCCCTCGCGCACCCAAGTCTGTTCCGCCGTGAGCGGGGTCCAGCACCACAATGCTAGGTGCTTGTCGCTGCGCTGGTTGTGTCCCTTGGGTTGACACGCCATCGGGCGTTTGTGTGGGAGACGACGTTGACGGTGTGGACTGCGCCGCCGGAGCTTGGCTGGACGCTGGAGGCGCCGTCGTTCCGCTTTGCTGCGCCCACGCCACGCTCAAAAATGGAAAACGGCCGTGCGGCACAAGAACCAGCACTACGCAGATCAGCGCAAGGGCGAGCAAACCCAGCCGCACAAAAGTCGTGATTAAGTTGTTCTCTGGAAGCGATTCCGAGGCCTTATTTCTCACGTCGAGCAGCATATCAAAACCGCTCGCCGATCCGCTCAAGCCGGATCACCCACGCAGCGAAAAAGGGACGGCCCCCACGCCGTCCCCCTGGAAACGTCAAGCCAGTCGACTAGCCATTTCGCTGGCTTTCTTCAGAGCTTCTCAATTCGACTGAGGCGGCTGTTCCTGCGACTTCTCTCCTTGGTGCTCCTTGCGCCAAGCCCGCATCGTCTGCCTCTGATCCGGCGTCAGCATCGCTTCCACCTGCTTGTGGGTGTCGCGGTGGATCGCCTGGATCTTCGCCTGCTTCTGATCGGCGCTCAGTGACGAGTCGTTGTTCACCGCCTCGACCCGAGCCTTGGCATCCTGATGAATTTTCTTCATCTGCGCCTTCTGATCATCAGACAGGTTCAGGTCCGGCCTCGCCGACCCGTTCTGTTGCGTCGCTGCCGCTTGGGCCTGCCCCGCTTCCTGCGCGCCGCCTGCTGCCCGCGCCAGCACTGGCGATCCATACGCCATGAGCACGCCGGCAACAAACAACACGCCATTTCGAACTATCTTCGTATTCATCACAACTGCCTCCTTGGGACCAAAGTCCCCCTCGACTTCTTCACTCATATAACCCGTACCCGCCCACAATGTCGCACCGCCGACTCGCCGCATCCCACTCGACTGGTCCGCCGCACTCCCGCACCCGCCGGGCCACCCTTCGCTAGGGGCGGGGCTTGCCCCGCCCGGCCGTTGCGTCCGCCTCGCGCGTTCTCCTGAAGAGGTACAGCATTTGCGGTACCCCAACTTGCCCGAGGCTCACAACTCGCGGGAGAGCCAAGGCTGCCTCCAAAAAAAAACCGCCAAGTTCCTTCGAACTTGGCGGCAAAAAAATCGAGCTGAACACTTCTCACTCTAATCCCCGGTCACACTCTCCACAACCACCGGCCTAATCGCCGAGCCGCGAAGCTTTTTCGTAGCCAAGTATCCTACGAAGCCCGCCACCATGATCATGACCCCGAAGACCAACCCATTCATCCCCAAAATCGTCTCCCGCTCGCTCTCCACCAACGCCAGGCACAACAAAGCGAACGGAAACACCCCGACCATAATCGCGCCCGCCAAACCGCCAGGTACTTTGAACTCGCGCTTCAATTCCGGCTCGCGAATCCGCAACGCCACCAGCGTAACGAACTCCAGCATCAAGCTGGCCCCGTACAACATGATGTCCAGCGTAACCAGCCTCCTGAAACCGAGCCCCAGACACAAGCCCCAGCAAGTGGCGCACACCAGAATTGCCACCCAAGGCGCATTTGTCTTGGCGCTCGTCTTCGCGAACACCTTTGGCAGCATCCCATCCCGCGCCATCGCCAGCGGCAGCCGCGAATAGCTCATCACCAGCGCATTGAACATGCCGAACGCGCTCATCATTCCGCCCAGCACGATCAGGAAGCGCAACCATTCAAATCCCACTATTTTGCCGCCGACCAATCCAGCGACCGTCGCCCACGAGCCATCCTCAGCAAACGTCCCCGCGGGAATACCAGTGAAATATACGGCGAGGAAGGGCAGCACGTAGGTGAGCGCAACCAGCACCACCGCCGCGATCATCGCCTTGGGGTAGGTTCGCTGCGGACGCTCCACTTCCTGCGCGATCGTCGACGCGTTGTCCCATCCCATGTAGTTCCACATGGCCACCAGAACGCCGCCCACCAATCCAAGTCCTGCTGCGGCAGGCGCGGTGTGCGCATCCGCCAGCGCCGCCGCCTTGAACGGCGAAAGCACTACCACGAACGCGAACGGCGCCGAAAGGCAAAAGAACAACCACAGCGAAGTGATCCCCACGACTCGAATCCCAGCCAAATTCAACGCCGCGCAGCTCACCACCACAAAAAGCGCCGCCAGAATTCCATGGCTCGGCGTTCCAAACCAAGGCGAGCACTGCTTCAGGTAAAACACGAACAGCGTGGGATAGATGGCCATGTCGAAAATGCTGGCTGCCAGCGACAACCACGCTTCCTGGAATCCCCAGAAATTACCAAGACCCCGGCGCACCCAGGCGTAGTAGCCGCCCTCGCAAGGCAGTGAACTCGACAGCTCGCCGATCATGAAGGCCGTCGGCAAACACCACAGCACCGGCAAAAACAGCAAAATCAGAATCCCGTGCCCATAGCCGGCGCCGGATATGATCTGCTCCGTGCCATAGGTGCCGCCAGACACCATGAAGAAGGTCGCGGCCACAAGCGGCCACAGCGTCAGCTTGGCGACATTTCTTTTGGCTTTTGTAAGTGCTTGGGAAGGGAGTTGGGAGGGAAAAGGTAACGTACTCAATTTTTACTAGCCGTCCTCCTAAAGCGATTCTCGCTCACTCACGTCGGAGCTAGTTCGCGTTCGCAGAATACAAGGTTCATGACGCCATGCAAGAAGAAAATGCACGCCACGCAATAATTTTGGCGGGTACTGTAGCGCACCTTACGCTTTCGCGAAGGTCCATCTTCGCAGTGCGGTCTTCGAATTGAGTTTCTACCGTGCTTTCTATTTGTCTCTAGCTATTTGTCTCTGGTGCTGGCCTAACCGGGGCTTTGTCCCCTGGCTTTGTCGCCAATTTTTCAGACACAGCCACTCCGCTACCCTCGCGCGACCCTCGTCGTGGTCGTATGCTAAACTCCGCCGTTTCCTTAGTGCTATTCCCAGGAGCCATCCGAATGAAACGGGCGTCGCGTTTTTGGTTAATCATGGCATTGTTTGCACCACAGTTGGCCGCCGCCGCACAGGGGACGCCGGCGGCGCAGCGACCGATCAGCATTGACGATCAATTCCAAATCCGCGAGGTGGAAGGCCCAAAGCTCAGCCCCGACGCCCAGTGGGTCGCCTACACTGTTAAAACCGCATCGCTGAAGGAGGACAATTCCGAGCAGCGTATCTGGATGGTTCCGTTCGCGGGTGGCGAAGCTGTCCCGCTGACCGCGGAAGGTGTTTCCTCCGGCAATCCTCGATGGAGCCCGGACGGCAAATATCTAGCGTTCCTATCCGCTCGCCACGAAGGCAAAACCCAGATATGGCTGCTCAACCGCATTGGTGGGGAGGCTCAGCGACTGACCGAAACGCCCCAGGACGTAGACACCTTCGAGTGGTCGCCGGATAGTAAGCGCCTCTGCCTGATTCTGCGCGACCCGACGACCGAGGAACTCGAAGCGCCAAGAAGAAAGACGAGGAGAAAGAAGGCGAAGACAAGGCCGCGCAAGAAAAGAAGCACAAGACCCAAAAGCCGTGGGTCATCGACCGCCTGCAATTCAAAGTGGATGAAGTCGGCTACCTCGACCGCCGGCGCACGCACCTATACATCTTCGACCTGGCGACCAAGAAGCTCACCCAGATCACCAGCGGTGACTATGACGATTCGGACCCCGCTTGGTCACCCGACGGCGCGCAACTGGCCTTCACCAGCAATCGCTCGTCCGACCCCGATCGCAACTACAACAACGATATCTGGACCGTCGCCGCCGGGAACACCGACAAGGGCGCGCACCTGACGCAAATAACGACCAATCCTGGCGATGATCATGCGCCCACGTGGTCACCCGACGGCAAGTGGATCGCCTACGTCACCCAAACCGAGCCGAAGCTCTTCGAATACGCCACCAAGCACCTTGCTGTCTCCCCCGCAACCGGAGGGGAAGCCAAAATCCTGACCCGCTCGTTGGATCGTAACGTCGACCAAATTCGCTTCGCCGCAGACAGCAAGAGTCTCTACTTCATAGCCGACGATGACGGCACTCAGAACGTTTGCCGCATCGCTATCACCGGCGGCGAAGTGACTCGCCCCATCGGCGGCCGGGTGATGGTTTACAGCTACTCGCTCGCCAAGTCTGGCGAGATCGCAGCACAGATCGACAAGATGGATCGTCCGAGCGAGATCTATGCGTTGCCCGCGTCGGGAGGCGCGCCGAAGCAAATCACTCATACCAATGACGCTCTGATCTCCCAACTAAAGCTCTCTCCCGGCGAGTACGTACACTTCAAGAGTCAGGACGGCACCACTGTCTCCGGCTACCTTTACAAGCCGCTGGACTACACTCCCGGCAAGAAGGTTCCGACCCTGCTCCGTCCGCACGGAGGCCCGGTTTGGGCTTGGTATGCGGAGTTCCAACCCGATATCCAACTATTCGCAGCCAATGGCTACGCCGTCCTCCTGCCGAACCCGCGCGGATCTTCTGGCTATGGACAGAAATATTGCCAAGCGATTTTCGCGGATTGGGGCAACAAGGACTATCAGGACGACATGGCCTTCGTAGACTATGCCGTCGAGCAGGGAATCGCGGACCCCGACAAACTAGGCGTGGGCGGCTGGTCGTACGGCGGCATCTCCACCGACTTCATCATTGGCCAGACCACCCGCTTCAAAGCGGCGATCTCTGGCGCCGGAGAAGCCCTTAACACCGCGCTCTATGGCCACGACCAATATCAGAAGGACTACGAAACCGAGTTGGGCCGGCCCTGGGAAAACGAGGCGCTCTGGGACAAACTGTCTCCCTTCTATAAGGTTGCGAAGATCACGACTCCGACGCTTTTCATGGGCGGCAACATTGACTGGAACGTGCCGATCCTGGGAGGAGAACAGATGTACCAGGCGCTGAAAAGCCTTGGCCGCGAAACGGAGCTGGTCGTCTACCCCGACGAGTACCACGAGTTTAAGACGCCGTCCCACATGAAAGACCGGCTTCAGCGGTACTTGGCTTGGTACGCCCACTACGTGAAAGGTGACTCTGCGCCAGCCACACCGCCGGAGCTAGGTTCGAAAAACGGCGAATAGACTCGCTAGCGGAGTATTTGCGGGGAGCGGAGTGCGCGCACTTTCTCGGCGGGCGAAGCGTCACCTCATGTCAGTCATGTCTTTTCAGGCGAAGCCACAGCTTTAAACCCATAGGTCTCGTAGCGCGTAGTAATCCTCCCGTCCCGCGCGCTCACCACCGTGAAGCCTTCCGGGTAGCCCATACGCGCCCCCCGCCACCAGTTGCCGCACACCGCGCCGCCAAGGATGTATTGCGTATTTTTCAGCACAACCAGTTCATTGACATGCAGATGTCCCTGTAGCACCGCGACCACCTTGTGCCCCTCAAATGTCGCCAGCACGTCGGGCGCGTTATCGACCGTGAGCGTGTTGTACTTCTGCCCCGTGGTGACTTTCTCAGCGTACGTCGCGAAGGCGCTGACCAGCGGCACGTGCACGGTAACGATGATTGGCGTTGTTGCACCCACGCGGTTCAGTTCGTCCTTCAGCCAGGTCAATTGAGGGTCATCGATCCGCGCTTGCCACATACGGTCTTCGGTCGGCTGGATGGAATCGAGGACAATGAAGTGCCAGCCCTTGTGATCGAACGAATAATAGGTCCGGCCCACGCGGTCTTCGTACATTTTCTTGCCGTAGCTCGGATCACTCGGTGACGCACCGCTCTTGGTGTTGACGCCGAAAACATCGTGATTTCCGATCGTGTGGTGCAGTGGCATCTGCAGCGTTTGCTCGGTTTTCTTGTACAGATCGAAAACCGCATTGGCGCGGGTGCGATCCACGCTCAGCGCATCGAAAACGTGATCGCCACCCATGATCGCGAACTCGGGCTGGAGGCCAGCGATCTTGCGAAAGCACATATCACAGCCGTGCGCGGCGTCGAGTTCCGGTTGGATGTGGGTGTCGGTGAAAAAGATAAAGTCAAACGATCCTGGTGCGGCATCCGCAGCCCAGCAGAGCGAGGTCGGGGCAAAGGACGCTGCAGCGCCCGCGACAGCCGCCGTCTGCAAAAAGGTTCTACGATTAATTGCCATCGGCTACTCCTCGGGCCGAATAACGGCCAGGCTTGGAACGAACACCCGGATGTTATCACTGCCTAGCAGCCGTGACGTTTCCGCCCGGTAACAATCATTGCTCGGTGGGCCCACTCGCGCTATCCTCCCGCGTTCCGAGGAGGACTCATGCTTCAACGTTTGGCTTTCCTCTTGATCGTTGGCGTTGGCTGCTTCGCGGCTACTGCATTTGGGCAGCGCCCATCATTCACCGTAGGCACGGCGACCGCGGCGTCTGGCCAGAGAGCCACCGGCTTCCTCCAGGTTCCGGCCGGAGTTGATGCGGCTACCGACATCCCGGTAATTGTCGTGAACGGCGCAAAGTCCGGGCCTGTGTTGGCGCTGGTTTCGGGTGCCCACGGCACCGAATACGCATCCATCATTGCGCTCGAAAAGCTGATTCCCGTGCTCGACCCCGCTGAACTTTCCGGCACGGTTGTGTTACTTCCTCTGGTCAACATTCCCTCGTTCCTGCAAAAGGTACCGCACGTCAACCCGATCGACAAGAAGAGCATGAACCGCTATTACCCGGGCAAGCCTGACGGAACGCAAACCGATCGCGTCTCCTATCTGATTACGAAAGAAGTCGTCGACCGCTGCGATTACCTGATCGACTACCACGGCGGCGACCTGGACGAGAGCCTACGCCCCTACGCGTATTGGGGGCCAACCGGCAAAGCCGGAGCAGGACCGCGTGTCGAAGGAAATGGTGCTGGCGTTCGGGCTCGACCACATCATCATCTGGCACGAGCGGCCTACGGATCCCGCCGCTACGCGCTATCTGGACAACACCGCATCGGTTCACGGCAAGCCATCAATCGTCGGTGGAAGCAGGACACGCGGGGACAACCGAGACTGACGACATCGCGCTGCTGGTGAACGGCACGCTGAGCACTATGCGCGCGCTGAAGATGTTGCCGGGCAACGCACACGTGATCGAGAACCCTGTCTGGCTCGATCAGGTAGTCGACATCGAAAGCGACCTCGAGGGAATTTTCTATCCGCTGGTCAAGCGCGGAACCTATGTGCAGCAGGGAATGAAGATCGGCTACGTCACCGACTACTTCGGCAAGACAATTTTTGAGGCGCGCGCTCCGGTTTCCGGCGTGGTACTTCACATCAACGCCGTTCCCTCGCTCAAAAAGGGCGACAACATCGCCAACATTGGCGTGGTGGCTGCAAAAGCGCCATGAGCACTTCGTCAGCCCGCAGTGGACACAAACCGCCCGCCGAAGTCGATGTAGAATGTCCGGTGAATTCGGCAGCAATTTCTTCATGAGAGGTTTCCGTGGCATCCGACTATCTGCTCAAGACCGAACCTACCGTCTATTCCTTCGCTGATCTTCAGCGAGACAAAGTCACCGAGTGGGACGGTGTGTCCAATCCCACGGCGCTCAGAAACCTGCGCGAGATGCAGCCGGGCAATGGGCTGATCATCTACCACACTGGAGACGACAAAAGCGCCGTCGGCACCGCCACGGTGGTTTCCGTGGACGCCTCCGACCCGAAGAGCCCGGTGGTGAAGATCAAAGCAGGGAAGCCGCTGCCGAAACCAGTGACGCTGGCAGAGATCAAAGCAAACAAGCTTTTCGCCGACTCGCCGCTCGTGCGACAGGGCAGACTATCGGTTGTTCCCCTAACTGCGGCCCAATACAAGTCTTTGACTGGAAACTGATTCTGACGAGTGCACCGGCAAGAATCTCAGAGATCCAGGGCCAATTGCAGCGCGCGACTTAGTTCCAAGAGTTTAGCCTGTGATAGCGAGCCAAGATATTGGGTAAGATCTGACTTCCGCAAGCTCACGAGGTTGTCACACATAACCCAACTTGGGTGCTTCAGCCCTTCGTCAGCTCCCACGGCGACCTGTGTCGATAGTCCCTCGCCATGCGTGAATACCGGCGCGCAGACCACCGTCGAGAATCTGGAATCGATCAGAGTTTGCCTGCTCACGACAACGAAACTCCGATATTGCTTGAGGTCGCCACCCGGCTTGTAGACACGATAAAGCTCTCCGCGCGTCACGCTAGGCTCCCAAGCCGAACTTAATCATCGGACGCCTGGTAACTCAGGACGTCCTCCGCCTCAGAATTGAGTCGGTCCGCTGCGCGATTGATACGTTCCAAGTCCAGCGCCTGGACCGCAGCCTTTTCCCGCTGCCGCAAATAGCCGCGCAACACTCGTTCGATGAACGCGGATCGTGATTGCCGGGACCCGGCCAGCCGATCGACATCGGCCAAGACATCCTTTGAGAGTGTGATAGAGGTCTTCTCTTTCATACTACCTTTGTACCACCTTCTTGTCCGAAGGGCCACAACTTCCCAAGATGCTCGACGGAAGCCCTGCGCAGTAGAACAAGTTTTTCGCTAACTGTATCTCAGGCACTGACTTACAATTTCCTCCGCGAGCGCCGGCGTTTGTATCCTTTCGTATTCTAGTAGCACGGCCTCGCCGCGCGAGTCACAGAGGATCCAGTGAAAGTTCAAAGATTCGCCTCGCTCTTGCTTCTATTGCTCTCGATCACTGCCATTGTTCGCGTCACACGATTGCAATCCTCAGTCGGTTCTAGTGCTGCCAAAGTCGAATTTGAGAACGACCAGGTCCGTGTGCTGCGCGCTTCCCTGGGTGCACATCAAACAACACCCATGCACCATCACTCCAGCCGCATCGGCATTACCATCACCGAGAACGACCTTCGCGTTTATTCGCCGGACGGAACCTCGACAACTTCCGTGCGCGGCGCCCACGAAATTTTCTGGAGTGAACCCGTAACGCATCAAGTCGAAAACCTCTCCGGCAAGGCCATGCAAAACATCGAGATTGAATTGAAGCGCGCAAACGGCATGGGAGCGACGGTGAAATCAGCCACAGTCGAATCAAAAGCTCAAGGCACCGCAACGGATCCCGTCGCCGTCGAGCAAGAGCCCCATCATCACGTCGTCTTTGAAAATCAATACGTTCGCGTTCTTGACGTAGTCGTCAATCCGGGCGATACGACGCTCTTCCACAAGCATTCGCTCGACAACGTCGCCGTCCAACTCAACGAGGCTGACATCAAACGTCAATTTCCTGGCGAAGATTGGGTGGCTACACCCGCAAAAGAAGGCTCCGTTGGTTTCGTCGCCGGAACTAGGACACCGTATACCCACCGCATCAGCAACACAGGTACCACGATATTCCACGTCCTGGACGTTGAAATCCTTCCTTAGACCTTCTTCACTGATTCTGCGCCGCGAGTTGCCAAGTTCAGATTTAGAAGGCATTATATCAGCGACAATTTCCCGCAGAAGTCCCGGCGCGACCTATGAAAGCTATATGAACGTCGATACACGTCCAGACGATGGGATGTCGGGCATACCCAAACTCCTTCGTTATATCGAATCGCATGTGCTGAATAGCTCGGCATTGATGTTGCTGGTGGCGACGCTTGCATTCGGATGCGGAGGGGGCGCAAGTTCTATGCCACTCCCATCCGATCCAGTTCCAGCGTCCAAGGTAACTTCTGTCGTTCCAAGTTGCGCGTCTCCGCTCGCTTCCGGCACGCCTGAGACTTGCACCGCGCTGGTCACAGGCACTGGTAACTTTAACAGCGCCGTAACTTGGTCCGCGTCGAGCGGAACGATATCCAGCGCGGGTGTGTTCACTGCTCCGACAGTAACCGCCGCTATAACCGCCACCGTAACGGCCACCAGCGTAGAAGGTTCGGTACAGGGAGCGGTGATGGTCAACATCACGCCTCCACCCCCACCCGTTGTGACCTCGGTGACGGTGACTTGCGCGACTCCGATTTCATCCGGTGCTACCAGCCAGTGCTCTGCGAGCGTGGCACCGGCCGCGGCGCCGCAAGGTGTGACCTGGTCTGTGTCTGCAGGGGCATCTATCTCGCAAACTGGTTTGTTGACCGCGCCCACGGTGACCGCCAACCAGACCGTGATGGTCACAGCGATCAGTGCGGCGGCCCCGACGGTATCCGGGTCATTTACGGTGACTGTTGACGCACCGCCCCCGCTCTCTGTGACCTCTGTGACGGTGACTTGCGCGACTCCGATTCCATCCGGCGGTACCAGCCAGTGCACCGCAACCGTGGCTCCCGCGGGCGCCCCGCAAACCTTAACTTGGTCTGCCTCTACAGGTGCGTCCATCTCGGAAACCGGTCTGTTGACCGCACCCACGGTGACCGCGAATCAGCCGGTAACAGTCACGGCAACCAGTGTGGCCACCCCGACAATCTCGGGGTCATTTGTCGTAACTGTAGACGCGCCGCCATCCGCGACCGGCCCTGAAAATCTTGGTGTCGGTAGCGCGCCTTCGACAGTGGTTGATCCTAATGGCGTCATCGACATCGCCTGGATCACCCAGTCCGGAATCGTGTTCAGTCAGTCCCAAGATCATGGCGTTACCTTCAGCGCAGCAAGTCTTGTCCTCCCGTTGCCGATTATTTCAGAACAGATGAACATTCAACTCGACGCGCAGAACGACATCGTCATTTTCGCGACGTACAATACCGGTGCTGGCGCGGCCACCGCGATGCTCGCTCGCTCTACCGATGGCGGAAAAACGTTCACGAAGCTTGCGGTGAGTCAGAATGGATTGTTCCCCGTGTTGTTGGTGGAACCAGGCGGCGCACTCGACCTGGCGTATCTCGACGTACTCACCAGCGCACTGCATGAAAGCCGTTCCACGGATGGCGGAAAAACGTTTTCGACTGACCAGGTTTTGTGGACCACGACCCAGGATGCTGTAGACCTGCAAGGTGTCATTGGGCCGCAGGGGCAAGTCTATTTCACCTGGAGTCAGGAGTCGGGCACAGCCTGCGAGATTTTTTTCACAGCATCGGTGGACGATAAAACATTCTCGAAGCCGGTTCAGCTTTCGAATGACGTTGGATGCGACGTGAATCCGACTCCGCTGGTGGACGCGTCAGGCAACGTGAATATTACCTGGGTGTCTTCCGGCAAGACGCTCTATTTCACGCGCTCAACAGACCAGGGCCAGACCTTCGCGAAGCTAGCGACGGTCACGCAGAGCGGCATCAGCCTGAATGCGCCGAATTTCGTGGTGGCGCCAAGCGGCGAAATCGATTTGGCCTACCAATCCCTGGCTATCGGCGCGAACTATGAGGTCTTTTTCACGCAATCGCCAGACCATGGCGCGACGTTCTCCACGCCTATCAACGTGACACTCCCGCCAGGGCCAAACTTCACGGGTGGCGGCGATCCATCCGTAGGCGTGGACATCACCGGGAGAATTACGATCGCCTGGGAAGACGACGGGAAAGGTACATTTTCCGGCGACAACGACATCTATATCAGTACTTCGACGGATGGAAAAACGTTCAGTTCTGCCACTGACATTTCGAACACGACAGACCAGATTGAAGTCTTCCCACTGGTCATCGAAACGCCGGCAGGTTTGCGCTACATCACGTGGTACGACACGACCGGCCAGCAAACAAACCCGGTCTTAAGCGTGTTTTTCTACGCGCTTCAATAAATAAAAAGAGAGTTTTTGTCCGTTCGATTGTCGGAAATTCAGCCGCTACACACTCCTTCCGTCGCTAGGTTTCCAAGCTCCTCGCCCAAGTGGCTGTGGTTTGCGCTAATTCGTGGAGGATCTCGGCATCGGTCTTTCCGGAACTCTTGAGAACATGGAACGAGTGATCCGCGGATTCAATGACATGAAGTGTCGCTAACGGGCCGAGTTTCGCGCAGACCGGCCGAAGCAGGTCGAGACCCGCGAACGTGTCGCGCGTTCCTTGCAGGAACAGCATCGGCACGCTGACTTTCGCGAGATGATCGGCCCGTTTAATGCTAGGCTGCCCGGGCGGGTGGAGCGGGAACCCGAAGAAAACCAGTCCTCGCACTTGATCCAGCGGATTTTGGGACGCGGCGGTGGAAGTCATGCGGCCGCCCATAGACTTGCCGCCGGCCAGGAGGAGCAAACCCGGAGCGGCCTCTTGCGCGGCATGCACGGCGGCGGTTACGGTCGAGGTAAGTACCGGCGGGCGATCGGGAGCGCGACGGCGTTGCTCCATGTATGGGAATTGGTAGCGGAACGTAGCGATTCCCGTGGCGGAGAGTTCCCCAACCAGCGCTTGCAGAAATGGATGGGTCACGCCCGCACCGGCTCCGTGGGCGAGCACCAGCAGCCAGCTAGGTTTTGCAGGCCGCACCAGCAGCGCAGAAACCTCACCCGCACCTTTGACTGCGAAACGCAACTCCCTTGCGACACTCACGTCGGCAGGATTCTAGCAGAACGCCTCAGCGGATTGCTGCCTCCTCTCAAAGTGGCACGATATCGAGACCGTTGGACCATGGTCATTGACCATGGTCTAAATCCCTGCTAGACTAATGTTTCTGGGGAACTTACACTTATGGAAGAAATCGCCATTTCCAAGTTTAAGGCTACCTGCTTGGCAGTGCTCGAGCGCGTTCGTAGAACGAATCAGCCGATCCGCGTAACGCGTTTCGGAAAGCCGGTAGCCGAAATCATTCCGCCGTCT
Organism: uncultured Acidobacteriota bacterium; assembly: GCA_963729285.1. Lineage (GTDB taxonomy): Bacteria > Acidobacteriota > Terriglobia > Acidiferrales > UBA7541 > Acidiferrum. The sequence goes on from CAVSNL010000007.1 coordinate 61,723, forward strand.
CCCCCCGAACGGCCCCGTCGTAAAGTCGGCATAAGGCAAGGAGGCCACATCGTTGGCGATATCGTCGGTCCCGTCGTCGATCTCTCCGATTGGGAGGTCGAGCGAGAGGATCAGCAAGACGAAAAAAACTAGATGAACCTTTTACTGGATACGCACGTTTGGCTCTGGAATAGTCTTGAGCCGTGGAAGATCACTTCAGAAGTGAACCAGGCGCTAGCCGATCCCGACAATGAACTCTACTTGTCACCGATCAGCGTCTGGGAACTCGTCGTACTCGTGGAAAAAAAACGAGTTGTTCTTGACGAAGAGTTAGACCGATGGGTCGCCAAGTCAAAAGAGCACCTCATGTTGAGAGGAGCGGTCATTTCGTGGGCGGTAGCCGACGAGCTGCGCTATACAATTCTGGGTCACAGGGACCCTGCCGATCGCCTTCTGGCAGCGACGGCCAAAGTCTATCACCTTACATTGGTGACCGCCGATGAGCGCTTGCTCCGTGCTCCGGGCCTGAGCGTCCTGCCAAATCGCTAGAGTGCCATGAAAGACTGAGGGTCTCTTGTTCGTCGGGCCGGAGATACGGCGGTCTATAGGTGCAATCGAGAACCGCAGCGCTATTTCGAGCTCGATGCACCCTGCAATTCGGCGAGCGCGGCGAGCACCTCTTCACTGTGCTTGTCGGGCTTGACGTCGAGCCAGACCTTTTCGACTTTCCCCTGCGGATCGATCAGGAAGGTATGCCGCGATGAAAGCTTGGCGACACCCATATTCATGACCGAGTCGTATTGCGTGGAAACTTCGCTCTTTGTATCGGCCAGCAACTTGAAACTCAGACCTTCCTTGGTGCAGAACTTCTGGTGAGAATCTTCGTCCTGCATGCTAACGCCGACGATGGCGGCGTTCTTCTGTTCGTATTGCGTAAGGTCTCGCTGGAAATTATGCGCTTCGACGGTGCAACCGCTGGTGAAATCCTTGGGGTAAAAATACAGCACGACCCACTTGCCCTTAAAGTCGTGCAGGCTCACGGGTTTGCCTTCTTGCGAATTCAGCGTGAAATCGGGAGCCGGAGTTCCAACGGCGGGCGCCTTATCGCCCGCGCGCAACGAACTAATTCCCAACGCGACCGCAAATATTGCCACCAAAACCACCGCCATCCAGACGAACTTCATTGCCCACCTCGTTTTCTGTAAACGTGCTTCAATCTGCTCGCGGACACGCTGCTCTTCCGAACTGCCTCCTAGACGTACAGCATGCTAGTGAGATGTGAGGAGAAACGCCAGGGTTTCACGGCGTGCGCGACTTTGCGGCTGGGTCCTTCTATTCAGGCTGCGTGAATCGGCCGAAACCGAGGCGCACTTGAATCGTGTTAATGCCCGGGTTCGGAGTGGTAAGACCGGCGTTGGAGATATGCATGAAGCGGACTTCAGCACTCCAGTTATATTTGCTCTTCAGAAAGTGCGCCCCGATCGCACCGCTGGTGGTGAAATTTACGTGGGATGTTCCCGGAGGCGCTTGCTGGTTAGTGAAGAGCGTGCCGCCGCCAAGATCGATGTACGGCGAAATACTGTGGTGCTCGACAAAGTTCCACTTCAGCGCGAAGGGATTCAGACCGAATCCGTACGCCGTGCCGGTTTTCTGCGTCAGCCAAAAGACGGGAACAACATCGACTGCGTATTCGAACCGGCCACGCAGTGGACCCGGCGCGACCGCATCCGTCAGGATCCAACCGTAGCGCAAACCCAGGTTCCATACACCCGTGTCAGAGGCGCTGCCGTTGATGCCGTGTCCGCCGCCGGTCCATATCTGCAAGTCATGACCCCCGTCCTCTGGTCCGGACTGCGCAATCGCTGCTGGGGCAAACAGAATGGTTCCAAGCGCGATGGTTGCGAGAATGCTCTTCACCCGTGAATCTCCTCAATTTCGCGATCTATCAGCGTCTGAGACGCCAATACGATAACTCAAGTTGCATGTCAGGGTGACGGATCACTTCAGATAGGTGCGCACGATCTGAATGACGTCGTCGGCGGCTTCGCCTGCGGACTTTGAGTTGCGTGGCATGTGGTTGCGGATGTGATCCTCCATCAACTCACCCATCAGGCTGTTAATCGCGCCGCGGGCGGCGGAAAGGCGCTGGAGCACGTCGGCGCAGGGCTCCTCCTGATTCAGCGCTCGGAGCACTCCTTCGAGCTGGCCGATGACTTTCTTGGTGCGGTTAACGAGATCCAATTTTTCTCTGGAGGTATGCGTCATAGTCCTTGACTACCCTACAGGGGTATGGTATCAACTCTTTCGTGGTAACGAAACGCCTCTCGGCACAGTAGAGCACATTACCCTCGAAGTGCAAGCAGGACGGGTCGCCGGGCGTTGGGGTTGCCGCGAACGGGCTTCCAAAAGCTCCTGATTAACTATACTGTACACAAATGGTTTAGCATGTTTAACTACGACTGCTCCTCAAGGGAGCCTTCGGTTTCGTTCATCGCGTTGTAACGAGCAGCACCTTATCGTCAAAGTTTCATTGATCGCAAGCGCATCACGCAGCCGCCCATATTCTTGTTGAGGGGAACCGGAGATGTCGGAGTTCGATCTAAGATTCGCCTGGCGCCTGTGCTTGCTGCTGGCCGCCCTGTTTTTCACGCGGCTACCCGCGGCGTTGGCGCAAGCCAGCACTCCGGTGGATCAGCCTCAGGATGCCGGCTCGACCGGCGAAAGCGCCGGACCCGATTCGCTGCCGACGATGTTCCCGCACCCGGAGACCGACCGATTGTGGATCTCCGGCCAGGCGAACTTCATCTCGCAGTGGCACCCGGGATTCCATTCGCCGTATTCGGGAAAGAACAGTCTTTCGGCCGAGGCCCAGGATGCCACCTCCCGTGTACTCACATTGTTCACAGGCCTGCGCCTCACCGGCACCTCCGAGCTTATTTGCGACGTCCAAGAGACTGGCGGTAATGGGCTGGGACAAGCCCTGGGCGTCGCTGGGTTTACGAATCTGGACGTAGTGCGTAATCCTTCGCTGAGCAAGGCGCCGTACATCGCGCGCTTGATGTGGCACCAAATCATTCCTCTCAGTCACGAGATCGGACCGAGCGACCGAAACCCATTTTCGCTATTCAGCCTGGTGCCGGAGCGGCGGATCGAGATACGCTTCGGCAAACTCAGCATGGCGGATTTCTTCGATCTCAATTCCTACGGCACCGACAGCAATTTTCAGTTCATGAACTGGACGGCAGACAACAATGGCGCATACGACTACGCAGCGGACACGCGCGGATTCACGTTCGCGGCGATGGCCGAATATCATCACAACCGCCACGTGATCGTGCGCTTTGCCGAGGCTTTGATGCCCAAGGTCGCCAATGGCATTCATCTCGACGCGGATCTGAGCCGCGCGCGCTCCGAGAACGCGGAGCTGGAACTCCGCGGAAGTCTTTTACACGGCCAAGATGGGATCCTGCGGCTGCTTACTTTCGTGAACCACGCGAATATGGGTAGCTACCGTACGGCGATCGACAATTTTCTTGCCGGCCTCACCCCCGCTCCGGACATCACTGCGCATCCGCTACAGACCACCGTGAAGTACGGCTTCGGCGTAAATTTCGAGCAGCCGTTGAACAATTGGTTTGGGGTATTTGGACGGTGGGGATGGAACGAAGGGCAGCACGAGTCCTACGCATATACTGAGGTGGACCAGACCGATGAGATCGGCGCGGGCGCGAGCGGGAGGCGCTGGGGCCGTAGTTTCGATCGAGCCGGACTCGTTTTCATATCGAACGGCATTTCACGCGAACATCAGCAATATCTAGCGCTGGGTGGCTATGGTTTTTTGCTCGGAGACGGTCGGCTCACCTACGGCCGCGAGAATATCGTGGAGACCTACTACACAATGCATGTCTGGCGCGGATTTTACCCATCGTTCGGATTCCAGTATGTCGACCATCCCGGCTATAACCGCGATCGCGGCCCGGTAGTCGTCCCGACGCTCCGTTTGCATCTGGAGTTCTAAGTCACGCCGGCGGAACGACTAAAGCTATCCTGGCGTAGTCCTTGCCCAGTTCCGCACATAGCGCTTCAACGACAAGTTCATGATCGGCGCGCTGCGGGAGTCCAGAGACGGTAGCGCATCCGATGATGCCCGCACCCTGCACGCGAATCGGAAACGACCCGCCGTGCGCGGCAAAGTCTGCCATTGGCAATCCGTATTTCTCAAAAAGGCTGGCGCCCATGTCCAAGCCAACAGCGTAAGAGCTCCGATGAAATCTCGCCACCAGATTGCTCTTGCGACGTATCCACTCGGCATTGTCAGGTGTGCTGCCGGCAAGGGCCGTGTAGAAAAGCGGATGCCCGAAGCGGCGGACGTCGATTGCGAGCACAAGCTTTCGGGATACAGCCAGTTCGCGCAAGCGCGATCCCACCCGCCAAGCCGCATCTTCATCGAATCGTGTGAAATGCAGCTCTCTTTCCTGCGCGGCAATCGCCGCCAAATCGTCTTCGCGCGCGGTCACGAGGCCGTCCCTTGTACCGATTGTACCGAAGTCCCTCAATTATTCTGCTATCGCTGCGGAAACTCAAGCAACGGCGGCCGGAACAAAGTCGCCACTCACACGCTAGGAGCGGGGCTTGGCTCCGCCCGGCCGTCGCATCTTGACTCAATCCAAAGATCGCGCATCGGCCGAATCCAAATCGATCATCTCACAGCAGGAACTGGCCAAGGCCGAGTCCGCCCGTCCGCCTGCTACTTCTTGACCGCCGCCAAAATCTGCTTCTGGTTCTTTAGAATCGCAGCTTGATTTTTTTTGATCGTTTCCTGATTCGCCTTGATCTGCCCCTGGTTCCCGAGAATTGCCTTTTGGTTCTTCAAAATCTGTTTCTGATTCGCAAGAACGTTGCTCTCTGACATTTTACTAGCAGCCTCCGGACTGAAGTGTACAAGATAAGACAGCGACGAGTCCTGGATTTCTCCCATCCCCGCAGCGAGGCGCATTTTCCCAGCGCCGCCCGCCTGCGTCAACAATCTATTGGCATTTTTTCAGTGGATGGATTTTGTGAAGAGAGGCGATCGCCACGCTCTGCACACCCATGGCCCTAGTATGAATCTACTATTGATCGCGAAACGCCCCGATGGGATAGTCCGCTCTATCCTTTACTAGGATTTTCGATATCCTAGAAGCCTCGGAGGGCAGTCCATGGCGGTTTCCGCTCCCAGCATCCACAGTGCCCAGCTAGCGGCGGATGCGGGCTCCAGCTTTTACGAGAAACTCAACTCCCAATGGCACGAACGCGCCCTGCAGATATTCATAGCCATCGTCCTGGCGCATTGGGGCGAGCACCTGGTCCAGGCCTATCAAATTTGGGTCATGGGATGGCCACGTCCGATGGCCAACGGCATTCTCGGCCTCTGGTATCCCTGGCTGATCAAGTCCGAAACCCTGCACTACGGATACGCGCTGGTCATGCTCATCGGGATTTGGGTTTTGCGCAAAGGTTTTACCGGGACAAGTCGAACGTGGTGGACCGTTGCTTTGGTCATCCAGTTCTGGCATCACATCGAGCACCTGCTGCTCATCACCCAAGCGACCATGCATCACAATTTCTGGGGCAAGCCCGTACCGTGCAGTGTCCTGCAGTTAGTCTTCCCGCGCGTAGAGCTTCACCTCTTTTACAACAGCGTTGTTTTCATCCCCATGGTTATCGCCATGTACTACCATATGTTTCCGCCAGTAGGAGAGCAGGGCCAAGCGGCATGCTCTTGCGAATGGCGGAAGGGTGAGCAGAACGCGCCAGCCTGCGCCGTGTAAGGTGCTGCGGCATACGTACAAAGGAATTGTCCTCGTTGTCTTCGCGCTCCTTGTGATTGTGAGTGTTGTCGGCTGTTCGAAATCATCCGGTCGATCGTCATCAATTTTCGTGGATCATGACATCAGCCCACAACCAACCCGCGTTGGCCCGGCAACAATCACCCTGCGGCTGACAGATTTCGCCAGGAAGCCGGTGACCGGGGCGCACATTGCCATTGAGGGAGACATGTCGCACCCAGGCATGAGTCCGGCTTTCGGCCAAGCGGAGGAATTGGAAGTGGGGCGCTACCAGGGCCAAATCGCGTTCGCTATGGCCGGTGACTGGGTCCTTCTTTTTCATATCACGCTGCCCGACGGCCGCGCACTCGACCGTCAGGTCAGCGTTCCCGCGGTCCGGGCCAACTGAACACGTTGTCTACGCCCTCCAATCCGTCTCTCGTTACACCTGAGTCCGTTGTTCCATTCGACTTATTAAAGGTCCCGGGGATCAGTCGCTTCTTGCTCTGGCGTCACTCGCGCACCATTCTCCAACTCCCTCTTCTCCTCGTCAGCATCGTAATGATCCTGCAAGGATTGCTAGGTCCAACCCTCGCGCCGAAAAATCTCGCCACGGTTCTCACCTGGGTGCACTTTCGCGGCGCCCTGGTCCTGGTGATACTCTGCGCCGGCAATTTTTTCTGCTTGGCCTGTCCATTCATGGCGGTGCGCAATGCGGCCCGCCGCTTCCTTCGTCCCCGCCTCAACTGGCCCCAATGGCTCCGCAACAAGTGGATGGCCGTCGCCCTCTTCTTGCTCATTCTTTTCACGTACGAACTATTCGACCTGTGGTCGTCGCCATGGTGGACCGCTTGGCTCATCCTCGCCTATTTCCTGGCCGTCCTCGTAGTCGACGGCGTCTTCAAGCACGCCTCGTTCTGCAAATTCGTCTGCCCGATCGGCCAATTCAACTTCATCGCCTCGACGCTCTCTCCCCTCGAAGTCCAGGTGCGCGACGCGAACGTCTGCGTCCCATGCAAGACCAAAGACTGCATCCGCGGCACCCGCGAACCTTCGCGGGTGGCAACGGCGCCCGAATGTAGGCGCTGGGCTTAAGCCCGGCGCCCCAAAAGGAACGCCGTCATCCGAGCTAAGAGTGATCCAACGAGGTTGCGAGTTGGCCCTGTTCCAACCCCGCAAAGTCGGCAATATGGATTGCACATTCTGCCTCGATTGTGTCCACGCCTGCCCCCACGACAACATCGGTATCCTCAACCGTGTCCCTGCCGCGGAGTTAATCGTCGACCCGCTGCGTTCCGGTATCGGTTATTTCTCGCGGCGCAAAGATCTCGCCGCGCTCGCGTTAGTCTTCAGCTTCGGCGCGCTTCTGAACGCTTTCGGCATGGTCAGCCCTGTCTACGCGCTGGAGGCCTGGCTCGGCAAGCTACTCCACGTCAACCAGGAAGCCCCGGTCCTCGGCCTCATCTTCGCTTTCTTCCTCGTCGTCGAGCCGGTCATCCTCCTGGGTTTTGCAGCCTGGCTGACCCGCGCCCTGAGCGGCAGCAATCGCGCAATCCTCCCGCTCGCCGTTCGTTACAGCTACTCTCTTGTCCCGCTAGGATTTGGAATGTGGCTAGCCCACTACAGCTTCCACTTCTTCACCGGCCTGCTCACCTTTATTCCCGTCACGCAGAGCGCGCTTATCGACTTGGGTGTGCGGATACTGGGCGCGCCGCGATGGACGCTGACTGGACTGCCGGTGAGATTTGTTCAGCCAGTGGAATTCGGATTCCTCGTTCTCGGACTCGCTGGTTCGTTACTGGTAGCCTACCGCCTGTCGGAAGAGGATTTCGCGGATCGTCCGATGATGGCTTTCGCGCCCTGGGCGGCCGTCTGCTTGCTGATCTGGATTTCGTCGGTCTGGTTGATGTTGCAACCCATGGAGATGCGCGCGACGCTCATGAGCGGATAGCAATTGGGACGCTGCGTTTGCAACGGGAAGAGGGTTTTCCTTAGGAGGCCGGGGCTTCAGCCCCGGCGTGACCACGTGCTCTCAATCGGCTTTAGCCCCTGAAGAAAGCTTTTTTGCGTCGGAGAAACTGCAGCAACTTTATGAGAACGTCGCAAAAATACGCGATGCGAATCTTGCGCAGCTACGTTTTTGCTTGTCTCCTGGCGTTGCCGATTCCGGCCGCGGCGCACAACGGTCCGCCCTTTCCCATCATCACCGACCAACGCGTCGGGCCTTGCATCGTCTCGCTCTGGGTTCACCCTGATGTTGGCGTTTCCTCTCCGTTCTTCGTGATCCTCGAACCACCCCAAGGCGGCACCATACCTAACGACCTGAAGATTCAAATCGGCATCCAGCCCGAAAGCGGTCGCCTCGCCGAAGTCGTCTATCCGGCGTGGCGCGAAAAACTCCGAGGCCAGGTGGAATTCAAAACCGAGGTCCAGTTCGACGCCGACGAAATGTGGCGCGTACGCCTCATCCTCGAAAGTTCGCAAGGCCGGGGCGAAGCGTTATCGAGAGTGGAGGCAACTCCACCGGGATTCGGTCGCTGGGACTTGCTGCTTTACCTTCTGCCGTTTCTCGGCATGGGATTTCTGTGGTTCCGCGCCATCACGAAAAGGCGCAGCTATCGAAAGAATCAGGTTCAAGCAAGTTGAGCGAACTTGCCCTTAGGCTTTCGTCGTTGGAGAATGGAGCGCAACATTGGATATTTCCGGTTCGTTCGTGAAAATGAAAATGCCTGCTAAATGCGCCGCGCCCGCAGGGAGCCCGCCGGGTGCCGCACCCTTGGGTTTTAAGGGTGCGGTCTTTGACTTTCGTCGGTTGATCGTGAGAGAGAAGTCTCCAGCGGCCGCGCACGCGGCCACGGGGGCAGCCCCGTCTCGCACCCATCCCTATCGGGCCCCGCGTGCACTGGCGGTGCTTCTCTCTGTGATCGTTGTTGTCGCCTGCGCCGGATGCCATCCGAACGGCAACCTGCCTGACAGATCCTCGAAAGTCTATGCTGACGTCGTCTCCGCTTTCTACATCGGCTTGGCAGCCCTCCAGGTTGGCGACGACGTTCACGCCGAAAGCAAACTCTCTCAGGTAACGCTACTCGTACCCGCCGAACCTGCTGGCTGGGCCAATTGGGGCGTGCTTGCGCTACGACAAAGGAATCTGGACGCCGCCGCGCTAAGATTCGAGCGCGCTCGCTCGTTGGCTCCCCAGAATGACCACATCTACGATCTACTCGGCGCCCTGGAGAGCAGCCGGGGCCATTCCGCCGAAGCCATCGCCAACTGGCGGAAAGCAACCGAGATCAATCCAAGGAACTATCGCGCCGCATACAACCTGGCGGAAGAGATCGAACGCCAAGGCGGCCCGAACGCCGACGCCGACTTCCAGGATCTGATCCAAAAAATCCTGGCCGCGCAGCCCGACAACCTGGCCGCCTTCCTGGAGCTGAGCCGCGTCGCTGCAAAACGCGGCGACACCTCCATACTTCAGTCCACAATCGCCAAAATCGGCCAGCACTCCGCCGCCTGGCCCCCCGAGGTTCAGCAGCAGTTCGCGGCCCTGCAAGCCGCTGCTTCCAGCCCAGATCCTCGCTCCGCCGCGACACGAACGACATTCCTCCGCAACACGTTGATGCGTGTCCCGGAATTTCGCGAAAGCCTCGCCGTTCTGAAAGCTCCTGCAGGCGAAGAAGCCGAGCCCTTTACTCACTTTCTTCGACTGCCGTATCCCGTCTTCGCGCCGTCGCCGGCGGACCTGGCGCTCACCTTCACGCCGCAGCCCATCGCAACTCCCGATGGCAGCCACTGGAACTGGATCGGCGCAATCGCCCTGGGTAGCGCCGGGGCCCCGGTTGTCGCCGAAGCGAATGGTCGCGAAGTTCGCCTCGCCACCGGCGCGCTGCTCCCGTTCCCGGGTGGTCCCTCGGCAGTTCCGCCAACACCCGACGGCATTCTGCAAATCGACTTCAATTATGATTTCAAGACCGATCTGGTCCTCGCCGGTGCAGGGGGCGTCCGCCTGATGCGCCAGGACGATCCGAAAAAATTCACGGACGTAACGTCAAAAACAAAACTGCCGAAGGACATCACCAATGCCAGCTACGTCGGCGCCTGGGCTGTCGACATAGAAGCGGACGGTGACCTCGACATCGTTCTCGGCGCAAAAGACGGCCTTCCGCTCGTCCTGCGAAACAACGGCGACGACACCTTCACGCCCATTCATCCCTTTCCCGGTGTCTCCGGCCTGCTCGGATTTGCGTGGGCCGATTTTGATGGCGACGGCAACGCCGACGCCGCGCTCATCGACGCACAGGGGCGTCTGCACATCTTCCACAACGAGCGGCAAGGTCAGTTCCGTGAGGTCTCCTTGCCAACCGGTTTCGCTACCACCAAAGCCATCAATGTGGGCGATCCCGACAACGACGGCATTCTCGATCTGCTCGCGGTTCAATCCGATGGTGCAATTACCAGCGTCTCCTACCGCGGGGAGCAACGTTGGACGATCTCGGAAATCGCTCGGGTGCCGAACCCTGCCAGCTACCTTTCCGGCGCGGTACGCCTGCTTGTCGCCGATCTCGACAACAATGGCGCACTCGACCTGCTTCTCAGTCCCGTCCCGCAAGACGCCGCGCACAACACCCTGAACCCTCTGATTTGGCTTGCCGATGAAAACCGTAGGTTTGTCCTCCTGGATCGCGTTTCGACACCGGCAGCCGTGTTCGATGTCGCCGACCTGACCGGTGACGGACGCCTCGATCTCCTCGGTTTTTCCGCCGACGGGCAACCCGTGCAAGCCGCCAATCACGGCACGAAAAACTATCATTGGCAGATCGTTCGCCCCCACGCCAAGCAAGCCGTCGGCGACCAGCGCATCAATCCCTTCGGCGTCGGCGGCGAAATCGAAATCCGTTCCGGCTTGCTCGTGCAAAAGCAACCGATCGATGGAAGTATTGGTGGAAGAGGGAGTGTGCGTCGGCGGCGAAATCGAAATCCGCTCCGGCTTGGTGGTCCAAAAGCAGCCGATCAATGGCCCCCAGGTCCATTTCGGTCTAGGCAACCAGACCAGCGCCGAAGTCGTGCGCGTCGTTTGGCCCAACGGCACCGTACGCGCCGAATTTGGCGTGCAAGCCGATCAGGAAGTCGTCACCGAGCAGCGCCTCAAAGCCAGTTGCCCGTTCCTCTTCGCCTACAACGGCAAGCACATGGAGTTCGTCAAAGACGCCGTGCCCTGGGGCTCGGCCATTGGCCTGCGCATCAACACGCTGGGCTCTGCAAAAATCGCCACCACCGGCGAGTGGTACAAGATTCGCCGCGATCAGCTCGTCCCTCACGACGGCTACTACGACCTCCGCATCACCGCTGAACTCTGGGAGGTCTACTACTACGATTACATCGGCCTGATGACCGTCGATCATCCTCCCGGCACGGAAATCTTCGTGGATGAACGCTTCTCTATTCCGCCCCCAAAGCCAGGCTTCACCACCGTCGAAACTCCGCACAAAATCGCTCACGCCACCGACGACAACGGCAAGGACGTCACCTCCATCGTCGACACCCTGGACGGAAACGCTCTCGACTCCTTCGGCCCGGGACAATTTCAGGGCATCACCCGCGATCACTATCTCGAAGTCGATCTCGGCGATGACGCGCCCAAGTCCGGTCCGCTTTACTTGATCGCCCAAGGTTCCATCCACGACACCGAATCCTCCCTCAACGTTGCCATTACCCAAGGCAACCGCTGGCACGCGCATGGTCTCAGCGTCGAAGTCCCCGACGGCCACGGCGGCTGGGCCGTCGCGCAATCCAATCTCGGCTTTCCCGCCGGCCGCAAGAAAACCGTTCTCTTCAATCTCACGAATATCTTCCGGCCCGGAACTCCGCGCCGCGTGCGCCTCCGAACCAATCTCGAAATTTATTGGGACTGCATCGAATGGGCCAAAGGGCTCCCCGACGCGCCCGTGAAGACAACACGCCTCGATCCCAAGTTCGCGGATCTCCACTATCGCGGCTATTCCGTCATCAATCGCCCGGAAGTTGGTCCTCCCGCGCCGGAAATCCCCGACTACGACACGATCCTGGGCACCAAGCAGCGCTGGCGCGATCTGATCGGTTACTACACGCGTTACGGCGATGTTCGCGAACTGCTCACCAAGATTGACGACCGCTACGTCATCGTGGCCTCCGGCGACGAGATGTCCTTACGTTTCGCAGAACAGCCCCCGCCGCCCGCAGGCTGGCTGCGCGATTTCGTGCTCTCCGGCGACGGCTGGATCAAGGACGGCGATTTCAATACCACTTTCTCCAAGACCAATCAGCCCCTGCCGTATCACGCGAAAGACGAATACATCACGCCGCCCGGACGCCTGGAAGATGAGTGGGTCTACCGCCATCACCCCGAAGACTGGCAGAACTACCACACGCGCTACCTCACTCCAGACGTTTTCCAGAACGCGCTTAGGAGAGATCCCAGCCAGTGAACCGGATCCCCATCGCCAGAATCGTTCTCGCCATCGTTTTCTTCGGCTTCGTCTTCTCTCCAATTTTCATCAAACGCATGGCCGCGCGGCGTGAGGCCGAAAAATCCAAGCTCGACGTGCAAACCTCGCTGGCGCGCCACGGGTTTTATCTCGAAGAAGTCTCTCGCGCGGCCGGCGTCAACTTCATCCATCACGCCCCCACGCTCGATCCCAAAATCGCCCACATCATGCCGCAGGTCGCCTCCATGGGCGCTTCGGTTTCCATCGTGGACTTCGATCGCGATGGCTGGGCCGACATCTACGTCACCAACAGTGGCGAAGGCAGCAAGAACGCTCTCTACCACAACAATCACGATGGCACTTTCACGGATGTCGCGAGCGAACTCGGCATCGCCGACGTCAACCAGCCCGGCACCGGCGTCTCCATGGGCGCGGTCTGGGGTGACTACGACAACGACGGCTACGAAGATCTCCTCCTCATCAAGTGGGGCCGGCCCGAACTATTCCACAACGATGCAGGCAAAGGCTTCACGCGCGTCTCCGAACAAGCCGGGCTTCCCGGCTGGGTGAACGCCAACACCGCGCTCTGGTTCGATTACGACGGCGACGGCCTGCTCGATCTCTTCATCGGCGGCTACTACTCCGAAAACGTGGACCTCTGGCATCTCGCCAACACGCGCATGATGCCGGAGAGCTTCGAGTACGCCAAAAACGGCGGCCGCAAATATCTCTTCCACAATCTGGGCAACGGCAAGTTCGAGGAGGTGAGCGCGAAACTCGGCATCAACAGCCGCCGCTGGTCGCTCGCCTCTGTTGCCGCCGATCTTCGCGGCACCGGCCATCCCGATCTCTTCATCGCCAACGACTATGGCGTCTCCGAACTATATTTCAACGACGGCAAGCGCTTTCGCGAAGTGGGCGCGCAAACCGGCGTCGGCTTTGCTCCTAAGAGCGGCATGAACGCGGCGTTCGGCGACATCTTCAATCAGGGGCGATACGCCATTTACGTCTCCAACATCTCCGAAGAAGGCGTCCTCATCCAGGGAAACAATCTGTGGGTACCCAAGGAGGGCACAACTGGCGACACGCTCGAATACGAGAACCTCGCTCGCGATTTTGGCGTTGAACTCGGCGGCTGGAGCTTCGGCGCGCAATTCGGCGATCTCAACAATGACGGCACGCTCGATCTCTATCTCGACCAACGGCTACATCTCTCTCGACCGCAATCGCAGCTACTGGTACGACTTCTCCAAGATCGCCGGCGGCCACAGCGCCATCATCGAGGACGCCAAGAACTGGCCCGCGATGGAAGGCCGCAGCCTGTCCGGCTATCAGCCAAAGCGCGTGTGGCTGAATGATGGCGCCGGAAAATTTGTCAATGTCGCGCAGGCCGTCGGCGTCACCGATACCTACGACGGCCGCGCCGTCGCTATGGCGGATTTATGGAATCGCGGCGTCCTCGACGTGGTCGTGGCGAACCAGCGCGGCCCGCTGCTGGTCTACAAGAACACCGTCACGCCGGAAAATCAGTGGATCGAGTTCGAGCTCGAGGGCACGAGCAGCAATCGCAGCGCGATCGGCGCGCAAGTCACGCTTTTCTGGAACGGTCAGCATCAAGTCCAGGAAGTCTCCGGCGGCAGCGGTTTCGCCGCCCAGAATCAGCGCCGCCTGCACTTCGGCCTCGGGAAATATCCGCAAATGGAAAAGGCCGTCATTCGCTGGCCATCCGGCAAAACGCAAACGATCGAAAAGCCCGTTCCCGGCCAGATGCAAAAAATCAAGGAGCCGTCATGAGCAACTCGCCGGCCGTCTCCTTAGCCTCGCCGCCGCTTCCCCAGGCTTCGTGGAAGCGTTCTTCAGCGTCGAAAATCGCTATCTCGCCCCGGCCTTCATCACCTGCATCCTCCTCGCCGGCCATCTTTCCTTCGGCATCCTCGAGAGCTACGAGAAAACGCTTCTCGCCATCGTCGCCAGCATGCTCACAGAACTCATCACTGGGCCGCATCTTCACCGGCAAATTCCCCAACCTCGCGAGCGCCTACATCACCGGCATCAGCGTCGGTATTCTGGTTCGCTCGCCCGCCTTCTGGCCTTACGCGATTTGCAGCATCGTTTCCATCATGTCCAAATACGTGCTGCGCGTAAAAGGCCGCCATATCTGGAATCCGTCGAACTTCGGCATCTCCGCCATGCTCTTTCTCGCGCCCGAAACGGTCGCCAGCCTCAGCATCCAGTGGGGCAACTATTTGTTGCCGATGATCGTCATCTGGTGCCTGGGCGCGGTCATCGTCTGGCGCGTTCGCCGCTTCCATATCACCGCCACCTACGTGGTCTCATTTTTTGCGTTCGCGTTTCTGCGCAGCTGGATCACCGGCAGCCCCTGGCAGTCAGAAATCGCCCCCATCACCGGGCCGATGTACCAGCTCTTCATCTTCTTCATGGTCACCGACCCCAAGACGACCGTCCGTACCAAGCGCGGCCAGTGCCTCGTCGTATTCCTCGTCGCGGTAGTCGAGATGATCTTGCGCCTCAACCAGGTCATCTACGCCCCGTTCTACGCGCTTTTCCTGGTAGGCCCGGCCGCCCTTCTCATAGAAATGTGGCGAGATTCGCGCCGCTCCGTCTCCGTTCCGGCGCATGCCTGAGTGCACTGAGTAGCACCGACACTCTTGTCGGTGTCGCCGTAAGCCACGGGAAGGCGCATACAACTCTCTACCAGCCGCCTGAGTTAAAATGGCAGCTCTTAAAATTTCACGGGTGTAACCGAAAGGAATCTCTCTCTTGCTCGAAAAACGAAGGCTGTCTGTCCTTTCTTGATTCTCGGAGCCTTCCTTTTCCTAAGCGGCTGCAAGCAAAAGCCTCCCTCGGAACCTCCCGCGCAGCCCGCCGTGACTTCTTCGCCGCAATCTGCGCGCGCCATCTTCAGCGCGATTCCGCCTCCGCTACCAACTCCCAGCCCCCGCTGCGGAAGCCTGCTCCGCCCGTTCGCCCGTCCGGCCCCATCGAATTCACCGACGTCACCACTCAGGCCGGCATCCGCTTCAAACACAACTCCGGCGCCTTCGGCAAAAAATATCTCCCCGAGACCATGGGCAGCGGCGTCTGCTTCATCGACTACGACAACGACGGCTGGCAAGACATCTTCTTCGTCAATTCCATGGATTGGCCCGGCCACAAATCCGCCGGCAAGTCTTTTCCCGCTCTCTACCACAACAATCACGACGGCACCTTCACCGACGTGACCAAGGAAGCCGGCCTGGCCGTCGAAACCTACGGTCAAGGCTGCGCCGTCGGCGACTACGACAACGACGGCTTCGACGATCTCTATCTCACCGCCGTCGGCTCCAATCACCTCTATCGCAATCTAGGCAACGGCAAATTCGCCGACGTCACCGCAAAGGCCGGCGTAGCCGACCCAGGTTTCTCCTCCAGCGCCATCTGGTTCGACTACGACAACGATGGCAAGCTCGACCTGTTCGTCACCCACTACATCACCTGGTCCATAGAAACCGATCAATACTGCTCGCTCGACAACAAGAACAAATCCTACTGCACGCCGCAAACCTTCAAAGGCGAGAGTGCCACGCTGTTCCACAACAGAGGCGACGGCACCTTCGAAAACGTCACCCAGCGCGCCGGCCTTCACGATCCCACCAGCAAATCCCTGGGCGTAGCGATGCTGGACTATGACGACGACGGCTGGATGGACCTCTTCGTCTCCAACGACACCGAGCCCAACAAGCTCTACCACAACAATCACAACGGCACCTTCACCGACGCCGCCATCCTGGCGGGCATCGCCCTCAGCGACTCAGGCCGCGTCCGCGCAGGCATGGGCACCGACGCCGGCGATTACGATAATTCCGGCCGCCAAGGCCTGTTGATCGGCAATTTCACGAATGAGAGCATGGCCCTCTATCGCAACGATGGTTCCGGTCTCTTCACCGACGAGGCCCCCACGTCCGGCCTGGGCCAGATGACCAACCAGTCGCTCACCTTCGGCGCCTTCTTCTTCGACTACGATCTCGATGGACTGTTGGACGTCTTCGCGGCCAATGGCCACGTTTCCGACGATATCAGCGTGGTGCAGCCGACGGTGCGGTACGCCCAGCCTGCCGGCATTTACCACAACAAGGGCGGCAAGAAATTTGAGGATGTGTCCGCGAAGCTGGGCCGCGCCCTCCAAAAGCCAGTCGTCGCCCGCGGCGCCGCGTACGCCGACTTCGACAACGACGGCGACTTGGACCTCGCGATCACCGCCAACAATGGCCCCGCGCGTCTGCTGCGCAACGACAACGCCAACCAGAACGACATGCTGCGCATAAAAACAATCGGCACGCGTTCGAATCGCGACGGCATAGGCGCCAAGCTCACGCTCACCACCAACAAAGGCGCCCGCTTGTTTGCGATGGTCAAGAGCGGTTCCAGCTATCTATCGCAGAGCGAACTGCCAGTCACTTTCGGACTCGGCAAACCGGAAGAGGGCAAGACCGCGAATCTCGAAATCGTCTGGCCCAGCGGCCAGAAAGATTCCATCCCCAACATCAAGCCCAATCAATTCATCACCATTAAGGAAGGTAAAGGTATCCTCTCCGCCAAGCCGATCGCCCTCGCAAAAGGGTCAGCGCAGTAGTCACCGCAAATCGCGCCACAAAAGTGAGGGCTACCTGTAGGCGCTGGGCTTTAGCCCGGCGTGATAAGTCGTTCTACGGCGTCGGGCCTCAAGCCTGCGTAAAAAGCCCCACGCCTACACGTTTGATAAGTAAAATAGTTCTGCGTGTGCGTGCGGTGCGGACAGGTTTTTTCTTTAGGAGGTCGGAGCTTTAGCTCCGACGTAAAGTGCTCGCACTCAACGGGCTTCAGCCCCTGAAGAAAACTCTTTCTCTCCGTTGTTGCATTTTCCGCGGCCTGTTCAGTAATCCCGAGGCGAAGCCTCTCAGGGTTTCGGCTCACACATTGGCCCTACAGCAAATTCAGATTGGACCGGTTCTTCATCCAATCCGCATAGGGTCGGAGCGCCAGAAGTGCGGCTCTTCCTCGAAGTTGTCGAAGGAACGCGCGTTCCTCTCGGGCGTCGGACGCGGACGGAAGGTCACTCGCGCGCTCCCCCCGCCGGGCCAACTGAATACCCACATCGGCAGCCTGAACCCTGGCGCGCTCCTTGACCAGAAAATCCCCGAAGGCCACCGCCCCGGTGATCTTGAAGCTGCCCTTGGGATCTCTGTTGGCCTCGATGATCCGCTCTCGCAGCGAACCAAGCGCGCCCTCGACGCTTTCCCGATCAAAACGAGGCGGCTTGGCACCGGACACCGTCTCCCCGGATGGAGTCGTTATCCATTCGCCGTTTGCGTGCGCCGGCTGGACATATCCCTGAGCCTGCAGCAGCGCAATCACCCGTTCGGCGTCAGTGCGGTTGATCTTCAGGGTATTCGCCAGTTCCAAAACGGTCCACGTTACCGCGCCCTTGGTGTCTTTCAGGAAACTCATCGCAGCCTCGGCGGGAATCGACAGCGCCGTGGGTCGGCGTGCTACCCCCGGTTCTTTCGGGGATTCGCTGGGTCCGCGAGGTTGTTTCCTGGGCATCGTCAGTCGGAGACCTTGAAGAATATCATGTGGTCCGCTACCCCGCGCTCCGTTCCGATCTTCAAATTTTCGATTCCGTGAGCCTGAAGTGGCGGCCCATGCCCGCCTTTGAGTTTTGCCAACAATACTCCAACTAAATTTGCGACGCCTCCCAGCCAGTAATGGCCGATCTTTAGATCGGTCAGCCGTGCCTCCCCGAATGTATAGCCATCAACACTTACAAGAAACCGGGGGTGGGTGACTCCTTGCCAAACAGGCCGCGGTCTTTCCGAAGACGCCTTTTGCCGGTTCCCGTCCGCGCCTTCAGGCGCTTTCAGCGGATTGTCTTGATTGAGTACTTAAGTTATACTGTACATTGGTATAACGCCAGGGACCGTGGTCGCACCTTTCTAGGTGAACGTACGGAAAGAGACAAACATATGAATTCCCTAACGGTTACGCAATCAGACGACACAAACAGGCAAACCCCTTTCACGGCAATCGCATCTAATTTGAGAGGTATCCATCAGATGGCCCGTCATGTGCTCCATGGATTACGTGGCGCCCGCAGATTTCCTCCGGCGCCACAAACATTGATCATCTTTAGCTCAGGTGGTCAAGGGAACACTATGGTTAAATTTACTCAAAACGAACTCGATCATCTTTTCGTCGCCATGCTTCTGCACACGAAGACAACCCGCGAGGAGCAGGCTGCCTGGGTGTCGGAACGCGCAGAGATCTGGCGGAAGGTCGTCGCGGCCTCAGACAGTGCAGCGTCCGACCAGACGATCTACCGGACCAACCTCTTTAACTGTCCCGAACAGCTTCGACGATTCTGGAAATCCCCCGACGAGATTGAAAAAGCCTTCACCTTGCCGGTAGATACAAAGGCGAAGACGAAAAGGGCTGGACGATAAAGCGCGGAAGCGGCTGTGCTAGACGACATCTCGTCTATCCTCAAGCCGGTCCCCGACATCGGCAAATATCCCGAAATATCCCGAACGGCGGAAGCGCTTATCCCTTCGGCGCGTAATACCCTTTGCGCGCCAAAACTTTGTAATCGTGGTTCGACATGTCCACTTTGATCTTCCGGAACTTCCCGTCATGCGTCGCATTCGTCGGGTAGTAGCCCAGCGTGTACTGGCTCCGCAGCTCTTCCGAGATCTGGTCAAACGCCTCGGCCAAATGCTTCTCGGAGTTCGCCACGATCATGCGCCCCCCGGTCTCGTCGGTCATTTTTCTCGCCGCGCCCTGGTTCCCGCCGAAATGAGGATCGGCCACCAGCAAAATGTGGATCACCGTGTCCGTGCGCTGCGCCGCCTCGATCGCTTCCTCGATACGCACCTTGCTTCCCTCGTCTTGCGCGTCGGTAACGACCACAATGGCTTTGCGGCCCGCTTCGGTATTCAGCTTCTCGTTGCAAGCCAGATAAACTGCGTCGTAAAACGCCGTTCCGGTCACATGACTCGTGGGCACCGGCCCGGGATTGATCATCCCGCCCCCCATCGGCGCGTTAATCCGCGTCTTGCGGATCGCCCGGTCCAACTGGCCCCGGTCATCGGTGAAGTCCGACAGCAAGTCCACGTCCGTGTCGAACGACATCACCAGCGCCTCATCGCCCTTACGCAGCACGCGCTCCAGGAATCGCCCACCCATCTCTTGAATCGCCCCCAGCATGAATTGCTCGCTTCCCGAAGTATCCAGAAGCAACGCAAGCGTGATCGGCATCGTCACTTCTTTGGAGAAGAACGCGATCTGCTGATCTTGCCCGTCTTCTTCTATCTTGAAGTCGGTCTGCTTCAGGTCGGTCACGATTCGCTTGTTTTTATCGCGCACCGTTGCAAACACGTTCACCAGGTTGACCTGCGAGCGGATCACCGGTCCCTGCGATTGCGGATCCTGTGGCCACAAGGGCACCGCCGTCGCGACCGCCACCACCGCCGCGACGCTAGCCACCAGCAGCTTCTTCACTGAACGCATGTATACTTTCCTTGATCAGAGATGCCCGGCACGAAGTCGCTCGCTGCTGGGATGCTTCCGCTAGCGTAGGATGCCGCCAAGCGGCGCGGGGGATGTGTTTCATCCACTCGGCTGCATTGTTTGCGCTGCATTGTTTGCCCGCTAGGCTGCATCAAATCAAGTGAAGTTTGGCCCGAGGACCATGAAAAGTCTACGAAAAATCGCTGTCGGAACCGGTGTCGCGCTCCTTCTGGCGCCTCTCGTCTTTCTTGCGGCACAGCCTCCGCAATCACCCGCGCCACTCCCGGCGTCATCCTCGCAAACGGCGCGTCCTCCCGCCGCCGCGTCTCTGAGCGACGCCCAGGCCCGCATCACCGTTAATTCCAACCTCGTCATCCTCCCCGTCACCGTCAAGGACCGCGGCGGCGTACTCGTCCCGGACCTCCGCCGCGATGAGTTCCGCGTCTTTGAGGATAACGTCGAGCAGAAAATTGACGTCTTCACCGCCGAAGCCTTTCCTCTTTCGATGGTCATCCTGATCGACAACGACCTGAAGGACAAAGACGCCGAAAAGGTGCAAGCCAGCTTGGAATCCATCATCGGCGGCATGAGCACAGAGGACGAAGCCTTTGTTTGCCGCTTCGACCAATTTTTCCACCCCGGCAAGGGTTTCACCAGCGACCAGGACAAGCTCGTCAAAGAGCTCAAGCGCACAAGTCTCGATACCGAGGCCGACGTCGCTCCTCCAGGCGCTCCCTTCGGCGGCGCCACCATCAACAATCATTCCGCGATGGATGACTCCGCCATCGACAAAGGCGCGCGCGCCATCAGGGGCCAGCCCACCAAAGCGCTCGACGACGCCGTCTTTGCCGCCGCCCAACTCCTGCACGATCGTCCACGCAGCCGCCGCCGCGTCATTGTGCTGATCTCCGACGGCGTCAACGGCGGCAAGAAGTTCAACAAAGTCAGCTACGACGACGTCATCAAAGCGCTGCTCCACGAAAACATTTCCGTCTATAGCATTGCCGTCCCCACCGCCTACTTTGAGCGCAAAGTCTCCCCGATCGACCGCGAACGATCACCCCTGATTCGCTATGCGGACCATTCCGGTGGTGAGGTCTATCACGCCACGAAAGAGCACAGTTTTGAGGAGTTCTACGCCCGCCTCACCGAAGAGGCCCGAAACCAGTACACCCTCGCCTATGTGCCCCGCGGCACCGACCCGGCCGCCGAATACCACACCATCGAAGTTCGCGTGAAACGCGAAGGCCTCGACATCAAAACCCGCGAAGGCTACTACGCGGGTCAGGTCCCCGCCGCGCAAATCCCCTAGCAGTCATCTCATAGATGCATCTCAGGGGGTCGGAGCTTTAGCTCCGACATTTAAAGACGCAAAATCGGGCTTTAGCCCTGAGGAAATTCTTCTCTTTTCTGTTTCGGCCATCTATGAGAGGGCCTCTAGCCGATTTCCGGCCGCCCATTATTTACGGCGGGTTATTTTCGAAATCCTTCGGATTGTTCTTGACAGCCGCGCTCGTCGCTCGTATACGAAGCGAAGAGGGTTGCTTGCGGCGACGCAGGCTCCCTCCAGAACGACAGCAGAGGGAGACTCGCGATGAAGAAAAAGGCCAAGAAGGACCCCAAAAAAGGGAAGTAGCATCTGCAGCTTTCAAGAGAAGTGGGCGCTGCGAGACCCGCAGCGCCCCTTTTTCCTGCTCCGCCCAATCCTTTTTTTGCCCGTCCATTCCACAAGCAAGGCGACCTGCCCTAGGCATGATGTCTCCGCGCCCTCTGTGCTCCGAACTTCGTGCCCTCTGTGTTAAATTCCGGCTCCGGCCTTTCCCGCCACGCTGTCAAACCGAAACCTCTTCCTCATGCGCAGGACAGATCGCCTCATAAGCGCAAGTCCGGCAGGCGTAGCCCGGCTTAGGCGAGAACGATCCAGCCCGAATATCCGCCGCCGCCTCCTGAATCACTTTCTGAGCCTCATCGAGCTGTTTGGCATTCCGAGTCGTCACCTGCGTCTGGTTGTTTTGCAAATAATGAAATACCAGCCGCACGGGATTGAGCTCCAGAATCTCTTTCGCCGCAATCGCGTAGATGCTCAGCTGCAGGTCCCGGCGCGCATCCGCTTCTTTCCGTGACTTTCCGGTCTTGTAGTCCACAATTTCTACGTCGTTCCGCCCCAGCGAGTTGATCTGATCGATTCGTCCGTTGATGATCACATTGTTCTCCAACGGCAGTTCGAAGGCCTTCTCCTGCTCCAGAATCTCCGGCGGGTTCTCCAGCAACGCCGTATGGAACGCGCGCAACTGCTCGATTCCATCCTTCTTATACTCGCCTTCCTGGTAGTCGTCCTCAAATCCCGCGGAAGTCCATTCCGTCTCGAAAATGCGCGCCACCTCGTCAAACGGCAGCTTCACACCCTTCCGCAGCTGATCCACAATCCGTTTGATGGTCGTGTGCATCACGCTCCCATACGTAAGCGTCGCCTGCGGCCCTTCCTTCAGCGACCACATCCGGTTGAACAGAAATTGCTGCGGGCACTTCCGGTAGTTGTCCACCGCCGATGCGCTCAATTTCAGAGGCTCCGGTGAAGGAGGATGAAACGTCTCCGCCCAATCCGCAATCTTCGAAAAGATGCGCGGCCGCTGCGACAGGGAAGGGAACAAAGACGCGCCACTATTGGCTCCGTTGGCGGTACTCGCGGTTTCATCCCGTGGCCGCACCTTAGGCGAAATTTGCAGCACGTCGCGGCGTTTCACCGACGGCTCCATCAGAATATCTTCGATGAACGTGGGCACTTTGCCCTTTTTCTCCGTAAGCGTGGTAATCGTCAGCTTTCGTTCCGCGCGCGTCAGCGCCACGTAAAACAACCGGCGTTCCTCCTGGATGTGAAACTGCCCGGCCGGCAACTCCTCCTTCATGAGCTTTACCGGGAATTCGAACAGCGGCGAGCGCTCCCGCGGAGGAAACGCGCCATGATTCACCCGCAGCAAAAATACGTGCGGAAACTCAAGTCCCTTCGCTCCGTGCACGGTCATCAACTGGACGGCATCGCCCGGCACGTCCTCGTCCAGGCAAATCACACCACCGGCCTGTTCGAAATAATCAAGGTATTCCAGAAATTCCGGGAGCGAGCGCGTGTCGCTTTTCGGTTCCCAATCCTTCAAAAATTGCGCAAGCTGGGTTACGTACCGGCGGTCCCGCAAGCCGGCCAAGCTGAGGGATTTCCAGCCACTCGATCAGAGCGCCAAGTATTTCCCGCGCTGTCCGCCGCTTAAGGTTTTTCCGCTGCCCCGAAGCAAACTCCAGCAATTCGCTCAGCGTCGCGGCCGACGGATTAAATGGCAATTCGGATTGCGGCGATTGCAACGCGTCGTAAAGAGACGTCCCGCGCTTCTTTCGCGTGCGCTCCGCCAACCGCACCAGGTCCACAGGTTCCAGATGCCAGGCAGGAGCCGCCAGCACCCGCGCGCAAGCAATGTCGTCGTAGGGTTTTGCAATAAGCCGCAAATAGGCCAGCACATCGCGCACCAGCGGATGCTCCAGAATCGACAGCCTGGTAATGACAAAGGGAATCTTCCGCCGCGAAAGCTCTTCCACCAGACGATCGCGATGCGCATGCTGGCGGTAGAGCACGCCCAAAATCGCGCCAGGGGCTTCCGGCGCGGTGTAAACGCTCCAGCTCGTTGGCGACCCACAGAGCTTCCTCGTCCTCGGTCGCCAACTCCACCACGCGGATGCGTTCGCCTTCGGGGTGCGTCGGAGACAGCACCTTGTTCGGGAAGTCCGAGCTGACTTCGTTTTGCGCGATCACCTGCGTCGCCACGCGTAGGATATTCGGGGTGGAACGGTAATTTTCCGTCAGCGTCACGCGATACGGCGTCGAATCCTGCCCCGTCTTCCAACCCGCAAAGCGCTCCAGGAAAAGTTTGAAGCTCCCGAACGAAGCGCCGCGAAACCGGTAAATCGCCTGATCGTTATCGCCCACCACGACGATATTTCGCGGCTCCGGCGAAAGCAGCTGCAATAGCTCCAGCTGCGCGATGTTGGTGTCCTGAAACTCGTCCACCAGAATATGTTTGTACCGCTGCTGGAAGCGCTCGCGAATTGCACCGTCCTTGCGCAGCAGCGTGACCGTCCAGGTAATCAGCGATCCAAACGAGAAATATTTCTTTTCGTTGAGCAGCTCTTCGCTGGCTTTGTAAGCCCGCGCAATCTCTTTCTGCAGCGCGACGTTTTCGGCCCGCTCGGCGTAAGTATCCTCGTCCAGCTGTTTTCGCTCCGCTTGCAAGTCCTCGTCGAGTCCGTCGGCGTATCGTTGAAAGTCTTCACTGGAAACCAGTTCATCCTGGCAGCGGGAAAAAAACCGCAAGAAGTCCGCAAGAAATTGCCCGGGTTCGGCCAGCCGCCGATATTTTTCCAGTTGCAGCCGCGCCATATTACGGCGCAGCAAGATCCAGTGGTCCACATCCTCGAGCACCGTGACTTTAGGGTCGATTTCCTTCAACAGCGTTTCGCAGAAGGCGTGAAACGTAGCCATGGTCACGTTTCTGCCCCGCTCCCCGCACGTTCTCACCACTCGCGACTTCATCTCCCCAGCAGCTTTTTTCGTATAGGTAAGCCCAAGAATGTTTTCGCCGCCCAGCGAAGCATCAGCGTCCAACAAATGCCGAATCCGCTCGGTGATGACCCGCGTCTTGCCGGTTCCGGCCCCGGCAATCACCAGCAGCGGCCCTTGCCCATGCGTAATGGCGCGCCGCTGCGCCTCATTCATCTGTAGCGCGCTGTCCAGCAGCGGATTGAGATCAAATAGTGTGAGATTCACTTGATCAGACTAGCGGAATTCAAGGCGAAGAGGAAGCGAACCTCGTCAGACTAAAAAAGTTTGCTCCCCAATCGCCTCGCGTGAAACGCCGTTGTGATTGTTAACGAGTGGGGCGTGTTTTGGCGGCGTCGGATGGGGACGCGGACGCAGTTGCGGCTGCAGCCTTCACAGGTGGCTTTTCGGCTTGGGCAAGTTTTTCTGGTTGCGCTGGCGCGGCGGCGTGGCCGTTGGGGCCATGGGTTGGGGCGCCGGTGGTGCCGGCTCCTGCGCTGGCGCTGCTGTCGGCTGAGGGGATGCCCAGCTTCTTACGGAGCGCACTTTCCAGCTTCTCGCG
Source organism: uncultured Acidobacteriota bacterium (assembly GCA_963729285.1). Taxonomy (GTDB): domain Bacteria; phylum Acidobacteriota; class Terriglobia; order Acidiferrales; family UBA7541; genus Acidiferrum. Next base: position 86,659 of record CAVSNL010000007.1, read on the forward strand.
GATGTCTTTGTTTTCCTTCAGGAAGATGCGGGCGTTTTCGCGGCCTTGGCCCATGCGTTCGCCGCCGAAGCTGATCCACGTGCCGGATTTCTCGAGGATGCCCTTATCGACGCCGAGGTCGATGAGGTCGCCTTCGCGGGAGATGCCTTCGCCGTAGAGGATGTCGAATTCGGCTTCGCGGAATGGCGCGGCCACTTTGTTCTTCACGACTTTGCCGCGGGTGCGCGAGCCGACCACGCGATCGCCTTCCTTGATGGCCTGGATGCGGCGGATGTCGAGCCGGATCGAAGCGTAAAATTTCAGCGCGCGGCCGCCGGTAGTGGTTTCCGGGTTGCCGAACATCACGCCGATCTTTTCGCGGATCTGATTGATGAAGATGAGGCAGGTGCGCGATTTCGCTACGATGCCGGTGAGCTTGCGCAGCGCCTGCGACATCAGGCGCGCCTGCAGACCCATCGACGGGTCGCCCATGTCGCCTTCGAGTTCGGCCTTGGGCACCAGCGCGGCCACGGAATCGACAACCACGACGTCCACGCTGTTGGAGCGAATCAGTGTTTGCGCGATTTCCAGAGCCTGCTCGCCGTTGTCGGGCTGTGAGACCAGAAGATTGTCGACATCCACGCCAAGCTTGCGAGCGTAGATGGGATCGAGCGCGTGTTCCGCGTCGATGAATGCGGCGATGCCGCCGAGTCTTTGGGCTTCGGCGATGACGTGCAGCGTCATGGTGGTCTTACCGCCGGATTCAGGCCCGTAGACTTCGACCACGCGGCCGCGCGGGAATCCGCCAACGCCCAGAGCGAGATCGAGCGACAGGCAGCCGGTAGGGATCACGCTGACGGGAACCAGCACGTCGCGGTTGCCCAGGCGCATGATCGAGCCCTTGCCGTAGTCCTTTTCAATTTGCGATATCGCCGCTTCAATCAGCTTTGCTTTTTCGTCTGCCATTTCACACCTCAGTAGAGGAAAGTATTTGCTGCCGGGTCCGACCTGCGCCGGGAAAGCGCATTCTTCGGTTCTTGGTGCGTTCACTCGTATATTACTCGCGGTATAGATTACCATTCAGTTCACTGTGGCGCTATCATTTATTTGTGCCACTTCTGCTGTTTTCGTCCTGCTCGCGTCTAGCGCTGAGATCCTTCGCATATCCTCATCGGATATGCTCAGGATGACAGGTTTTGCTGGACGGGCAAGTGGTCACGATCAACTCCTGTTGAAAACGCCGAAAGCGAAGATAGCAGAGTAGGCGAACAAAAAGCAAACACTTATTTTCGCCCTGTATTCGCCTCCGGCAGACCTCAGTTTAGCCAGCATAGGTGTAAAAGCCGCGGCCGGATTTGCGACCGAGGTAGCCTGCTGCAACGTACTTCTTGAGCAGGGGGCAGGCGCGGTACTTGGGGTCGCCGAGGCCTTCGTGGAGGACGTGCATGATGTCCACGCAGACGTCGAGGCCGATGAAGTCGGCTAGTTCGAGCGGGCCCATCGGGTGGTTCATACCGAGCTTCATGACAGTGTCCACGGCTTCGGGGGTGGCGACGCCTTCCATCACGCAATAGGCAGCTTCGTTGATCAGCGGCATGAGGACGCGGTTGGAGACGAATCCCGGAGCGTCGTTGACAGCGACTGGTGTTTTGCCGAGTCTCTTCGCGAGATCCATCGTCGCAGCGAACGTCGCGTCGCTGGTTTGCAGCGCGCGGATCACTTCCACCAGCGTCATCACCGGCACCGGATTCATGAAGTGCATGCCCACGAAACGGTCGGCACGCTTGGTGAGCGCAGCCAAGGTGGTCATCGCAATCGAGGAGGTATTGCTCGCGATGATGACATCGTCGCGCAGCAGGTGGTCTGCTTCGGTGAGGACGTGGCGCTTGATCTCGATCTTTTCGGGCACGGCCTCGACAAGGAAGTCAGCGTTAGCGACAGCGGACATGTCGGTGACTGGCACAAGCCGCCCGAGTACAGTCTCCTTCTCCGCTTCCGCCAGCTTACCCTTCTTGATTTCGCGATCAAGATTCTTGGCAATGGTGTCCATCGCCGCGATCAAGATAGCGCTGCTCCACATCACGCAAAATCACCTTGTATCCAGCCCGCGCAAACACATGCGCGATGCCGTTGCCCATAGTGCCGGCGCCCAGCACCGCGACGGTCTTGATGTGGTTAATCGTCACGGAGGTTCCTCGGCGCGGCGTGCGACGTTGTGTCGAAGGGCGGGTGGCTATCAGCGCAAAAGCGCCCGCCTCGGAAGGCGGCCGCTACAACCGCTCGTATATCCGGCTGGGTTTGCGACGACGTCGCGAAAATAGACGAGCTCATTTGGGTGGGGCGGCTTCGGTGATTTCGCGGACGATTTCGCGGGCGCGGGATTCGTTGGCGGCGGAGACGTAGATGTGGGTTTGGCCGCCGGGTGTCTCCAGGTGCATGGGGATTTCGTTTTCTTGCAGGGCGGCGGTCAGAAATTCGGCGAGTTTGTCGTCGGTTCCCGTCCACACTTCGACGGTAGGATGCGCTTCGGTGGAATTCGTCAACGGCAGTTCCTTTTCAGGAGCGAGGGGTTGCTCGGGAATCTCGAGGTCTTCGGGTTCCTGGGCCAGGAGCTTTTCCAGGATTTGCTGGGCGGCGGTCAGATCGTGGGAAGGAACGGCGACCTCGAAGCCGAAGCGGGGCTTCCAGTCGATGGGGAGGGGGTCAGCGTCCGGCTTGATCTCGTCGCTACCGATCGCCATGTTCTTGCAGGGGATACCGGCTGCGTTGAGCGCCTCCATCGAGAGAAGCGTAGAGAGCGGGGTCTTCACCGGCCCAGAGCAGGATTATAGAAGAGAGGGGGCTAGGGCTTGACGACATGGGTTCCTCCGTTGGGAACGATCGAGCGGTGAGAGTCTACTACGTTGGATGGGAAGTGACATGTATTTGACTGCGCGGCCCGTTGCCGAGCCGTCGTTTTGCGAACGTGCGATTGGGTGGGACCCCTCCCCCGGTTTTTTGTAAGTATTCATTCCAAAGGAAGTTAAAGTCACTTGTTTTGATAGACTTTTGTAAGTATTCATTCTAAGGCACTTACGGACTGGGTCCAAAACTACAATTTCCTGCCCAACTGCGAGTAGGCTACCGAAGCTTAATTGCTGGGTCAAGATGACCTTTGGTGTAACCGTGGGACAGGACCTGGTCGTACCGATTTTGCGGGTTGCGTCTTTTTGCCTGGGTACGGCGTATACCTACTAGAATGAGCGCGACCTATATATGGGCGAGTTCGGGACGGGTAGGGTCGGCAGCGGGGTTGGCTGCTAGCTGGCCGGGATCTTATCTCTTTTCCACGTTGATGGCTGACGACAAGAAGATCTTGGTGCAGGGGTTGCGGAGGCGCGATCCCGAGGTGCTCGATCGGCTGATCGAGCAGTATCAATATCGATTGTTCCGGTATTTGTTGTACATCACCGGGAACCACGAGCGCGCGGAGGATTTTTTTCAGGAGACGTGGATTCGCGTACTGGAACGCGGCCATCAGTACGACGGCAAGTTCAAGTTTGAGGCTTGGTTGTTCACCATCGCGCGGAACCTGGTGATCGATTGGCAGCGGCAGAAGAAAGCGGTGAGCCTGGACTCCATGACCGATCCGGAAGAAGGCAAAGGCTTCGAGATCGTGGACGAGAAAGCGGAGTCGCCGCTGCACCTGTTCTTGCAGGCGGAATCGCAGGAGCGCGTGCAGGCTTCGCTGGAGCAATTGCCGGCGGCTTATCGCGAAGTGCTGCTGCTGCGGTTTCAGGAAGAGATGCAATTGGACGAGATTGCGAAGATTCAGGCCACACCGATTTCGACGGTGAAGTCGCGGTTGTATCGCGGGCTGGATGCGTTGAAGGGATTGCTGGCGGGAGGCGCGGCGTGACCAACGAACTACATGCACGCGCGGAAGGGCTGATCGCGAAAGAGCGCGTGGAAGGAATTTCGGCGGCGGAGCAGGAATGGCTGGGCCAGCATCTGCGGGAGTGCGCGCAGTGCGCGGAGAGCGCGAACGCGACGCAGCAGGCATTGCGTTCGTTGAGGGCACTCAGCATTTCAATGCCACGGGAACTTGCGGCGCGGACGCAGTTTCGGCTGCGATTGCGGGCGCAGGAATTGCAAGCGCGCGAGCCGCGATGGCGGCTGATATGGGCCATGTGCGGAGCGTCGTGGGTGGCGGGTGCGGCGACGGCGCCGTACGTGTGGCGCGGGCTGGAATGGATCGGTCATCGCGCGGGGTTGCCGGACCTGGTGTGGAAGATGGGATTTGGAGTTTGGTGGGCGCTTCCGGCGATTGTGGCGGCCGGGATTTTGTTGATGGAAGGCGGCGAGCGGAGCGCGAGGAGAGGCGTGGGCGGCACGGCATGATCCAACCAGCTCATAAATGGCCGAGACAGAAAGAGAAGGATTTCCTCAGGGGCTGAAGCCCGATTTTGCGTGTCTTCAATGTCGGAGCTTAAGCTCCGACCCCCTGAGATGCATTTATGAGATGACTGATGACTTCTAGAGAAGCAGAGCGAGCGGCAGAATGGGAGCGAGGAAAGAAGATGGCGGAGTATCCACAAGGCGTGAATAGTTCCTGGAGCGAACGGAAGCGGCTGATCCGATTCCGGCGGAAGAAGGAGCAGGGGCTGCGGTTCTGGCAGGAGTTCAAGCTCGTGCCGCGGTGGCTGATCGGGATCGTGGTGGTGTTGTGGCTCATCGCTGTGGCGATCGCGGTAACCGTCAACTTGAATCCCGGAGCTGCACGACGGTGCGATGTTCCCGCCCGAACTTCAGGGGCATCCAGTGGTGCAATCGTTTGCGCTGGCGGGGATCGTTACCGCGACGTCGTTGTTTCTCGCGATTTTTATTTTTTTGGTCGCGTATGTGAACCGCGACGCGAAACGCCGGGGGATGAATTCGGGGTTATGGACGTTTCTGGTGATCGTACTTTGGCCGGCTTATTTTGCGATTGGCTTCATCATTTACTTCTTGATGCGCCAGCCTTTGCCGTATAACTGCCCGCAGTGCGCTGCGACCGTGGATGCGCGGTACAACTTTTGCCCGAATTGTAAGTGCAATCTGCATCCTATGTGCCCGCAGTGCAAGCAGGAAGTGGTGGAGAGCGATAAGTACTGCCCTTATTGTGCGCAGGATTTGCGAGGAACGACGCCCGTCGATCCTGGGGTGCCGGCGCTAGGCAACTAAGGCTTTCACTTTGGCGGGTCGGGCATTAGGCGAGCTGTCTAGAGGCCATCTAGGCCATCTCATAAATGGCCGAGACAGAAAGAGAAGAATTTCCTCAGGGGCTGAAGCCCGATTTTGCGTGTCTTTAAATGTCGGAGCTGAAGCTCCGACCCCTGAGATGCATTTATGAGATGACTTGGCTCTGTTGACATCCTCATGAAAGGGCGGCGATGTTTCAACCGATACAGATTGAAACTCAATCCGAGCAGCAGCGCTTGACGCATCTGCATGGGCAGCGAGCGACCCGGGCGCGAGCCGAGAGTTTTCGTTTGACCGAAGAGAACAGGCTTTCGACCAGGGCGCGGCGACGGTAAAGTCGTCGTGGGAAGGCCCGCCGCATCTCGGCGCGCACTCCGCGCACGCGCCAGGTTTTCTTCCCGCGCTTGGCGGGAATCACGCTCTGCGCTCCGAGGCGTTTGCGGATGTAGGTATGATTGCGCTCGCTGTCGAACTCGGCATCGGCCAGCACCAGCCCGATGGGTGTTTGTTCGGAAGCGGCTGCGACAACCGCCGGCAAATTCGCGCAATCGTTCCACGGACCGCGCCGCGCGAGTTGCGACAACACGAACTGGTGATCCAAATCCACGGCGACCACCCACTTCAGCCAGTGGCGCCACGGCAGCGGTTTCTGCCCGTGATGATGCATGCGCCGCACAAAGAAGGTGCTTACGGCGCCTTGCGCCAAACCCGTGGCGTCCACGGCGACGCGAGCGCGCTTCCGCTTTTGACGCAGCGAACCGCGCAACCGACGCACGGTTTCGTCAACCGCACGGTCGATGGTCTGGTCGTCGAGACGCTGCAAAAAGCGATACAGCGTCGTGAAGTCCGGCACACTGCCAAGCCCCAACACCTGGCGCAATTCGCGATGCTCGCCCAAACGCACCTCGGCTTCACGAAAGGTCCAGTCTTCGTAACGCATCAGGCAGAGAATGGCCAGCAACTGCGGCTGGGTAAATTGCCGTTTGCTGAAACGGCTTCGGTCGCGCGGGAGCACCGCCCGGGAGACTTGCAGAGCGATGCGGGCAAAAGGCAGGAGTCCGACTTCGGTCATCGCACCTCCTGCCCCCATAGGAAACCATGCAAGCGGCCAATGGCTCTCTCGAATTTCAATGAAGTTGCTAGGATGTCAACAGAGCCAGATGACTTCCAGAGAACGCTGAGGCAATTGTGGAGCACGTGCTAGCAACTAAAACCGGGCTTTCAATCACGAAAGACGTCAGCTGAAATCGCAAAACCCGCACCCTTAAAAACCAAGGGTGCGGCACCCATGCGGCGGTAGGCAACTAAAACCGGGCTTTCAGTCACGAAAGACGTCAGCTGAAATCGTAAAACCCGCCGGAGTGTAAGGATGTCGTGGACTGAACACCTAAAAACCAAGGGTGCGGCACTCGGCTGGGCGCGGGCGGGGCAAGCCCCGCCCCTACAAGGGTGGAGTGGCTTCGCGGACTTCGCGGATGATTTCGCGGGCGGCGGGTTCGTCGGCTGGCATGATCAGGAGACGGAAGCGGCTTGGCTTTGCGCCTTCACGGCGGACGCCGATCCGGTTTTCGCGTAGGCAGGCTTCGAGGAGTTCGGCGAGGGCGCCGTCTTCGCCGGTCCAAATTTCGATGTTGGCTGCGGCGGGATTCCACTCGTGTTCTGGCGTGGAGGCTGGCGCGGATGCCTGCCTTCGGCGATTCATGATCGAGATCGTCTGTTTGATCTAGCACGAAGGGCGCGCTTTCGCGAATGTCCGAGAGCAGCTCTTTCGCTTTTCCGGCGTCGGAGGAGAAAACACGCACGGCGTATTTGGGGCGTGGCATGCCCAGTTCGAAGACCATGTGCTCGTTCGTGGGCTGGACGTGATGGCGAATGCCTGCGTCGCGCAACGCGCTGATGACTTCGCTGACGGCGAGCGGGTCACCGCCGCGCCAGATGACCACGATTTTTTCCTTGCGCTGCTGCTCATCGAGCGGCCGCCCGCGCAACTCTTCCGGAACGAGATCCACACCGCAAACGCTGCACTGCGCGTGACTCGCGGCGTACTCCGCGTCGCATAGTGGGCAATATTTCATATTAATATTTTACGTCAATGATTCCTATCAGGGATTCCCATCACTCGCGCTCGACGGCGAGGGCTACGGCGTTGCCTCCGCCGAGGCAGAGGGCGGCGATGCCGCGCTTCAGGTTGCGGCGCTGCAATTCGTACAGCAGGGTGACCAGGATGCGGGCGCCGCTGGCGCCGATGGGGTGGCCGATGGCGACGGCGCCGCCGTTCACGTTGACCTTTTCGGGATTGAGTTTGAGCTGGCGCGTTACAGCGATGGCGGCGACCGCGAACGCTTCGTTAAGCTCGACGAGGTCAACATCTTTATCGCGGTCCCAGCCGGTTTTTGCGAGGAGTTTTTCTACGGCTTCGACTGGGGCCATCATGACCCATTTGGGTTCGACGCCGCTGACGGCTTGGGCGACGATGCGAGCGATGGGCTGCTTACCGAGGCGTTGCGCGTTGCGCTCGCTGGTGACAATGAGGGCGGCTGCTCCGTCGTTGGTGCCGGGGGCGTTGCCTGCGGTGACCGTGCCGTCTTTTTTGAAGGCGGGCTTCAGTTTGGCTAGCGCTTCCATCGAGGTGTCTTCGCGGGGAGATTCGTCGTACTTGATGACGATGGGGTCGCCCTTTTTCTGGGGAACTTCGATGGGGAGGATTTGCGCTTCGAAGAAGCAGGACTTGCGGGCGCGGATCGCTTTCTGGTGGCTTTCGACGGCGAAGCGGTCCTGCTCTTCGCGGGTGATGCCGTATTTTTCGGCGACGAGTTCGCCGGTCATGCCCATGTGAAAGTCTTCGTAGGAATCCCAGAGACCATCGTGAATCATGGAGTCGATCAGTTTTCCATCGCCCAGGCGGTAGCCGCTGCGGGCTTGGGGCAGCAGGTACGGGGCGTTGGTCATGGATTCCATGCCGCCGGCTACCACGATTTCGGATTCGCCGAGTTGCACGGCTTGCGCGGCTAAGGCCACGGCTTTGAGGCCGGAGCCGCAAACTTTGTTGATCGTCAGGGCCGCGACGCGGGGGTCGCAGCCGCCCTTAAGAGCTGCCTGTCGCGCGGGATTCTGGCCCAGTCCGGCTTGGATCACGTTGCCGAGGATGGCTTCGTCGATTTGCTTGGGGTCGAGACCGGCGCGGCGGGCGGCTTCGGCTACCACTTTGGCGCCTAGCTCAGGAGCGGAAAAGCTTGAGAGCCCACCTTGAAATTTGCCGACGGGCGTGCGAACGGCGGAGAGAATGACGGGTGTTTCCATGGAAAGGCCTCCGGGAGTCCATTATACGGAAAGCGAGGAGATAACGCAGAGACGCCTGAGGCGCCTGAGGAGAGCGGAGACGCCGGTGCAAACAGATCGTGACGACGCCGGGGCACTGAAGCCCGGCGCCACATTAAAGCGATTAGTTCAGGCCGAGGCGGCAGCTTGATTTTCGTCGCCGCTGGGGCCGTAGAGCCCGGGCACTGGAACGCCAAGCAACCGATAGTAAACCGTGAGCTGCCCGCGATGATGAATCAAATGGTTCATCACCATGCCGCGAATACAGCCGATACGTGGCATGATGAAAATGGTCTGGCCACCGGCCTTGAGCGTCCAATCTTTCATCATGTCCGAGTCGCTGGCGCCGGCAAGCGCCGCCCGAGCTTCCGCAGACTTCTTTGTCAAAAACGGCCAAAGCCTGCTGCCGATTCTCGACCTTCGGCGGCTGAAACGATGGTCCGTCGACAGGCGCGTAATCGAGTTCCTCAGTATTAACGGTCATAGTGGTCCACCCCGGCAGCGTGGCGATGTGCGCGACATACCAGCCAACGGTACCGGACTTGTCGTGGGGCTTCCAATTCCACTTCTCATCGGGAACGCGCTCGAGGACTTTGCGCGTGTTCTGCATTTCTTGATCGAACTCAGGCAACATGGATTGGCCGATGGTCATGGTTTGTCTCCTTCGAAAGTATGGGCGAGTGCGAAAGTATGGACTAACGCGGCGGGAATCATAGGCGAACAAAAGGCGAAATGTCAAGTATTTTTCTTGCCGCCATCCCACGTACATCGACGGGCGCGAGGCCTGAGGGTAAGCAGTGTTTCACGATCAGGCATCTTGCGAGACGAGGGGCAGCGGGAGCAAAATTTGCAGCATGCCTCACCAATTCACGACGTCCTACTTGCAGGATTCCATCAGTCTTTTCCGTTACTACAAAAAACTGGCCGAGGGCGCGATGGAGCAGTGCCCGGACGAGGACTTGTTTGCGAAGCTCGATCCGGAATCGAACTCCATTGCGATCATCGTGAAACACATGGTCGGGAATATGAGGTCACGCTGGAGAAATTTTCTGACCACCGACGGGGAAAAGCCCGATCGCAACCGCGACACCGAATTCGAGGATGCACCGACATCGCGGGCCGAGTTGATGGCCATGTGGGGAGCGGGATGGAAGTACGTGTTCGACGCCTTGGAGCCACTGACTGACGCCGACCTGGGACGCACGGTTACGATTCGCAGCGAACCACACTCGGTGATGCAGGCGATCAACCGGCAGATCGCGCACTACTCGCATCACGTCGGGCAAATCCTGTTTGCCGCCAAACACTTCACTACCGCGAAGAACGGAAAATGGGAATCGCTGAGCGTCCCGCGCGGCCAATCGGCGCAATTTGCAGCGGATGTCGCCGCAGGGAAGAAATCACAGCGCTGAACACTTGGAAGGCTGCGAGGGGCGGCGCATTTTCGTACGTGTGCATAAACTTGAGTGAGATGGACGGTAGCACTACAGACGTTCGCTTGGCCGGATAGGTACAACGTTAACTTCCACAGGTACCTCGGCACGTTGCCGCCTTGGCACAGTGCCAAATTGGTACAGTGTCGATCACCCTGTGCAAATCAGGCTCGTCGCCCTGCAAATTCCGCACGGCACGATGTCCAGTCAAGGGTCCAGTTAACGAGAAAGCGCTGTCCTGCCGGTCAGATGTTCATAACAAAGCACATGTTTTTCGTACCAGACCTGCTAGGCTATTGCCTGTATATTAGGTTGCGTCTACAATTTGGATCACCTGAGAGCTTCGATGTTTCGCTTAGGTACAGTTGCAAGCGCTGGAATTGCGTTAACTCGCGTGGAATCAGCGGTTTAGTGCTTGGCCCCTGGGATGCAAAGTATAGCGACGAAAGAGCCTGAACCTCGGGGGAACCTGGTACGAGGGCGCAGACATCTAAGAGGTTGACCTAAGGCATTTCTTAGGGTAAAAACAACGCCTCCTTACGTGACCGGCGATCGGGTAAAGCAGCATTGAGGTGCCGACGTTGAAGCAATTTGGAAGAGTGATCCTGGCCGCCGTACTCGCCTCGTCCGTGGCAATGCCGATGCCCGCTGCTCCAGCGGCGGGAAATCCCGCGATGCACAAGAGTGTCTCGCATTTTCGCGGCGTTCCTACGTTCGCGAATTCCACGCTCGCCGACATTGGGACCTTTGATGATCCCATCGTTCGCGAAGCTGCTGTGGAGGGTTTAGGCCGCTTCAACGGCGCGGTCGTCGCCGTCGATCCAAACACAGGCCGCATCCTGACCATCGTGAATCAAAAGATCGCTTTCGGCGACGGCTACATTCCTTGCTCCACGATCAAGCCGACCGTCGCGCTCGCGGCTCTCGAAGAGAATGTTATTACCCGTGACACTATGCTCCGCGTGCGCGGCCGCAAGTACATGAACCTGACCGAAGCGCTCGCGCATTCCAACAACGAGTTTTTCGAGCAGCTCGGCGTGCGCATGGGCTTTGACACCGTCTCGAAGTACGCTCGGCTCCTGGGCTTGGGCGAACTCGCCGGCTATAATTTGCCGGAAGAGCATCCGGGTTCGTTCCCGATGGCGCCTCCAGTGCACGGCGGCGTCGCGCGTATGTCCAGCTTCGGCGAAGGAATTCAGATCACGCCGCTGCAGTTGGTCTCGCTGGCAGCCGCGTTTGCGAATGGCGGCACACTCTACTACCTGCAATATCCGCGCACTCCCGACGAAATCCAGGCTTTTGCTCCGCGCGTGAAGCGCGATTTGAATATCGCCTCGGTGCTTCCGGAGATTCGCGAGGGCATGCTCGCCGCGGTCCTATACGGCACCGCGAAGCGCAGCTTTGACAGCGGTGGGGACGAAACGCCGCTCGGCAAGACCGGCACGTGCAACGATCCGACGTCGAAAGTAGGGTGGTTCGTCACCTACGCCGACGAAGCGCACCCGAAGATCGCGCTCGCGGTGCTTCTCCGCGGCAGCTCACGCCAGGTGATTGGGCCGACCGCGGCGCAAGTCGCTGGCCGCATCTACCGCCGGCTCCGCGAACAAAATTACTTTGCCACGGCGACGGCTCCGAGCGACACCGTAAAGCCAGTCACTGTAGTCAACTCCGGCAACTAAAGCCAAATCTCGAGCACGAAAAGCGGGAGCGCATTGAGCCGAAATCGGCGAACGCCTCCCGCTTTTCTTTTCTCCTGACTCTTCCAACCTCGAACTTCCGACCTCTCTGATTTCTTACTCGGCCCTCAGCGCCTCCATTGGATCAATCGAAGCCGCCCGCATGGCCGGCATCAGACCTGCCAGCAAGGCCGCGATCCCCAACACAACAGCCGCTCCGCCCAATACCAATGGATTGTAGCTCTTCACTCCAAACAGCTGATGTGCCAACGCATGTCCCGCCCCCAGCGCAACCGGAATACCCGACCAGCAATCCCACTCCAATCTGGACCATCGCGCCATGCACGACCATCCTCACAACATGCGCCCGCTCCGCTCCCAGCGCCATGCGCAGCCCAATCTCGCCTTTTCTCTGGGCCACTCCGTAAGCGGTGACGCCATACAACCCAACACAGGCCAAGACCAGTGCCAGCAGCCCAAATAGACCTGTCAACCGCGAGACCAAGCGCTCCTGGTTAAAGTTCAAGCTCACCTGTTCGCCCAGGCTTGTGAGTTTAAAAACCGTCAAGTTCGGATCGGTCGTCGCCAGCGTTTCCCGGATCAACGCCTCCAGGTTCGCGGTCTGTGCCGCGACAAGCAATTCAATGTTTTGAGCATGGTTTGTGCGCGCCTGCATCGAGACCTCGGAAGGATCCTGGTATGCCACGTCCTGCAGCAATGGCAAAAACACCGACGGATAAGGGGGCGCATAGGCGTCCTGATATTTGGCATCTTCCACGACGCCAACGATTTCATAATCTCCGCCGCGGTCTCCAAATCCGAGATGCCTGCCGATGGGTTCCTCGCCGTCCGCAAAGCCATGTTTCACGAATGCTTCGCTGACCACGGCCACGCGTTGCGCATTCGGCGTATCCTGCTCGCCGATTCCCCGGCCGCGCAAGACCCGCGTCCCGATCGTCTCGAAATAGTGAGCGGCTACGCGATTCCACGATGCATGCGGCACGGAATCCTTGTGGCCCTCGATTGCCGCGCCGAACGACCAGTTACCTCCTTCGAGCGGGCTGTGAAGCGACAAACTCACCATCTCCACGCCCGGCAGGCGTTTCAGATTTTCTTGCACTCGCCGGTACAACGCAGCGAGTTGTTCCGAGGTGTAGCCTGCCAACGTCGGGTCAACCCTTACGATCAGACGCCCGCGCGTCTGAAATCCAAACTGTTGGTGTTGCAGCCGTTGCAGGCTGACCGTCAGCAATCCGGCGCCGGCCAGCAAGACCAGCGACATCGCGGCCTGCAACACCACAAGTGTTTGTCCGGCCCACGACGATCGGCCTCGCGTTCCGCGGCCGGCTCCGCGCAACACATCGGCCGGATTGGCCCGCGAGCCAATCCATGCGGGCGCTGTGCCGAAAATCGCTCCCGTCGCCAGCGAGAGCCCGAACGCGAACGCCAGCACCGGCCAGGACGGCGTAGCCTCGATCGGGACATAATCCGATCCGCGAAACGCTAGCGCCAGAATCAAACGCGTTCCGGCAAATGCCATCGCCACGGCTGTGGCGCCACCGATTACCGCAAGCAGTGTGCTTTCGGCCAGCGTTTGGCGGATCAGCCGCAATCGCGAAGCTCCCAGCGCCGAGCGTACCGTCGTCTGCCCAGATTGCGCCGTGGCGCGCGCCAGCAGCATGTTCGCCACGTTCGCGCACGCAATCAGCAAGACCATGCCGGAAACGGCCATCAGCAAACGCAGGCCGCTCGCGTAGTCGCCCCGCAGGCTGACCGTGCCGCTGCGCGCGGGTGTCAATCGGACGCGCGCTTTCGGAATGAGCTTGCGATCGTCGTCTTCCAGGTTCGGTAGTTCGCTCAACCACTGCTGCGTTTCCGCTGTCAGGCGTGCCTCGGTACTCCCTAAATTCGTTCCAGGCCACTGCCGGCCCATCAAGTACAGCCAGAACAATTCCGGGTGGTCATAGACAGAGCTTTCGCCGCGCAGCGTCGGCTCTTGCGCCAGCGCCATCCAAAAATCGGGTGGATTGCTACGCAGCGTCTCGCCAAAGAATCCAGGTGGCGTAATTCCCACGACGGTCACCGGCCTTCCGTTCATCGTAAAAATTGCGCCGATCACGGAAGGGTCTTCGTCAAAGTGTTGCGACCACACGCGATAGCTCATCATCGCCGCCGACGGCGCATTTCGTTTGTCGTCATCGCGCACAATCGTTCGCCCTACATACGCGCGGAGCCGCAGCATCTCGAAGTAGTTTCCGCTGACCAGTTCACCCCGGTACGGTTCGGCAATCGCCGTCGTTCCCGCTCGCCGCACCCCCAGTGTCACCAAGCTCGCCGGAAAGGCGGCAACCTGCTCGAATTCCGGCGAGTGATCGCGTAATTGCTCGTACAGGGGAATCGAAAATAGCGTGAAATCGTCCTGCACGCCGCTCAGCACGCAGCAATTGTCGTTCGCGCCAAAGTTATAGAGCTGCTCCGGCCCCGCCACCGGCAGCGACTTCAACATGACCGCATGCACCAGCGTAAAAATCGCCGTGTTCACGCCAATCCCCAAAGCCAGCGTCAACACCGCCACAAAAGTAAACCCCGGATTCTTCCGCAGCATCCGCGCGCCAAACCGCAGATCCTGCACAAGGTCCGCAAGCCACCTCCAACCCCAAGCATCGCGACCGCGTTCCCGCAGATTCATCTCATTCCCAAACGCACGCGCCGCCGCATACCGCGCCTCGTCAGCCGCAACGCCGCGCTCGGCCAACTCGCGCTCCTTCATCTCCCGATGCACCCGCATCTCCTCATCCAACTCGCTCGCAAACTTCCCGGGCCGCGACAGCATCCGCACCCGCCGCCACATCTCCCCAATCCAGTTCATGGTCCCGTCCTCCACTCCAGCCAATCACGCAGTTCTTCCCCGGCGAACTCTCAGCGCCCTCAGCCTCAAGCCGTCTGAATCACCCGCACCATCGCCTGCATCACACGTTCGAACTGCGCAGTCTCCACTTCCAGTTGCTTTTTCCCCGCTGCCGTCAGCCGGTAGTAGCGCGCGCGACGATTCTCCGCGGTCACGCCCCATTCCGCCTTCACCCAGCCTTTGATCAACATGCGCTGCAGTGCTGGGTACAACGAGCCTTCCTCCACCTGCAGCACATCCTGCGAGATCCGCTGGATCGACCCCGCAATCTCGTACCCGTGCATCTGCTCACCACGCGCCAAGGTTTTTAGAATCAGCAAATACAATGTTCCCGGCAAAAGCTCGTCGCGATTCATCGACATCCTCCGGACCGGACCTACCGCTGCCATAGCCTGTCTATGCTCATACCATAGGCAGGCTATGCCAAGCAACTGAAGTTAACCGCGTGCCACAACATCGGAGAGTAGAGTTTTGCTGTTGGCGGCAATCCTGGCGGAGGAAGCGTCTGACTGTCGTGGAGGCGAAAATGCATCGTTAAGAGGTTCGAGCCGCTGTAGCGGCCGCTTTCGGTGGCGGTCACCGGAAAACCTGTGCGGTGAGCAATGACGGAAACAGCGAAAGGAGTGATGTAGAATCTTACGTTCTCGTTGCAGACGTTGAGCGGGACTGTTGCGTCTAAGTTCATACGTGTGGGACGTCTCGGGGGAAGCGTGAATCGACGTTGGGTCATCATTCTTGCATTGGTGTTGGTTGCGAGTGCGGCAATCGCCGCGGAGATTGTTCACAAGCGTTCCGTGGATGCCGCGGTGCAACACGAGGAGGAGTTGCTGCGCGCTGAAGCGGTGCGTGAGCAACAAGTGCAACAACCGCAAGACCCGCCGGCTACGGAATCCAAAGTGGGGCGCAACGAGAATTTTGCGGCTGCGCTTCAGCACGCCGGATTGAGCGCCGAAGAGGCAGCAAACGCAACCGCGGCGGCCCAGCGCGTTTTTAACCTGCGGCAGGTACGGGCGGGGAATTCCATCACCGTGAATCGATCCGCCGCGGGCGAACTGCGCGAGATCGATTACCGCATCGATTCCGACCGCATGCTGAAGATTGTGCCTGGCGATGACAACGCCTTAGTCGCCGAAGTGAAAGCGATCCCGTCCAAGACCGAGGTCGCCGCCGTGGGCGGGCAAATCAACGACTCATTGTTCAGGGCGGTGGCGCAGATTGGAGAATCGCCGGAGCTGGCCATGCGGCTCGCGCAGATCTTCGGCTATGACCTGGATTTCTACAACGATCCGCGCAAGGGCGACACATTCCGGGTCGTGATCGAGAAAAAGAAATATGCGGACGGCCAGACCGCGGGCTACGGAAAAATTCTTGCCGCCGAATACAACAACAGCGGCAAGAAATATCAGGCGCTGCTGTTTCACGACGAAACCGGGCATCCCGGCTACTATTCCGCCGACGGGAAGGCGCTGCAGAAGACCTTCCTGCATTCGCCGCTGAAATTTTCCGCGACCATCACTTCGCACTTCAGCAAGTCGCGCTACCATCCGATTCTAAAGCTCTTCCGGCCGCACATGGGCACGGACTTCGGCGCGCCGGTGGGCACTCCGGTGCAAACCATCGGCAGCGGCCGCGTGGAGTTCGCCGGGCGCAAAGGCGGTGAAGGTAACATGATTCAGATCGCGCATTCCGACGGATACGAAACGATGTATCTGCATTTGTCGCGCATGTTCGTGCATCAAGGCGAGCGGGTCGAGATGGGCAAGACGATCGGACTCGTCGGAAGCACCGGGCTTTCCACCGGGCCGCATCTCGATTTCCGGATTTTGCAGCGTGGGCAGTACAAGAATTTCGAGAAGCTGGGTTTACCGCCATCCGATCCCGTCGCCAAGAAATACTGGCCCGAGTTTGTGCTGGTGCGGCAACAGTGGTTGCCATTGTTGGAGGGCCGCGAAGTCGCCCAGGCTGGTGGTGCGGCTCCCGCTACATCCGCATCTACGACGGCCGCTCCCGCTTCTTCGGGCTCTCGCTAGTTCAGAGTTTCCCATCGCATCGGCTTGGCAATTTAATCGATCGACTTGGTATTTGACGCCTGGGCGCTTGGCGCCCTTCGAAGTTCAGGGTAAACAGGGATCCTGCGTCCCTACAGCGGAATACGTTCCGCGCTTGCGGCGTTGACGTTTCGTTTGGCGAGCGCGGGTCAGTACGCGGGTCAGTAGATGATCGGCAGCTTGGAGAAGTCGGAAGTATTGTGGTCGGTTACACGAAGGACCAGGAGGGTGCGGTCGTCGGATGGGATGACGCCGGCGCCGCTGTAGTCGTCGGTCGCGGCGAGAATGAGGGCCGCGATGTCTTCCGCGGATTGGTCAGGTGAAACGCTCGACAGTACGGCGTCGAGCCGGTCGGCGCCGAACTCCACCAGATCCGCGTTGAAGGCCTCGAGAATGCCGTCAGAGGCGAATAGAACGGTGTCACCCGGGACCAGTTCGAGGGTGACTTCGTCGTATTGCGTGTCCGGAAACAAGCCCAGTGGAATGCCCGCGACGCGCACGGATTGCACGGCGCCGTCACGAACGAGAAGAGGATACGGCCCGCCGCCATTGGAAATCGTGAGGCGGCGGGTGCTGGCGTCATATACCGAGAAAAGCGTGGCGATGAAGCGGCTATCGAAATGTACAGAGTACAGTCGGCTGTTGAGCATCCTCAGCATCTCCGCCGGAGGGCAGGGATGCTCGACGATGTGCTCGCGAACGATGCCGATCGCGAGCGAGGCGAACAGCGCCGCGGCTGTACCTTTGCCGGAAACGTCGCCGAGGGCCATGGCGAGCCGGCCTTGACCATAGGGAAGAAAATCGTAGAAGTCGCCGCCCAGCTCCCGCGCCGGCGCATAGGCAGCGGCAAGTTCCAGGCCGGGGACTTCGCGCGCGCCTGTGGGCAAGAGACCCCGCTGGATCTCGCGAGCAGTTGCGAGATCGGTTTGCAGACGGCGCTCGGACTCGCGGGCTTCTTCGTAGAGGCGCGCGTTCTCCAGTGCGATCGCGATGTAGGAGCCAAGGGTGGCGAGCATGCGCTCGTGCTCGGCAGTGAAGGCGTTGGGATCGGTGCTCTCCAGATCAAGGACGCCGATGAGGCGATCTTGCAAGAGCAGCGGCACCACGAGTTCGGAGCGCACGACCACGCCGGCCTCGCACTGGATGTAGCGAGGATCGTTGAGCGTGTCGGCAACGCGGATGGCGCGTCGCTCGCCCGCGGAAATTCCGGTGATGCCCTGATGAAGCGGCAGAGTGAACCGCGAAGGGATGGCATCGCCATAGCGCATCCCGAAAACGCTTTCGAGGAGCTGGGTGTTTTCGTTCCACAGCATCACGCTGAAGACATGGTAGTTGACCAGCTTCTTGACCCGATGCGCCACGCGCCGCAGTAGCTCCTCGCGATCGAGAATCGAAGTAATTTCGCGGCTGACCTCGTAGAGCAGGCTGAGCGTGCTGGCCTGTTCGGGATAGGAGACGAACAGACTTGCCGGGACGGGGTCGGCGTCGCCGACCAGTGGAAATGGAGCGAGCTTGGATTGGTCGTCCATATAAGAAGTATACGGCTGGTTCCCAGAATCAATATCAATTGGATGTGGGAGATGCGGATGCGTTGCGTCGGCAAGGACTCGGCGTCGATTCGAACCTAGTGTCCAGTGCGCGATGTGGATCGGCGGCTCTAAGTTCTCCGAGATCTAGGGCTTAGAGGCGCGAGCGGACGGTGGGTGGATGTCGATTTCGATTTTGGCCTGGGTTTCCGCGGGCTTGTTGTCGACGTAGGTTGGTTCGTAGCGCCACTCGCGAATGGCTCTCGCCACATTCGGTAGCAATGTGTAGGAGCCGTAAAGAGGCTGAAGGTTGGTGACGTAGCCGCCTTTATCGATGGTGGCTTGCACGGTGATGGAGCCGTAGGGAACGGGCAGCTGCGAGACTTGCGGATCGACGCGTGAGGTGAGCTCGCCGACGCTGACTTTCATGTGTCCGCGCCATATCAACCTTTCACCGGGGACTCGTTCGCGGGGGATCCGAACGGACCGCTGGATGTGCATGGTCATCGAGCCCGATCGAAGGACTCGCTCGCCCGGCAAATCAACAAAGGATGCCGTCAGACCTCTTGGCGGGGTCACCTCAACTACGGGAGTTTCCTGGGCGTCCATTTGTATAGCGGAAGGAATTGGTCACGTTGGACCCGCGCGCGACAAACGAATTGCTGGTGGTGCCGGCCCGTGATGTTGACGGCAACGATGAACCATCGGACTCGTAGATGGAGCCGGCGATGGCCGACTTGCGTGGAGGCGTGTTCACGGAAGGAGCCTTGGCGATGGAGGGCGCGACGGAATGATCGGCGGCAGGGACGTTGGCTGAAGACTGGTTTCTCGCAGGAGCTGGCGCTGTATTTGCCGTAGTTGGGGCGCGGCTGCGGGGAGTTTGCACAGGGGCGACGGGCGCCGGAGCCGGTTGCGAAACTGAGGCTGGCGCTGGGATCGTATCATTTTTCGCGATCAAGGCTGGAGCCGCTGGCGCTTCGGCCGTAGGAGAATTCGCGACGTAGGAACGCGGGGGCTCGAGCGCTACAGGCTCGGCGAAGCGCTTT
Source organism: uncultured Acidobacteriota bacterium (assembly GCA_963729285.1). Classification (GTDB taxonomy): domain Bacteria; phylum Acidobacteriota; class Terriglobia; order Acidiferrales; family UBA7541; genus Acidiferrum. Next base: position 105,813 of record CAVSNL010000007.1, read on the forward strand.
CGCGGAGAGTCCATGTCTAGCCTGGAGGCGGGCAAATTGGGTTCCGCTATGCTTGGACGTCGCGACCGCTGGCGCGCCAGCAGTCGGCGCTGCGGCCGGAGCGGAAGGAGGAATCGGCGACGGCGTGGTCGCGGCTGCATTGTTGTCCGCGCCGGCACTTGCCGCAGGGTTAGAAGGGGCCTCGGTGGAAGAGCCCGGGCGGAAGCGTCTCGGTAGAAGGGGCCACGACTACAGGCTGATCGGGAACAACCGAAGAGGATTTTGGTCGACCGATGGAGTGCTTTTCTTCGCGAACAGTGCGGCGGACCGGTGCAGCTTGTCCGCGAGTTGCAATTTGTCCGCGAGTTGATGCCGAAACGACCATCCTGCTCCCAAACAGATGGCCATGGCTGCGGTCCAGAGGAGCACGACCCGTCATCGATGATCGTGACTTTGACTTTAAGGACTTTGGGCGAGGCGCGCTATGGCGGCGGCGAACGGGAAGAATCTCTTTCTTCCGGTCGGGAGGCGGCTCATAGGTGAACTCGCCGTGAATAGGCAAAGGCATGGGAGGAAACTCGGGCTTCGCTTGCGGTTTGGGAGTCTCTGGCGGGGGAAGCTCAGCGTCCTCGTGTGCTAATTCGTCTTCCGGAGCCGAAGGAACAGGAGTCGCGGCGCGTTGTGTTGAAGCTGCGGAGGGCTCCGCTTTTTTGGGCGAAAACCAGCCGTCCAAGCTCTCGTTTCGAGAGGTTTGCAGCGCCACCCAGTTGCGGATTTGTTCGCGGTCCTGCTCGGAAAGATCCAGTAGCTGGATGCCGGCGCTATTTTGCGTTTGATCGGTCCAGACGGTACGAACGCTGACGGTAATGGCATTGGAGACACCATCCAGAGACACGACTACGCGATAAACCGAATTGAGGTCGAGCGGATTCGGGGTGCCTACCGAGAAGCCATTCTCGCTGACGTTCAGAAGCGTTCCCAAGTTGTTCGATCCAAATGCGACATAGATCGGCGCTGACGGCGTGACGCGCGGATAGAAGCGCCGCTCCATGGGGGCGTTCATTGCAGCGACGTGATCGGTCGACGTGGACATTAGTCTCCCTCTTGCGATTCGCATTACCGGCGGGTCGGAATGCGAGTGAATGTGATAGCTGGGAGGCCGAGTTGAGCGTCACTCATATTATATGAAATGACGACGCTCGTGCGCGTACGGCAAAACCAGTACAAGGGCCGAGGACGTTCACGAGCCAAAACACGGTCCTTAACCCCGCTAAGGGCGAAAAGTTCCGCAATTTGAATGCAATCGCCGGCAAGAAGGGTTACCCGGTCGCAGCTCGCGCGAGGCCTAGTACTACATTCCAGTGAGACTCGAATCGGAAGACGGAGTTAAGGGTTAACGACTATGGGAGGCCTGGCCCTGCGGGCTATTGCTGGGTAAATTGCCGCTGCGTAGAGTTATTTCGAGTGGGTTGCCGGGCCTCGATTCCAGCGTAACAACGAAGGCCCCGGCGCCGACCCGGAGATTGCCTGGTGCTTTTGCGATGAATCCCAAACGTGTCGCTTATCTGGCCGTAGTTGCCTGCGTGGTCTGCGGCGTTGCTGCCGCGCGGATGAGCATCGCTGCCGCGCAGACCGTCGCCAGCGACGCAGGTTTCGCCAGCGCGATTTGTCCGATCGTCTATCCCGTCGATGAGACCCCCGCCGAGCGCGGGTATCAGTATGCGTTTTATGGGAACGCGTTTTTTATCAGCCGCGAGGGCTATTTGCTGACCGCGGCGCATGTTTTGCATTCCTTTCGCAACGGCGGAGAGCCGCATATTTTGGTGCAACGCAACGATGCGCCTCCGGTGATGCTGCGGGCCGAAGTCGTGGCCGTCGATAAGGAGCACGACGTCGCGGTGCTGCGGGCAACGCCGAATCCATTCAAGGGAAATTATCGGGTCGGGATTCTTCCTCTCGGACGAGGAAACTCCCGCGCGCGGCGACGGCGTAGTCGTGGCGGCACTGCGGCCTTCGCGGCGCCGGCCCCACAGTTTCGAGACGGAGTTGCAGGACCGCTCGGCGGCCCGAGTGGTGGATTATCAATCGAGCCAGTTGGAGAAAGGCTTGGGCGATACCGAATTGTTGCTGTTCAATCACGAAGTGATTTTGGGCCAGAGCGGCGCCCCGGTCTTGTCGGCAGACGCCCACGATGTCGTGGGATTCATTGAGGGGCAGTGGCTGCGTCCCGCGGCGGGGCTCGCGGCGCAGATGGAGCAGGGGGCGACGTCCATAGGGGCGGCGGTGCCGATTCGCTACGCCATCGCGGTGCTGAAGGAGAAGGGAATTTCCTGGCGCGTCGATACGGAGAAGTCGGCCGCGCTCGCCGGGACGCGGCAAGGAAGCGGAGAAGTTTTAGGCCGAGTCTGTCGTTCGTCGGCGTGACTCGCGCGCGGGTGGTGGTCAGTTTCCGTTTTACTGCGCTAGTCAGGACTTGGGCGGCGAGGTGCCTGGCTTCCTGGTTGGCTTTATGGCTTGGACCTGGCTGCCGTGATCTGTCCGCCGGTGGCGCGATACGAATTCAGCGTTTTCTCGAAGCCTGTCTGCATGTCACGAAAAAGAGGCTCGACACACCAGACGCTTACCTTGGTATAGGTTTTTCCCGATGGGATGATAGCGGAAAGAAATTCTACAGGAAGGCCCTTCTGGAGAGCGCCGCGATAGTAGACCAGGAGAGCGGATTTGCCGTCGATCGTCGCCGGAGATTCCGCCAACTCTTCGAAGTTCCCGAGGGTCCGGCGAGCGTTGAGCAAGACTAGATCCTTGTAGCTCTCGAGGGCTCCTGGGTATTCCTCCTGTGTGACGATAAGGTAGCGCATTTTGTCGCGAGAGT
>CAVSNL010000008.1:0-18125 GCA_963729285.1 uncultured Acidobacteriota bacterium
CTTGGGCGCAGGAGGCCCCCGGTTCAAATCCGGGCGCCCCGACCAAATATCTCCCACCATTTCACTCACTTGAGCGAACGCATCGAACTCGATCTCGACGGAGCATGCAACAAGCCAGCCGACGCAACACGGGATCGCATTTCCGTTTATGTCAACGGAGTGGAGTACGAGCCGTACACCGACCATCGCCGTCGCTGGAGAGCGCATAGATTTTCTGCATCCTCCACTTATGACGAGCATCAAATTTGGGATCAGAAAGTAAAAGAATGAGAGTTGAACTCTTTCCACCCGAATCTGTCACTGAGCCGCGTCTTTGGGTGCGGCATGACCAGGCATTCGCAATGATGTTGGGGCCCGGCTCAATTGAATGGGGCTCGCGGCTTACCGCGATCGAAAAATTCGACTACGCAACGGGCGACTTAGCATTGTGCGATCGTCATCAGGGAGAGTGGGTTGGACTCATGAACACACCGCATCTGCAGATCAGGATTTCCGATGCGGCACTGATGGCCAGCTCTGACGGAGCTTACGGCGAGGTAGAACTGCGCCCTTCACGCAAGTTTGCGGACCGGCGACTGAGTGCGATGGTTGCGGCGGTGGATGCGGAGATGGTTGCTGGCTTTCCGAGCGGGCGGCTGTTTCTGGATTCTATCGAACAGGCGATGGCCGTAACGCTGGTCAATGGTCATGCAGTAAGGCGCCGTCCTGTGCAGATCTACCGAGGCGGACTAGGCTCGGCGCGCTTGCGAAGGATTAAAGAGTTGATCCATGCGAAGATGGAAGACGACTTGAGTCTCGACGAGATGGCGCAATCGGTAGGATTGAGCACAGCTCATTTTGCGCGGATGTTTCGCAAGTCAACGGGCGAGACGCCGCATCAATTTGTTCTGCGCCAAAGGGTCGAGCGTGCTAAAGCGATGTTGCGTGCTCCCGATGCGCGAATATTGGACGTGGCCGTGGCCTGTGGCTTCAAGACCCAGCAGCACTTTGCACAGGTCTTTCGTGACGTCTGGGGAGTTAGCCCGACAGGGTATCGCCAGGATCTTGTCCGCTCCGAAGCGAGTTGCGCGTCGAAACGTACTCCGAAGATACGCCACGCCTGGTGGTTTATGGTTCGTAGCCAGAACTTCATTCTCACGGGTTGCCGTTCACTTCCTCGCTAACGTCCAGCCCTGATCCGGAATTCGTAACTCATCGCTCCTTGCACCCGCCTCAGCACTGTGTGCTCCGTCAACAATTCTAACTGGGCCACGCCGTAGCTCATTCGAACTCTCGTCATCGTTCCCTCAAGACACATGTAAGTCGTTAGAGTTCTGTCTCTGGGAGCATGAATTCAGCAAGATTCCGACCATCCCAGCAGAAATCCGCACAAGTCCGTTTCCGATCTGCAGTTTACTCACAGTTGATGAGCGGAGTGCGCCGACAACCGGAACAGATCAATTATTTTGCAGATCGAAATTCAACACAGGAGGGTAACTCAATGGAAGCACTTGGATTGTTAGTCACGCTCGAAGCACGCGCAGGTAAGGAGGCCGATGCCGAGGCATTTCTAAAGTCAGCTCAGCCACTCGCGCTGAATGAAAAAGGGACCTTGAAATGGTATGCGATCAAGCTCGGGTCGGGGAAGTTCGGCATCTTCGACACCTTTGCAAATGAAGCGGGCCGCAATGCCCACTTGAGTGGCGACATTGCGAAGGCATTGGCGGCGCGGGCCAGCGAATTATTTGCGGTTCCTCCGCAGGTGGAAAAAGTGGAAGTCCTTGCAAACACACCCTTAAAAGGCTGAGTGCGAGGTTCCAGGAACCCGATGAGCCGCATAGGCTCGCAAGACTAATTCACGAGCAAAAGGAGAATCACATGAGTCAAACAGCCAGCAGCTTTAAGCAACTGAAGCATGACGCCGGTGTAGCGAGAGTCGACATGAAGTTCGAGGTCGCGCTCATCCCCGTCTCGGACGTCGACCGTGCAAAGGACTTCTACACGAGGCTCGGGTGGCGGCTCGACGACGACATTGTTATGGGAAACGACTTTCGCGTCGTCCAGTTCACGTCTCCGGGTTCAGGGTGCTCGATCTCATTCGGCAAGGGAGTCACGGCGGCGGCGCCCGGCTCGTTCCGGGGTGGGCTGATCGTCTCCGACATCGAAGCCGCCCACAGGGAGCTTGCGGCCAGGGGCATCAACGCGAGTGAAGTGTTCCACGGCTCGCCGTTCTCCCCGGCAGGACGCATCAGCGGCCCGGACCCCGAGCGCCAGAGCTACCGCTCATACGTCTCCTTCGAAGATCCCGACGGCAACGCGTGGATCGTCCAGGAGGTCACGCGCCGGTTGCCGGGTCGCATCGATCCCGCGACGACGACCTTTGCGTCAGCAAACGATCTGGCAAGCGCGATGCGGCGCGCGGCAGCCGCCCACGGCGAGCACGGGAGGCGCAACGGGCAGCGCGACGCGAACTGGCCGGAGTGGTACGCAGCGTACTTGGCGGCGGAGCAGGCAGGGACCGAGCTGCCGAAGTGAAGGACTGTCTGCTTGTAGCTAGTAACGAGGCTCACGCCGTGGAATCAACCCGGCGTGAGTTTAGATCGCAGGCATCACGTGCATGTCTCATGCCACAACCAAGGAGGCTGATATGGCAACCAAACAGAAAACGGTCATTGTAACCGGAGCTTCGCAAGGTATCGGAGCCTGCATATTCCAGTCGTTCCTTGATCGCGGATACAATGTTGTCGCAAACTCGCGCAACATCCGGAAGTCGGATACCTTCATCGAATCTGATCATTTGGCTCTCGTAGATGGCAACATCGGTGAGAGTGCTGTCGCTTCGAAGATCGTCGAGACAGCCATCCAGAAGTTTGGATCCATTGACGCGCTGGTCAACAATGCAGGCATCTTCTTCACAAGACCTTTTACTGACTACACGGCTGAAGACTTCAAGGCGCTATCTTCTACCAACCTCGAAGGCTTCCTCTACGTCACACAGGGAGCGTTTAAGCAGATGCTTGCACAGAAGTCTGGCGGAAGCGTCGTTAGCATCACGGCCGCGCTGGTAGCCAACCCGATCGCAGGTATTACGGCGTCGGTCCCGATGATCACCAAGGGCGGACTTGAAGCCGTCACGCGGAGCTTGGCCACGGAGTATGCGAAGGAGAAGATTCGCTTCAACGCGGTCGCGCCCGGGGCCGTGGACACCCCGCTGCACAAGGACAACCCGAAGGACTTCCTGAAGACGCTCTCGCCGATGGGTACAATTTCGGACGTGAAGGACATAGCGGGAGCCGTGGTTTATCTCACAGAGGCCCGTCAGGTGACGGGGGAGGTGCTGCACGTGGACGGTGGTGCGCATTCAGGAAAATGGTAAGCGGCAAGGGCTCGCAGCCGGCCAACGCGGAGCGCCGGCTGCAGGAGCGCGGCATCGAACTCACGCCTCCACCCACTCCGTTCGGCGCCTACGTCGAAGCCGTAAAGACCGGCAATCTGCTCTTCCTCAGCGGTATGCTTCCAGCCATCGGACACGAGCCGAAATTCCTCGGCCGGCTTGGCAAAGAACTGGACGCGAACGCAGGTAGAGAGGCGGTCCGCATTGCCGCTCTGAATGTCTTGTCGGCGGCAAGGCAGAAGCTGGGCTCGCTCGATAAAGTAACCCACGTTGTTCGACTATGCATCTATCTTGCAACGGATGGAGACTTCTTCGATCAACCAAAGGTTGCCGACGCGGCCTCCGAGCTATTCCGCGATGTTTTTGGAGAAGGCAAAACCTCAGTCCGCATGGTGTTAGGCGTGGCGAGTCTTCCTCTGGGCATGCCCGTTGCAGTTGAAGTCATCCTGGAAGTCGAGGTATGAGGAGGCGGGGACACCCGCCCCTGCGCTGACTATGGCGAAACGAAACTCAGCTTGGAACCGGACCCGCGTTTCAAACAAACTCGGAATTGAATACCCGATCATCCAGGGGCCGCTCGGAGGCTTTTCCTCGCAGCGTCTTACCGCCGCTGTATCAAACTTCGGGGGTCTGGGTTCTTTCGGCGCGCATGGCCTGGCTCCGTCGGCGATTCAGGAGGTTGTCGCCGAGATCCGTTCTTTGACCAATAAACCTTTCGCCACGAACCTCTGGGTTTCGATGGAGGATGAGGGTGCAGCAACATCCGATGCCGCAGCCTTCGAGCGCGCTCTCTCCTATATAGTTCCGCATCTTGAGGCCGTCGGTGCGAGCAAGCCGCAGTTCTCACCATACAAGCCGCTTCGCTTCGAAGATCAGGTGCGCGTTCTGCTCGATGCTAAGGTGCCTGCCTTTTCGTTCATCTACGGCATTCCGCCGAAGGAGATTCTAGAAGAGTGTCATCGCCAGGGCATCCTCACGATCGGCACGGCGACAACTCGGGACGAGGCCATCGCCCTGGAGCAAGCCGGTGTCGATATGGTTATAGCATCCGGATTCGAGGCCGGAGGACATCGCGGATCATTCCTGCGCTCCTCGGAAGATTCCCTCACAGGCACAATCTCTCTGATACCGCAGATCGTGGACGCGGTGGGGCTACCCGTCGTAGCAGCTGGAGGAATCGCGGATGCCCGCGGCATCGCCGCAGCTTTCGCGCTCGGCGCCCAAGGTGTGCAGATGGGGACGGTCTTTCTTGCCTGCGAACAGTCTGGAGCAACCACGTTGCACCGCGAGGCGATCCTGAGCGGAAAGGCGCGCCGAACTTCGCTAACACGTGGGTTCACCGGACGCCTGGCACGCGGCATCCACAATCAACTTCTGGAAGAGATGAACCGGCCCGGCGTCGCCGTTCTTCCATACCCGCTGCAACGGGCCCTCATGCGGAACCTCGCCGTGCCAGCGCAACAGGCCGGACGGAGCGAATTCCTAGCCTTATGGGCCGGTCAAAGCGCTGGACTTGTTAAGTATCCAGACGTAGCAACCCTTCTGCAATCGCTCGTCAATGGAGTATCAGAGAAACTTGCTTGAAGCTCGAATGGTTAACACCCACCGAGCTGTGGGTAGCGAGCTTTTGCAAACGCGCGCGGACCTCTGCACAACCGACAAGTATTGAGAAGTCAGCTTCTGGCTCGTAATTGGATTCTCCAGACTACTCCTGGATCACGGGCAACGCGGAAGTGTCTTCGCTTCGTAACAAGCCCATCCGGCCGCGAGAATAGGCACTCTTCTCACCGTCAGGCCTCCCTGCCGCGCGGACCGCTCGGATCAGCCGCAACTGGACGTAGTTCCGGCCGCACGAACTCATCCGCGTCTGAATTTCCCACGCCCAGCAGCCGCAGCGTGAGGATCGCCGCGGGCACCAGATACCCAATCGTGATGCAGGTCCACATCAACGCCCCCGCGAGGTCCTGGTCTTCAAGAACGGAAATGCCGAACGGCTGTGGCCTGGAAAGGTAAACCGGATACACAACACGCTCTGCGAACACAAGAAACCCGGAAAGGATGTCGCACGGCAAAGTGGCCAGAAAAAGGTACAAGAGAATCCACCATCGCGGCCTTTTCGAGACACTCGGCCAAGGCTGAACCACTGGCCACCAGAAAAGAAATCCAGCCGCGAGGAAACATGTGTGCTCCGCCACATGCCACCCTTCCGATTGCAACGCCAGTGTAAATGCTCCGGGAATATGCCATCCCACCAGGGCCGCGGCGGCAGCGAACCAGCAAATCACCGGTCGCGAAAGTACCCGCCCGACCTGCTGCACAGGCGCCCACCGAAACAAGGGACCCAGAACGCCTTGCACGAAGCGCTGTGGCAAGCCATGCAAGAACGGCATCACCGGAGCGCCCAGCAAAATCAATGCAGGAGCCAGCGTCATGAGCAGCAGATGCTGAACCATGTGAATGGTTAGCAGCTCCTCGTCGAATGCCGCGAGCGGTGAACCAATCGCCATCCAGATCAAAAACAGTCCGAGAAGAAAACTACCCGCGCGCCAGCCGGGAACGACGTTCAACGACGCCGATCGAAGGTGCTTCCATCCCCGAAAGTATAGGAACGCAGCCAGAAACGTCGCCAAGGTAAGCGGAACCGGAAGACTCCACGATTCAATCGCGGCTTGAACAGGAAATGGCATGACTTGCTCTAGGGTTGTGCGGGAACGCTTCCCTGTGGAGCTTCCTTGAGCACGGCATCGCGCGCCGCATCGCGCGCAGGAGCTTGCCCAGCCGGATGCAAGGTCACCAGAAACGCCACAAGCGCCGTTGTCTCCGCCGGACTCAAGTTCTTCCCGTAAGCCGGCATGTTACCGCCTCCCTGGATCACTTGGCGAATGAGCTGGTCCTGCGTCAACCGTACCGCGACGCTATCCAGAGCCGGGCCTCTCTGCCCGCCGTTCTCCCCCAGGGAATGGCAGTTGCGGCACTGCTTGCCCTGAAACACCAGCGCACCTTGCCGCTGTAGCGCAGTGCTCCCGTGCAGAAACTTGTCGGGCACCGGATCGCCGCTCCAGGCGTTCATCTTAGGACTCCACGGCGCGTGACCTGCCAGTTGCGTGAAGGTCCCGAGCGTTACAGCGACCAGCAGCACCGTGAGAACCGCAATCGGGCGCCGCCGCCAACTCTTTTCTCCTTCACCCGACAGGAACGGCAGAAGAAGTAACCCGATAATCGCAACGACTGGCCCTATGAGCAGCGCGGGCGTCTCCATCGAAGGAGGCAGCAGCGACAACAAAGCGTAGAGCCATAGGAAGAAATAATCGGGCTTCGGCACGGTTTGGATGATCGTTGGGTCGGGCACCCCGGAAGGTCCGAATGGTCCGAAATACACCGCGCAGGCGGCCACGGCAAGAAGTATGAACGCCGAAAAAAACATATCCTTCCAGATAGCATAGGGAACGAACGGCGCTCCATCGTTCTTTGTGAGTTGGTGATATTCGGCTTCGTACGTGGCGCGCTTCACCAGGCGTCCCGGCATCGGCCACTCATTGATTCCGAGTTTCAACACCATCAACAGATGCACACCGATCAGCAGGAACAGCGTTCCCGGAATCACAAAAACATGCAGCGCAAAAAATCGCGAAAGCGTAGCGCCCGCAATAATCGGCCCGCCGAGCATCATTTTCACGATCGCCGGACCCATCACCGGCACGCGGCTGGCGATCGACGCGCCGATGCCCAATCCCCAGTACGCATCCTGATCAAACCGCAAGACCTGTCCACTGAACGCCATGCCCAAGGTCATCAGCAGAAGAAAAATACCCACGATCCACGTAAGTTCACGCGGAAATTTGTAAGCTCCGAAAAGAAACACCTGCACCATGTGAATGAGCACCACCGCGACCATGAAGTTCGAGCCCCATCCATGAAGCGCGCGCACGAACCAGCCTAGCGTTACATCGTGATTCAGCGCCTGCAGGCTGCTCCACGCCTCCGCGCCAGATGGCACGTAGATCATCGCCAGCAAAATTCCGGTGACCACTTGCAGCATGAAAATCGTCAGTGCGGCGCTGCCAAAAACGTAAAACCAGCTCGCCGTATTGCGCGGCACGGCATGCTCGGAAACTTCGCGAATCGGCGCAGCCAGCTGCAAACGCCGGTCAAACCATTCACCGATTTGTGCGATCAGGCGCATGGCGGTTTTTTCCCGAGCAGCGCGGCGCTTTCTGCCGGTGTGTGCAGTTCGCCGGCTTGAATCGTCACGAGACCGTTTTCCACTTTATACGGATATTCGAAAAGTCCGCGCTCCGGTGGACCCGACGCTCGCGAACCGTCCCGGTAGTAGACGCCTCCGTGGCAAGGGCACATAAACAATCCCGATTGTGGAAACCAGCGCACCGGGCAGCCCAGATGCGCGCAGTTGACGGCAAAAACCTGAAATTGCTCTCCCGCTACGCGGCGCACCCAGCAAGCCGTATCTACCGTCTTGCCATCCGTCGGCGTTACATAGGGATTGCGAAAAGTGGCCAGCCGCGTTTCCCCTTCAGGAAATTCGCTCACGGGACCCAGCGGCAGCCACGAAAGGTAACCCTTCCCGCGTCCGCGCGTAACTGAGGACAGTACAAATCCCACGATCGGTACTGCCAGAGCCGCCGCGACCACTCCGTTAAACAGAACTCCTAGCTTCATGAATAACCCGCGGCGGCTAACCGCATTTTCCTGCGACATTGTAAGGCTCCTAGCGTTGTGCGGAATTTGAAACTGGATACGGTTGCCCGGGATTTTGCACGCGCTGCGACTCCAGCCACGCAACTACGTCGCCGATCTCCTGCTCCGACATTGGCTTGCCGGGGATATTCCCGCGCCAGTCTGGAGCGCCGAGTTCCGGGCGTCCCGCGATCACCACCGTTCGCAGTCCCTGATTACTCATCAGTGCGAGAAAAGAAGTGTCCGTGATGGAGCTTCCCTTCGCGCCGCCCCGGCCATCCGGCCCGTGGCACGATGCGCAATAGTTTTTGTAAGTAAGCGCCCCTCGCGAAGCATCGCCACCCGCCTTCCCCGCGTACGAAGGTGGATTCGCTCCGTCGACAACGCCGGGCTTGCCCCAATTCGTCCGGATGCCCTTCACAATGGCGTCGACCTGTTTATCCGTCAGCATCCCGCCGGCACTCTGCGCGAAGGCCGGCATCGCGGTGCCAGACACGCCATTCGCGGTGACTTTCCGCAGCGTAACGTCGTCGACGATCGCCAGGTAAACCGGATCGCCGAGCGCGATAGCTGCGCCTCCGCGCCCTTGCGCGCCGTGACAACCCGCGCAGTTTTCCGAATACAAAGTGTGGAACTCCAGAACGTCGTTCGGCGCGAGCGTCTCATCGCCCGCCAGCGGCTTACCGTGTGGCGTGCCGCATCCCGCCAGCAGCACCGTCCCCAACAACAAAGCGCATCTAAACCGAACTGGCTTCACGGGCGCTTGTCTCCCTCATCTCGCGGTGACATCATGCCCGGCGCTTCGATTCCCGCGCGCAAAGCAAACGGTATATTCTCGGTCGTGCGCACTCGTGTATGACCCAGGACCACCAGGCCCGCGACCACGCCAAAGGCCACCTGCGAAGCCACAAACCACCCCCAGTGGATCTGGCTCTCCAGCAAAGGATTCAAAAGATTCAGCATCGAGTACAGCAGGCCGGACCACAGCACCGGAGCGATCAGGCCGCCTAACACGATGGGGTGGCGCGCGATCATCGGCAGCATGGCGCCGTAGAGTAGTCCCACCAACACAGATCCCGTGATATGCAGGATTACGGCGATGAAAAACGGACCGGCGTGAAACGAATTTAACTGCGCCTGCGAAGGCAACTCCGACTGTGAATAAACAACCCCAGCCAGGAGATTGATCGGATACCAGATGCTTCCGACACTGATCAAACCATACACGCACGCGATCACGGCCATTGCGACGCTGCCCGCAAGCCCGCCTTTCAACCCGGCTAAAACCGGATAGGTCTCGACAGGAAGCCAGGCACGCACTTGTTCTTCCGCGAGAGGAAATCGTTCGACGCGGCTCCGCGAAGTGGTGATCGAAATATCCTCCGGCAGGACCGCGACGCGCTCTTCGTGCTCGTGGGGCAGGACCTCGCGGAACCACCCAACAGAACCCGCAAGTGCCAGAACCGCGCCCAACACGCTAACCGAAACATTGGTCAAAAGCCCGGCAAACAAGAGTGTAAAACCGAAGGCCAGAACCAGAGGCCACGCCGTCGGCATCGGCAATTCGATTTCGCGAGGCGTTTGCGTGTTTTGGCCCGAATGTTCCGCGGAACCCATAATTCCCTTTCTCACCTCAACTGCTCACCCTCAACGGCCCAGCTCAACGCCCAAGAATGTAGACCACCGTGAAAACCACGACCCACACCGCATCCACAAAATGCCAGTACATCGACAGCACTCCCACGCGCGCGGACTGCTCTGGCCCAACGCGCCCTGCAAGCGCGAACAACAACACGAGGGTCAGCATGATCAGGCCAACGATTACGTGCGTTCCGTGGAGCCCAACGAGCGAGTAATAGGTTGTGCCAAACAGATTGGTGGAGATAGTCAGCCCGTGTTCGTAAATCAGTCGATGCCACTCCTGCCCCGTGCCGAACAGAAACAGGCCACCCAGAACAATCGTGAGCAGCCACAAGCCCAGGAACGCGCCGCGCTTGCCGTGTTCCAGGGCTCGGGACGCAAAGTGAATCGTGATGCTGCTGGACAACAAGCAAATCGTGAAAAAGATCGGCGTCTCCAGCACTTCGCGCGGCGTCGGGCCGCTGATGCTCTTCCCCAGGTAAAAAAGGTACGCGACGACGAATATCGTGAAGATCGACGACTCTGCAATGATCAAGCAAGCCATCCCCACTTTGCCTTTATAGGGAAGACTCCAGCCCGCTGACGTCGGAACGATCGGAGTTGTGATGGCGCTCATTCGTCTTTCCCTTTACTCATAGCGGCTGTCCGGATCTTCAGGATGTTTGAGATCCCATAGCGGACGCCTGCTCTCGACCGTGGGGATCACAGCGAAGTTGTAGGCCGGCGGCGGCGAACTGACGGCCCATTCCAGAGTCCAGGCATCCCAGGGATCGTTCCCGGCCAAGCGTCCCTTGAAATAGGAAAAGATGAGGTTGACGACAAAAATCAGGATGGCGATGCCCTGGATAAATGTACCGAGCGTGACAATCAGATTTAATGTGTCCCAGCCGCGCCCCGGCTCGTAGGTATAAATGCGCCGCGGCATGCCCAGGATGCCGGGGATGTGCATCACGTCAAAGGTGAGATGGAATCCGATGATCATGAGCCAGAAATGCAGTTTGCCCAGACTCTCGCTCAGCATCCTTCCGGTAATCTTGGGATACCAATAGTAGAAAGCTGCAAAAAGGGCGAACAGGATGCCCCCGACAATTACATAGTGGAAGTGCGCGACCACGAAATAGGAGCCGGTAAGTTGCCAATCAAAGGGAGCGGCTCCGAGCATGATGCCGGTTAGACCGGCGAACAGGAATTGAAAGAGAAAGCCGATGCAAAATAGCATTGGCGTTTTGAAAATGATCTTGCCGCCCCACATGGTCCCGAGCCAGTTGAAAATCTTGATGCCGGTGGGAACAGCAATAGCCGCCGTTGTCAGCACAAAAAAGGTGTTGGCCTTAGAGTTCATACCGATCGAGAACATATGATGCGCCCACACGCTCATACTGATGAATCCGATGCAAACCGTCGCGGCCACCATCACCGGGTAGCCGAAAATCGGTTTGCGCGAAAACACCGGAATAATCTCGGAGACGAACGCAAAAGCAGGAATCACCAGGACGTAAACTTCCGGGTGCCCGAAGATCCAGAAGAAGTGCATCCAGATCGCCGCCGAGCCGCCCGCCTGCGTATCGAAAAAGTGTCCTCCCAGATAGCGGTCGATAAGCAGCATGATTTGCGCGGCGGATAAAGGAGTGATCGCGATCAGAACCAACCCGGCCATCACCATGTTCATCCAGGCTAGCAACGGCATGCGGCTGAGCTTCATGCCCGGACACCGCAGGCTCAGGACCGTGGCGATAATGTTGATGGCCGTGGCAATGCTGCCGAACCCTGAGGCCAGCAGTGAGATTGTCCAGTAATCGGAACTGTGACCCGGCGAAAACGCGTGAGCCGTTAAAGGCGCGTACGCCCACCATCCGACGTCCGGGGCAGTTCCGGCGCCGTACAGTCCACTTCCCGAGACGAAGCTCAAATTCAAGAGCAATCCCCCGAACGCCGTCAGCCAGAAACCGAAGGCGTTGAGGCGTGGGAAGGCCATGTCCCGCGCACCGATCATCAACGGAACTAGATAGTTGGCAAACCCGAAAACGACGGGCATGACCACGAAGAAAATCATGGTGGTTCCATGCATCGTGAACAGGCGGTTGAAGACCTGCGGCGAAACAAAGTCGTTGTGCGGGCGTATCAGCTGGATCCGCATGATGGTCGCTTCGGTTCCGCCGATGAGCAGAAACACCAGCGCGTAAGCGATGTAGAGAATACCAAGACGTTTGTGATCGACTGTGGTCACCCACTCATGCAGGGTCTCCACCCAGGGCTTTCCCGCAGCTCCCGCAGTCTCAATCGCCAGTGCATCCGAGGACATAACTCAGCTCCAGAAATTCTCCGGCTATTTCAGCGTCTCCAGATACCGCACCAGCGCGTCCAGGTCGTTGTCGGTCAACTGCATCGCCGGCATGAGCGAGCCGGGTTTCAGAGCGTCTGGTTTTTGAATCCACAAGCGCAGATTTTCCGGAGTATTTTCCGCGGCGCCCGAAGCAATCGTTCGGCGGCTCATCAGGTGCGTCAAATCCGGGCCAAAGCGTCCGTTCGCCGCCGTACCGCCGATCGCATGACAATTTATGCATGCGGTCGTTTCAAACACACGCCGGCCGGCATTTTCTTTTTCGTCCTGATTTGCGGGCTGCCTTTGCGCCCGGACCCACGCCTCAAAATCTTCCTTGCTGTCGACTGACACCAGCAGAAGCATCTTCGCGTGCTGCGTGCCGCAATACTGCGCGCACTGCCCCAGAAAAATTCCGGTCCGGTGCGGATCGAGCCACAAGTCGTTCACCCGATTCGGAATCAGGTCGGTCTTCCCCGCAAGCTGCGGAACCCAGAAACTGTGATCGGTATCGGCCGATAGGAGTTTTAAGAACGTGGGCGTCGGTCGTGCGGCCTCGCTGACAGGAATGTGCAGTTCGTTCGCCGTGACCACGCCTAGTCCCGGATACCGGAACTCCCACCAGAACTGATGGCCAATGGCCGTAACATCGACGGCCGTCGAGGGTTTTGGCGCATCCTGGATGCCGTGAATCACGCGCGCCGAGGCAAGGAACAGGATAACCACGATCAGTACCGGGATAACCGTCCAGGCCAACTCGATCTGATTACTCCCATACACCTGGGCCGGCTCGCGCTCGTTGTCGGACGCCCGCTTGCGAAATTTCACGACGGCGAAAGCCAGCAAGCTGAAGACCACCACGAATATCGTGCCCGTAATGATAAGGACGAAGCGCGACAGCTCATCGATGGAATCCGCTGGTGTCGAGTGCGGTTCGAAGATGTTCGGAATGGGATTCGGCGTCGAGGTCTGCGCGTCGCACAATCGGGCAGCAAGGAATATGCCGATCAGAAAAATAATCGCGCACGCGGCCCGGCTGGTGACCACCAGCCAATCCGTGCCCATCTTCGTTTTTTTCGTTCCGCTCAAGTCTTCCGCCCACCCGTGACCGTAGAGGTCATCTGATAAATGCATCTCAGGGGGTCGGAGCTTCAGCTCCGACATTTGAAGACACGCAAAATCGGCTTTAGCCCCTGAGGCAATTCTTCTCTTCCCGTCTCGGCCATTTATGAGATGGCCTCGAGTCGCCCAGCCGCTTCCCGGGTTCACGCCATCCGAAACTTGGCGAGTGTACTCGAAACTTTATTAAAGTCACGTAATACGTAAAGCATCCGTCGTTCCATCTTGTTGGAGTCTCGCTACTGCGATTTCCTCAACAAAAATCAATTGTGAATGCACGATCAGTACAAGCCATTGCGACCCGGACTGTCATCTCCTTGACTTATTCGTCAGGCTTCTCACGCTCCTGGGCAATTTGAATTTCACTCCAATTGCGCGAATGCGACCGCGAGGCCATCCAGCGAATCGCCCGAAACACCCTGAATTTATCCGCATCCTTCCCTGATCAAAACCTTTACCAATAACTCCGGCACTCAGTCCTTCGGCACGATCCCGCGCCACCTCCTGTTTTCTTGCAGCTATGGATGCTTTGGATGGATGGTTGGGACCAATGAATTTTTTGCAGGGCCGCATCTTCTTTTCTGGCCAACACTTGCGCCACCCCAAGCCCCGCCGAGACTTCTGCCAACCCATGACAGCAAGACCCCAATCTTTTCTTCATCACGCCCGCATTCATTTCCCAGGACCGCCGGAAACCGCGTTGAAAAGGAAGGACTTTGAAGACATCTCGCGCCAATTCGCCTTGCACTTTTTCCAATCAATTCTAGAAGGGCGTTTGCGGAAAGGCCGGGGACCCATTTGCGTGCAGGCGAGAAAACGTGATTTATTCAGAGAATGAGTACTCAGGGAATCAGTGGGGGCCACCAGCTAAGGGCGTACCCCCCGACAACCGCGAGCCCCTGCGGGACTCGGAGGGTAACCCATTAGGGCGAGGCTTGCGTGCGATTCTACTTCTAAGTTTCGGAGGACTCTTGGCCTTGCTCCTCTACGCGGGGGCCAACGCTCTGCATACGCTCCGCGAACTGCACGAAGCGGAGGAGTCCGCCAGGGCTGGGTCTCTTGAGCGCAGGCGTGTCCTCGCCACGGTGGTTCTGTCCGCGAGCACCTATAGCGACCACATGGAAGCAGTTTTATTAAGCATGACGCCGGAACAGGACGTCGACGCGGCTGGAGACGTCGCCAAATGCGCGGACGAAACACGCGCGGCTCTACAGTCCTATCCGACCGATCGGAGCGCGGAAGAGCAAGCCCTGATCCAGCAAATGCAGGAATATCTGGCGGAAGAAGACAGCTTATTTCGTTCGGCGCGGGAATGGAAGCCGGAGGAACGCAGAAGCCGCGGGCAAGCCGTCGTCAGCACAGACATTATTCCCAAGAGACAGCGATTTGTGGCCGTCGCGCAAAAGATCGAGTTATTAAACGACCAGCAGACCGTGGCCGCGAAACAGGCGAGCTTTGCGGAGTTCGGCCGCCTGCAGGATCGCCTGACCAGGTTTTTGATTCTGTCGCTGAGCTCCGGTCTGCTCCTGGCCATTGGGAGCGCCATCTATATCATGCGACTTGAGCGCCAGAGCAGGCTGCGCTACTCCGAACTGGTGCAGAGCCGCAGCCAGTTGCAACAGCTTTCCGCTCGCCTGGTGGACGCGCAAGAGACCGAGCGCCGTGCGATTTCCCGCGAACTTCACGACGAAGTGGGGCAGGCGCTCGGTTTGCTCTTAATGGATGCGGGACGCCTGTCCAATCAGCTGGGCAGCGCCGACAAAAAGGGCCAGGAACTGATAGGCAGTATCAAGACTGTTGCCGAGAGAACGGTGCAAACCGTGCGAAATATGGCGCTGCTGCTGCGACCCTCGATGTTGGATGACCTGGGATTGGTTGCCGCGGTGGAATGGTACGCGCGGGAAATGTCGCGGCGCGGAGAAATTGAGGTCGAAGTACACGAGGAGAATGTGTCCGAAGAGTTGCCCGATCCGGTGAAGCTCTGCGTCTACCGCATGGTGCAGGAAGCGTTGAACAATGCTGCGCGTCACGCGGCGGCAAAGAATGCCCGTGTGGAACTGAAACAGACGAGTGACGCCATCCGCGTAAAGATCACTGACGACGGCCGCGGCTTTGACCCCCAACGCACGCGCGGCATGGGACTTCTCGGCATGGAGGAGCGCGTGAAACGCCTAGGTGGCACGATCCAGATCGATTCGCGGCCAGGGGCGGGCACAACGGTCCACGCCGAGCTTCCACTGAACCGCACGAGAGTCTAGCAGGCTGCGGAAAGAGTCTTTTTCTTTAGGAGGTCGGTGCTTTAGCGCCGACGTAAACTGCGTGCTCTCAACGGGCTTCAGTTTATCCTGAGGAACGAAGGGCCCCTGAAGGATTTTGTTGCATTTTTCCGCAGGCTGCTAGGAGCAAGATGAAGAAGATCCGAATCCTGCTCGCTGACGATCACAATTTGATTCGGGGTGGACTGCGACTGGTCATCGAGCAGCAGCCGGATTTGATCGTAGTCGGAGAGGCGGGAGACGGACGCCAGGCAGTCTCCCTGGCAACGTCGCTCAAGCCGGACGTGGCCGTCCTGGATATTGGCATGCCGAATTTGAACGGGATCGAAGCCGCTAAACAGATTATGGAAGGTGAGTCCGGCGCGGCGGTGGTCATCCTGAGCATGTATTCCGACGAGACTTATATATTGAGAGCGCTGAAAGCGGGTGCGCGCGGATACTTGTTAAAGGATTCGGCGGAAGCGGATCTGGTGCGCGCGATACGCTCGGTGGCCGAGGGCAAGTCTTTCTTCAGCCCGACGGTAAGCCGCGTCCTGCTCGAGGACTACATGCGCAAACTGCAGCGCACGGGCGGTGAAAGTTCCTACGACTTGCTGACACCCCGCGAACGAGAAGTATTGCAGTTGGTCGCCGAAGGAAAGTCCAACAAAGAAGTTGCCGACATGCTGAACGTGAGCGTGTACACGGTAGAAACGCACCGTGGAAACTTGATGGAAAAGCTGAAATTGAAGGGCGTGCCAGAGCTAATTCTGTACGCGGTGCGAAAAGGAATCATCGCTTAAGCTTATTTTGCGGTTCGTCAGGGCACGGCTTCAGCCGTGCCACAACTGAAGCCGAACCAACAAGGCTTTAGCCGCTGAAGGCTTCTTCTCTCAGTTCTCACTGACTCCGAAGAGAAGCCACCACAACCCACGGTCCTCTATTCATCTAAACCTCGCTTCTTCAGTGGAATAGCCGCTACCCAATCGAGGGTACGCAAAATACCAAACGGTTGGGAGATGCGAAAACAGGACGGGGTGCGTCCAACTAACAGAGAAAAGCTGGCTGACCCCAGCCAGCAGAAACGTCGAGGAGAGTGAAGATGAACGGAATACGATTTTCGCGCAAGTGGACGGGCGCGGCGCTTGCGCTTGTTCTTGGCTTAGGAGGAGGCGCGACCGGCTACGCCGTAGCCCGCGCAAAGGAAGCCGTGACCGCGTCACACGTGCACGCGTCGCTGAAACTGGCGGATCCCAGCGAAGGACCAAGCAAGATCGGATTCGCGCCAGTCGTGAAGGAAGTTCTGCCAAACGTTGTAAACATTTCTTCGTCGAAAGTTGTGCGCACGCCGAATCAAATGCCGGAAGGAATGCAGTCGGACCCATTTTTTCAGCAGTTTTTCGGGCACGGCTTCGGACGTCCGGAAATCCCGCAGAACCGGCGGGAGCAAAGCCTGGGCTCCGGTGTGATCGTAAGCCCCGAAGGGTACGTGCTGACCAACAACCACGTAGTCGATGGCGCGACCGACGTCAAGGTCACGCTTTCGGACAAGCGTGAGCTGAAAGCAAAGATCGTCGGTACCGACCCGAAGACCGACATAGCGGTTCTGAAGCTCGAAGGATCAAATTTCCCTGCGATTACGCTAGGTGACTCCTCCAAGGTGCAAGTGGGAGACTACGCGCTGGCGATCGGCGATCCGTTTGGCGTCGGCCAGACGGTAACCATGGGCATCGTGAGCGCCAAGGGCCGCGGCAACCTGGGTATCGAGGACTACGAAGACTTCATTCAGACCGACGCTCCGATTAACCCGGGAAATTCCGGCGGAGCGCTGGTGAACGATCGCGGCGAATTGGTCGGGATCAATACGGCCATTCTGTCGCATGGTTCCGGCGGCAATGAAGGAATCGGTTTTGCGATTCCCGTCAACCTGGCGCGCAATGTGATGGGGCAGATCCTGGATCACGGCAAAGTGACCCGCGGCTACCTCGGCGTTGTGATCCAACCGATCACGCCGGCGATGGCGAAGGAACTCGGCCTCAGCAAGCTTCAGGGCGCGCTGATTGGCGATGTTAGCGCGAAAGGTCCGGCGCAAGCTGCCGGAGTTCAGCGCGGAGACGTCATTCTTTCCATCAACGGGAACACGGTGAATGACAGCAACGAGCTGCGCAATACCGTCTCCATGATGCAGCCTGGCGAGACCGTGAAACTCGGGATCTCGCGCAACGGCAGCACCAAGAACCTCGACGTCAAACTGGGCGAGTTGCCGCTCTCGAAGCAGGATGCCGAAAATCAACCGGAAGGCGCGTCCAAAGATGCGTTGGAAGGCGTCAGCGTCGAGAATCTGGACGCGGAAACCGCAGCGCAATTGCAGCTTCCGGAATCGACCAAAGGCGTTGTGGTGACGGGAATTGACCCGTCCAGCCCGAAGGCTGAATCTGGCCTGCAGAAGGGCGACGTGATCCAGGAAGTGAACCATCAGCCGGTGCACAACGTCGCGCGAATTCGAGCAGGCGATGCGCAAGGCCGGTGGGAGCGCGTTGCTTCTCGTTAACCGTGGCGGAACCACGCTGTTCATCGCCGCGTAAATCGAACAACGATAAACCAAGAGAGCGATCAAGGACCGGCCGCGTCGCGTGACGCGGCCGGTTTTGTTTCGATCGTCGCTATTTGTGGAACAGGCAGGATTTGCAGGATGTTCGCCTTAAGAAAGAGGCATTCGCCA
>CAVSNL010000009.1:0-111947 GCA_963729285.1 uncultured Acidobacteriota bacterium
TGTAGTGCGTCTCCAGATCCTCGTCGTCCGCGCCCATCTCACCAAGTTCCGCGCGAAATTCGTCGAAGACTTCCTTCAGGGGTCCTACGTCAGCTGGGGAAGCCGGCTTCTTCCGCCTTGGCCGCGTTTTTGTTCGGCGTGCTGGCTTGGGGACGCGGAGCATCGGAAAATCCAGGCGAAAGCTGGTCCCCACCCAATTGATCGATTTCAGCAGCCAGATCCGACAGGAACTGGTCAGAAGCAAAACCATTTGCCGGCGCGGCATTGTGCGCAACCGGTTCCGGCTCAGGCTCCAGCGGCACGATGGGAATTTCCGGCGGCCTCTGATCGTGCGCCGGAACCAGCGGCTCGGGATCGAGAACCAGCTCGTAGTCCTGGTCGAGCTCAAATTCAGGCTCGTCGGTCTTCGGCGCAGGCTCGAGGATCTTGGCCGCAGGTTGCTCCGCGGCGGCGGCGGCTCTGCCAGATGCGGGTGTTCAACCGAGACGGTTCAGGCACTGCCCCATAGGGCGCAGGTTTTTCGGCGGCTGGCGAAACCGCCGATTCAGTGTGCTAGGACTCCTCAACCGCGACCGGTAGCTCCTCGATCTCCTCCGGAACTTCAACCGCAGCTTCGTACGCAGTCAACTCTCCTCAACCGCAGGTGTCTCGATGGGGACTTCAAACGGCGTGCGCAGGCTCTTCCGCAATCGAAAACTCCTCCAGGATGGCTCCGCCGATACAGGCGCAGGAGCCTCGGCAGGCAGCTCGAATTCCGGTGCCGCTTCCGCTTCGACGTGCGCCTCAGACACGCCTTCGCAGCTTCTGTCGGCTGAGCATCCTCAAGCATCGAGGCCCACTCGTCGGAAAGATCAACCTCGTGGACTTCTTCCGCTGCCGAAGTAGTTGCCGCCTCAGCGCGACTTCTTCCTCCGTTGAAGCGGGTACCGGCGCGGCGTTGACCTCTTCGATCTCGACGGACTCTCCCGCGATGGCAAATTCCGTGATGGCTTCCTCGGACGTTATCTCCGGGAAGGACTCTTCGGCTTCGGCCTCCGCGACCGGGGCCGCCGCGCTTGCCTGCGCCACTGGTCCGGCCAACTCCTCGTCGGAAAGCCCCGCCGCCCGTTGGAATCGGCGCCGCAATTCGCCAAAACGCTCGGCGCCGCGCGGATCGCCGCGCTCGCTGTAAATCTGTTCGAGCTTCGCTGCCAGTTCCGCGGTGCGGCGGTCGTCGCCCGCTCCCAGCACGAAATCCAGTAGTTTTTCGAGAGTCGGCGTATGCCGCGGAGCCCGGCGCAGAATGGCTTCGAGCAAGCCAATCGCTTTCTGCGTCAGCCCATAGCTGGCAAACAGATCGACGTCCGTCAACGATTGCGCGATGAATTTCTGCGTATCTTCGTCAAGCGCAGCTTCAACGGGTGCGGACGGCGCAACCGGCTCGGCCTTAACCTCGGGAGCGGCAGGTTCAATATCGGGTCGTACTTTCGGCGCCGGCGGCATGGCCAGTTCCACCGCCGCATGCTCTTCGACTACCGGTTGTGTCGTATCCGGCAGCGAGAAGTCCCATCTTGCGAAGAACATCGTTGAGTTTGCGCTTCGCGGGGTCACTCTCCGGCTCACGATCAACGAGTTGTTCGAAAACCTGCTTCGCGCGATCGTATTGTTTCGCCGCAACCAGCGCGTCACCCAAATGTGCGAGCGCATCGGGCAAGCGGAACGAATCGCTGGTGCGCCCATACGTCTCGACCAGCCACTCCAGCGGCTCGATTCTTCCCGGAAGACGCTCCGCGAGCTCATTCAGCAGTTTCCCAACGACCTCGTGCTCTCCGGCATCGATCATGGGAATGCGCGTCCGGTCCAGGATCGCCATGGCGCGATCGCCCTGCCCAGACTCCAGCAACGCTTCCACGATCTTTTGCGCCGGACCAAAATTTTTCGGGTCGGCATCGAAGATGCGCAAAGCCAAAGCCGACGCTTCATCCCACTTGACGCTCTTGAGATAAAGATCGAGTAGCAGCTCCGCTTGTTCGCCGCCCTTTTCCAGGTCGGGAACCTGTTCGAGCACCTGAGCCGCCTGCGTGAAATTGCCTTGCGTGGAATAAACGCGCGCCTTGACGATAAGAGCGGCGAGGTTTCCCGGTTCTACCTTCAGTACTTTGTCCGCGAGCTTTTCGCACTCCGCCTGATCGCCGCGCGCTAGCGCTCTTTGGCTGGCGGAAATGTAAGCTTCGACAGCCTCGCGATTCTGGCCCATCGCCTGGTACAGATCAGCCAGCCGCACCTGGATGCGCAGATTGTCAGGCTCCGCCATCAGCAGCTTTTTCAGCAGAGCGACCGCTTCGGGCTGCCGGTTGTTCTTCAGATGAATCTCGGCCAGCTGCACAAATAGCGGCCGCGCCTCGCTCATCACCCCTTGCTGGACATACAGATCCGCAAGTTTCTCGAGCGGGCGTATCTCTTCGGGAGCCAGCTTGGCAATGCGCTTATAAACCGCGATGGCTTTGGTCAGGAACCCGTCGCCGACAAACAGTTGCGCCAGACGTTCGAAGTAATCGATGGCCTGAAACGTTTCGCCCTGACGGATATACAGCTCGCCGATGGTCATCAACGTGACCTGATCGCGCGGCTCGTGCTTCAAAATTTGCTGGTATTCCGCTATGGCCTGGGCGACTTTGCCCTGGTTGAGAAGTTTTTGAGCGGCTTCGACAAACTTGCTTTTGTTATAGGCCATTCGCGAGCTCAGACAATAAGCCGTCCCCACTTGCTGCAGAGCGCATTAATGCGCCCAAGCGGCAAAGGCCGGCAAAAGTCATGCTTGACTACGCTAGCAGGCGGAGAAAACCCAAGTCAACGAACCCAGCAGCCCGTGTGAGCAGCCAGTTATCCCCGTTGTAATCAGGAAACTCAAGGCGAACCCACGGCGAATGCGTATCGCCATGTAGGCGCTGGCCTTCAGGCCGGCGATCCGCCCCGCGTCCTTTGTAGGGGCGGGGCTTGTTTACGCTGAGCTTCGAAGGGCCCCGCTCGGGCCGAAGCGTCTTGCCTCACTCTTACGTAACCGACACCGGGATTGCGGCGGTTTGAATCCGGGTTCGGGCCGGACGCACCTGACGATCATTGCCTCAACGCGAAACTCAAGGCGAGACCGGATCCGGAATCAGCGCAATTTGTATAGCCCCCGTCGACCAACACCCCGCATCCCGCACCGGTGCGAACGAATACCGATGCAAAGGCGAAGCCCCATGCCGCCGCAGCGCCTCCAGATGGTCCGGCGTGGCATACCCCTTGTGCCGCGCGAGACCATATTGCGGATACACCGCGTCCCACTCTTCCATCCGCGTGTCTCGATGCGTCTTCGCCAGGATCGACGCCGCCGCAATCGAAACACTCCGCGCATCACCCTTGATCAAGGATTTCTGCTCGATCAGCACATCCAGCTGCATGGCGTCGATCAGTAAATAGTCCGGCTGCATTGCCAATTGCTGGAGCGCAGCGGTCATCGCCTGGCGGCTGGCCTGGTAAATATTCCAAGCGTCAATTCGTTGCGCGTCCACTTCAGCAACGGCCCACGCCATCGCGTGATCGCGGATCCGTTCGGCGAGCTGTGATCGCCGCTCCGGAGCGAGTTGCTTCGAATCATCCAGGCCAACAATGCGGCGTTTAGGGATTCAGAATCACGGCGGCCGCGACCACCGGACCGAACAACGCACCGCGGCCAGCTTCATCCAGGCCCGCGATCCGCGTCCAACCAAGTTTTCGCGCCGCACGCTCGAAACGGGAACAGCAAAGACGAGTCATTCGTTTTAGGTGATTGCGCCCAGGCCGCCTTTTGCGCGACCGTCGGCGATCTTAGCACGCGAACGCCGTCATTCGTAGCGCAGCGCCACCATAGGATCAACCCGCATGGCGCGCCGCGCCGGAATCCAGGCCGCGAGCAACGCGGTGGCCAACAAAATAAGCGCCGCCAAAACGAGCAAAATTGGATCATGCGCACGAACCTGAAACAGCAAGGACTGAAGCAAGCGATTGCAGAACCAGGCGCCCAGTAACCCCAGCAGCGCCCCGCCAAGGGCCCACCGCGCGATATTTCCCAATACCAACTCCAAAATGTTTCGAGGACTGGCCCCCAACGCCATACGCACGCCAATCTCATTGGTCTGCTGGGTCACCAGAAATCCCACCACGCCGTACATCCCGATAGCGGCCAGGAGCACTGCCATCATCGCGAACAATGACAGTAGGAGCGCGTTAAAGCGCGGGCGCTGCGCGAGTTGGCTGACACGTTGACCCATAGTGGCGAACTCGACCGGAAGGGTCGGATCCAGGTTCGCGATCTCCGCGCGGATCCACGGAATCAGGGTCGCATCGTTCAACGGGCTCCGCAGAATTACGAAGCTTCGTCGAATGTGCGCTTCAGGGTCATTTTTCCATGGAATATAAAACTCGGGGCTTGTCGACGCGACCAATCCATCGTTCTTAACGTCGCCGGCAATTCCAACGACGGTCCGCCACGGTCCTTGTGTGTCCATTTGATTGAAGCGCAGTGACTTGCCAATCGGATCCTGGCCAGGAAAAAGTTTCGCGGCCAGCGACTCACTGAGCACCATCGGATTTTCTTGCGGAGCGAGGTCATCCTCCGTGAACCCACGGCCACGCAGAATGGGAACGCGCAGTGCCGCAAAATACTCGGGCGTAATCGTTCGCCACTCCACCATGCCGCCGGTGCCGTTAGCCAGGCGGGGCCGTCCTGGAACCTCAATCGACGCGAAAAATGTCGCCTGCGTTCCGCCCGATGGCGGGAGGGTATTGCTCAGGGCAAGCGAAGTTACGCCGGGAATGCGCTTCAGCCGAGCTCTTAGGTCGTTGAAAAATGCCACTTGCCTGGCCGTGTCCGGATAACGATGTTCCCCTAACGAGATGTGCGCTGTAACGACGTGCTGCGCGTCCAGGCCTAACGGCGTGCGCTGAATATTCCACAGCGTTCGCACCAGTAGACCCGCGCCGGCAAGCAAAATCACCGACGCCGCAATCTGCGAGCAAACGAGAGCGCGCCGGAAGAGCAGGCGGCTAAAGCCTTGTACGTTTCTGCCAGTCAGCGATTCCGGCGATGGATTTCCAAGGGCTGGCGCGACGCCGAATAGAATTCCGCATATGAGGGAAACTATCAGATCGAGACCAAGCACCCGCGCATCGATCGACGCCTGTTGCAGCCGTTGAATCCCCTCCGGCGCGATCGAAACGAACACGCGAAGCATCGCCCAAGCGACCACAATTCCCGCGAGGCCACCTATCGTTCCCAGCAGAATGCTCTCGGTCAGAGTTTGTCGCGCGAGCCGCATCCGGCCGGCGCCAAGCGCGGCACGCACGGCGAACTCCCGGCGCCTTCCTGCGGCCCGCATCAGCAACAGGTTGGCAACGTTGCTGCACGCCAGAAGCAGCAGCGCCACAACAGCTCCCAGAAGAATCCACGCGCCGGCTCGCGAGTCCGCGATCTGCCGGTCACGCAGCGATCGGACGTGCAGCGATACCTCCGCGCGAAATTGCGCCGGGACAAATCGAAGCGAATCTTGGAACCACGGTCCCAGTGCGGCTGCCGCTTGTGGAATACTGATGCCAGGCTTGAGACGGCCAAACGCCCTCAGTAAGACGCGCGGATTGCTCCTATCCAACGCGGATTCATCCAGCGCTTCCGGCAACAGAATATCCGCGGCACTTAGGTTGGGCATCTCAAAGTTGGCCGGGAGCACCCCGATGACCTCGATAGGTTTGTCATCGAGGCTCAAAACCTTTCCTATGATTCGCGAATCGCCGCCAAATCTCGACGCGCCACAAACCATAGGACAACAGGGCCACGCGAGGCGCATTAGGACGATCGTCGTTTGGGCCGAAGTCACGCCCCAAACCTAGGGCGAAGGCCCAAAGTGGAGAGAAATGTCGACTCCACCAGCGCACAGCTCAGACGAACAGGGTTTTCTTCCGTAAGATCGCAATCGCCGCCGCCTGTCATCAACGATGTCATCGACTCGAACGGAGTATGCTGAGCCCGCAAGACCGCATATTCCGGAGCCAGCATAAACTCCACCCCTTCAAACGGCGCCGTTACTCCGAACGAGACCAGACGATCGTCCGCAGGATAAGGAAGACTCCGAAACAGGATTCTGTCGACGACGCTGAAGACCGCTGTAGTTGCGCCGATCCCCAGCGCTAGAATCAAAATCGCCGCCGCCGAGAATCCCGGCTGCCGGCCCAGGGTGCGCAGCGCGAATCGCAGGTCCTGCAGCAGCGCGTCGAGAAACGGCAAACCGCTCTGGTCGCGGTACGCCTCCTTGGCCTGCTCGATCCCGCCGAATTCCCGCCGCGCGGCCTCCGTCGCTTGTATGGCGTTCATTCCGCGGCGCATATTTTCTTCGGTCAGCAATTGCAGGTGCGCGCGGAGTTCCGCGTCAAGACTCTCGTCGATGCGCCGCTTCCGAAACAATCCAAGCAGCCGAGCGGCAAACACACGCAGGCGATCCATCTCACGCACCCTCAGCCCCAAGCAGCTTCGCGATCACTGCCGCCATGCGTTCCCAGCTCTCGGCTTCGCTGGTCAATTGTTTGCGGCCCGCCCGCGTCAGCGAGTAGTACTTCGCCTTGCGATTGTTGTCCGACACGCCCCACTTCGAGCTGATCCACCCGCGCTGCTCCAGCCGCAGCAATGCCGGATAGAGCGTCCCCTGGTTCAGCTTGAGCAAATCCTCGGACACCTGCTGGACACGTTGCGCGATCCCATAGCCGTGCAGCGGTCCCATGGCATCGAGCGTCTTCAACACGATCAAGTCCAGCGTCCCCTGCAACACTTCCCCACGCGGAGGCGTCATCCCTTCCCTCCTCTTGATAAACAACAGGAGCCTACGCCAGCGTCCTGTTGATTGTCAACAGGTCGTCATTTCCTTGGATCGCCACAACTCAGGAATCGCTTTTGCCCGTGGGTGCCGCACCCTTGGGTTGTAAGGGTGCGGGTTTTGACTCACATTTGTCCTGCGAGTCAACGAATTACTCGATGAGGAGATCCTCCCCACCCGCAACCTCTCGGCGCGTTCCGCTCACCCCTCGGTCCAAGTTGACGGGTGTTTGCGCGGCGTGGCAGCATACGCTCACTCATTTTGACAACTGGTAGAGGGTGAAGGTAACTATCCCGAAGGAGTCCGCAAATTATGCCGATCGAATGCTCCAATTCCTGTGAGGAGGGCGTCTCAGCAAAGGCTGCCGCGCGAGTTCGGTGGCGCTGCTTCCCCCTGGTGGTTGCGCTGGTCTTCGGCGCCGCGGCCCTTTCCGCGCAAACTCAAGCGCCGGCCCAGCAGCAAACATCGCAGCAGACGCCTCCGCAGACACCTCCTCCTGCTCGCACCATTCAACTCGACGATTTCCTCAAAATCGCCTCCGTCAGCGATCCGCAAATCTCCCCTGACGGAAAATCCATAGCTTTCATTGTCTCCCGGCCCAATCTGGAGCAGGATCGCAGCGACCGCGAACTTCTCGTCATCGACATCCCGAGCGGCGTTCCACGCGCGCTCACGCACGACCGCAGAGGCGTCGGCTCGCCACGATGGTCACCCGAAGGCGACCGCCTGGCCTTCGAAGCCATGGACTCCACAGCCAAAGATCCGAAGCTCCAACTCTATGTCCTGCCCATGACCGGCGGCGAAGCTCGAAAACTCACCGATGCCCCCAACGGCGTAGAACAATTCGCATGGCGCCCCAATGGCCAGGAAATCGCCTATGTCACCTCCGACGAGCCCGAAAACAAAAAAGAAATCGAGAAGCACAACGACGCCTTCGAAGTCGGCGACAACGATTACCTCGCCAAAGGTCCCGAAACTCCCTCCCATCTCTGGATCGTACCGGCCGAAGGCGGCAAACCGCGCCGCCTGACTTCCGGCGCCTGGAGTCTCGCGAAAAGCGCTCCCCCCAGCTCCCCGGCTTCCCCGATCAATTGGTCTCCCGATGGAAAGTTGATTCTGTTCACTCGCCAGGATCATCCGCAGTTCGGCGACGCCGACCAAACCACACTGCAAATTCTCGACGTCGAGTCAGGCGCGATCCGCAAGATGACGACTCACGAAAAATTCGAAAGCTTCGGCCTGTTCTCTCCAGACGGTTCGCGTATCGCCTACTGGTATCCGCGCGACGGCGACCCCAACAACGAGAACGAAATTTTCGTCACGCAATCCTCGGGCGGCGACGGCGCATCCGCCACAAAAGCCATCGACCACAATATTGCCCGCGTCATCTGGATGCCCGACAACAACTCGCTGCTCGTCGGCGGCCACGACGGCACGCAAACTTCGATGTGGCTCCAGCCGCTGAACGCCGCGCCAAAGAAACTCGCCCTCGGCGACGTCAATCCCACCTGGCTGTTCTGGATCGACGCCTTCGTCGGCCGCAAAGGCGACATCGCCTTCACCGGCGCCACGCCAACGCAACCCTCCGAGCTCTATTACATGGCCTCCGCCAACGACACTCCGCGCCGGCTGACCAATTTCAATCAAGGAATCGCCGCGCTGAAGTTGGGCAAAGCAGAAAAGCTGGAATGGCAGGGCCCCGACACCTTTCAGGAAGACGGCGTAGTCGTCTACCCGCCGGATTTCGACAAAGAAAAAAAATACCCGCTGGTGCTGCTGATTCACGGCGGCCCGACCGCATCCTCGATCACCGGCTTCAGCTTTTTCGCCCAGCTGTTAGCCGCCCGCGGATACATCGTCTTCTCACCCAACTATCGCGGCAGCGACAATCTCGGCAACGCCTACCAGCGCGCCATCTGGAATGACGCCGGTGACGGCCCCGGCCGCGACGTAATCGCCGGCATCGATGCCCTGAAGAAACTCGGCAACATCGACGAAGACAAAATCGCCGTCTCCGGCTGGTCCTACGGCGGCTACATGACTACCTGGCTCATCGGCCACTATTCCTTCTGGAAGGCCGCAATGGCCGGCGCCCCGGTCACCGATCTCTACGACGAGTACAACTTATCCGACGGCAACGTCTCCGGCCGCTACAGTTTCAAAGGCTCCCCATTCGTAGGAGACAACCTCAAGGATTATCGCGCCCAGTCGCCCATCACCTACTGGGCAAACATGAAAACCCCCACGCTGATCCTGCACGACACCGGCGACGCCCGCGTCACCATCACACAATCCTACCAACTCTTCCACGCCCTGAAAGACAACGGCGTCGAAGTAAAGTTCTTCGCCTATCCCGTAGCAGGCCATTCCCCCGGCGATCCCGTCCGCCAAATGGACGTTTACAAACGCTGGGCCGACTGGATGGACCAACACCTGAAGTAACCGCCGCCCAAAAAGAAAAAGCCCCGCGACTTGCGGGGCTCACCCACTCCAATAAGTTTTTGCCGTTGTAGCGGCCGCTTTCCGTTTACCCTGAGTCTCGAAGGGAAGCGGGCGCTTTTTCAAACCTGAAATAATTACGCGCGTAACGCCAACTACGCTTTGCTCTCCGACCCCGCCGCAACCGCCACAGCCGTCGGCTCGGCTTCCTCACGCCCAGCCCGCTTGATGCGCGCAGCCTTCCCCTTCAAATCGCGCAAATAATACAACCGCGCCCGCCGCACCTTACCCTTGCCCACCACCTGAATCGAGCTGATCGTAGGCGAGTGCAACGGAAAAATGCGCTCAATCCCAACCCCAAAGCTAACGCGCCGCACAGTAAACGTAGCCCCGGAAGCCCGGCCTTTCTTCGAAATCACCACGCCCTCAAACGCCTGCAAGCGTTCTTTTTCCTTCTCGCCCTCGCCTTCCTTCAGGCGCACATTCACACGCACGGTATCGCCAGGCCGGAACTCCGGCAAATCTTTGCGCAGTTGCGCTTCATGTAGTTTTGCAATCACCAGATTCATGTTCGTTGTTCCCTGCAGACCCACTCAGGCGGGGCCAGCACATCCAAGACAAACACCAATTATAGCCAAACTCAACCCAATTTTCCTAGAATTTTGACGAATCGCCCATTATAACGCCAACTCACCATTGTAGGGGCGGGGCTTGCCCCGCCGTCGCGTCTTGCCCGATCAAACTACGCCGCTCACGCCGCCGGGTGCCGCACCCTTTGCGCCTTTCAAAGGGTGCGGGTTTAGAGTCACCTTCCGGCAATTGCCGTCCAGGAAATTAAGACGCCCCGCTAACCGCCACAGACGACCCACGCCGAATCACCGCCCCCGCAAACCGCTCCATCTCCTCCAACTGCGGACTAAACTGCAACAAAACCAAATCCACTCCCGCAGCCTCAAACTCCGCAACCCGCTCAGCCACCTGCTCCGCCGTCCCCACCAATCCCGACCGCAATCCGCGATTCGAAACCGAATAATCTTCCAGCGAAACTTGCTGCTCGAGCTGCGTCCCCGCCAGCCACTGCTGATAATTCGCATAACCCGCCGCCGATTGCTTCACATCGGTAATCCGCCGCACTTCATCGTGAGCCTCGCGCTCCGTCTCCCGCACAATCGCATATCCCGCCACGCCAAACTTCATCGGCGCCAACCCCGAATGCCGCGCCCGCCGCCCCCGCAAATCCGCAATCTTCTCCCCAACCCGTTCCGGCGGATCCCCATGCATCAAATACGCATCGCACTTCGCCGCAATCAAATCCTTCGCCGCCGCCGATTCCCCTCCGGCATACAAACAAGGCCGCGGCTTAGACACCGGCTTCGGCTCCAGCACATTATCCTCAACCCGATAATATTTTCCCGAATACGAAAAATGATCCCGCGACCACACTCCATCCAAAACATCCAGCCATTCCGAAGTCCGCGCATACCGATCGTCATGCTGCTCGAACGAAACCCCATACTTTCGCGCTTCATCCGCCCACCAGGAAGACACCACATTCAACGTCAACCGCCCGCCGCTAATCTGATCAATATTCGCAGCCTGCTTTGCCAACAGCGCCGGCAAATGAAACGTAGGCCGCACCGCCACCATCAATTCAATCCGCTCCGTAACCGCCGCCAACGCCGCCGCGGTCGACCACGCATCCAGTGAACCAGCCTCCACTCCCTTGATGTCATTCAAATTCAATTCCGCGATCAGGGTCACATCAAACCCAATCTGCTCGCTGCGCTGCGCCAGCCTGCTTCACATAAGCCCACGAAGCCTCCATGCGCTCGTCAGCCACATTGCGCAACCACCCGCCAAACACCGGCAACCAATACCCAAATCTCATGCGCTCTCCAACAAGTAAAAAAAACTGTCATCCTGAGGCTATCCGATAAGGATAGCCGAAGGACCTCAACGCAAAGTTCCTGCAACCAACTTCACCGCGTTCACCGTGCCCTAATCACTATGCGAGCGTATCGACGCCACCCACGTCTCCGTGCTCTCTGCGCTCCTAGCTCCGTGTCCTCTGCGTTAAGTCCGTATCCCAGCCACGACTTCGCTCCGCCGCCCCGCCTCCGCAATCAAAAAATCCGCCAAGCCTCGCATAAGGATTGAATCCTACAATCCGTTCCGGATCAGCCACAAAGTTCGAAAGCGCATTGATGTCGTAGTACAGCAACCGCCCGGTCGCGATCGTCGATCACATACTCCACCCCGCCAACCTCAATCCCCGCCTCGCGCATCAACCGCTCCACATTCGCAATCACCCGCGGCGGCGCCTCATAAGCCTCCACGGTCATCCCGGTCTTCGGCGCATCCACCGGGCAAGCAATCCGCGTCAATTCCTCGCCCCGCGTGCTCTTGCAAATATCCGCGGGACACAAATCAAACGTCTCCCCGGTAATGTGAATCTGGATCGCATACAAATATTTCCCACCCAGCACTTCCACGCGCGTAATAATCCCGTCCCGCGCCGTAAAGCATTCCTGCACCAACGCCACGTTGTCGATGCCGAAGTACAACTCGCCCGCATCAACAGCCGCCTTCAACTCCTCCCGCGAATTAAATTTCTTGATCCCCGCCCCGCTCCCACCAATATTCGGCTTCAAAATCAAGGGATACCCAATCTCTTCTCCAGCACTCAACGCCTGCGAAGGATGGTTGATCACGCGAGCCTTCGGATAAGGCAACCCCAACCGCTCCATCAACGAAAGCTGCAACGCCTTCGAAGTCTCCGTAGTGAACGCCTTATACCCATTCACCACCCGCACTCCCTTGTCTTCCAGATGCTTCAAATAATTCAGCGTGTAAAAGACTCCATGCCCCACGCCCCGCTGCCAAGCCGAAGGACTCATCCGGTTAAACAGCAGCGAGTACTCAGGCTCCGGCGAAGCCGCATCATACTGGTGATACCGCGCGTCCAACTTCACCCAGGCACGCCGCGCCCATCCATCTGCGCAAACAAAGGCACAAACCAATTCGGCTGCTCGTAATAAATCGCGATCGGCTTCACGACTCCGTCACCATTCCCATTGCCGCTCTTCTTCTTCCTGACGTCGCTCATGATCCCTCGGCTCCCGTCGTCATCCATACCACCCAACCGAAATTCCAAACAGAATCTGCGGATGCTCTTCCGGTCTTCCGTCTATTTCGTTCCTCGACTCTGACCACCCACCGTCATTTCGAACGGAGCGGGCCGACTTTTTCTTCCCCATTCGCTTCCTGTTTACCCGGACGTCGCGGGGCGAATGGGTCGGCCCGCGCAGAGAGAAATCTCTCTTCTCTTCGAAGATGCCCGCCCCTCCTCAGTATTCGACTGCCTCTCTCCCCGGCGTCTCACCCCAAATCCAAAACCATGTGCTCCTCATCCACAAACTTCCCACCAATCCCCAGCGCCCGAGCCTCAATTCCAAAAATCCGAAAACCCAGTTTCCGATAAAGTCCCCGCGCTGCGTCCTGCGTGATCGACACCGTCAACTGGATCGACTTAAGATCGGGCAACGTCCGCGCCGTCTCAATCGCACGCGCTGCCAGCATAAGCCCCAATTTCTTTCCCCTCGCAGCCGGCGCAACAAACACACCCCACAAATGCCCCTTATGCCTGCGCTTAAGAAGCGTCTCCCGGTAAAACCCGCACATCCCCACCGGCACATCTCCTTCGAAAGCCCCGATCACAAAGTTACTATCACCACCCGATCCTATCCTGCGCCCATACTCCTCCACCGAAATCTGCCGCAACTCCTCCACCGATTCCGCAAACGACCACGGATCCGTCTGCAGCGCGATCATCCGCAACCGCCATAGAGCCTCCGCGTCCCGCACACCAAATCGTCGAATCTCCATCACCAAATCCCCACTGTAGGCGCTGGGCCTTTAGCCCAGCCCGCGAATCCCCGAATCTCCGCTGTAGGCGCCGGGCTTCAGCCCGGCCAGCCCGCCGAATTCTTTTTCCCGTTCGCTTCCCGCCACAAACCCAACCGTCATTTCGAACGGAGCGGGCCGACTTTTCTTTCCCATTCGCTTCCTGCGAATGGGTCGGCCCGCGCAGAGAGAAATCTCTCTTCGATGCCTCCATTCGGAGAGCTCGATCAGACGAAAGCGTAGCCCTACTCGGCTCGCGCCGCATCTCACCCCAACAAATCCGGCCGATTCCGCCGCGTCTTTTCCAACGCCGCCGCCCGCCGCCATTTCGCCACTTCCGCATGATTGCCCCCAATCAAAACCTCGGGCACAACCCACCCGCGAAACTCCGCCGGCCGCGTATAGTGCGGATAATCCAGCAACATCCTGCCGTTCACGTCCCACTCCCTCTTCTCACTTGTAGGGGCGGGGCTTGCCCCGCCCGCCGCAGCCGCATCATAAGATGACCCGCTGAACGACTCATTCACCGCCGAATCCTCATTTCCCAGCGCCCCTGGCAAAAGCCGCGTAACCGCATCCAAAACAAGCATCGCCGGCAATTCCCCGCCACTCAAAACAAAATCCCCAACAGAAATCTCCTCGGTAGCCAAATGCTCCGCCACCCGTTCATCCACACCCTCATAACGCCCACATATAAAGATGACCCGATCCAACCCCGCGTAACGCCGCGCCGTCTCCTGCCTAAATAATTTACCGGCAGCAGACATTAGCACCACAGCCGTTTTCGATTCCGGCGCCAGCCGCCCCGCCGCATCCCCAACGCTGTGACCCAAAAGCGCCTCCACCGCCTCGAACAAAGGCTCCGGCTTCAGCACCATCCCTTCGCCGCCGCCGAACGGCCGGTCATCCACAGTGCGATGCCGGTCTTTCGTAAACACCCGCAGATCCTGTACCTGAACGTCGATCAGCCCAGTCTCGCGCGCTCGCCGCACAATTCCGTAATCGAGTGGCCCAGCGAAAAATTCCGGAAAAATCGTAACAAGGTCAAACCGCATGGCAGCAATTGTAATCAAGTCAGTCGCAACCTACCACGGCGGCGCGCAACGCGAGCATTTTCCCAGATTCTCAACGTGCCAGGTAAAGTCCTGACACTATTTCTGTACCTATGAACAGCTTGTCCCTTCACCGTAAGCGCACTTAACCTGACCAGGGCTTCCGATTGCGCCTACTGCTATCATTCGCGCCGCATAAGACTGCAGATTCCTCCGTAGCGAGCCACGCTCGCCATCGTACGCGGACATATCTCCTTCAGAATCAAGTCACTGCGCCATTCCGAAAGCTAACTCCCCTAGAATCAAATCACTACGCAAAAAACAGGGGGTGGGGCGTACTTACACCCGATCCTCTTGCTCTCTCTTTCCACTCTGCTCGCCCTCATCCTGAGCGGTTGCGCCGGTACCGCCAGCAGCAACAACTCCAATCCTGGCGGCAACGCCTCAAACCCAACCGGGACCACCGTGCCCACCACTCCCACCGGCCTCATGGCCACAGCCGGAAATGCACAAGTCATCCTCACTTGGACCGCCAGCGCAAACGCCACGAGTTATAACGTAAAGCGCAGCCGCCACCACCGGCGGCCCCTACACTCTGCTCTCTTCGCCGGCGGCCGCCAGCTTCACCGACACGGCGGTCACCAATGGCACCACGTATTTCTACGTCGTCTCGGCCGTCAATACCGCCGGAGAAAGCGCCAACTCCGCCGAAGCCAGCGCCAAGCCCACGGCCCCAACGCAAGTTCCGGCCGGCACCATCAGGGCTCGTGGCCACCGCCGGGAACACGCAAGTCAGCCTTACATGGACCGCCAGCGCGACCGCCACCAGCTACAACGTCAAGCGCGCCACCACCACCGGCGGCCCGTACACAAAGATTTCTTCACCCACCTCGCCTAGCTTCACCGACACCGGCTTGACCAACGGAACCACCTATTTCTACGTTGTGTCCGCCGTCAATTCCGCGGGAGAAAGCGCGAACTCCGCCGAAGTCAGCGCCAAGCCTACCGCGCCTGCGCAAGCTCCCGCAGCGCCAACAGGACTCATGGCCACCCCCGCCAATGCGCAAGTTAGCCTCGCTTGGACCGCCAGCGCGGGCGCCACAAGCTACAACGTAAAGCGCAGCACCACCACCGGCGGTCCGTACACCAAAATCTCCTCCCCAACCGCCACGAATTTCACCGACACCAACCTCGCCAACGGCACCACCTACTTCTACGTCGTCTCCGCGGTCAACGCCACCGGCGAAAGTGCGAACTCCGCCCAAGCCAGCGCCACGCCCGTTGCTCCGACGCAACCTCCCGCCGCGCCCACCGGTCTGATCGCGACAGGAGGTAACGCCCAGGTCTCTCTCAGCTGGACCGCAAGTTCCGGCGCCACCAGCTATCACCTCAAGCGCAGCACCACAACGGGCGGCCCTTACACGCAAATCTCCGCGCCGGCCACCACAAGCTTCACCGACACCGGGCTCACCAACGGCACCACCTACTTCTATGTCGTCTCCGCGCTGAACGCTGTCGGTGAAAGCGCCAATTCCGCTGAGGCCAGCGCCACGCCTGCCAACACTCCGGTGGACGTCACGATCACCATCAATCCCGCCAACACCAAGCCCATCTCTCCCTACATCTACGGCCTCAATTTCTACTTCGGCGAGACCGATCCCCCTCCGATGCTCACCTTCGACCGCGATGGCGGCAACCGCTGGACCGCCTACAACTGGGAGACCAACGCCTCCAACGCCGGCAGCGACTACCTCTACGAAAATGACGACTACCTCAGCAGCAGCACGCGTTCCCGCCGAGGCCGTCCGCGGCTTCATCGCCCAGGATCAAGGCGCAAACATGGCGAGCCTCGTCACCGTGCAAATGCAAGGGCTGGTCGCCGGCGACGAAAGCGGTCCTGTCAGCGTAGCCAATCCTCCCGATCTGACGCGTTTCAAGACGGTAGTCGACAAAAAGAGCACGGTCTCCGCCGTCCCCTTCACGATCACGCCGCCCACCACGGACGCCAACGTCTACATGGACGAATTCGTCTGGGCGCTGAACCAGAAACTCCCCGGCATCTTCGGCACAAATCCCGCTCAGCCAACTTTCTTGGACCTCGACAACGAACCCGAACTCTGGAACTCCACGCACCTCGAAGTGCAAGGCCCGAATCCCGTCACGTCAGACAACTACATCGCCAAAACGATCGCACTCACACAGGCCATCAAAGACCAGTTCCCGAACACCATCATCTTCGGGCCCGTCCACTATGGTTTTCAGGGAATCTACAACTGGCAGGGGGAACTCGCCGCCACACCCAGCGGCGCAAACTGGTTCCCGGATAAATATCTGCAAGCGATAAAGACGGCGTCCACCACGTACGGCAAGCCCCTGGTCGACGTCTACGACTTTCATTGGTACGCGGAAGACTACGACGCGAACGGCACGCGCATTCTCGATCTCACCAGCACCACTCTCACCGACGCCCAGGTCCAGCTCATCGTGCAAAGCCCGCGTAACCTGTGGGATCCCACCTACACCGACGCCGGCAACAGCAATCCATGGATCTACCAGGAGCTCGGCAACACACCGATCAACATCCTCGGCCGCCTGCAATCCAAGATCAACGCCGAAAACCCCGGCATGAAGATCTCCGTCTCGGAATATGAAAGCGGCGGCCAGAATCACATCGCCGGAACCATAGCCCAGGCCGACAATCTAGGCATCTTCGGCGCGCAAGGTGTTTTCGCCGCCAGCTTCTGGCCACCCAACGGCACCTACTCCTACTCGCTCGCAGGCTTTCGCGCCTTCCGCGGCTTCGACGGCGCCAGCGCCACTTTCGGCGACACCTCACTGCAATCCACCTCCAGCAACGTGCAAAACGTAGTCGTCTACGCGAGCACGGACAGCACCACGCCAGGCCGCGTCGTCTTCGTAGCCATCAATCGCTCCACAACATCGCAAGTCACCGCCATCACCGGCCAGCCGCTGTCAGGCAC
Source organism: uncultured Acidobacteriota bacterium (assembly GCA_963729285.1). Lineage (GTDB taxonomy): Bacteria > Acidobacteriota > Terriglobia > Acidiferrales > UBA7541 > Acidiferrum. The sequence continues at coordinate 17,242 of CAVSNL010000009.1, forward strand.
AGCCCATCTCTATCAAATGACCGCCGACCTCAGCCCAAACCCAATCCACCGGCGGCACTCCAGTCCAACCCATCTCCGCCGGCACCATGCCAGTCACCGGCTCAACGCTAACACTCACGCTGCCCGCGCTAAGCGTAACCACCATCGATGTCCACTAAAGTTCGTACCAATTCCTCATGCCCGATTCCTCACACCGATTCCCCAGAACGATTCCTTTGTAAGGGCGGGGCTGCCCCGCCCGCGCTGCCCGCACCACCCTGATCGCCGCAACTGCAACCGGCGGCAATATTCCTCATATAGGTTCAATCATTCAGATCACGAAGACCCTCCGGTAGGGTCACATCAATCCGCCGAGCAGCAGGATCAATGCGGGTACAAATATCTTCAGCCAGAGGAATCAGCAATTCGCCATGTCGCGTATCCACCACAAGCAGCGGCGTCCCCGCAACATCTTCCCCGGTCATCTGTACATCGCTGACCGTCCCGACCAGCGCCGGCGCCGTAGCCATAGAACAAGGCGAAGAGGAAACAACGGGCGGTTCAACAGGGCTCTCAAATACCGAGCAGCCAACCAAATCCGACACAAAATATTTCCCCGCTGGCAGCGTTACCCGCTGCTCGAACGGAATCAGTACATCCAGCCCGCGAAATTTCTCCGCCTCCGAAATCGAAGCGCAACCCTCGAAGTGGAACACGCCTTGCCCGGGATGGTTCCGGTCCATCCAGAACGCTTTCAGCCCCGCCAGGCGCGGCTCGGCCTTCCCGGCGCTATCGCCCAGGAACACTTCCTTCATTGTCGCGATTCGTTCGGGAAAATCGGTGAGCAGTTCCGCCGCGACCTCGCCCTTGTTCCCTCGTGGCCGAAGCACGCGCGCGAGCGCAACCCAGCGGTGCGTCTCGCCGCTCAATCTTCCAGAATCTCGAGCGTGAAGCGTTTGTGCACCTTTACACCTGCGGCGCCCAACAGAGTGCGAACCGCTTTCGCCGTCCGGCCCTGCCGCCCAATCACTTTGCCAAGATCGTCCTTGTGGACGCGCAGCTCAAGAATCGTCGCTTGCGAGCCCTCGATCGATTTCACCTGCACATCGTCAGGATGGTCGACAAGCGCGCGGGCAATCGACTCGACCAGATCCTTCATAGCGCACCTTCACGGAGGCAAGTTCTGGCCCGGCGAGCGAATCGAATTTTAGCTTGCGAGATCATTACAGGAAAGACGCTTCCAAGCGACTTAAGGATGCGTGGAAACCAAAGAGCTTCGGACCCCGACAGGGTCGGGGTCACAGGTGGGCGCACTGCAACTAAGCGATCTTCTGCAGGCGGATAAAGCTGCGCACGGTATCGCTGGGCTGTGCGCCAACTCCGAGCCAATGCTTGATGCGCTCGTGATCCAGCTTCAGCTCCGCGGGCTTCTTCAGTGGATCGTACGTCCCCACCAATTCCACGACGCGGCCATTGCGCGGCCGGGTCTTCTCAATCACTACGACGCGATAGTACGGCTTCTTCTTCTTGCCAATGCGAGACAACCGAATCATTAACACTAAATCAGTCCTCCGAGCCCTCTATTCTAACCTGTCAACCCGCTTCCCAGCAACGACATAACTCCAAGGCTAGCACAGACGCTCCTTGTGCTACTTCGCCACCACGACCGGCAATTCCACAAAACTCGCCCGATCCGGTGCGTGGTAAACGCGCTGCACTGCCTTGCGGTAATCTTCCGGCTTGGCCCAGAAAATATTCGGCACAAACGTCTGGGGATTCCGGTCATACAAAGGAAACCAGGTCGACTGGATCTGCACCATCATCCGATGTCCCGGCAAAAACACGTGATTGGCGTTCGGCAAAGCAAAGCGGTACAGCAGAGGCTTCCCAGCCTCCAGCGCTTTCGGCGTCTCCAAACTCTCACGATACCTGCCGCGAAAAATATCCGCCGAGATCATCAGCTGGTATCCGCCCATCCCAGGTTGCCCGGCGACCTCGTCCGGGTAAACGTCGATCACCTTGATCACCCAATCCGAATCGGTCCCGCTCGTCGACGCAACCAGATTGGCCATAGGCTGTCCGCTGATCTTCACTGGCGTACGCAGAGTTTCCGACTCGTATACCAGCACATCGCCGCGTCCGGATTGTTCTCGCTGGTCATCCACCAGCCACTCCGACCAGGTCATGCCGGGGTCATATCCCATCGGCTGAATGGGTCGCGCGCGATAGGGCACCGGCTTCGCGGGATCCGAAACATATTCATCAAACGGCGCGTCGCCAGACTTCGGCGATTCGAGGCTGAGTTTCAGACCCGCATCCAAGTACAACGGCGTCGCGCGAATCGTACAATTCGAACTGGTCGAGGTGGATGGGCAGCCGCTGGGCCACGAGCCCAGGCGTCGCCACGTGTTCGTTCCGGTTTCGAACGCCATCACCGGTGCGATGTCGGCTTTCGGCGCACCATCCTTCAAATATTGATCGAGAAATGGGCGCAGGATTTCTCGCCGGAAATACAGCCCGGTGTCGCTGTCGAATTTCACGACTCCCAGTGAACTGCCGTCGTCGATCTCCTGACCGTGATGCCAGGGCCCCATCACCAGGAAAACTTTGTCGTTGCCGGTGTCCTTGGGCTTGATCGCTTTGTACACCGCCATGGCGCCGTAAATATCTTCCTGGTCCCACAGGCTGTGGACCAGCATACTGGCACTTTCAAAGGTTGATCCGCGAGGATTTTGTCCATGGCCTGCTGCTGCCACCACGCGTCGTAGCTTGGATGCTCCAGCAGCTTTCGCCAGAAGCCGACCTGCTCGAGTCCGTGCCGCTTCCCTAGCTCTCCCGCCGATCCCGCTTCCATGTACACGTCGTAGTCGTCGAAGTGGCTGGTCCACCATTTGATTTTGTTGTCTCGCGTGCCTTCCTGCTCGTAGATGTACGGCATGTTCTGTTCGCGAAACGCACCGTTGTGGAACCAGTCGTCGCCCATCCACCCGTCGACCATCGGATTCATCGGCACCGAGACTTTGAGCGCGGGATGTGGATTCACCAGCGCCATCAACGGTGTAAACCCATCGTAAGAAATTCCCAGAATTCCCACCTTACCGTTGCTCTCCGGGATATTTTTCACCAGCCAGTCGATGGTGTCGTAGGTATCCGTCGCATGGTCCACCGGGGTCGGGTTCAAGGGCCCGTGCAGCGGACGGTTCATTACGTAATCGCCTTCCGAGCCGTATTTTCCGCGAACGTCCTGCACGACGCGGATGTACCCGCCTTCGACAATGACTTCCGTGGCGTTGTCGTATCCCTGCAGGATCGGCGCAAGGTGAGCGCTGGGCGCATGACTGGTTTGCGCCGTGGCATCATAGGGCGTTCGCGTCAGCAAAATCGGCGCGCCCTTCGCACCCTTCGGCAGGATGATCACGGTGTGCAGCTTCACGCCATCGCGCATCGGAATCATCACATCGCGGCGCTCGTAATCGAAACTGTCGATAACCGGCTGCAACCTCGCTGGGGTTTCACTCGGTAAAGTCGAGCCTGCAGGCGGGGTCTGCGCCGCAGCCCGCTGCACAAACAACGAAGCACCCATCATTAGCCAAAGAGCAATAAGCGACCGAAACAAACGAATCCTTGAGACTTCAGAAACAGGAATGGTGTTTTGCATGCGGGGGATTATACCGGACCGAGCCTAGAATGACTGCCGCGAGACGGTGTGAGTGAGGATCGCAACAGGTGATGAGTTCGTTAGGAAAGGCGGTTGAGGCCGTTGAAGGCGGCGGTCTTATAGCATTCTGCGAGAGTAGGATAGTTGAAAACGGTGTTCTTGAAATAGGTGATTTTGCCTTTGAGCAGCATTACCGCCTGGCCGATGTGCAGCAGCTCCGCTGCGTCTTCGCCGAAGATGTGTACGCCGAGCAGCTCGAGCGTTTCGCGATGAAATAACAGTTTCAGGCGGCCGTCGGTATGGCCGCTGATCTGGCCGCGTGCGATTTCGCGGTAATAGGCCACGCCGACCTCGTACGGCACATCGGAGTCGGTGAGTTGTTCTTCCGTCTTCCCGATAAATGAGATGGACGGAATTGTGTAAATTCCGTAGGGATACCCGGCAGGATCGCTTTGCACGTCCAGCCCAAAAGCGCGGGCGGCGGCGATGCGGCCCTGCTCCATGGACACCGACGCCAGACTCGGAAAGCCGATAACGTCGCCGACCGCGAAAATATGGGGTTGCGAAGTGCGAAAGTCAGCGTCCACCTTGATGCGGCCGCGGTCGTCGGCGGCCAGTCCGGCAGCCGGTAGATTGAGCTGCTCGACGTTGCCGCCGCGGCCTACCGCATACAACAGCGCGTCGGCGATGATGCGCTTCTTGCTAACCAGATTCGCGGCCACTTTTCCGTCAGGCAATTCCTCTACGCTATCTACCTCTTCATTGAGGCGCATGGTGGCACGGCGGTCGCGCATGTGGTAGCTCAGCGCTTCCACCATTTCGGTATCGGCGAATTCCAGCAGCCGAGGCCGCTTTTCCACAATGATCACGCGCACGCCCAGCGTGGCAAACATGCATGCGTACTCGACACCGATGACGCCGCCGCCCACTACGATCAGAGTTCGCGGAACCTGCGGCATCGACAGAATCTGATCGCTGTTGATGATGTTCCGGCCATTGATGGGCACCTTGGAATTGGCCGCGGGCTTTGTGCCCGTCGCCAGAATGATGTATTCGCCCTCGAGCTCGCTGAAGCCATTGTTGTTCTCGACACGGACGTGATGCGGGCCGGTGAATCGGCCCATGCCGTGAATCAAGTCCACGCCGTTGCGTTTCAGTTGGTCCCCGATTACGGACACTTCGTTTTCGATCACGCGCTGCACGCGGAAGTTCAAGTCCGCCATGGTAATGTGATCTTTCGCGTGATAGTTCGCGCCGTAGAAACTCTGGTCGTAGAAGCCGGAAAGGTGCAGCACCGCCTCGCGCATGGTCTTGCTGGGGATGGTGCCGGTATTGATGCAGACGCCGCCGACGGCGGTCTGCTTTTCGACCAGCGCGACGCGTTTCCCTGCTTTTACGGCCTGGATGGCGGCACGCTGCCCGCCAGGGCCCGAACCGATAACAATAAGCTCATACGGCTGCATTTACGGTGTCCTGTACGTCAGATTCTTCCGGAGGGGTGGCAACGGGGCCGGGCTTAACGTCTTCGGAAGTATAAACGACTTGAGGTGCACGCAGCGGCGTCGCGTGCGAATCGCTATTGCCTGACGCGACACGCATCAGATGCTCCTGCACGGAGAAGCCATGACCGTTGCGCACCGAACGCGGGCGAGAGTATGTGCCGTCCGAGCCCAGAAGTCGAGCCTTGCGGGTATCGGCCAGATAAGCGGACAAAATCTCCGTGCAAATGCGCTGGCAAAGCTGCGGATCTTTCACCGGAAAGATCACCTCGACCCGTTCGTAGAGATTGCGCTGCATCCAGTCGGCGCTGCCAAGATAGAGTTCGGGCTTCCCGCCGTTTTCGAAAAAATAGATGCGGCTGTGCTCCAGAAACCGGCCGACGATACTGCGCACGCGAATGCGGCTGCTGAGCCCGCGTACGCCAGGGACCAGCGCGCACTGTCCCCGCACGATCAGATCGATCTCCACGCCCGCCTGGGAGGCTCGATACAGAGCCTGAATCACCGGGGGATCGACGACCGCATTCATCTTGATGATCATCCGGGCGGGACGCCCGCGCCGCGCATGGCGGGCTTCGCGATCGATCAGCGCGATACACGTTTTGGCCATGTCGCGCGGCGCCACGATCAGCGGCCTATAGCTGGGCTGCTCCGCGTAGGCCGTCAGGTAGTTGAAGACGTTGTGCACCGCCGAGGTGATGGCTTCGTTGCTGGTCAGCATGCTGAAGTCGCTGTAGAAGCGCGCCGTTGATGGGTTGTAGTTTCCAGTGCCGAGATGCACATAGCGGCGAATTTTCCCGTCGGGATCGTTGCGCACCACGAGCGCGAGTTTGGCATGCGTCTTCAGGCCGGCCACGCCGTGGAATACTTGCACGCCGGCATCCTCGAAGCTGCGCGCCCAGTGAATGTTGGTGGCTTCGTCGAAGCTGGCCTTCAACTCCACGACCACGGTCACTTCTTTCTTGCCGGCGGCTTCCAGCAGCGCTTCGGCGATCGGCGAATCGGTATTGGTGCGGTAGAGCGTCTGCTTCATGGAAAGCACGCGGGGATCGTGGCTGGCGGTCCTTATGAAGTTAACGACGGTGTCGTAAGACTCGTAGGGATGGTGCAGCAAGACATCCTGCCGGCGCAGCACGTCAAAAAGCGAATCGGCGTCATGACCGACGCGAACCTGGCGCGGCACAAACGGCGGATATTTCAGATCGGGCCGCGGCGTCTCATCGTAAAGATGGAAGAGCCGCTGAAGGTTGACGGGCCCGCGAACGCGAAATACCAGCGACTCGTCCAGCTCGAACGTCGATACCAGGCGCTCGACGATGTCGGGATGCGCGCCTTCCTCGATTTCCAGCCGCACCGCGTCGCCTTTGCGGCGTTGCGACACTTGCGAGTCGATCGTTTCCAACAGGCTGCGGCTCTCTTCCTGCTCCAGATAAAGATTGCTGTTGCGGGTGATGCGGAATGCGGTGGAAGCCAGAATCTCGTAGCCTCGGTACAGTCTCGATGCATACGCCGAGATAATGTCGTGGAGCGGGGCGAACCGAATGCCAGCGTTCTCGGTGGGAATCCGCAGCAAGCGCGGCAGCGCGCGAGGCACAGTGAGCACACCGAAGTAGGGTTTGCCATTCCCGCCGCGCCGGCGCCTCAATAAGAATGCGATACACAGCGCCTTGTTCAACACGTGCGGGAAGGGATGCGAGGGATCGACCGTCACCGGCGTCAGCATCGGACTTACGCGCCGATCGTAAAACGATTTCGTGAATCTGGCGGCTTTCGCGTCGAGCTCGCCAGTGTTCAAAACCCGGATCGATTCTTTCGCCAGCGCCGGCAGCAGCTCGTCGTTCCAGCATTTGTATTGATCACGCACGAAAACTTGCATCGCCGCGGAAACCTTCTCGAGTTCTTCCTCCGTTGTCAGGCCATCGGGGCTGATTTCGCGGGAGCCATGCTCGATGCGCTGAAGGAAACTCGAAACGCGAATTTCCACGAATTCGTCCAGATTGTTCGCGGTGATGGCCAGGAACTTGACGCGCTCCAGCAGCGGATTCCCGATGTCGCGCGCTTCTTCCAGGACACGCCGGTTAAATGCCAGCCACTCTACGTGGCGATTGAGATAGTGGCGCGGATCATCGAGCTTAGGGCGTTGCATCATTCACTCTTAGCAGGGAGGCAGAGAGATAGCGCACCTGTGTTACGGGCAGATGAATGCGCCGGCAAATGATATGCTCCCTCGCCGGAGGAAGAAAGATTGCGTGTCGCCCTGCCGGCCGCGGTACTTGCGGTGATGTGCGCGCTGACGTTTCCCGCTATTCGCAAGGCGAGGCTCGCCGAGGAGCGGAGGATGGCGAAATTGGAGGCGATCTTCGCGCCTTTCAACGACGCGAAATCTCCCGGCATCGCGGTCCTGGTGCGAAAAGACGGGCGCACGGTTTTCGAGCGGGGTTACGGCGCGCGGGATCTTCGAAGTTTCGCCGCGATCGATCCGCAGACAAATTTCCGTCTCGCTTCCTGCACAAAACAGTTCACTGCGATGGCGATCATGCTGCTCGTGCACGACGGCAAGCTCCGGTACGACGAAAATCTGACCGAGGTCTTTCCTGAATTCCCGGCGTACGGCAAAACGATCACGATTCGCAACCTGCTGAATCACACGTCAGGTTTGCAAGACTACGAAACCCTGATGGAGCAGGAAGAACGCAGCGGCGGCTATCGCTGGACCGAAGAAAATCAAATCCAGGATGCCGAGGTTCTGGCCCTGCTCGAAAAGCAAAACTCCACATTGTTTCCGCCCGGAACGAAGTGGGCGTACAGCAATTCCGGCTATGTGGTGCTCGGATCGATCGTTGCCAAAGTTTCTGGCAAGACCTTTGGTGAATTTCTGCATGATCGCATTTTCGGCCCGCTGCGAATGGAGCAGACCCTCGCGTATGTAAAGGGAAAGAACGAAGTCGCCTACCGTGCCTTCGGCCACACGAAGGAAGTGAACGGCTGGAAGCAGACCGACCAGAGTTCCACGTCAGCGACTTTGGGCGACGGCGGAGTGTACTCTTCGTTGCGCGATCTCGCGAAGTGGGACGAAGCGCTGACGCAACACACGCTGCTCAGCGAGAACGAGATGCGCCCCGCGCTGACCCCGGTGGAACTTGCCGGCGGGGCGCGGCCCGTATGGCCCGCGAATTCCGATCGCACGGAAGGATCGCCGGTGTCGTATGGGTTCGGGTGGTTTATTGATCCTTATCGCAGCTATGCTCGCATGTGGCATTACGGGGAGACGATGGGATTTCATACGTACATAGAGCGCTTCGCGCGGAATACTGCGAGTCGCAGTGAGCTGACGATTATTGTGCTGTGCAATCGGACGGACCTTGACCTGGAGAGGTTTGCTGCGCAGATTGCAGATTTGTACATCGGCTCGGATTAATGGGGGCCGGTTGCGTCGCACGACTACAAATGAAGTGGGTTGCTACTCGATCGGCCCTCACCGGCTAAAGCCGGATGAGAAACGCAGTCCGTTGCGGGACCGGCTGAACAACCTCCCGAAAAATGCCAAGGGCGTTTCCTCAGGGCTGAAGCCCAGTGACGGCGCGGGCCTTATGTCGGAGCTAAAGCTCCGACCCCTGAATCAACCTAGCCCGGCGAGTTTGCCGAGGCCTTTCATTTTGGCGCGGGCGGCCATGGCGCCGTATTGCTTCATCATCGTGCGCATTTGCATGTATTGCTTGAGGACCTGGTTGACTTCCTGGACCGTCGTGCCGCTGCCTTTGGCGATGCGTTTGCGGCGCTTGCCGTCGATGACGTTGTGATCGCGGCGCTCCTGGTTGGTCATGGAATTGATGATGGCTTCGACTTGCTTGAGCTGGCCTTCGTCGACCTTCGCATCTTTGGGGAGATTGGCGAGCGGGCCGACTTTCGGAAGCATGTCGACGAGTTGCTCCAACGGGCCCATCTTGCGAATTTGTTTGAGTTGATCGCGAAAATCTTCGAGCGTGAAATCTTCTTTGCGCAGCTTGCGCTCGAGTTCGATCGCAGCCTTTTTGTCGACGGCCTGCTCGGCGCGCTCGATGAGCGACATCAGGTCGCCCATACCGAGGACGCGGGAGACGATGCGTTCGGGATAGAAGCCTTCGAGGGCGTCGTACTTTTCGCCCAGGCCGACGAACTTTACCGGCGCGCCGGTGACTTTGCCGATGGAAAGGGCAGCGCCGCCGCGGGCGTCACCATCGAGCTTGGTGAGAACCACGCCCGTGAGGCCCAGGCGTTTGTGGAATTCGCCGGCGGATTTTACGGCGTCCTGACCGATCATGGAATCGGCGATGAATAGAATTTCGCTGGGCTGCAGCTCTTTTTTGAGCGTGCTCAGCTCGTTCATCAGGTCGTCGTCGATGTGCAGGCGGCCGGCGGTGTCCACGATAACCACGTCGCTGGCGGAGAGTTTCGCTTCCTTGATGGCGCCGCGCACGATTTCGAGTGGCTTGTCGGTGCCCTTGCCGGGCCAGAGGGGCGTGCCGACCGCTTTTGCGACCTGGGCGAGTTGTTCGCGCGCGGCGGGCCGGTAGACGTCGGTAGAAACGACCAGCGGGCGATGGCCGTGATTCGTGAGCCATTTGGAGAGTTTTCCCGTCGTCGTGGTTTTGCCGGAGCCTTGAAGGCCAACGATCATCCACACCGAGGGCGGGCGCGAAGCAAACAGCGGCTTGGCATGCTTGCCGAGCATGGCGGTGAGTTCGTCGCGCACCGTCTTGACGACTTGCTGGTCGGGCGAAAGCTGCAGCATGACTTCGCTGCCGATGGATTTCTGGCGAATGTTGGCGAGCAGCTCGTCGGCGACGGTGACATTGACGTCGCCTTCCAGCAAGGCCTCGCGAATTTCGGCAAGGGCGGCGTCGAGATGCTCTTCGGTGAGCTTGCCCTGGCCGCGCAGGTTCTTGAAAGTGCGCTGAAGTTTTTCGGTGAGATTTTCAAACATGAGTGTTCCCCGAGGCATTTCGATTGTAGGGGAGCGCTCGAACTCGGTCAAATGGGGCGTTGCGAGCTAGGCAACCAAATCGTCCCGTCAAATGGCCAAAATCAGGGCTGACCACCACGTGCTGCGCTCAGCCGGGATACACGTCGGCCAATAAAAGGGTCTAGAAGCGAATAGCGCTGGATTCCAAAAACTGCAACGCCTACAAGAAATAGAATACGATTACAAAAATTTCTCGCTCGGTTCATCCCGAAATACTTTCGCGAAACGCTCCGAAGCGTAACATGGCCAACGCGCGATCAAAGCGCGGGAATTGGGATAAGAAGCTCAAAAATACCTGCAGGAGTACTAAATGGTTTTCCCCGGGTAGCATGAGGTTTCTCCCTAATATCGCGCAGAGCGCGTCGGTGCTAACGTATAGGGCTAGTTGCGTTTGGTATCACCGGAGCGCGACTTGGGAGTGGTGCCGTGTCGATTCAATGTCCGAGGTGCTCGGGTAAATGTGTCCGCAGATCCAGGAGGCGCGCAATTGTGGAACGCACGATTTTGTCGGCGCTCTGCGTGCGGCCCTTCCGCTGCGTGGAGTGCGGCTGCCGCTTCTTTCGGTGGTCGGTGCGAAAGAATGTTCCTCTGGGCCAAACGGGGATTCCCAACCGGCCTGGCATGCCGTCGGCCGAGTCCAAACAACCGGACTTGCTGGGCGGAGAAGCAGCCCGCTTCCATCTGAATCTCAGCTAGCTAAACCTGCGTAAAGATCAGCTTCTTGATTTTGCGAATGCGCGATTCGTCGCGCTTGTAGAAGGTCCACTGTTTGATCCGCTTGCCGCGGATCAATCCTGCTCGCATCAAAATCTTTAAGTGCTCGCTCGCGGTGGGCTGGCTTACGCGCAGTTTCCTGGCGATCGATAGCCCGCAAACGCCATCCTTGCGCAGATCTCCATCCACCTGGGCGGGAAAGTTCCTTGCCGGCTGCTTGAGCCAACTCAGAACCTGCAGTCTGCGTTCATTCGAGAGCGCGCGAAGAGCGAGTTCGAGACTCATATAGACACTTAGCCAACTCCCTAAGTATAATAGCATCTTTCAACATCGGCAGGCGAGGGCTCCAGGAAATTTGCCCAGCGTATTTGAAGATCCGGACTGGCGAATCGTCTGCGCGTCTTCGAGTGCCTCGGCCCGAGGGGAAGCAGATCATGACCAACACTTTGATCGACCGAGATCGCATCATGGCGGTAGAAAGGGTCATCCGGCCACACATACGCCGAACACCGGTGATCGCGGTGGATGGCGGCGACTTCGGGCTGGACTACCGGCAACATCATCTTCAAGCTCGAATTGCTACAGCATGGCGGCTCGTTCAAGGCGCGCGGAGCTTTCACGAATCTGCTCACGCGCAGAGTTCCAGGCGCTGGTGTGGTGGCGGCCTCCGGCGGCAACCACGGTGTGGCCGTGGCTTTCGCGGCCATGAAGCTGGGCGTGCCTGCCAGGATTTTTGTGCCGAGCGTCGCTTCCCGGGAAAAGACAGACCGCATTCGTGCGAGCGGAGCGGAACTCGTGATTGCCGGAGATCGCTACGCCGATGCGCTGGCAGCCAGCGAGGCATGGGTGACACAGTCCGGCGCGATGGCCGTACACGCCTACGATCAGGTGGAAACGCTGCTCGGCCAGGGGACCGTCGGTTTGGAATTTGAAGATCAGGCGCCGGAACTCGATACGCTGCTGGTAGCCGTGGGCGGCGGCGGCCTGATCGGCGGGGTTGCCGCGTGGTACGGCGGCCGCGTCAAGATCGTGGGAGTCGAGCCCGAGGCTGCGCCGACTTTGGCAAACGCTCTACGCGCCGGACGGCCAGTCGACAGTGCCGCCGGGGGCATCGCCGCCGATTCGCTGGCGCCGAAGCGCGTGGGAGAACTGATGTTCCCTTTGGCGCAGAAATATGTGGACCACGTTGTGCTCGTGCCGGACGAGGACATTCAAAGAGCGCAGATGGAGCTATGGAAGACGCTGCGCATCGCCGCAGAACCCGGCGGAGCAGCCGCCTTCGCCGCGTTATTGTCGCGGGGCTACCGGCCAGTGCAAGGCGAACGCGTGGGTGTGCTGGTGTGCGGCGGAAACACGACCGCTGTGGATTTCACACCAGCTATGGATGCCGGGCCGGAACTCGCGGCGTAAATTGGGAGGCAATCTCAAACCCGGCTCTCTGAAAAGCCCGGGGCGGCTACAGGTTGCTCAGACCGGGCGCCGGATGCCGAGCTTGCGCATGCGCGCTTGCAGCGTGGTGCGCTTCATGGCAAGGATTGCGGCGGCGCCTTTCGGGCCGGCGATGCGCCACTCGGTCTGGCGAAGCGCGCGAAGAATGTGCTGGCGCTCGGCTTCCTCCAACGTCGCGATGGGAATGGAAGACGGCGACGGCGAAAACAAGGCGAGATCCGCGGAAACATTCCCGTTCGAGGAAAGCGTGGCCGACTTCAGCTCCGAGAGAGGCACGCGCAGCTCTCTGCCGGGAGAGAGCAGCACGGCGCGCTCGATCAGATTTTCCAGTTCGCGAATATTGCCCGGCCATCCGTAATTCACGAGCGCGTCCATGGCGTCGGCGGGAACGTACTCCACGGTCTTGTTCAGGCGGCGGCTGAAATTCTGCACGAAATAACGCACCAGCAGGGGCACATCCTCGCGGCGCTCTCGCAGGGGCGGAATCTGAATGGGGAAAACATTCAGCCGGTAGTACAGATCGCTGCGGAATTCCCGGTCGGCAACCAGCCGGGACAGATCTTGATTGGTGGCGGCGACGACGCGGACATCGACGCGCTGCGTGCGATTGCTGCCGAGACGCTCGAATTCCTGCTCTTGCAGCACGCGCAGCAATTTTGGCTGCAGCTCGAGAGGAATGTCGCCGATTTCGTCGAGAAAAAGTGTGCCGCGGTCGGCGAGTTCGAAGCGGCCAATTTTCTGGCTGATGGCGCCCGTGAACGCGCCGCGCTCGTGGCCAAAGAGTTCGGCTTCGAGCAGGCCAGAGGGAATGGCGGCGCAGTTGACCTTGACGAAGGTGCGCTCTTTGCGCGGGCTGAGGTTGTGAACGGCTCGGGCGATCACCTCTTTGCCGGTGCCGGTTTCGCCGAGAATCAAGACCGTAGTTCCCGCGGGAGCGACCAGTTCCACTTGCGCAAGCGCGCGGCGGATGGCCGGGCTTTCGCCTACAATCTCTTCAAAATTGAATGCGCTGCGAATTTCCTCTTCGAGGTAGAGCTTCTCTTCGGCGAGTTTGTCTTTCAGCGCATCGATTTCCTTGAAGGCCAGGGCGTTTTCGACGGCGATGGCGATCTGCGCCGCAACTTGCTGCACCAGCTCGATATCGTCTGAGCTGAAAACATCCATGCGGCGGCTGGCGAGATTCAGGGTGCCGAAGGTGCGGCCCCGGTTGCTCAGCGGAATGCAGCAGATCGCTTGCAGGCCCTCGCCGCGAAGCAGGCGGACGACTTCACTGGTGTACTGATCGAATTCGGCGCCCCGCGCGATGAGCGTGCGGCCCTCGGTGATGGCGCGACCGGCGGGGGAAGCGTCGCGCGGAACGGTCATTTCCGGCTTGAGCAGCCCTTGGCGGCCGGGAAAATCGAGCGCGTGAATCTTGAGCAGTCCGGTTACTGGATCCAGCAGCGCGAGGCTGGTGTAATCGTGATGAATGACGCGCTGCAGCGTCGACACGATGCCGCGAAACAGCTCGGTGAGCTCGAGGCTGGTGACCAGCACGTTGTTGACTTCCAGCAAGAACGCGAAGACGGTCGCGCTCGTGAGCAAGCTGCGTTTGGTACGCCTGCGATGAGTCCAAATTCAGCGCGTTGTCCACGGCCACCGCGACCTGGCAGGCCACGCGCTTCATGAATTGCAGTTCGCCGTCGGTAATACGCTGCGGTACCAGGCGGCCAAATCCCATGGCGCCTATCTGGCGCTGCGCGGTGGTCAGCGGCACCAACGCGAAGGAACGCACCCCTTCGTCTCGGAGGCGCTGCATGAATTGGGGATAGCGTTCCTCTTCGGCGGTGTCGCTGACAACAAAAGCCTCTTGCGATTGCCAAACCCAGCCGGAAGGGTGCCCTTCCACCGGAGTCTCCGAACCGATGCGCTTGTCGTGCGGGACGCGCGTCTCCAGGATGTGCAGGCGCATGACGTTGCGAACGGGATCGTGCAGCGTGAGCGTTAGGAAATCGAAATCGACGACCGCGTGCAGGCGTCCGGCGAGGTCGTGGAAAAGTGCAGGAAGGTCGCGCTGCTGGGCGATCGCCTCGCTGACTTCCAGTAAGGCTTCCAGCTGCTGGCGCGAGTGTACCGGCGCCGCAGGCGCTGTTTCCGGCGAAGTAATAACCGGGTCCGGCATACCTGGCAGGATAACATCCGCGTTGGCAGCGGCTCAACCGCAGGGGACGTGCGCGGCGGCTCGTGGCGTTCGGTCGATTCCCCCCATTTGCGGAAAGAGTTGGCGGCCGCGTCAGTCTACTTTTCCTGGCTACTTTTTCGGGCTACTTTTTCGGAATGGATGCGGGCGACGACGGCTCACCGACCCAAGCAGGGGGGTCGCTTGCTGGAAATGATTCCTCGGATGCTTCGTCAACGGTATCAGCGGGTGGGTCGGGTTGCGGCTTTTGGCGATTCGCATCCCCGGAAACAGGCGTCTTCTGATCGGGTTTGATCATTGGCTTTCGACGCTTAAAATTTTACATCGCGGGCGAGCCAACAGCCATACCGTGAACTCCTGAGCCTGCGGCAGGTCCCGCGTCAGCCATTCCACGACATCATCGCTAGCCTGCCTGGATTGCGGTGGCAATCAGCCGAGGATTTCTTGTTCGAGGGAGCTTCCCGAAGCGTACCGCTGAAAAAGATCGCTCAGGCGTTGGGTCCAGCGCTCTAGTCCGTCTCTGCCGCCGAACGAAATGACTACGGCGACGACGCGCTTGGTCTCCGCGGTGACCATGGTGCGTTCCGAATCACTGGTGGGGCTACCGTGCGGCCCGACAGCGTCGCAAAACACCGGCAAACCTTCCAGATTCAGATCGTACTTGCCGATTCCCTTGTAGGTTTCCCCGGCGCGGCCGGCGCGAAATACAATGTCTCCACTAAGATGCGCGAGATCGTACAGACCAATCGACAGCCGGCTCTCAACGGAGACCAAATTGATCACATCCACCACTGCATTGATTTGCGGCAATCCCTTGCCCGCGATGACCCGGCGCAAGAGGGCCTCCGCCGACCCGCGATATCTCGCCGGGTCTTTCCCTAGCGCTTTGTATGCCGAGCGAGTTGCTGTGATCCCGCTGGATTCCAAGACGCCGCGGGGATAAGGCAGCTTCAGGATTTCGTCGACGCGGGCCCGCATCTCTGCGAGCAACTCCGGAGGCGCAGCTGCAGCTTCCACCTGCGCTGTCACACAACCTAGCGCTGTCCGCGGACACTTTCGCTGTAGAGCTTCGTCAATCGTTAAACGCACGGTAACTCCTGGACCGCCAATGACATCTTCCTTGTCGTGTGCTGAGTCATGTTAAACCAGCCGCACGCTAAGCCCTTAGCTGATTTGGCTAGGGAGCCACCTTGAGATTTCTCGAACTGACTTTTTAAAGGCTCGCGGGCTATTTAAGTTTGTTGATGGATGACGTGCCATCAGATATAAGAAACGTGCAGCGCGCGCATACAAACGTTGAAGGAGCCTGATCTTCGCAAATTGGCGCGCTCAATCATGCTCATTTGCAACTGCGGCGAATAGAACTCGAACTATCTCAAGAATCAAGCTTTATGGAGGTGAGTGATGGCGACAGCAAACCCGACGATGGGATTGCACGGACCTGGAATCATCAAAAAAGCGAGCGGATGGTTTATCGCGATGGCCGTGGTGTTCATCATTCTAGGGATCATGGCCATTGCGGAGCCGGCGGTTGCGGGCTTGGCGGTTGCCATTCTGGTCGGCTGGCTGCTGATTTTTGGAGGTGTGGCGCACCTGGTCGCGGCGTTCGCTGGTGGCGGAGCCGGGCGCGTGATCTGGCAGGTGATTCTGGGGATTATCTACATCGTGGGCGGAATCTACTTCCTTACACATCCATTGCTGGGGCTGGGGACGCTGACGCTTCTGCTGGCCGTCATTATTCTGATGGAGGCGGTGCTGGAGTTTATCGCGTATTTCCGGACTCGGAACGAAGGTGGCTCCGGCTGGATGCTGTTTAATGGCCTGATCACATTGTTCCTGGGCGGCTTGATCTGGTTGCACTGGCCGTCAAGTTCGGTGTGGGCTATTGGGACGCTGGTGGGCGTGAACCTGTTGATGACCGGAATCTCGCGACTCATGCTCGGGATGGCAGCGCGCAAGCTGGCGAGCCGAGCGGCAGCGTAACCGGTTGGGGTCTAACTCGTACGCGCCGCACTACTCACGCCCAGCCGTCGATAGGTTGTTCTGGGGACTTGCGCGATCTCCGATTGGCTCCTGGTCGCGTGGCTTTGCTGGAGGCATAAGAAAGCGGCGTGGAGACCGCAGAAAGCTCGCGATTGTATAGCGAATCAACCGGAGCTGGTCACGCCATGGCACCCCATAGGCCCTCATGGCAACCGAGGCGGCAATCGAAAAACTCACCCCCAAATTCAGGACGAACGTCGCCATAATGCCGAATATCGTGTGGATGAACCAGCCCCGATACAGCCAGTTCCTCCCGAGACTGGATGCTGCCAGCGCCAGCGTGCCCGTGGAGAGCGTCACGTGGCGAACATCCAGCGGTATGCCGAGAAAGCTTCCCATCTCCGGCACAAATCCGAGCAGGTAGCCGAGCACGATAGAGGTGGTCCAGCCGGAGAGATTCACATCCACTGTTTCAGCAAGTCTCTTCATTCGTTCGCGCCCAAACCTGCCGCCCACGGGGTGATGAGCGATTGCAGCGGAAACATGGTTGAACGTGGCAAAGTTCTCGAACCAGCCTCCGGCCAGAGCTGAAATCCACAGGATTACACCGGTCAGAGCGGCATAGATCATGGTCCCCGAAGCCAGAGGGTTCAGGGTTTCGTAGACATGCTCGGCGCTTGGAGTTTCCAGGTACGGCCGCGAAAAGACCAAGACCCACAGGTCGGCGAATAGCGATGCATCCGAGGCACACCGCCAGCAGGTTTCCAGCGGCGGATGCCAGTTGGCTGCGGGTAATCCGGCTGATGAACTCCGCAACCTTCTCCAGCCGGTCCCGGCCCCGTGCGGTGCGTACAATCCCTGCAATAGTTGCCGCGGTTACGGACGGCTGCTTGGTGGCGAGCGCGAGGTGAAGGTGCTGCAACACAATGAAACTGACGGCATAGTTTGTCCCCGCCGCCATTCCTTCCACGAAAGGAGGAAAATGTGCTTCGACGATGCGCATCTTTATCGGCGGCCGTCACCACCGTCAGCAATCCTCCGCCCAGCGATGCCTTCCAGAGGTCCCGGTATTCGCGCCGCGAGTTGGCGATGTAATGTTCTCCGGTCTTACCGGTCCGCTCCACGACCTTGCGCGCGATCAGCGCGGAATTTTCACGAAAGAGCGCCCGCAAGCTCATGTCGTCGCGCCGCGCGTTCATCACATCATCGAGCAGGCTTTTGACGGCGGCGACCAAATGAGGCTGCTCGGCAACGAATAGAACCTCAGCGATCCTTTCCATCCGAGCTATGGCGCGCTCAATCGTTCCCATGTCGAACACCAGGGAAGTGTTGACTCCGGTGTCCTCCATGCGCTGGTGCACGTACTCCATTTCGTCGCGACACCGCTGCACCTTGCTGCGCCAGCTTTCAAGCGCAAGGGCAGCCCCGTGCTGTCGAGCGAGTTCTCCGGTGGCTTGCTGAAGCTGGTAGAAAGGAGACTCTTCGATGGTCCACGGGTGGCTGCGGGCCCGGAGTCCTGGCGAGAGGCCGATTCCCGCCGCGTGCACGCCCAGCAAGTGGAAAGCCTGCGTCAGGTCCTCCCGCTGCTTGGCCCATGCACTTGCGTCGTTCACCGGCGAAATCATCCGCGCCATGCGCTCGAAGGTGTCGTCGGGCAGTGCGATCAGCCGGTCAATGGCTTCGCTGGTGGGATAGATCCGGAACACCAATTTCGAGAGGTCGGTATCCTCCCGTGCGGAGGGCAGAAGTTCTTCCATCAAGCGTCGCAGGGCCTCGGACCACAAACCCTCTCGCGGATGGAGTCCCGCCTCCGCAAACAGTTCAACGGAACGAACTTCGGTCAGGATCTCCCGCACTCCCTGCTGGAACTGAACACGGAGTTCGCTCTGTGATTCCATAAGCGCCAGAACGGTTTCCAGGCGGGTCACTTCTTTGCCCACCGGTGAGGAAGAGCGGCTTACGGTCCATTCCTTTAACTCTACAAATGCGTCGAGACGCGTGGGCAAGTCCACGGCTCCGACGAAATTACCCAGGATGGAAGCCAGGGATTCGACACTGTGCTCCGAGCGTTTTTCCGGCGGAAAGAAATTCCGCGTCAACTCTCGCGCCTGTTGCGCCGCGCTTGCCGTCATTTGAGGCGCCTTCTTCTCGATCTCAAAATGACACGCATTGTACACCCCGGGCGCAAGCTGCGCCGGATGACGCTCTAGTACCACGAGCGAGTTAGAGAGTCTACGCGGTGCCCAGCGAGCCTCGGACTGTCAGATGTGACAGTCGATTTGGAATCCTCCAAGGCTTAAGAAATCACGATGTCCGGAGACGTCCAACCTTCGCGAACCCCAAGCCTGCCCATCGAGGTGCTCACCATTCCGTTTGTGCGCTTTGCGAAAATGGAGGCGTCCAGCGGCCTGCTGCTTCTGGCCGGCACCATTGCCGCCCTCGTCTGGGCCAACTCATCCTGGGAGCAGAGCTACCATGCGATTTGGACTGCCCCGATGTCCATCGGGTTTGGTCGGTTCTTCTTGTCCGAAACCCGTCACGAATGGATCAACGATGGGCTTATGGCGGTGTTCTTTTTCCTCGTGGGGCTTGAGATCAAGAGGGAGGTCCTGATCGGGGAGCTATCTTCCCTGCGGAAGGCGGCATTTCCCTTCATGGCGGCCGTAGGCGGCTCGATCGTCCCGGCACTGTTTTATCTATCGGTCAACTATGGCAGCAAAGGACAAAAAGGTTGGGGCATTCCGATGGCCACAGACATCGCCTTCGCGCTGGGTGTGCTCGCCGTGCTTGGGAATCGTGTGCCCGTTTCGCTGAAGATTTTTGTCACCGCCCTGGCCATCGTGGACGACATTATCGCAGTGCTGGTGATCGCCCTCTTCTATACCGACCGAATTCACTTTCTCAGTCTTGCGATAGGACTTGCCGGAGTAGCTCTGGCTTTCGTAGCAAACCTAATGGGTGTACGAAGGCCGGTAGTCTACGCTTTCATTGGGATTTGCGTCTGGTGTGCCGTGCTTAAGTCGGGAGTGCATGCAACCGTGGCTGGGGTCCTGCTAGCTTTCGCGATTCCCACGCGGACGTACATCGATCGCGACCTGTTCATCAAGAGCACCCGTTGGCTGCTCGATCGATTTGAAGCTCGGCTCCAAATTCCTCTGAGGCGCACGCGGCGATTCATTCGATGGAAACCCAATTTGCGTTGGTGGAATCACCATTGCAACGTATTGAGCATTTCCTTCACCCCTGGATCAGCTTTCTGGTGATGCCACTGTTCGCGTTTGCCAATGCAGGCGTGCGAATCCTGGGCAATGGCTTGGCGGCGGCAACACATCCGGTCAGCCTGGGTGTGGTGCTGGGACTGTTCTTGGGAAAACCCATCGGAATATGGTTCTTCGCCTGGACATCCGCAAGAACCGGATTGGCGACACCGCCCGCAGAACTGTCGTGGGGAAGTATCTTTGGGGCAGCCTGCCTGGGTGGGATTGGTTTCACGATGTCGTTGTTCATCGCCACTCTGGCGTTCGGCGAAGGAACTTTGCTGGACTTGTCAAAGATCGGAACCATGGCTGCCTCGCTGGCCGCTGGGATATGTGGAAGCATGATCTTGGTTCGTAGACCCAATTTGTCGCACAGCCCGGCTCAAGCGCTTGCGAGCGAAGGTTCCGCGGATCTGTGATGCGAGAAGAGTGTGCGTTGAGATTCTCTTGCGGCACCGTGTCGAAGGCATGAATCACGAACTGATCCCGGCTATTTGCTCCGCTAAGTTCCGAGGATGCGGCCTGAAATCCTTGGTCAGCATCATCGTGCTGGCTCTCCTCGCGACAACCAGCGAAGCGCAAACGGCCAGTCAGCAGCCTTCGTCACCTGCTCCGAAATCAAACCCGGAGCTACAGGTAAATTGGCTTTACGGCGCGTATGTGGACAAGGATGTGCCCTTGCACTCGCTTTCCAACCACCAGCGCTTCCAACTGTTCTTGAGACAAAGCTTCACAACCCCCGGGGTTTACCTCAAAACCGCGTTTTTTGCGTTAGCAGACGAAGCGGAGGACCATCCGCCACAATGGGGCGACGGATTCCAGGGCTATGTCCAACGCGTTGCTTCGCGCTATGGACAGTTTGTCACTCAGAACGCTTTGGCAGGAGCGGGGAATGCACTCCTTGGCTATGAGCCTCGTTACGATCGTTGCCGATGCACAGGCTTTTGGCCGCGAACAAGACATGCTCTTGTCCGGAATTTCATCACCTATGACCGGACGGAGAAGCAAATGCGCCCCCAGATCGCACTCTATGCGGCGGCATTTGGCGGCGGAGTCGTTGCAGGAACCTGGCAACCGGGGAACCCTAGTCTACTCACGAAGGGTTATCAGGGGGTCGTAACACAGGTCGCTTTCGGAGTGTGCGCCAATTGGCTGGGTGAATTTGCGCCGGACATCAAGCGCGTGCTGCGCAAGAATAAAGCTGGGAACCCTTCGAGCAAGTGAGAATAATCTGCCTGCCACGCCTTCACTGCAGCCGAGCGAATTTGGCCTGGTGTGAACCAAATTGTGCGCCAATCACAAGCTGCGGTACAATCACATCGCGGTAACTGATTGATTTTGCGCCGTTAGGCTCGTAACTCAGTTAGTTAGAGCGCCACCTTGGCACCGTAGCGCTGTGGGCCTTGCGAGCGATTAGGATTTTGGGGTCTAATCGTTTGAGTCGGTGATGTAACCCCGGTAGGCTATAGGCCCGTAGCTCAGTTGGTTAGAGCGCCTCCCTGACACGGAGGAGGTCGATGGTTCGAGTCCATTCGGGCCTACCATTTCAGGTCGCAGCTCCATTTCCTACCTGTGATTCCTGCGCAGCTCCCAGTCGATTTTGCTGGAAGCCTGCCGCTGCGCGACGATGAGTCCGGAGCAGCCACGACGCACACGACGCATCGGTTGCAAAGACCCTTAAGTCGGACTAGATTGGCAATCCGATTCGCACTTATGCGCAGCGCATGGTCAACTGGTTCAGCCGAAGGGAGTT
The DNA here is from genome assembly GCA_963729285.1 of uncultured Acidobacteriota bacterium. Classification (GTDB taxonomy): domain Bacteria; phylum Acidobacteriota; class Terriglobia; order Acidiferrales; family UBA7541; genus Acidiferrum. The sequence goes on from CAVSNL010000009.1 coordinate 38,715, forward strand.
CCGTGTGTACCCGCTTGTTTGGAGTCTACTGAAGCCGTACCGCGGAACCCTGCTGATCATCCTGCTGGCCATGCTGCTGCAAATGGTCGCAACCGTGGCCACTCCCTGGCCGCTGAAGATCGTTCTCGACAACGTTGTGGGCGAGCACAAGCTGCCGCACTGGCTGGATGATTTCTTGCGCCCGTTCATGCATGGCGGAACAAAAATGGAAATAGCGGCGGCGGCCGCGATTGCGCTGGTATTGATCGTCGTGTTGGGAGCGGTTGCGTCGTATGTGGCGAACTACTGCACCACAAGCGTGGGGCAGTGGGTGGCCAACGATCTTCGCATACGTACCTATGACCGTCTGCAACACCTTTCCCTCAACTATTACAACACCCATGAAATGGGGACGCTCTTAAGCACAATCACGGCGGACGTGCAGACGATCCAGGGATTCGCCTCGTCTTCGACGCTCGGAATCGTAGTGGACTTGCTTACCATTGTCGGCATGCTGGCCATTATGTTTTGGCTGAATTGGGATTTCACGCTCATCGCGGTGGCGGTCACTCCGTTCATGCTGCTGATTATTTCGCGTTTCAAGAAAGCCATAAAAAAAGCCACGAAGGAAGTGCGGAAGGAGCAGAGCAAAATCGTCGCCGTCGTGCAGCAAGGATTGGAGTCGATGAAGGTGGTGAAAGCCTTCGGAAGGCAGGACCTGGAGCAGGAAGAGTTGAGCGAGGTCAGCAAAGCGACCGTGGAGGCGGCGCTTAAGGCGCGGCGGGTGAAGGCCCTGCTGTCCCCGATGGTAAATGTGATCGTGGCGCTGTGTACCGCTTTTGTGTTGTGGCGGAGTTCGTCGCTCATTCTAAGAGGGGCTATGACCGCAGGTGCGCTGACGGTCTTCCTCTCCTACCTCGCACAATTGTTCAAGCCGGTTAAGGATCTCGCCACCATGACAAACACCATTGCCCAGACGGCCGTGGGCGTCGAACGAGTGCGTGCAATCCTGGAAGCGGATGACGTGATTCCGGAAAAAGCGGATGCCCGCGAACCGGAGGCGTTTCGAGGGGACGTTGCCTTTGATCGCGTGGACTTTGGTTACGACAAAGAAGCTAAAGTATTGAACAGCGTAAGCTTCAAGGTCAGTGCCGGCCAAATGGTCGGCGTGGTCGGGCCAACCGGCAGCGGCAAGTCCACCGTGGTAAGCCTGATTCCCAGGTTCTATGATCCCGTGGCAGGCAAGGTAACGATCGATGGCGTCGACGTGCGAGATTTCACGTTGCGCGGGCTTCGCAGCCAGATCGGCTATGTTTTGCAGGAAACCGTGCTGTTCCGGGGTACCGTAGCGGAAAATATCGCCTATGGAAAAGGAGGCGCGACGCGAGCGGAAGTGGAAGAGGCCGCCGAACTGGCGAACGCCGCCGAATTCATCAACAAAATGCCGCATGGATACGACACCATGGTCGGTGATCGCGGGGACACTCTTTCCGGAGGGCAGCGGCAACGCATCGGCATTGCCCGCGCGATTATTCGTAACAATCCTATCCTGATACTGGATGAACCGACGGCGGCGCTGGATACGGAATCGGAGAAACTCGTCATGGACGCTCTCCATCGCTTGATGCAAAAGCGCACCGTGATCACCATCGCGCATCGGCTGAGTACCATCCGGGACGCTGACAAAATTCTCGTCCTGAAGGATGGAGTGCTGGCGGAAGAAGGCAGTCACGACGAATTGATGGCTCGAAGTGGAATCTATGCGGGGCTCTACCAGACGCAGTTTGAGGCAACGCTGGCAGGCGCGCCTACTGGCGTTGTCCCCGCGACCTGAAGTAAAGAGAATGCGCCCTTTTTGGGAGACACATGTCGCACACCCTAATCGTATTGCCGGACAACACCGCGAAACCCATTCTGGATGCGCTGAATGCCGCCAAGAAATCCCTGCGCGTGAAAATGTTCTTGTTTTCAGCATCCCGCGCTGCTCCAGGCGGTGATCTCGGCAAAGCGGCGCGGCGTGGACGTGCGCGTGATGTTGAATCCCGCGCGCCGGAGCGGCAAGTCGGAAAACACCCTGACGCGCAAACACTTGCAGGCAGCCGGAATCGACGTAATCGATAGCAACCCGGTTTTCGATGTAACCCACGAAAAATCCATGGTCGTCGACGACAAAATTGCTTTCATACAGTCTTTGAATTGGGATTTGAAAAATCTGACCGGCACTCGCGACTACGCCGTCGTGACCAATCACGCGCGAGAGGTTGCGGAAGTGATCGAGTGTTTTGAAGCGGATTGGGCGCGCAAAGTATTCAACGTTGATCAGACAACCCGGCTGATTTGGTGCAATGGCAATGGAAGAGACCGCATCGCCCGCTTCATTGACGACACCAAGCACACTTTGTTCTTACAAAACGAGCGGTATCAGGATGCCGTGATCATCGAACGCCTGGTGCGTGCCAAGATGCGGGGCGTCAAGGTTCACGTCATGGCCCGGCCGCCGCACAAGCTCAAAAGAGAAAAGCTGTCTGAAGGCGTGGGCGGCCTGCGGATTATGGACGACGTCGGAATCAAGGTCCACAAACTGAAGCACATGAAGCTGCACGGCAAAATGCTCCTGTCAGATAACTCTCGGGCGATTGTGGGTTCCATCAATTTGGCGCCGGGAAGCTTTGATAGCCGGCGTGAACTGGCGATCGAAGTCCATTCGCCCGAAATTGTGGAGCAGTTGCGCAAGATTGCGCATCACGATTGGAAGCACTCGCATCCGCTCGATCTGTCCGACGAAGGTCTTCTCGAGGAGATGAGACAACATAAGATCGATGCGGAAGCCGAGTTGGCGCTAAACGAGAAACGCAAAAAGAAAAGCAGCTAGGAGCATTCCTGGGGATTCGTTTATGCGCGTGAGTATTGACGAAGCACGGCGTGTCCGGTCCGCTGCAGGAGGTATCGTGCAAAGGCTCGCCACGGCTATAATGCTGCCCACTTATGCCGCTGCCGACGGGTGCACAACTCGGGCCATATGTTGTAGTCGGTCCGCTCGGAGCGGGTGGGATGGGAGAGGTATATCGTGCGCGGGATACCCGGCTCGAACGCACCGTCGCACTCAAGATTTTGCCTTCGCAGCTTTCCTCTGATCCGGCTCGCAAACAGCGCTTCGAGCGCGAAGCCAAGACCATCTCAAACCTGAATCATCCGCACATCTGCGTGCTGTACGACGTGGGTCACCAGGATGGCATGGACTATCTGGTGATGGAATGTGTCGAGGGCGAGACGCTGGCAAAGCGTCTGGAAAAGGGCCCGTTGCCGCTCGAGCAAGTCTTGAAATTCGGCGGGCAAATCGCCGACGCGCTGGACAGCGCGCACCGCAGCGGCGTGGTCCACCGTGATTTGAAACCCGGCAACATCATGCTGACTACGTCCGGCGCAAAGCTACTCGATTTCGGACTCGCGAAGGCCGCCGCGCCACCGCTGGGCGGCGCCACCCTGACCGCCGCGGCGACCAAGAATACGCCGATGACCGCAGAGGGTACGATTATCGGCACTTTTCAATACATGTCGCCCGAGCAGATCGAAGGCAAGGAGTTGGACGGCCGCAGTGACATCTTCTCGTTCGGAGCAGTGCTGTACGAAATGCTGACCGGGCAAAGAGCATTTCCGGGCAAAAGTCAGTTGAGTGTAGCTTCAGCGATCCTCGAACGAGAGCCTGCGCCCATGAGTGGCATCAGACCCCTGACGCCAGCGGCCTTGGATCATGCTGTCGGCCAATGTCTGGCAAAGGAGCCCGAAGAGCGTTGGCAGTCGGCGCGGGACTTGTCGCTCGCACTGAAATGGATCGGAGAATCAGGCTCGCAGGCCGCCGCGCCCGGAGCCGGTGAACGAAGTCGGCGCACTACCCGTGAGTGGTTGGCCTGGGGAACTGCCGCGATTCTGTTGTGTGCGCTGGTTGTACAGGGCGCCTCTTACTGGCGGCACAGCTTGGCGCCTCCCTCGGTGGTACGTTCGGCGATTCTTCCACCGGCAGATCTGCAATTTTATGCATCGGATGTTGATGCAGGGAGTCCGGCCATTTCTCCGGATGGCAAACAACTGGTTTCGGCGGTACGAGACAACAAGGGACGCGTGGTTTTGTGGCTGCGCGCTTTGGACGATGCGGGCGAAGGTAGATTGCTCCCTGGAACGGAAGGCGGAGGTCAGCCATTCTGGGCGCCAGACAGCAGCGCCATCGGATTCTTCGCGAGTGGAAAGCTAAAGCGCATCAATGTGCAAGGGTACTCGTTGCAAACACTATGTGATGCGGCACGCGGTCGAGGCGGCGCGTGGAGTGCCGATGGAGTGATTCTGTTCACGCCGGCGACGGCTTCAACGCTATTCCAAATCCCGGCGAGTGGCGGAACCCCGAAGCCGGTGACACAACTGGATAAGAGCCACGGCGAGAATAGCCATCGCTGGCCGAAATTTCTTCCGGATGGCAAACACTTTCTTTTCTTTTTACGCAGCTTTCAGCCGGAAGTTTCCGGAATCTATGTTAGCGCGCTGGGCTCGAACGAATACCACCTCTTGATTAAGACCGCTTTTGGAGCTTCGTTCGTGCGGGGCGGAAACATTCTGTACGTGCAAAATGATACGTTGTTTGCGCAGGCTTTTGACTTACGGGAATTAACCATTCAAGGCGCTCCGATTCCTGTGCAGGCGCGTGTCGCGGTGAACCCCGGGACTTCCACCGCGCTGTTCACGGTGTCGGATAACGGAACGATGGTCTATTATCCGGCTGCCCGTGCCACGGGGCCGTATCAACTGGTTTGGTATGGTAGAGATGGCAAGCGCGGCGCTACCGTGGCAACGGGATCCTTTTATGGCCCGATCCTTTCTCCGGATGGCAGCCATGCGCTTGTTCCTACTTTAGCGCCGGATGGCTTGGCCTCGGACGTCTGGAGTTACGACTTGGTCCGCGGCACGCGGGCGCGAATAACCTCTGGTCCGGGATTTAAGCTGGGTGCCGTTTGGCAAACAGACGGACAAAGCGTGTTTTTCTCCACCGGCGTGGCCGATGGTTCTCACATTTACCGCGTGAAGAGCGACGGAACCGGGGCCGCGCAGGAAGTGCTGCGGTCCGACGATCAAGTCTCGCAACCATGGTCGGCGTGCCGTGATGGACGGAACTTGGCCTATGTTCACGCACTTACAGGCGACTTGCCGCCCTCCATCTGGATTCTTCCTTTAGCGGAAGACCGCAAGCCTTTCCAGTTGCAGCAGTCTCAGGGTTCCACTGCCGATCCAGCGTTCTCCCCCGATTGTAAATGGATCGCGTATCGATCGAACGAGTCAGGACAGTTAGAGGTCTTTGTGACGCGTTTCCCGGACGCGTCGCGGAAATACCTGGTGTCCACTGAAGGAGGAAGAAACCCCCATTGGCGCGGCGATGGAAAGGAATTGTTCTACTATTCGCAACAGCGCGAGAGCTTGGTGGCTGTGAGCGTGGAAGAGAAAGGTTCGGAACTCGCGCTGAGCGCTCCGCACGCGCTATTTTCGGTTACGGCTGGCGGGACTCTGGGGAATCTTTTCGACGTGACGTCAGACGGCCAACGGTTTCTCTTCCACGGCCCCAATACCTCGCTCGGCGATGTGCCCTTGATTCTGGTGACGAACTGGGACGCGGAGTTGAAGAGGCAATAGCGCGATCCGCCATGGCTCTGGATGGAAATAGCCGCTCGATACAGCGCCAACAAAACGCGCGGTTGCGAATGCTTATGCGCTTCGCGCTAGCTGGAAACTCGTTCCAGTGATTCTTCTTCGCCGACTCGTCGATGGAAGAAGCCGCGGGCGGCCAGGAGCTCGGCGTTGAGCAGGGCTGCGCCTGCGGCGCCGCGGACGAGATTATGCGAGAGCAGCGTGAGCTTGATGTCGAGTAGCGGACATTCGCGGACGCGGCCTACGACGGCGGCCATGCCATTGCCGGCGTTCACGTCGCGGCGAGGCTGCGGACGGTTCTCGTCGTCGAGTACTTGGACGGGATGGCGCAGAGCGGTCGGTAAGGACGCGAGTTCGGGGCTGACTTCAAAACGGCTCAGGGCTTCGCGTACCTCATCGATCGAGGCAATTTTCTTCAGGCTGATGCTGATGCATTCGAGGTGGCCCTCAAGTACCGGCACGCGATTGCAGTGGGCGCTGAGACCCAGACCCGCATCCACAAAACGGCTGCCGTCCCATCTGCCGAGCAGCTTCTGCGGCTCGGATTCCATTTTTTCTTCTTCGCCGCTGATGAAGGGAACCACGTTGCCGTGGATGTCCATGGACGCAACGCCCGGATAGCCTGCTCCGGAAACGGCTTGCAGCGTGACCACGAAGATTTTCTCGAGGCCGAAGGCATCGGCGAGCGGCTTTAGGACGAGGACGAGCCCCGCTGTTGAGCAATTGGGGTTGGTGACGATGAAGCCGGAGTTGTAGCCGCGAAGTTTCTGCTGCACCGGAATCGCTTCGAGATGCGCGGCGTTGACTTCTGGAATCAGCAGGGGGACGTCGGGATCCATGCGGTGGTTGCGCGAATTGCTGACTACCGGGTAACCCGCGCGCGCGAAGTCTTCTTCCGCGGAGCCGGCTACCGAGGAATCGAGCGCGGAGAACACGAAGTCGCAATCGAGCGACGGATCGAGACCTTTGACGACGAGATCGCGGGCCGCTTCGGGAATCGGTGCGTCGAGATGCCAGCGCGCGGCTTCCGCATAGGATTTGCCGGAGGAGCGCTCCGACGCGGCAACTTCGGCGAGCTCGAACCACGGATGATCCGCGAGGAGTTTTACGAGGCGCTGTCCGACGAGCCCGGTGGCGCCGAGAACACCGGCTCGCCACTTCCTCGAAGTGCTCGGGCTGGGCGTGTTTCCTGGCAGTGAATTCGCGCGATTTGAGGTCGTCGCTGGAGCTGCGTTTGAACTCATTTGTGCGTCGCGGTTCGATGCCCGCTTTATGGAATCCTCACTCATGCCGCACCTTCCTGTTGGGACTGTTGTGACAGAGAGCGGGATCGTCGAGTCAAGCCGATGCGTGTGCCGCGGGCTTGCGGTTTGAAGGTGTTGCGCACCCACACGGTCATTCTGGTTTCGGCGGCGAGCGGAAGCACATGCGGGTGGAGGACCTTCGCGCCGCTGGCTGCCAGTGCGTGCGCCTCGTCGTAGCTGAGATCGTGAAGGAGCCTGGCCTGCACGGATTCGTTGGGATTCGCGGTGTAGATGCCATCGACGTCGGTCCAGATCACAAGTTCGTCGGCGTCCACGACGTGCGCGATGATCGCGCCGGAAAAATCGGAGCTGTTGCGGCCGAGCGTGGTGATGCGGCCATCGGGAGTCGCGCCGATGAAACCGGTAACCACGGGAACAACGGCGGCGGCGAGCAGCGGGATCAACAGGTCGCGGCCACGGCGCTTGGTTTGTTCCAGGTGCGGCTTGGCGTCGCGGAACGTGTCGCAGGTCAGAACGAATTCGGACGATGCGACCGGAACAGCGGCGACTCCTGATCGCTCGAGCGCGGCGGCAAACAGGCGCGCGCTGAAGCGTTCGCCGAAAGATGCCAGCCGGTCGAAAAGCTCCGGAGTTGCCGCCACGCGTTCGTGCATCGGGACTTCGTGGAGCAGGTCGCGGCCCAAAGAATCGAGCCCGTAGGAGACGCGGTCGTGGGCTTCGACATCGAGCGCGAGTTCGCGAAGAACATCGTGGTGAAGACCGAGCAAGGCTTCGGCATCGGCACGTGCGCGCTGATTTCTACATTCGGCAAGAAGTTGCGCGACGGCGAGAAGGCGATCGGTAACTCCCTTCATCGCGGAGACGACCACGACGACGCGGGCGCCCCGCGCGACCGGCTTCACCAGCTCAGCGGCGTGCAACATGCGCTCTGCGCCGAGCAACGAAGTGCCGCCGAACTTGAAGGCGACGATCCCCTCGCGATGACGAAGAACGTCGCGTGACTCACGGACGCTCGCCTCATCCGTGGACTCAGAACGAGTGGACTCAAAACCGCCGCGACACCGATCAACAGCTTGACGATCGCGACGCGCGCCGATGGATGCGGTGCCTCGCGATACGAGCACCTCATTATCTACGGGTGCGCTATCGAATTGCGGGGATAAGTCACCCTCCGCGACTGCTTCTGCTGGAACATTTTTGGCACTCATGGCCGCTCCCTTGTGGTTACCGCTGGAGCGATTCTGGAGGGGGCTTTAGAAGAAGAAACCCACCGCCAGTTCGCTTCGGCGGTGGGTTGGAAACTTTGTTTCGGTTGCTAGTTTCTCCACTCGCCGGTAGCGGTAATCGTCGACGTAGTCGTAGTCGAGGTAATCGACGGCGACGACATCGAGGAGGTAATTCGCTTAGCGGCGATGGACGAAATCATATCGAGAGAAAGATAGCATGAAGCCGGAAGACGGGAAAGTGAATATTTGTTCAAGCTGTCAGACGGTTTCCCAGGGGTGAACGTGTGTTCCGCAGCTGGTTAGCCGTTCCGACCCTCCCTCCCCCCACCTTTTTTGTAACTGCGGATTCCAAAGGACTTTAAGTAGCTCTGTTTACATCCTGCAGGAGCCGGAGCGATGCCTCAGCCGATAGAGGTTAAAAGCCAGGCCGAGCAACAGAGCTTGCCGCATCTGGGAGGGCAGGCTGCGACCCGGTGCTTTGCTAGAGAGCTTGCGTTTGATCACCGAGAAGACGGTTTCTATTTTGGCGCGCGGCCCATACAACGGTCGCGGAAAAGCACGATGCATCTGGTAGCGAAACTCTCCTTCCGGAATACCACGCCGCCGATTGGGAATCACGCTGTGGGCTCCCAGCGTGCCGCGCACGTGTCGGTGGTTGGCTTCGGAGTCGAACTCCGCGTCCGCCAGCACCACTCCAATAGGCATGGTACGGCTCGCCGCGTCCACCAAGCCGGGCAAAGCACGGGTGTCGCACCACGGGCCTTGTCGCGCGCGTTGCGCCAGAATGATCTGGCGATCCACATCGACCACGATCAGCCACTTCAGAAAGTGTCGATAGCGTGTTTTTCCGCCCGCATGCTGCTCGACGCGGCGTATGAAATAAGTGCTGACAGCGTGCTGCGTAAGCCCGGTGCCGTCCACCGCCACGCATGCCCGGCGTCGGCCGCGGCGCGAACTGCGGCGTAGTCGCCGCACCGATTCTCCCAACGCGCTCTCCATGGTATCGTCCGGCAGCCGCCGCAAGAAGCGATACACGGTGGTGTAGTCGGGCACGCTGGAAAGTCGCAGCACGGCACGCAACTCCGCATGCTCGCGCAGTCGCACCTCGGCTTCGCGGAAAGTCCAGTCTTCGTAACGCATCAGGCAGAGGATGGCCAGCAACTGCGGTTGGGTGAATTGGTGTTTGCTGAAACGACTCCGGTAAGTCGGAAGAATCGCTGTGGCTATATCCATAGCCACGCGAGCAAAAGGCAGGAGTCCGATTTCGGGCATCGCACCTCCTGCTCCATTAGAAAACACCTTCACCGCTTGCTCGTCCTCATGGAAAATCCGCCTTGGTGCCAAGGATGTAAACAGAGCCACTTTAAGTCTAGTGTTTTGTAAGTGCGGATTCTGCGGGACTTACAGACGAGTTTTTCGTAAGTGCGGATTCTAAAAGAGTTAGCGTCTACTTAGTCGTGGTAAATCGACCATTGGCTCTTCTTCGCGCGGTGCGAGGTTCCTTTCTTGCCGCGGAAGCGGATGCCCCACAAAGGGTTGGCAAGGACCCTACCGGACTTTCGGATTGCTGCTTGCAGACATTATATCACACCACAAATTGGACCAACCGTTGAGACTCCCCGGCGCTTTGGTAATGTAGTTTTAGTACTACATCTTAACATACTGATAGTACACGGCTTAACTGCGCAACTTTTGCCAGAGGCGAGGGTTTAAGTCGGCAAGGGTTGCTGGGCGCTAAGCGCCTCCGGGGTAACTTAAAAACGATTGGAAAGGAAGCTAGTTATGAAACCCATGAAGTGGCTTAGTGGAATTGCGGTGCTGGCACTGGTTGCCGCAGCCTCCGGCTGTGGTGGCGGGGCCTCGAGTACGACGCCTACGCAACCAGAGAGTGGAAGCGTATTTGTGAACGGTACAGACGCGCCGTTGCCAAGCGTGGTGTCGTTCCAAGTGGACATCACCGGTATGACGGTGTCCGACGGCGTGAATCCACCGATATCGGTGTTGAACGGGACGCAGACCGTGGACTTCGCGCGGCTCAACGGATTGCACACGCTGCTGGATCTGAACTCGATTCCGGCAGGAACATACACCAGCGTGAATGTGACGCTGGCGAACCCGGAAATCATGTATCTCAACGTAACCAATCCGCAGACGACTCCTCCGACGCGGCCGGCGGTCACGACGTTGAACGCTACGAGTTCACCGGCGGTGACACTGACGCAGTCGTCCGTGCCCATCACTCTGAGCAGTCCGTTGACGGTGAACGCGGGCGATATCATCGGATTGTCGTTTGACTTCGACTTGCGGCATTCGATTCAAGTTGACTCGAACGGGAATTTCACTGGCGTAGTGAATCCGACGTTAGACCTGAAGGCCGTCACGCCGAGCGACTCCGACGCCTACATCGATGATTTCGTGGCGGGGGTGACGAACGTCGGGACGAGTTCGTTCATGATTCAGGGACCGCACGGACATCAGTTCACGGTGAACGTGAACGAACAGACCGAATGGGAAAACAACGAGAGCATCAGCAACCTGACCAATACGTCGATCGTGGAGATTTCGGGCACGATTGACCGGACTTCCGGGGCGATTCTTGCGGACACGGTCGCGATCGTGTCGCAGGACAGCTTCTGGGCGGGCGGATTGGTTACGTTCGTGGATCCGGCGACGGGCCCGGCGAACGACTTCGATCTGTACGTGCGGAACGTGCTGCCTTCAGGAACGGGTTTCCAGTCGGGGCAGATTTCGACGATTGACCTGAGTGGGAACGAGAATTACTTCATTTACTGGTGGCACAATAAATTCACCAGCTTCCTATTCAACTCGAGCCTGCTTGTGCCGGGGCAGCACGTGAGCATCGGCGGACCGTTCAGCAACGGTGCGGTCACCGTGAAGCGCGTGGTTCTGCGGCACGAAGGGCACAACGGAGCATGGGTCGTAGGCAGCACGGACGTTGGAGCGAGCACGTTCCAGTTCAATTCGAATGGGCTGGCGGGCGTGTTGTTCAATGGACCGGTGACCGTCTATTGCACGCCCTTTACGGTGTTCAAGGGCGGGTTGACGGGTCTTGGCAGCATAACCGGCACTACGGCGATGAATTTGCGCGTCGTGGGTCTGGTGCTGAAGGATCCGATCAGCGGGCAGCCGGTGTTTGTGGCGCATAGCGTGGAGCAGTTGTCGAACTAAAGATAGAAAAAAACCGACGGAAGAACGAGCGGCCGCCTGATTTTGGGCGGCCGCTTTTTTGGACTGGCGATGGTAGTCCACCTTAGGCATCTTCGGGCATGAAGGGTGTGCCACCCGCCACCGTCATTTTGGCTGGGGCGAGGTTTGTGCGCAGTCGCAGTCATTGTGCGCCTTCTCATCTTTAAAGTCGTACTCTTTTGTGTAGTCGGCTATCTGCCATTCCCCGCTTCGTTCTTTTTTGAAATGATAGGTTCCTCGCCTCAGCGTCGTAGCGAAGTGCTCACCGGGCCGCATAGTGAGATCGTCTGTCGCTACACGCATCCGGACCAGCCCCTGAGATTCATGCTGAAGCTGGTCAATAAAGATACGAAGTCCGTGAGGGTAATCCTTCGCACGATGTTGCCCACCGGGGCCCATGGCAGGCTGGCACACAGAGGGTCTACTGACATCGAATCCAGCCTTGAGTAAATACCGAAGAAGCGGCTGAGCGGGCGTCTCCGAAGGCACAGCAATGCATATTGGGAAGAGCGCTCTATTTCCCAAAACCGTAATTTCATCGTTGTAGATCAGAGCCACGATGCCATATTCATCAGGCTGCAGGCGCTGGGCAGGCCACTTCGCAAATACTATCGCTACATTCGTTAGACTGCTAATCGTCACCATCCATCTACAAAGCGCGCCTAGTCGCCGCATCCTCGCACCCTCCGACGGAGATTCTAGTTTGTTCCACAACACTGTTGGCACTGATTCTTAACAAAATTGGAGCCACCCGCGTTGGAGCGTCCTTTTTTTAGCCCGGGTTACCTGCTACGGGCTCATGGGTCACTAGCTTCGCCGGCTGGCATCGGGGAGAGATTCCTCCACTGCGCACGCCGACCCATTCGCCCCGCGAAGGCGTCCGGGGTAAACAGGAAGCGAATGGGAGGAAAAAATCGGCGTGCTCCGGTCGGAATGACGGTTTGTGGTGGAACACACGACACAATCGGGCCGCCTTCGCGGACTCCGTCCTGCGCTAAGGATGGACCTCGGACTCGAAGAGGAGGCTGGAGCAAGTTAGGCCGGATTCGGCTTTTTGCAGTTCGGAGATGTCTATGGGAGTGACGTGGAAGCCGGCGGCTTCGATTTTTGCGCGGGTTTTTGGGAAGGACGCTGGAAAAATTACGGTGTCACCGAGTGCGAGAGCGTTGGCGGCGTGAGGCTCGTCGGGGGATACATCGACCCAGTCATAGCCCACGAAAGGAGTTGCGTCGAACCACTGGCGATTGGCTAGCAGGGTGTTTCCGCCCAGATACGTTACGGCGGATTTCAGATGGAGGCAGCCGGTTACCGGGACTCCGACTACTTTGTAGTTGCTGGGAGCGAGAATTTCGCCTAGCTGGCGGATGCCTTCAGCGTTGGTGCGCGTGGTTAGACCTACGAAGAGGGTGCGGTTGATGCGGAGGACGTCGCCGCCTTCTATGCTGCCGGGGGCGGTGATGTAGGCCAGTTTTCGAAAAGGGGCGAGGGCTTTCGCTAACGATTCGGCTTCGGGCTGGCGGGATTTCGTGCCTAACGGGAGGATTACGGCTAGCTCGTCGAGGACGATGGCGGGGTCTTCGACGAACATGGAGTCGGGGAGAGCGGGTTCAGCGGCGAGGGAGATCACGGTGGCGCCTAGTTTTTCGAGGAGCTGTTCGTACGCGCGATGCTGTTCGCGGGCTTTGGCTAGGTCGATCGGTTGGCGGGCGACGTAGGTCAGTTCGCAATTTATGATTGCTGGGCTGACGGCGCGGGTGATGGCGGTGAGCATAGTGGCGGAGAGAGTTTACATGACATTGCGGGGGTGACCGATCTGAAGATCGGCCACTACAGGATGGCCGGGAGGTGGGTGTGGTTCCGGCGCCGGGCTAAAGCCCAGCGCCTACATGAGGCGCACATCGCGTGCATTGAGCGTTTGGATTGAAGGGGATGGCGCTTGCGGATACACTTTGCGCGCACAATTTTGGGAGTGACAACGATGAGGCGAGGGCGCGGAGTTGGTGCGTCGTTGTTGGCAGGTTTGTTGATTTTTGGCTGGGACGGGGCGAATGCTGGGCCTCGCTTGCAGAAGCAGAAGATGGAGGCGGCGGTTGACGAAGTGTTTGAGGATTTGACCGCGCCGGGGTCGCCGGGATGCGCGCTCGGCGTGTACCGTGACGGGCAGATGATCTATGCGAAGGGTTACGGACTGGCGAACGTGGAAGACAATGTGCCGATCACGCCGAAGTCGGTGTTCGACATTGGATCGACTTCGAAGCAATTTACGGCTGCGAGCATTTTGCTGCTGGAAAAACAAAACAAGCTTTCGGTCAATGATGATGTGCGAAAGTATGTGCCTGAATTGCCGGACTATGGCAAGAAAATCACGATCCTACAGTTGTTGAATCACACCAGCGGGCTGCGCGATTACCTGACGTTGATGGAACTGGCGGGAATCAATACCGACAGCGTGACAACCGACGAGGATGCGCTGGCGCTGATCGTGCGGCAGCGGGCGCTGAATTTTGCGCCGGGCAGCGAATGGTTATACAGCAATAGCGGATTTTTCCTGCTCTCGCTGATCGTGAAGCGGGTTAGCGGGAAGACGCTGCGCGAGTTTGCCGCCGAGAATATTTTCACTCCATTGGGAATGGCACATACGCAATATCGCGATAACCACACTTCGCTGATTGCGGACCGCGCGCTGGCTTACGATCCGAATGAAAAGGGGGATGGCTATACGCTGGATGTTTCCTACTTCGAACAGACGGGAGACGGGGCGGTACACACGTCGGTGGAAGACCTGTTGAAATGGGATGAAAATTTCTACAGCGGCACGATCGGCGGCAAAATATTTCTGGCCGAGTTGCAGGAACACGGAAGACTCAACAGCGGAAAAGTTCTGGACTATGCAAAAGGCCTGACTGTGGCCGATTATCGCGGGCTGCATACGGTGCGCCATGGAGGCGCGTGGGGCGGCTACCGCGCGGAATTGTTGCGCTTTCCGGATCAGCATTTTTCCGTGGCGTGCCTTTGCAACGTGAGGAACGCGAACCCTTCCCGGCGCGCGAATGAAGTAGCGGACGTGTATCTGAACGGTCTGATGAAACCGCGGGATACGAAAAAAGAATTGGAAGAGAACAGGAAGAAGGAAATTCACGGTGCGCCGCTTACGGCGGATCAACTGCAAGCGTATGCGGGAGATTATTGGGGTGAAGAACTAGGGGTAATCTACCGGCTGGGAGTGAGCGACGGCAACCTCAGAGTTGTCGCGATACTGGACAGGGCCGGATTGCCGCGCATGAATAATTTCTCACCCAACGAGTTGCGATCCACTGGAGACGATCAGTTCGCGATTGGCGCCGAGGCGGTGACCGTTAGATTCAAGCGAGACGGCAAAGGGGCTGCTTCGGAATTCGAACTGGACGCCGGACGCACGACCGGCGTGATGTTTACGCGCATAACGGCTACGGAACACTAGAAGCCCTTTCATAAATGGCAAGACAGAAAGAGAAGAGTTTCCTCAGGGGCTGAAGCCCGATTTTGCGTGTCTGACAGATGTCGGAGCTAAAGCTCCGACCCCCTGAGATGCATCGACAAAAGGCCGGGCGGGGCAAGCCCCGCCCCTACAACGGGTCGGTTATGAGTGTACGGCCAGGGCGTTAGGGCCAGGGCGTTAGGGATGGTTGCGCGAAGTGGGCAATCCAGAGCCTGGTGATGCCGGCGCCAAGCAGCATTCCCGCAACGATCAAGGCGATGACTCCCAGGGTGATCCAGAGATCGGACCGGATCGCTGGCGAGCTTTTTTCCGCGGCACGCGCGTGTCCATTTTGACCATTTGCTGGGACGAGACCAGATGGCAGGGGAGCGTCGGCAAACTCCGGCTGCACGATCAGGCAGTAGCCCTTGCGGGGCACGGTTTCAATGTAGAGCGGTTTGTCGGAGGAGTCCCCGAGGGCCTGGCGGAGCTTGTTCACGGTGGTGTTGACGTTGGCGTCGTAGTTGACCTGCGATTCCGCGGGCCATAGGCGGACGCGCAACTCCTCCCGAGTGACCACATCACCCTGCTTTTCGATCAGCGCGATCAATACCTCGTAGACCTTGCCTTGCAGTTTGAGCCGGGAACCGCTCTTGGTGACTTCCCGGCGCTGCTGGTCAATCTGGAAGGGCCCAAAGCGAATGTAGCGCGAAGGGAGTTGTAGCATCCGGCCAGCTCCGGTGGCCGCGTCGGGTTCAATCATGGAACCTAGGTTAGTGGTCATACACCCCACGCTTAGTCAGATAGACGTACCAGGGGAACAAGCGTTTTCAGGAGATACGAAAAAATTGAGCGAAGGTTCCGGTTTGAGGTGAAAGAAACGAAAGAAACTCTTAGCAATCGCAGAAATCATATACGGGTTCAGGCAATTTGCGCACCTTAATGGGGCGAATCGCGTGGTTTCTCGATAAATTTTACAAAATTGCGACAAATGTCAGATTCCTTGGGCAAATGAGCAAGCGGTTCAACAAAGGGAAGAACCGGGGCGACCGAGGCGGAACATGAAAACAATTCATGTACGGATGCCGTTGACTGCTGACGGCGGCCGGTGACTATTGCGGCGGGATCGCGGCAGCCGTGGGCCTGGCGGGGGGAAGTACGGAAATCTCCACGCTGGACGGGAAGCGATTGGAGCGATAGATGTGCTGCGTGGCCTTCTGGTAGTCGCTCTCTTTGGCTTCGAAAATATTGGGTACAAATTTCTGCGGGTTGCGATCGTAGAGCGGGAACCAAGTGCTTTGCACCTGCACCATGATGCGATGACCCTTTTTAAAGACGTGGTTCGCGGTGTGAAGGTCGATGATGAAAGGCGTCACTTCGCCCGGGGTGATGGGTTCCGGTTTTTCGAATGAATTGCGAAAGCGGCCGCGAAAAATCTCATCGGCGATCATCAGTTCGTAGCCGGAAAGTCTCCAGTCGGATGCGACTTTTTCGGGATAGACGTCGATGAGTTTGACGATCCAGTCGGAATCGCTGCCAGTGGTGGAGGCGAAAAGTTTGGCGGTGATTTTGCCGGCGAGGGTAACGTCTTCGGTGAGCGCGTCGGTCTGCCAGGTGAGCACATCCGGGCGCTGGTCGACGAAGCGCTGGTCCTGAACGAGCCAGGTGTACCAACTGCCGGGATGATCTTCGGGATAGGTCTTGTCCACAGGGCGATGGCGATTGGGAACCGGATGCGCGGGATCGCTGAGGTAGGAGTCAGAAGTCTCTGCTGTCGTGGTTTGCGGCGCGTCGAAGGAAAGTTTGCCGTCCTCGCGAAAATAGAGATTGCGCGTTTGGGCTTCGCGCGGTGGCCAGGAATCGAAAGCGGTCCAGGTGTCGCTGCCGGTTTGGAATAATAGAGCCTCTTTGAGCGGGAGCTTTCCTTTGTCTTTCAGCCAGAAGGCGAACCATGGTGCTTCGATGTTCTGGCGAAAGTAAACGCCGGTGTCGCTGCCGAAAGAAATGTCCCCGAGAGTGGATCCGTCGCCGCGTCCCCAGCCGCCGTGGTTCCAGGGTCCGGCGACGAGATAATTGCGATTGTGGGTGTCCAGTTTTTCGAGGCGCTCGTACAAGGCGGTCGGACCGTAGAAATCTTCCTGGTCCCACCAGCCAGCGACGTTCAGGTTGGGAACGGTTGGCTCTTTCAGGCCATAGGCAACGGCGTGATGTTTCCAGAAATCGTCGTAGTTGGGATGCGCTATGAAATCGTTCCACGTGGGGATGGATCCGTGGAAGTATTTCGCGTTGGCGTTTGGGAGCGCGCCGAGACGCAGATACCAATCGTAGAGATCGAAGCGATCGAACGAGAAACTGTAATTCTCGTTGGAGGTTTCGAGCAGGGCGGAATACTCGAATGCGTAGCTGAGGCGGAAGGCGCCGTTGTGAAAGAAATCGTCGCCGAGGAAGGTGTCGCCCATGCAGGCTTGTTCGGAGACGGCTTTGAGCGCGGGATGCGGGTTGATCATGCCCATGGTGACGAGAAAGCCGTCGTAGGAAATGCCGTCGAGGCCGACGCGGCCGTTGTTGCGCGGTACATTTTTAATGAGCCAATCGATGGTGTCGTAGGTGTCGGTGCTTTCGTCCACGCCTTTCGGATCGGCGGGATCGTGAATGGGCCGCAGCATCACGAATTTTCCTTCGGAGGCGTAGCGGCCGCGAATGTCCTGGAAGGCGAAGATGTAGCCGTCGGGCATCATGGAGTCGTAGCGAGACAGCATCCGGCTGTAGCCATTGTTCGAGGCGGAGATTCCGTAGGGAGTGCGTTCGAAGATGATGGGGAGCGGCTGCGTCGCGTCTTTTGGCGTATAGATTTCGGTGTGCAGGCGGATGCCATCGCGCATTGGGATCATGACTTCGGTCTTGTCGAAACGAGCGGAGTAGTCAGAGGCAGTCTGCTGTGCGGCGGAGTGGCGCGGCACGAAAAGAAGAATTGTTGTGGCTAGAACGAAGATGGCGCGCGCGATGTTCTCTTTGCGACGCCCGCCCAGAGCGCTGAAATCACGTGTTTGGAGGAAAATCTGATTGTCGACGCGAGGCGCGTCAAACATGCGGTTTTCACCTTTATTGTGCGATGCGACCTGTATGGATGCCGTCTTTCAGATCGAAGGTTGCGCCGACGGTGCCGACGACGCAATCGTGCCGGCTGAGTCCGAGGCGTTGTCGCAGGCGATAGACACTTTCGATTCCGGTGCAATGCGCGCCCAGAATCTGTACGATCTGAAATTCCTTCAACTTGTCGGCGGTCCAATCCAACTGCTCGTCTTTCGCGTTGTAGAGATGAAATCCGCCGATGGCGGCATCTACGGGCGCCGGCCGGATGAACTTTCGGGAATATTCCAACGTGTTGATGATGCCGGCGTGGCCGCACCCGGCCAGTAGCACCAGGCCGCTTGAAGTGTTAAATACCAGAGATTGATCCTCGGGAACATTGTCTTCCACCCAGGCGTCGCCTTCCTTCACCTCGATGCCCGCGGAATAATTCTTCTCGGGATAGGTTCGCGGCACCGGGCCGGTCAGCCACACACCGGGCAGGATTTCTTCCGGTTTGTCGTGCTCGATGAACTTTCCGCCCGTTGCTTCATATTCTTTCTTCATCGCGATCATGGGATTGAAGTCGCGGCCGCGACGTTCCAGGAAGATGCCCTTGCCGACGTGCACGCGAGAGAGAGCGGCGGGATTTGTCTTGGCGAATTCGCGGCGCAGCGTCATCAGCCCGGTGGTATGGTCGTCGTGAAAATGACTGAGAACGACGTCTTGCACGTCGCTGAGGTCAATCTTCAATTCTTTCGCGTTCTCGAGCACGGTATTGGGGCGCGCGCCAGTATCGAACAGAATCTTCCTGCCGTCCGCCTCCACCAGAGCGGAAAAACCCCACTCCCCGATGCCGTCGTCGGCGAGCATCGTGGACAGAATCGTAATTTTCAGGGCATGCACTTCGGCGCGTGGGCCCGCAGAAGATGGCGAGGAAGATTCTGGCGGAGACTGGGCGAGAACACGGCCGCCAACGACCAAAGCGAGAGGCGGCGACGATCAGGAACCCGCGGAAAAATGAGCGCACTCTTCTCCATTCGCCAAGAGCCGGTATCGCTCGATTTTGGCGCAAAGCAGTATACAACCATGCTGGCCGCAATTCGCTGCGTCTGATAAACTGTAGCTTGCTCGACCGCACCTGAGAATAAGGAGATTCGTCCGGGCTGCTGGTTGTTCTCCAGCAGCTATTTTTGTCTTTGCTCTGCCCATAGCTGGTTCGAAGGGCGGAGCGGTCAATTCACGGCAACGCCACACATGAGCCAAAATATTCGAAACATCGCCATTATCGCCCACGTCGACCACGGCAAGACCACGCTCGTTGACGCCATGCTGCGTCAAAGCGGAATTTTTCGCGCGAACGAAGCGGTTGTCGAGCGCGTTATGGACTCCAATGATCTGGAGCGCGAGCGGGGCATCACCATTCTCGCAAAAAACACCGCCTTGTTTTTCCACGACACGAAAATCAATATCGTGGACACGCCAGGCCACAGCGACTTCGGCGGCGAAGTGGAACGCGCGCTGCGCATGGTGGATGGGGTTGTGGTGCTGGTGGATGCCAGCGAAGGTCCGCTGCCGCAGACGCGCTACGTGCTGCAAAAGGCGCTGGCCGCCAAGCTCCCTCCGGTGATCGTGCTGAACAAGATCGACCGCGTTGATGCGCGGGCTGCGGAAGTGCTCGATGAAATCTACGACCTGTTCATCGATCTGGACGCGACGGAAGATCAGCTTGATTTCCCGGTGGTTTATACGAATGCGCGCGACGGCGTGGCGTATCGGAAGCTTGGAGACGATTCGAAAGATTTGCTGCCGCTGTTCGAGGCCATCGTCAAGTCCATCCCGGCGCCGCCCGGTGATCCTGAAGGCATACTGCAAATTCAGGTGATGAACCTGGATTACAGCGAGTTTCTGGGGCGCATCGCGATTGGACGAGTCTTTAACGGCACGATTCGGCGCGGTACCGATGTAGGCATCAGCAAATTGGACGGCAAGCTCGTGTCTACGCGCATCACGAAGTTGTACACCTTCCGCGGACTCGATCGCGATGAAGCCGAGACCGTCGTTGCGGGCGACCTCGTGGCCATTGCCGGCGTGGAAGGCATTCAGATCGGCGAGAGCATCGTTGACCTGAGCAATCCCATGCCGCTCGAGCCGCTGCTGATCGACGAGCCGACACTGGCTATGATTTTCACCGTGAATAGCAGCCCGCTTTCCGGCAAGGAAGGCAATTATCTGACATCGCGCGATTTGCGCGACCGCCTGCAGAAAGAACTGCTCACCAATGTTTCCATCCGCGTCGAAGATACGGAGACTCCGGAATCGTTTCGCGTGCTGGGCCGCGGTGAACTGCAGCTCGCGATCCTGATCGAAACGATGCGGCGCGAAGGCTTCGAGTTGATGGTCGGCAAGCCCGAGATCGTGGTGCGCACCGAAAACGGGAAAAAGCTCGAGCCACTTGAGCGGCTGGTGATCGACGTCCCGGAGAGTTTCATCGGCATCATTTTGGAGACCACCGGCACGCGGCGCGGAGAAATGTTGAAGATGAGCAATCACAACTCCGGCCGTGTGCGCATGGATTTCAAGATACCGTCGCGCGGACTGATCGGGTTGCGCAGCCAGTTGCTGACCGACACGCGGGGAACCGCATTGATTCACTCCATTTTCGACGGGTGGACCGACTACGCGGGCGAGATGGCCCTGCGCCCCACAGGTGCGCTGGTCGCGGACCGCTCCGGCCCGTCGACAGCGTTTGCGTTGTGGAACATTCAGGAGCGCGGGGAACTCTTCATCGGGCCTGCGATCGAAGTCTACGAAGGCATGATCGTCGGCGAAAATTCGCGCGAGCAGGACATGGATGTAAACGTCACCAAGGAAAAGAAACAGACCAATATGCGCTCCTCCAGCGCGGATGAAGCGATTCGGCTGATTCCACATCGCCAATTGAGCCTCGAGCAGGCCATTGAATTCATCGCCGACGATGAATTCGTGGAGATCACACCGAAGTCGATTCGGCTTCGCAAGAAAGTTTTGCAGGCCAACAGGCGACCGCGGCGCTGGCAGGAAATTCGTGCCAGCCACGAAACTGCCCGCTAGACGGTAGGCGCTTGCCCTATTTGTTAAGGCCAGGTGCGGCTTCGTTGGGACACGGACAAAGTGCCTGCGCCACTGGGCGTCCATTAGCAACGACTAGCAAACGCCACTGGGCTTTGGGGCCGTGCCAGTTTCCTGGGTCGGAGTAGACTGGGGACTCGGCACAACGTATGGCGTCGTACCTGCCAGATTCGCTGTGCATTCCTGAATAATCTGCGGAATCGCCGCAAGCGTAGAGGGTAAGTTTGGAATCGATTGGTCCGGCGCCTTGAAATTGAACGCGCTGGTCATATCGCCCACCGCCGCGCGGCGCCACGCGCTCAAATTCGGCACTTCAGCGCCAAACAACGTCTCGAGAAACCGCAGTACGGACGTGTGATCGAAAGGATCAGACGAAACAAATCCGCCGCGACTTAAAGGTGAGATCACCAGCATGGGAACGCGAAAACCCAGGCCGATCGGGCCGGAGACCGGCGGAGTGCCGACGATCGTCGGGTCCGGCACGGCAGGCGCAGTGACAAATTCTCCGGGCGTACCGGGGGGCGCGGTTGGCGGCGGGACGTGATCGAAAAAGCCGCCATTCTCGTCGAATGTGACGAACAACGCGGTCTTTGCCCAAAGTGCGGGATTTGCGGTGAGCGCGCTAACAATAAGGGAGAGAACATTCTCGCCGAACAGCGAGGGCGCGGGCGGATGATCCGAAGTTACGACGGATCCAATGATCCAGGAGACCTGCGGCAGGTTGCCCGATGCAATATCGGAGAGAAAATCCACTGGGAACTGCGGGCCAAATGCGTGCTGATACAGCACCGACGTCGGATCCTGAAAATTCTTGAAATAAGACAGCACATTGTCCGACAGAATCCCGCCGAGAATCGTTTCGTCCGGCGACGAATACACCTTCCAGGAAATGCCGCGGGTCTGAAGCTGCTCAGGCATGGTCGTGTAGGTCAGCTTGCCGTAGAAAGCGCTGCGATTCGTGACGATCGTCTGCAGCACAGGCCCGCCGTTGAGCCCGTCCGGATCGAGAGACGCCGCCATAGTGTAGAGGCGATTTGGATCTGTGGGCCCTATGACGGAACAAAAATAGTTGTCACAGATCGTAAAAGCATCGGCGAGCGCGTAATAGTAAGGAAGATCCGCGCGATTGTAGTACCCCATGCTCAGGACTGCGTCGTTCGGACTGATCGGAAGACGCGAAGTCACAAAGCCATTCATCGCGCCGTTGTTCCAGCTTTGATGTTGAGGCACCCAATCGTGGCTGATGTCGTGCGTGCATGCCGCATTCGTTGTGGTCGTATCCAGATGGAACGGCAACAGTGTGCCCATGGGTGCGTTTGTCGTGTTCGATGGATCAGGCTGCTGGAAAGCCATACTCTGATCCGCAAATCCACGCACGCCGCGATAACTTCCGAAGTAGTGATCGAAAGACCGGTTCTCTTGGATAAAAATCACGACATGCTGGATGTCGTTCACCATGGAGCACGCCGCGGGAGTCGCTGGCACCGTTGGCGTGATGATCGATCCACCACCGCAGCCTTGCAAAGCAAGCGACGCAAGCTCCGCCGATGATGCGGCAGCAAGGAGCTTGAGCAGTTCACGACGCGTCAGGTTTTTCATAGTGTCTTTATTTAGATGCGTTGCCAGCGGGGAAAGGACAGCCGCCGCGATTCCATTCGTGGTTCGAATCTGCAGCGGACAACTATTTACTTTTGAAAAGATTTCCCTTGACAGTACTATGGCGTGTAACGATATAGTGTCCCACGATGCAGTAAGGCTCCTGCTTCGGAAAGAACGCATGCCTAATACTCCCGAACCGGCGGCACCCCTTACGCCCGCTATGTTTCACGTTTTGCTGGCGCTCGCCGGCGATGATCTGCATGGATATGCCATCCTCAAAGAAGTCGCGCTGCGCACCGGCGGCGAAGTACAGCTGAGCACGGGCACGCTGTATGGAATTATCAAGCGGCTGCTGAACGATGGTCTGATCGCTGAACGCCGCGAGCGTCCCGCCGCGATACACGACGATGAGCGCAGGCGCTATTACCGCCTGACACCCAAGGGCCGCGATGTCGCCGCGGCGGAAGCGGAACGGTTGGAGAAGGTTGTGGCATTGGCGCGTTCTCGGCGGCTGCTGAAGAAAACTCAGCTGGCGTAAGAGCGAATGTTTGCGCGCCGCGTGAGCTAGCCCGGCGCGAGAGGTAATCATGAGCAACACCACATCAGGACCCCACGCGCGCCGTTTTCGGATGCTTCTGCGATTGCTGCCTGCAGAGTTTCGCGGCGACTATGGACCGGAGATGGAACAAGTTTTCGCGGAGCAGCGTGCGGAAGCGGAACGCCATGGCGACAAAATGGGCGTCTGGCGGCTGTGGTGGGAAACGGCGAAGGGAATCTTCACAACCGCGCCGAAGGAACACCTCTCGATGCTGCGCCAGGACGCCGGCTTCGCGCTGCGCATGATGCGCAAGAATCTCGGCTTCACGATTGCGGCGATCGTCGTACTCGGCCTGGGTATCGGCGCGAACACCGCCATCTTCAGCGTCGTCAATGCCGTGCTGCTGAAGCCTCTGCCTTACGAACATGGTGAGCGCCTGTTGATGCTGAACCAGCGCACGGCGCGTGCCGGCGGGGTTGGACGTTCCTCGGTGCCGGAGTTAAACGACTACCGCCGGCAAAATCGCAGCCTGGATGGCATCGTCGAGTACCACAACATGCAATTCATTCTGCTGGGCCGCAGCGAACCAGAGCGCGTGGAGACCGGCGTGGTTTCCTGGAATTTCTTCGATCTCTTTGGCGTGAAGCCCGCTGGCGGGGCGAATGTTTGAGCCCAACGACGAGAAGCCGGGCGCTCCAGCGGTGCTTCTGCTCAGCTACGAATATTGGCAGCGAAGTTTCGGCGGCGATCTGACCGTGGTCGGCAAAGCCTTCCGCATGAACGACAAACCGCACACGGTCGATCGGCATCCTGCCGCCGTTTCCGCAATATCCAGAACAAAACGACGTTTATATGCCGTCGGTAGCCTGCCCATTCCGGTCCGATCCGGCACTGATTGCGAATCGCCAGGGGCGCATGCTGCGGCTTTTCGGGCGAATGAAGCCGGGGGTAAAGCCCGCGCAGGCCGAAGCCGATCTCTCCACGATCGCTGCCTCGATGCAACACGAATATCCAGACGACTATGCGAAGGACATCACGCCAAAGATGCAGGCCTCGCCACTGAAAACCGAGCTTACCCGCGAGGCCAAGCCGACCATGCTGTTTCTGCTGGCTGCGGCAGGCTTCGTGCTGCTCATTGCTTGCGCGAACGTCGCCAACTTAAACCTGGCGCGGATGGTGCGCCGTGAACGCGAGATGAGTTTGCGCGCGGCGATGGGAGCGGGCCGCGTTCGACTGTTCCGCCAGTTGCTGACGGAAAGTTTTCTGCTCGCACTCGGCGGGGGAGTGCTCGGTTTGTTCCTCGCTACCAACGGCCTGCAATTGCTTACCGCGTACGTCGCGCGGTTCACGCCACGGGCTCACGAAGTTCAGGTGGACGCGCAGGTGCTGCTCTTCACGCTGGCCATCGCCGGAATTGTGAGCATCTTGACCGGCACCGCGCCGGCGCTCGCCCGCCGCAGCGATCTGGTCAGCACATTGAAAGAAGGCGGCACACAAGCAACGCTCGGCGCGTCGCGCGGCAAAGCCCGCAGCACGCTGATCGTCGCGCAGGTTGCCGTCTCGTTCTTATTGTTGATCGGCGCTGGTCTCGCCGTGCGCAGCCTGATCAACTTGCAGCGCGTGGACGCCGGCTTCCATCCGGAGAATGTTTTGACGATGCAAATTAGTCTGGATTTCTCCCGCTACATGTCCGACAAAGGCATGGACGCGTCGAACCAGCTGATGCTCGGCTTTTCCGATTCGCTCCTCGAAAAAATCCAGGCCATGCCTCAGGTGACCTCCGCTGCGATGTCGGGGGAATTCCCGCTCGACAAATCGCCGGCAGCCAACAATGAATACTTGATCGAGGGGCACCAGGGCGAAGCCTCAGAAGCCAAGCCCACGGCGGAATTCAACGTCGTCACACCCGATTATTTCCGGACGCTCGGGATACCCATTTTCAGCGGACGGACATTTGACGGTCGAGATCGTCCTGGCAAACCGCGCGTCGCGATCGTGAACCAATCCCTGGCCCGGCGCTATTTTCCCGATCAGGATCCGGTCGGGCGCCGCATATCATTCGACGATGGCAAACAGTGGACGCAAATCGTCGGGGTTACCGGTGATGTCCGAGAGCGCACGCTCGATCAGGCGCCAAAGGACCTCATTTATGTTCCCTACGCGCAATACCCACAGATGGCGCCCAGCCTGATTACCAGGACGCAGGGCGATCCGATGAATATCGCGCGTGCGGCGGTCCAACACCTGTACGAGGTGGACCCGAATCAGCCTGCCGGACACATTCAGTCGCTCGAGCAAGTGCGTGCCGATTCCATTGCGGCGCCGCGCTTGACTGCGAATCTGCTTGGGTTGTTTGCGCTGCTGGCGCTGGCCATTGCGGCGGCGGGAATTGGCGGCGTCATGGCCTTGTCGGTAAGCCAGCGAATTCACGAAATTGGCGTGCGCATGGCGATGGGCGCGCGCCCCGCGGAAATCATTTGGATGGTTCTGAAGCAGGGGATGACGCTTGCCCTCGTGGGTGTTGCGGCCGGAGCGCTCGGCGCCTTTGCGCTTACGAAAGCGCTAAAGAGTCTGCTGTTTGGCGTGACGCCTACCGATCCCGCAACCTTTGGCATGGTTGCCGCGGTGCTGGCGGTCGCGGCGCTCGCCGCCTGCTACATCCCGGCCCGACGGGCCGCGCACGTCGATCCGTTGCAAGCGCTGCGCGCGGAGTGATGTTCCGTAAGCCACAAACTTGTCATTCTGCGGGCACCCGACGAGCATGCTCGAAGAACTTCGGCGCTAAGCATCCTCAGCGCGCTGTCTGTTGCAACAACTCCGCCAGATGATCCTTCCAGATCACCGCCCAGGTGTGCGTTCCGTGTCCATGAGTCTTCTCGCTTGCGGGAATTAAAATAAATCTGCCGTTCTTCAGCCGCTTGGCTTCGCGCTCGGCAATTCCCAGTTCCGGCGGATTGATGAAATCGTCCGCCGAATTCATCCACATCACCGGCACCTTGATCTTTTCCAGATTGGGCGATGGATCGTAATTCCGCGAAGCGTTCACTTGATACAGCAAGTCGTTGGCGTCCAGCCCGGGCATACGATCGTGAAAGTATTTATCCAAATATTTGTCGGCGTCGTCGCGGGTCGGCATGCTCTTCTGCATCGGCAGTGGCGCGCTTCCCGCGATCAGCAGCAAATCGAGCGCGGTTCGCAGACCTTGCTGAGGTTCTGCCGCATAGTCGCCGCCCTTCCAATCGGGATCGTTGCGGATTCCGTCCATCACCATCTTGCGCCAGACTCGATTGCGGCCCGCGATCTGTACTGGCA
Source organism: uncultured Acidobacteriota bacterium (assembly GCA_963729285.1). Lineage (GTDB taxonomy): Bacteria > Acidobacteriota > Terriglobia > Acidiferrales > UBA7541 > Acidiferrum. The sequence goes on from CAVSNL010000009.1 coordinate 65,166, forward strand.
GACAAGCCATCGGCATCAGCGCATCCATAAAGTCAGGATACGTCTCGCCCCAAACGAACGAATGCATGCATCCCATGGATGTGCCAAAGATGAGCCGCAGGTGATTTATGTTCAGGCCTTCATTGAGCAGTCTGTAATGCAGCGCCACCATGTCGTCGTAATCGTATTGCGGAAAATGCGCGTGCAAGGCGTCGCTGGGTTTCGACGATTTCCCGTGTCCGACTCCATCGGGCAAAATGATGAAGTAGCGCGTCGCATCCAGCAGTTGCCCCGGACCAAACAACTCGCCCGCAAAATATGGCTGCAGGAATTGCTGACCGCTGCCGCCCGTGCCATGAAGAATCAGTACCGCATTCGTCGTGCGCCCCTGAGCATCTCTCACCGGCTTTCCTAGCGTGGTGTAGTGAAGCCGCACCTCCGGAAGCGACTCGCCCGAATGAAACTGAAAGTTGTGGACGACGAAATCCCCTTCGGCCGTCGCCGGAGCGGTCGCTTGCTGTCCTGCGGCCGCCAGAACAACAAACAATCGCGGCGAAGGAAGCGGTTAGAAAACTTGTTGCGCGAAAGGCTGAAGTCATCTGTTGTCCCCAGACATGAAGTGGCCGGGTAACAGTACTGCGCGAGCGCAGCAATCGCAAGCCGCGGAGGTAGACCGACGCGCGGACCGACTCGGCGTGCGGGACTGTCGATGGAGAGATCGGCTGGTTAACAGTCTACCCCCTCCCCCCGCCTTTTTTTGTAAGTGCGGATTCTAAAGACCTTTAAGTTCAATGTTTTTGGAAGTGCGGATTCTAAAGGAGTTACGCGGCCATTTTCGTAAGTGCGGATTCTACAGGGTTTACAGTTGGAGCGGCATTTGGCAGTCGGATGTCAGAGGAACCGGGGCGAGCGGCAAGCGTTCGAATTAATGATTGTGATAACACGAAGCAGAGTAGCATGTTGGTAATCGTTTGTCAAGGGCCAATTGGGGACGAGAGCGTCAGGACGTGAACGCCGCGGCGAAACCGGTCAATTTGGACGGATGTGGAGGAGTGAGAGAAAAGGTCAACCGCAAGACCCAGGTTCACAAACCGAACCTGGGCATGGTCGCATCCTAGCAGGCTGCGGAAAAAGTCGGATTTGTCATCCCGAACCCGCGTCGTTTGCGGGTGAGGGATCTGCTGTTCGCAAGGAAACCAAGGAAAAAGCAGATTCCTCACCCCGTTCAAAAACCGAACGGGGTTCGGAATGACATATTTTCGAGTTTTTCCGCAGCCTGCTAGACCTGTTGACGCCTTGTGACCGGGCGACATAGCATCCGTCTTCGGGATGTCGAGTTTCTTAAGACGACCTGGAGTGGATTCAAAGAAGTTTTTGCTATAAGAGCGCCAACGAAGATCGCCGAACTCCGCGATTGACGTGACTGGCAAGGAGAAACGGATGAAGCGAATTCTGCGCCTTTGCCTGCTGGCCGGCTGCGGTGTTGCGTCGATCGTGGCAGCGCTCCCGCCTCCACAGAAAACATCGATGGAAGACGCCCGGGCAAATAAGTCGAAAGCCACGATTGAGGGCTTGGTTCGAGATATTGCATGTCCCATTCAGAACCTCGATGGAAACGCAACTCACTTGAGTATGAAGTGCGTGCTGGGATGCGTAAGGGCCGGTTCGCCGCTCGTTATTCTGACCAAGGATGGCGACCTGTATCTGCCTATCTCTGACAAAATGCCGGATTACGATCAGCGGCAAGAAGCTGATGCCCTTCGTGGGCAAATATGTGCGCGCGACCGGGATCGTATTTGAGCGCAACGGGACGCACGCGATCGTCATCACGGAAATTACAGAAATGAAGGAAGTGCATGTGACGTTAGAAGGGGAGTAACTCGCCGCGAAAGAGAAGTCGGAACGTTGGTCTCGCCGCCTGACTCAGAGATGAGGCGGGGTCGGGGTGGGTCCGGCCAGCCGAGTTTTGAAATAGATTTCTAGCGCGGACTCGACTAAAGCAAGTTCGCGCCCGCTCGTTTCAAGGTCGTTGAGGCGCAAGTCCACTCTCGTCGAATACGCTGAAGGTCTTGTCCGATCTTGACAGCCAACGAGTCCGGACGGTACGACATTCCTGTAGTTGGAATGTCCTCTGGCCAGGTCAGTTGCCGAGGGGCGCGATCGATTCCACTAAGGCTAAATGTAATCGCAACCTGTCGGGGAAAACACACCACGACGGGCCATTCGACCTGCAAGCTCAACTGCTCCAGTCGCAGTATCTAGCCAATTTCCAGCACGTGAACTCGAAATCCCCCAACTGTGGGATCTCATCGAATGCCCGATTGATGAACGAACTGGCCACTCCTAGAAAAAGAACCCAGCGCTCTGTGCGACTCTGCCTGTCGATCTTCTAACGCCAGCGAATCCTATTCATTGCCGTCTCGATTGCAGTCGCGCGTCACGACATGGAAATAGAAGCCATCCTTGAACAAGCACGTAGGACGGAGATCATGAACAGTCGACACTGTTCCAGGTTTTGAAATCGCGCATTTCTCCTGAACTCCTTGTCGAGGCGAAGCGTATAGCCAAAGTATGCCAATCGAAAGTCCGACTTAGACCCTGCAGCGCGACCGAATTTCGTTAGAATTGGCTGTGTCCGCCAGCCTCTTCCGCTGTTCCAAAATCATGGGATCTAGGAAAAGAGTTTCGGCTACACCGAGTGTGGCGGATGGAATGGTTGAAGCCAGCGAGCCGAGACCGGGGCGGGGGTGGCTAACCGGGAAACAAGCTCGAAACGGACCGTGCAGGTGAGGGTAATTAAATTTCCGGAAATCGTCAAAGGCCAATCCGCGTTGCACATGCAGTTTCCCAAGTATGAATCCATGTAAATCGATACGCCCGGATGAGAGCGCGTCGCGGGAATAGCACTCGTCTAGGTTCCTCATCCGATTCTCGAGAATGCTGGAATGAACTTAGCGTCTGGATTCCAGTCGAGGCCTCGTTAATAATTTAGAGAGCTGGCCGGCTGGATAGAGATGTAAAAAATCACCTATGCCTTCGTAAGCCTCGGAACATCTGCCCTCTTCAGGCGATTGTCGAACCGCGGGTCGCATTATCACTCAATTGTCATAGTTGAAACAAACGACAAGCACGTAGCGACTGTCGCGTACGGAACGTTCCGTGAATTCAGTCGTGCGCGCACCAAGAGCGAGGTGGGTTTGATCGATGATCGCGTCGATGCCGTCTCGCTCGAAGCCGCGCCGGCAAGGCTGGCTGACCCAGATTACGTGATCTCCATCGTCCCAGGAATAGGAAATGAAGATAGAAATGATGTTTCTTGTATCTGGATTTGTGGCCACAAACTTTCTCCAAAGGGTGACTAGACGCAACGCGGCAGTGCCGACCTCAAAAGTGAAAAACATGATAACCAGATAATGACAATTCCATAAGCATCGATTGGGCTAAGCTGCCAGGATCACGGATTCTTCAAGGCTTAGCTCGTCTCACTTTTCCGCACTCTGTAAGCTACCCCGCAGTTTTCTTGACCGCGTGCGCGAGGGTCGACTACACTTATTGATTCGGAATAGGCCGCTGATGCGGCTTGTCGACGTATGTCCATTTGCGCGGACAACGCGAGGCGCGCGGCCGGTGAAACTACGAATTCGCGCGCCACGTAGTATGAGCAGGGAATAATCGCAGGAACCGGAATAGGAACTAGAGGGGGATTGCTTTGCCAAAGCGAACATATCAGCCGAATAAACGGCGGCGCGCGAAGACGCACGGATTTCGCGTACGCATGAAGACCGTCGGAGGCCGCAAAGTGCTGGCGGCGCGCCGCAAGAAGGGACGCCATCGGCTCACGCCCGAGTAAGCCGGAGGGTCTGAAGTTTCCCCGCACGGCGCGGATTGTGCGGCGGGGAGAATTTGATGCTGTGTATCGCACGGGCAAACGCCGCTCGAATTCCCACTTCACTGTTTTCTTTCGCGCGAACCAACTGCCGGAGAGCCGCTTCGGGTTCAGCATCAAAAAGGCGCTGGGCGGCGCGGTAGTGCGCAATCGCATCCGGCGGCGGGTGCGAGAGATTGTGCGCTGTCATCGCCAGGAGATACCTGCAGGATGGGACATCGTCATTCACCCGAAGAAGTCGGTCGAGCGGGCCGCGTTTGCGCTTGTGACGGCGGATTTGTTGCGGCTGGTGCTGAATCCGAGCAGTCTGCGGAAACTGAGTCATTGCGTTTCTTGCGAACAGCAGTCCCTCACCCGCAAACGACGCGGGTTCGGGATGACAAATCCGACTTCTTCCGCAGCCTGCTAGAAAACTTGGGCGTCGAAACCCGGCGTCATCGAGGCAGTATGGCTGCGTCGTCGCCTGTGGCCACGGCCCCTCGACACTCACGGTAAGCCCTTGTCCTGCAAGCCCTTCGTTTCTCAGGGCAAGCAAGAGTTTCGGTGCCACCGGGAAGCGGGCAGCTTTGTTTGCGCTACGGTTTTACAAGGCATATTTGTCGATTTTATTCGCCGGGAGTTGCCGATTCCAGCCTACTTGCTCGCAATATTCCTACGAAGCCATTGAACGGTTTGGCGTGGCGCGCGGCGCATGGCTCACGTTAAAACGGCTGGCGCGCTGCCAGCCGCTTTCGCGCAAGTTTGGGTACGACCCAGTTCCTGAAGCTTGGGACGAGTCTGAAGCACTGGCACAGGACGTTCGCCACTCTGCGGCGACCAGTCACGAGGTTCCTACGTGAGCGAGCTGGATAAGAAACCCAAGTTTGGTCACGAGATGCGCCTGCTGGCCGCGTCTCTGCTATCGATGGGCGTGATCCTGCTGTGGGCACGGTTCTTCTCCCCGAAGGCTCCTATCCTCCCTCCCCAGGCGAATCGTGGGGCTCAGACTGCGCCAGCGGTCCCCGGTAACCCGGCAGCGTCACCCTCCACGAACGCGCCAACTGCCATGCACGAAGGGGACGGCCACGGGCATCTCCGGAGCCAAGCCGGCGCCGGTAAGCGTAGCGGCGAAGAGCGACACCCAAGAGCGCACGATCGTCGTCGAGAATGACCTGTATCGCGTGGAATTTTCCAATCGCGGCGCGGTGGTGAAGAGTTGGCGGCTCAAGAAATATATGGACGACTCCAAGCCCCAGCGGGTACTGGATGTCGTGCATCCAGACGCTGCGCGGCAGACTGGCGGATGGCCATTTGCGCTGGTGCTCGATGATGTGGAGATGCAATCCGCCGCAAATGGCGGCCTGTATCAGATTTCGTCGCCCGCCAGCACCTTGCAGGCTCCGGCCGACGCGGAATTTTCGTGGAGCGACGGCCACCTGGAGGTCACCAAGCACTTCCGCTTCGATCACACCTACGTCGTTCACGTCGAGACATCCGTAAAAATGAACGGCGCCCCAGTAGCCGCGGGGCTAGGGTGGCTGGGTGGATTCGGCGATTTGACGGTACTGAATCCTGCGCCGATCGACACGGTTTCCGTCTTTTACACAGAAAACGGCAAGCTTACAGATATCGCGGCCAAGAAACTCGACGGCCCGGAAAAATGGGCTCCCGGCGTATGGCAAGGCGGCAAGGATTGGACCGGAATCGAGGATCGCTATTTCGCAGCGGTGTTTCTGCCGGCCGGAAGCGGTCTCGGTGATGTTGCCGGCGCGCCCCGCGGCGCGCTGGAAACTCGGTATTGGAAAGACTCGCGAACAGTTCAGGTCGAAGGCAAGGATACGCAGGAGCCGGTTCCGCAGGTGGCAGCCGCGACCACACAACCCTCGGCGTTGCGCGTCTACGTCGGTCCGAAAGACTACGATGATTTGAAGAAGATGCGACCGCCGTTGCACTCGCTGGTGAATTTCGGCTGGCTGGAATTCATCGCCGATCCGCTGTTCCACGGGTTGAAGTGGCTGCACAATTACATTCCCAACTGGGGATGGGCGATCGTGGTGCTCACGCTCGTCATCAATTTGCTGCTTTTCCCGCTGCGCATCTCCAGTTACAAGTCGACGCTGAAGATGCAGCGTGTCGCCCCCGAAATCAAGCAGATCCAGGACAAGTACAAGAAATACTCGATGCGTGATCCGCGCAAAGCGGAAATGAATAAAGAGGTGATGGCGGTCTACAGCCGCGAAGGCATCAATCCGGTCGGTGGTTGTTTCCAGATGTTTCTGCAAATGCCGATCTGGATTGGGTTGAACACTACACTTCGCTATGCCATCGAGATGCGCCACGCGCGGTGGTTTGGCTGGATCACGGACTTGTCGGCAAAGGATCCCTATTACGTGCTGCCGATCGTCATGGGCTTATCGATGTACCTGGTGTCGAAAATGACGCCGATGACTTCCACCGATCCGCAGCAGCAAATGATGATGAAGATCATGCCGGTCACGATGGCCGGCATTTTCATGATCTCGCCAATTTCCAGCGGCTTGGCGGTGTATATTCTCACTAGCAGCCTGGTTGGCATTTTGCAGCAATGGTGGTTAAATCGCACGCATCCAGTTACCGCCGTGCCCGTGAAAGCTGCTAAGGGCAAGAAATCGTAACCGCGATCGCCGATTTCTTTTTCACTCGAGCACTATTCTCGCAAGGACACCATGGCGCAAGAACTCATCAAGGACGGACATCTCGATCGCGAGGCCGCTGCCGAGACGCTGCGACAATTTCTGGAGAACACGATCCGCGCGGCCGGCTTTCACCTGAAGGTGACGGTGCGAGCAATCGCGCCGGAGGGCGCTGCTGGAAATGACGCGGAAGTCGTTGCTGATCTGGATGGTAAAGACAAAGAGCTGCTATTGGAGCGCGGCGCGGAACTCCTGAAAGCGCTCGAACACCTGGCTCATCGTGCGCTACGCCTGGAGCCGGCCTTCCACGATAAGATCCATCTCGATTCCGGCGGCTATCGCGCGCTGCGATTTGAAGAGCTGCGCATGACCGCGCGGGTCGCTGCGGAGCGCGTGCAGACCTCCAAGCAGCCATTTCGCTTGAACCCCATGTCTTCGCGGGAACGACGCATCGTGCACCTGACGTTGAAAGAGATTCCTGGCATTCGCACCGAAAGTGTCGGCGTAGGCGAAGAGCGACAAGTCGTGATTCACCCCGCCGACGTGGCAAAGCGTCGCTAGACGAGAACCGCTGCCCACCGGATTGCCTGCTACTTAGCCCAACCCTGCGATAACACCGCCCCAGTGGCACCGAAGCGTACTTGATAAGTGAAAGCAGCCGGCCGATCGGGCCTCAGGTGCGGGAAGCGCAAGTCGGAAATTTCCACGACGGCGTCGCCGCCCTCCTTGTGAAAACGTACCACCGGGAAACGCGAAAACCACAGAACAGTTTGCACCTGCGGGAGCTGCTTCGCGGCTTCAATGTAGGAATTTGCCGGCGCGTCAGGATAAAAGCGGTACTCGATCGAAGGAGCGTGCGCGGAATCCTGCGGAGCTCCTGCGTTGACGGTGGCATCGCCGAAATCAACTCGAGTTTCGTACACTCCGCGGGGCGCGCGAACCAATCCATCCCAGTGCCATAGCGACGGTGGCAGCGGCAGAGCGCCCATTGCTTGAGCATCAAGATGCTGGAACGCCGCGAAATCCTGCACGCGAGCTAATGCGACTTTGTGCGCATAAAACGCGGCGGTGATGTAGCAGGCCGCGACAGCAACTCCCGCCAGGTTCCACGACGCGCGCTTCACTTTCAAACCAAAACCGCGCGTCGCCGGAAGCAGGAAGACGGCTGCCAAAATAACGATCACCACGAGAACGGCTTCGAGGGAGATCGGCGCCCCTACGACTTGTGCAATCCCAGAGATGATCACGGTAGCCAACACGAAAAGCAGCCAGGTATTCAGCGCGCGCCTCCGCAAGCCTTCGGGCGTCCCATAAACCCAAGGTAGAACTTGCGGCACGAGAAAAATTCCGGTGAGTGTGAAGTCCACGATGAAAATCAAATCCCACGCCGGTCGCGACCATCGCAACGGCGACCAGATCATCGTGCCAAACGAAGTCACTAGATCCAGGAAAATGTGGCTGGCAATGCCCACCGCGTAAATCCCCGTCAGCGCCGCAAATGATGGCGCGTCCCATTTTCGCCAGCGCACGAACCAACGCGTTAGTGCGGCCAGCGCCAGCGCGAAAATCGGGAGGCAAATCAAGGAATGCGTGATGCTGCGATGCCAGGTCAGAATCAGCAGTTCGTTGTGTGAAAACGTTTCGCGAAAGACGTCGGAATCTGGAAAGATCGCGCCGAGCATCAACGACCATGTGATCACCCGGCCCCGATTCATTGGGCGCAACGCAAACATTTCGTCGCCGCGAAACATCGCTTTGCCTATCAGGGCGCCGGCAATTCCGTGTGTGATGGTATCCATGCTGGGAGTGTATAGGAGGCGTCGCTGGGCCGGAAAGCTCAGCGCACAAAAATCAGCGGTGAGCGTTTCGCAACGACGCGGCCAACGCGATGCGCCACAACTCCGCGGCGTCGTAGCGCGCCAAGCGCGATGTCGGCTGCGTCTGGCGCGATCGCCACGAGCAAGCCTCCCGATGTTTGCGGATCGAACAGCAAGTCTTGATATTCCGGCGAAACACCCGCGTCGAACGCCGCACATTCGCCGATGAAGGCGCGATTGTTCTTCAGCCCGGCGGAAAGATGGCCATCGCGGGCGGCTTCCAGAGCGCCCGGAAAATAGTCGAAGGCGGCGTGATCGAATTCAAGCGAAACAACGTCAACGCCGCGCCCGGGATCGCCGAGCGACATTTCGCGAGCGTGGCCGAGCAAACTAAATCCCGTCACGTCCGTAACCGCGTGAATCGGCCGCGACGTCGCGGATTGATCGTCGATTTCTCGCAGCGCTTCCGCCGCGGCTTGGTTCAGCGTAGTCATGGCAGCGACCGCTGCGGCAATTGACTCGGAAGTGGCGCGATCTTTTTTCAGCGCGGTGGCGATCACACCGTTTCCCAATGGTTTTGTGAAAAGCAGTGCGTCACCCGCGCGCGCGCCGACATTTCGCCAAACGCGATCGGGATTCACGACGCCGGTTACCGCGTAACCGAAAAGCATGTCTTCGTTGCGAATCGAGTGCCCGCCGATTACGCTGCATTTCGCTTCCTGCATTTTCGCCAGGCCTCCGCGGATGATCTGCTCGAGAATCTCCGGATCGCCTTTCTCTGGAAATCCAACAAGTGAAAGCGAAGAGATCGGGCGGCCACCCATCGCGTAGACATCGCTCAACGCATTTGCTGCCGCGACCTGGCCGAACAGATAGGGGTCATCCACCATCGGCGTGAAAAAATCGACCGTCTGTACCAGCGCCAATTCATCGGTCAATCGATAGATTCCAGCGTCGTCGTTGGTGTCAAAACCCACAAGCACGTTCGGATTCTCTTGCCGTGGAAGTTTTCGCAACACAGCTTCGAGCGTCGCCGGATTCAATTTCGCGGCGCATCCCGCTGCCTTCGCCATCGATGTCAATTTCACGCTATCCGCCACTGTTTCCACCTCTCATCTGCGTTAAGCCATCTGCGTTTGGTATTGTCGCGCCATGCATTATAGAGATGTCCGCATCCTTCCGCTCGTGACTTGTCGAAATGATTCGAAGGAATCCTCGACAACTCAAAGTTGCGCCTCCCTCCGGAACGTGCTCTCATCGCCGGATGCCTTGGGACATCTGGCTGATTTTTTTCCTCCTTGGTGTGATCGTGCCGTGGCGCGGCCGTTACCGTCTGCGTGAGCTTCTAGCGAAACCGATTGTCGGCGACCGGGAACGCATTTCGCTGTACGCCTCAACAATCGCCTTCCAATGGCTCGCTGCCGGCGTCGCAGCATGGCGTGCCTGGGCTCACGGCTTTGGCGCCATCCAACTCGGTTTGTCTACGCGGAGTCTCGTGAGTTCGGCCGTTGCAGCAATCGTAGGTGGCAGCATGCTTGCCACTTTGCAGTGGCTCAATCTGCGCCGTATGGGCCGTATGCCAGAAAAGGCGCGCGCAAGGTTACAAGCTCTCGCGGAGAGAATTCTGCCCCGCTCAGCGAAGGAGCGCGTTCCGTTCTTTGCATTGGCCGTGACGGCGGGCATTTGCGAGGAATTCTTGTATCGGGGCTTCGTGATGGCTGCGCTAACTCGCTCGGGATTGCCTCTCTGGACCACGGTCGTGATATCGTCCTTGCTGTTCGGAATCGCTCATCTCTATCAAGGACGAAGCGGGCTTCTGGGAACCACGCTTTTGGGGCTGATTTTCGGGATCGCTCGCGTCGGCTTCAACAGCCTGACTCCTGTCATGGTATGGCACGCTGCTGTCGATGTTGTTGCCGGAATTGCTGGGCCGCGCTATCTTATTCATAATACACAAGTTAATGAACAAGTCGCAGAAATGGCCAATCCCTACTGAGGTCCTAATCTATGTCTCCTGCGGTGCCCCCAGTTCCCTCGTCCGATACGATTCGTCGCGCACTTGCGGAGTTTCACCTTAGCGTCGGTGAACAGCAAGTGCTTCAAATTCAACAATATATGGGTCTACTGTTGAAGTGGAACGAGGCCGTAAACTTGACCGCCATCCGCGATCCGCTGGAGATATTGTACCGCCACTTCTGCGAGTCGATGTTTGCGGCCTCAGTTGTAGGTCTTGACAATGGTCGGCTAGCCGACGTGGGCTCTGGGGGCGGCTTCCCAGGGCTTCCTCTCAAGATCGTGCGCCCAGAACTAGACCTCTTTCTCGTTGAATCGAATGTCAAGAAAGCTGCTTTTCTGGCGGAGGCGGTTCGTGAGCTCGGACTGACAGGAGCTCGAGTCATCGTCAGCCGTTACGAGGACTTGGGTGAGGAGCTGGCACCCCTTGATTTCGTCTGCGCCCGCGCGGTCGGTGAATTTCCAACGTTCTTGAAATGGGCCTCCTCCCCTCACGTCGATGCGAAACGAGTTCTGCTCTGGATCGGTGGGCGAGACGTGGAAGAAGTTAAGGCGCTTCCGGCCTGGGAATGGCGTGAACCTATTCAGATCCCACAGTCTCTACGTCGATTCCTTTTGATTGGAACGAGAAAAAGTGAAGCAGCGGCCTAAGAGCCGCAAAATGAATGTGTTGGGAGCCGCAAAAGTCTGCCAGCAGGCATTCATCCCTCTTCGCGACGTAAGGGTGGAGATTTTCGCTGTTCCCCGCTAGAGTTCCTCTCCTCTGATTCGCATCCTTACATTTTGTGAACATGCAGTCTCTGGCTTCCAAACAAAACGAAGTAAATTGCTCTCTTTTCGGGACGTATGGAATCATCGGTGATAATAGGACGTGGCGTGTTCTGACCTGTTCCACGTGAAACTGAATTAATCGTGTTTCTCTAGCGGGTCATCACGAACCTGAGCCCTCCTCGTTTCACGTGGAACACCCCAATTGATTTCCACAACGTATCTGAACAGCGCTCCACGTGAAACAGAGCTTCCGTGTTTCGCTAGCGAGTCTCGATTGCCTCGAGCCACTGGTTCCACATGGAACGGGGAGGTTGACTCATGGCGTATCTGAACAGTGTTCCACGTGAAACAGAGTTGCCGTGTTTCGCTAGCGGGATCTCGATGGCCTCGGGCCACGGGTTCCACGTGGAACGATCGATCTACTCAATTCGATGTCTGTAGTGATCACTTTCCATAAGTAGCGTCCAGCCAAGTAGTGGATTGAGCTGACAATTGCCCGTGGCCGGTGAGCTCCAGGTCCGAGTGCGTTCCACGTGGAACCAGTCGGAGCCCCTTCACTAAGAATCAATTACAAAGACCCGCTCACTGAGTCCCACAAGAGAAACATCGCGCTTTGCCTGTCGCGATTAGGCCGAATTTGGGCGGTGCGGCGGCATCGAGGTTCCACGTAAAGCAGGCGACTCGGCGCGCCTAAGAATTTCCTCAGAATTCGACTACGACCTTCCGTTTCACGTGAAACTTCTTGCATATGCCCCAAGGCTTTGCTAAATTTTCGCCAGTCGAGGTTTTCTTGGCGCGCATCATCGCGATTGCAAATCAAAAAGGTGGCGTCGGAAAAACCACCACTGCTGTTAACCTAGCCGCGTGCCTTGGCGCCGCCGAGCAATCAACACTCCTCGTCGATTGCGACTCCCAGGCAAACGCGACCGCTGCTATCGGCTTTCCGAAAGATCCATCACGTAGGACGCTCTACCACTCCCTGATTTTGGGCGAACCATTCGACAAAATTGTCCAGAAATCTCAAGTAGAGGGCCTCGATGTGTTGCCCGCCGACAAAAACCTTGCCGGAGCGGCCGTCGAGCTCGTCACCGCCGACCATCGTGAATACAAACTTCAAGGGATGTTGAATGGGATTCGCGATCGATATCGCTTCATCATCCTCGATTGCCCGCCGGCCCTTGATTTGCTCACGCTAAACGCTCTTGTTTCGGCCAGCTCCGTATTAGTGCCAATCCAGTGTGAATATCTCGCTCTGGAGGGAGTCTCAGAATTATTGGACACGCTAATGCGGATCCGGCGTACGCTGAATCCAAAGCTCGAAATCGAGGGCATTCTGCTAACAATGTACGATGAGCGGACCACATTGTCTCGCCAGGTAGCTACAGACCTGCGGAGTTTCTTCGGGGCCCAGGTTTTCCAAGCAGTGATCTCGAGAAACGTCCGGCTGGCCGAAGCGCCAAGTTTCGGTAAGCCTATTATTTTCTATGATATCCACAGTAAAGGGGCCGAGGGCTACACACAACTCGCACAGGAGGTAATTCTTAATGACGAGAAACGCATTGGGAAGGGGGCTCGGAGCGCTCATTCGGGAGCCTGAACCGCAGGTCCCTGTCGCACCCGCGCCATCCGATTCTTCGTATCCAACTGCATCGAATGGCGCTGCCGTAGCGCAGGCGCGGGACGCCTCAGCCGGTGGCGGGCCGCTCCAAATTGATGTTGACCTTATCGATCCCAGTCCCTTCCAGCCTCGCACGCGTTTTCGAGAGGAAGCTCTCGACGAATTGGCTCGCTCCATTAAAGCCAGCGGCATCATTCAACCTCTCGTAGTTCGCTCGATTGGTAGCCGCTATCAGCTGATTGCGGGGGAGCGTCGGTGGCGTGCGGCCCAGCGCGCCGGCTTGACGAAGCTTTCCGTTTTCATTCGCGAAGTACCCGACGAACTTGCGCTTGAAATGACGCTGGTGGAAAACATCCAGCGCGAAGACCTGAACGCGATCGAAGCAGCCCGCGCCTTCGAGCGTCTGATGGACGAATTCCAGCTGACCCAGGAAGAAGTTGCCGAGCGCACGGGAAAGGATCGCGCCACGGTCGCAAACGCCATCCGTTTGCTAAAGTTGGAGCCCCTCATCCAGGACTGGATTGAAGAAGGAAAGCTCACGGCTGGGCACGGGCGTGGTCTTTTGGCGGTGCAAGACTCCAAACTGCGCATGCGTTATGCCCAGCGGGCTGCCCGGGGAGGACTGACCGTTCGGCAGATTGAGCGCTTGGCTTCCCGGCGGTCGCGCGGCGGCGGCGCGACTGCTGAAATCCATGTCGACGCTAATATTCGTGCGGCGCTCGAGGAGCTGCAACGGCACTTGGGAACAAAGGCACTTCTGCGCCAGAAAACGAAGGTGCGCCCCGGTCAACTCATTCTCGAATACTATGACGACACGCAGCTCATGGGTCTATACGATCGCCTGATGAAATAACCGCTTAGATGAAATAGCGCGAAGGCAAACGCGCTTCGGATGCGCGATGTCCGTTGGTTCAGTGGCCTCATTCGACAACTTAGATTTCACGTCGCGTTGACTTGTCTCCGCAGTCGGCTAAAGTAGAAGTGTCGGATGGGGGTTGTCATGGCTTGGAAGTGGCCCGGAACTTCAAAGGATGGCAGCGGTGAAGAGTGGACGGGTTTCATCGACCGAGGGGTGACGCTCGAAGGCACGCTTCAACTAAAAGGAACGTTCCGCATCGATGGAAGGGTCAAGGGAAATATCATATCCGAGCAGACCGTCGTCCTGGGCGAAGGCGCCAGAGTCGAGGGTCAAATTGAAGGCAATCGCGTCGTCATCGCCGGCCGATTTGATGGCGTGATATTTGCCAAAGGTCGCGTGGAGATTGAAGCCAAGGGCGTGGTCACCGGCGAAGTGCATTCTCCGTGCATGGTCATTGATCCCGGCGGAATCTTCGACGGGCGATGCCATATGCTCGCATCCTCCGACGCTTCCACTGGTGTAACCATCCCGATCCGCGCCGTTGGATCCGCATAAAAATCGTTCCGAACTCACACGCCCTTACGAACCCTCGCTAATGCGCGCACCGCGCATGTCCCTCCATGATAGTTGCCGTCCGAGTTGACACGTCCCACGTACACGACTATCTTTCCTGAAGAATCAGCGAAGAGGCTCCGGTTCTATGAAGATTTTAGTTGTCGGCGGCGGTGGCCGCGAACACGCGCTGGTGTGGAAACTTGGGCAAAGTCCACGCGTGGAAAAAGTGTGGTGTGTCCCAGGCAACGGGGGGATTTCCGCGGAAGCAGAGTGCATCGCCGTCGATTCAGGAGATGTGCCCAAGCTCGTTACTCTCGCCAATGAGCTCAGGCCGGACCTGACGATTGTCGGCCCCGAACTGCCTCTCGTGAACGGAATCGGCGATGCCTTCACGCGCCGAGGCTGGCCGATCATCGCTCCTTCTCAGCAAGCCGCGCAGCTCGAAGGCAGCAAGATCTTCGCAAAGGAATTCCTGCAACGCCACAATATCGCCACTGCCAAGATGTATGGAGCATACGAGTCAGCTCAAGAAGCACTCGCGGCGCTGAACAGCGTGGACTGGCCAGTGGTCATCAAAGCGGACGGCTTATGCGCCGGCAAAGGAGTGTTCCTGGCGCCAGATCTCACCTCCGCACGCGACTTTATCGAACGAGCAATGCTGCGCGATGAATTTGGACCCGGCGGGCGCAGCATCCTCCTGGAGGAAGCGCTCCGCGGCGAAGAGCTTTCCTTCATTATACTTACAGACGGCGAACGCTACGCTCCGCTCGTTCCCACGCGCGACCACAAGAAAGTAAACGACGGCGACGAAGGCCCGAACACCGGAGGAATGGGCGCTTATTCGACTGACGACTTGCTGTCTCCCTCAACGCGCGACGCTATCTTGCGCGATGTCGTCGAGCCGACAATCCGTGGCCTAGCAGCGGACGCCGTAAAATATCAGGGGTTCCTCTACTTCGGCCTGATGCTAACGGCTTCCGGAGCAAAAGTGCTCGAGTTCAATTGCCGCCTGGGCGATCCGGAAGCCCAGGCAATCATCGCACGCATGGATTTCGATCTTGCGGAAGTTCTGTCGGACGTCGCCGCCGGCCACCTCGAACCATCAAAGCTGCGCTGGAAATCCGGTGCCAGTCTCTGTGTCGTACTTGCGTCTGGGGGTTACCCGGGCAAGTTTCAGATTGGCAATGTGATAACTGGGCTAACCGATATAGATCAACATAACGGTGTTAAGGTTCTGCACGCAGGCACCAAGCTCGTCAACGATTCCATCCTCACCAACGGCGGCCGCGTCTTGGGTGTAACCGCTTCAGCATCCTCCGTGAGCGCCGCCCGAGCGATCGTATATGACGCCATTCAGATGATTCATTTCGATGGCATGCATTACCGGAAGGACATCGCCGCGCAAGCCAATCGTGTGACCGCTACCGGCGACTGACGCCCATCCCGTCGCTCACCTCTGCGGTCTTTTTCGCAGAGATGGCGCTTCTGGCGGCCGGTCTTTGTCGTCTTTCTTCGTTTTCTCAACAGGCTCTTCCGGCGGCACGATCCAATCAACTCCGTGCTCCTCGTCCATTTTGCCGAGCATAAACATCGCCTTGCCCGCGATCAGCGGCAATAGCGCGCGCATGAAATCTTCGGCATCAACCGAAGCGGCCTTCTGTGCCTGCCCTCGATCGACAACTTCCAGCACTTTGCCAAATCGTGGCTCGCCGTTCCGAAGCTGCGCCACCCGCGGGTCATTCCCCTGAATCATCTCCATCACCGTCGGCGCTTTCACGTCCGACGGATACCGCGCCTCCACAATTGTGCGTGGCGCATGCTTCTCTGGCGGATACAACTGCGTAAACCGTGGACGAAGTATCCGCGTCTGCCAATATTCCGCGCGCACGCCAACCTGCTCCTGCTGGATGCGATACTCCACCGTCCAGACCTCCGGACCGTAGTGATTGGGAGCGAACCCGATGATCACGATTTCAAACAGCGGCTCATCACTCGCGATGTCGATTTTGTGATGCAGTTGACTCGTTAGCGGCCGCAGCGTCTCAAGAAATGACACCCCGAAAGTCTCCAGATCGGGCTCGGCTCCCGTCGGATCAGACTGGTTTTTAGGGTCTCGCCTCCCAATCCTCTGATAGTCCCGGTCCAACCGAATCGGTTTAGGATCAGCAGGCAATCGCCATTCCGACGCGCCCAGTAGCACACCAATGTGCGTCCTATCGAGGTCCGCGAAGCGCGGAGGCACCGATCCCGTCTCCACCGGATGATCAATCGCAGCAAAAACAATCACGTCATCCTTGGTCACGTGGACGATCACGCGCCCGCCCGCAAGATTGGCGATGATCTCGTTCTCGGTGTCCTGCGATTGGGCCGCAACTCCGCGGCAACTCGCCGCAAGCGCAAATGCGAGAACCGCGATTCCGGGAATGCCTAACGATCGAAAATTGCGCCTTCGTTTCATCGCACCTGTCGTTTCGTCGAACCTATATCTATCGTACGGCTACGCAACCCAACCGGATACAACGAATTCATTTCGTCGAGGTCGCCCCCGCGGCAGCGGCCTTCGCTTGCGTCAGCAGTTTATCCAACTCGGCACGGTCCAAATAGACGCCGGCGCGTACCACTGCGTTAACTCTCTGCGTATTCGCAATACTCTCCAGCGGGCTGCCGTCAAGAAGCACCAAATCGGCGATCTTCCCAGTTTCGACCGTACCGAGATCGTGTTCGCGACCCAGGAACGTCGCGGCTCCACTGGTAGCCGCCGAAAGCGCTTCCGCCGGCGTCAAACCCGCCCGGACCAACTCCCCCAACTCCCGGTGCAAGCTTTCGCCTGGAATGACAAACGCATCGAGCGAATCCGACCCAACCAGCAATGGTATTCCAGCATGATTCAATTCACCGGTTAGCCGCCAATCATTCGCCGCTTGCCTCGCCAGCCACGCGGCCCGCACCTTCATTTCCGTATCCTGCATCGAGTCTCGCCATTGTTTCGCCAGCGACGGCGGCACGAACGCCAGTTGCGGGTCATCTGCGCTCCAGTCCTCCGGATGCGCCGTAATATCCAGAGAAGCGAGTGTAGGCGTGACCCAGGTTCCATTTCGTTTCAGCGTTTGGAACAGTTGTGCGGCCTTCTCCTTATCGTACGTCGCGTCAGACTCGTGCGCGATCTGTTCCCACCCCACGGAGTCGCCCTTGTCTTCGGCCGCGATGAGCCGGGCCCGTAAGTCGTCCTCCTTGGAAGAAAACGACAGCGAGAACGCGCTGTAAAGGAGATGTTCGATGCTGCGCATGCCCGCATTGGAAGCTTCCTGAGCGCTCACCTGAAATGGCAGATGCCCCGCGAACGGTATGTTTTGCTTCTTGGCTTCGTCCGCAACCGCAAAAAACACTTCCTTCGAAGGCACCGAAATAATCTTGATGAACTCCGCGCCACGCCGCTTCAAATCGCGAACCGCGGCCCTCGCCTCCTCCACATTGGCGACTGGATATTGCTCCGCCGTTTTCTTCCCGCTACCCACGAGGAAAGGTCCACAGGCAACGATATGAGGTCCCAGCAAAGTGCCCGCTTCGATTTCGCGCTTCCACGTAAGCAGGGTATCCAGATCGCCGCCCATGTCGCGCACCCCGGTAACCCCGTTAGCGAGCAGTAGCGGAAGCAAAACCTGTTTGCTCCAGGCAGGGTCCGCATTCAGTCCAGCAATGTGAACATGCATGTCCCACAAGCCCGGAATCAGAAATTTCCCCTGGCCGTCAACGATGCGTGCGTCCTTCGGCAGCTTGACCCGTGCGGACGGCCCGATGGCCGCGATACGCCCTTTGACGATGACCACCGATTGGTCGGGCCGCAACGCGTTCGCGGTCGAATCAACAACACTGACATGCGTCAGTACAAGTTGCGGCGTAGCAGCGGCCGCGCCGATGAGCACGGCTCCCGCCCCGAAAAAAACCATCACCAATGCCAACCGCAAAAGCAGTTTCACGTCACACTCCCACCGAACCGACTCCCTTCACATTTGGCTCACAGTATCACAAGCCCACGAGCGCCGACCAAGCGCGGGGTGCTGGGCTCATCGGGAGTTGAGCCGAAGAGGCTTTTGATCAGTAATTTTGGGTACGCGGAATACTATCTCAACGTGGCTTGAAGAACTCGAACGTTCCATGAAGAGGCCCGGCGGCACGGATGAAATCGCGGTCCACGAGAAGCCCGGACGTTTGAACCGGTACCCCATCGGGCTGGACCAAGTCGAAGCTTCGAATCGTCTTGCCTGAACTATCGAGCTGCAAGACCCTAGCTTCCGAAGCCACCCAGAGCGTCTTGGAGTCCTCGTCGAAAGCGGCGGCCGTCAGAACTTGCACACCTCCGTAGTTCCCGGATTTCTTGTTCTCCTGATATTTCACCGTGGCCGCTGCCTCGACTTGCTCCGGTACCTCTCCAGCGTCTAGATGCCATTCGGCAGTCAGCGTTCCGTCCGACTTGAACCTGCGAATCATCGGCGTAAGCATATAGCGAAAGACATAATAGATGTTGTCCTCTCTGTCGACAACAATGGTTCCCCTATTCAGAACAGCATTAAAAAGGCGGTCTTCGTCGATTTTCACTGGGATCCCAATGCCACCCAAAAGCCTTCCCTGCCTATCGAAAACAGACACCAAGTTGTCCCTAGGAAATCCGCTGACAAGAATCCTGCCGTCGCTCAAAACGCCTACGGATTCCGGCCTATCGGACGGAAAGGAACTGAGCAGCTTTCCATCGCTGGAAAAAATCTTAATTAAACCGTCCACGACAATCGCGTTTCCATCTCGATCCACCGTGAAGTCCTTCGGGAAGCGGAGGTCTGTGGGCTCCGATCCACCGTTGAGAATTTGACGCATAGACGACCCGGAGTAATCCGATATCCAGAGCGCGCTGGGGGGCTTAACTGACCGAGTGAGGACGTAGAGTTTGTCGTCAGGCCCCTTTTTTATAGTCTCCATACCATGTATGGCTTCAAGGAGGATTTGTTTATCTGCACGCAGCTCAGCCTGGGCATGGCTAGTCGGCGGCAAAACGAACAGCAGCAGCAGAGATGCGAGACCGATAGTCCCGTGGGGAACGGGAAGATCGGACCTTACGATTTGGTGTTTCATGGGTGGCGTCCTCTTACGATTATTCGAAGGTTAGAGCTACCTGGCGAGAGATGTCAAGGACGGCAATCTAGACTGAGGTAACGTCAGGCCTGCAACGCCAAGCTCGGGGGGTAACAAGCTAATCCGCTTGATATCCGTGCAACCCAGAATCCCAGCCCTAGCGCCTGATTAACGCGGTGGTCTCTACCAAGCGCGGCAACGCTTTCAGGGTTGCCCGCCATCCAGTAGAATAGACGTTGGAATCCGAGGATCGACGCCACATGGGCTTGCGCAAACCAAAGAGCATCAAGCACAACGGAAAGCAATTGACCGACATTCTCGACGCCCACGAAAAATTCTTCCGTGGACGCGACGGCGGCACACGCGCGGACTTGAGCGGCGCCGATTTGTCTCGCGCCGACCTCAGCGGCGTCAACTTCAGCGGCGCGATCCTGCGCAACGCGAATTTCGCTGAGAGCGATCTTCGCAAATCCAAACTCCCAGGCGCCGATCTTTCCGCCGCCAACTTCCACAAGGCCGACTTGCGCGGCGCCGACTTGACCGAAGCGATCCTGCCCGGCGCCGACTTAAGCGAAGCCCAAGCCAGCGGCATCGAGTTCTTCCGCTGCGATCTTTCCAACGTCAATTTTCAGGGCGCGCAGCTCCGCAACGTCAACCTGCGCCTCGCCAATGTAAACGGCGCGAAATTCACTGGTGCGGATATGGGAGTCGCGATTTTGCGCGAGACCGATTTGCAGGGCGCGGATCTCTCCGGCGTGGACCTTTCGACAACGCTGCTGCCGAAGGGATTTACGCTCGCGCAATCGAAACACAAAACGGCGTAAGCATTCACACGGGATTCACAAATAGTGAATCCCAGGCACACATTGGCGATGCCACCATAGGAATCGACTTCGGCGCGTGTTAGCCTCTCGCCGAAGAGCCGTCCCCTCCGAAGAAATTTGTGGCGACGACCGCTGCACAACTCGACACTTCCAGCACACGCGAGCGCGTGCTCGACATTGTGCGCAGCCTGCTCGTCGAATTGGGCAGCCAGGGCGCGCTGCCCATGCTCACCTCCGCGTCTCTGCTGGACCGCGATCTTGGACTTGGCAGCTTGGAACGCGTGGAGTTGCTCGCGCGCCTCGAAACCGAATTCGGCGTGCGCCTGCCCGATAGCGTCGCCGCGGAAGCCAACACTCCCGAAGACCTCACTCGCGCGATTGTCAGCGCGCCCGGCGCGGGCAATATCGAGGACGAAGCGCCCTCCGCGCTACGCGCTTCTGTAACCGCACAAAAGTTAGCGCGCGAAACCTCTCAAGCCGGCGCCTTCTCCTCAGAAACTTTACTCGACCTACTGCGCTATCGCGCCAAGCACGACGCCGACCGCGCGCACCTGCTCATCACCGAAGAAGACGCCGCCGGAAAAGAGCGCGACCTCACCCTCACCTTTGGCGAACTCTACGCCGCCGCCCAGCGTTGCGCTCTCGAGTTGGGGCGCCGTGGCGTCCCCGCCGGTGGCCGCGTCTCGTTGATGCTCCCGACGTCCCGGGCGTTCTTCGTCTCCTACGCGGGTATTCTTCTCGCCGGCGCGATTCCTGTACCGATCTATCCGCCGTTCCGCGCGGACCGCATCGAAGAGTACGCCGCGCGCCAATCCGCCATCCTCAACAACGCGGAAGTCTGCCTCCTGCTGACCTTTCGCCGCGCCGAAGCGGTCGCGCACCTGCTGGAGCCTCGCGTGCCTTCACTCACCTCCGTCGTCGATGCGGAAAGACTCCTCGAAGCCGCCGACAAAGCCCCGCCACCCGCCCCAGGCGCGATGTCTCCGCACCTGATCGGCAGCCGCAACCGCCGCTCCAGCGACATCGCTCTCTTGCAATACACCTCCGGTTCCACGGGCGATCCCAAAGGCGTCGTACTCACGCACGCGAATTTGTTGGCCAACATGCGCGCCATCGGCACCGCCGTGCAAATGGGTCCAGGCGACGTCGGCATCAGTTGGCTGCCGCTCTACCACGACATGGGCCTGATCGGCGCGTGGCTGACGCTGTTGCAATTCGGCATGCCACTGTGCGTAATGTCGCCGCTCGCGTTCCTCACGCGTCCCGAACGCTGGCTGTGGGCCTTTCACAAACACCGCGGCACCATCGCAGCGGCTCCGAATTTCGCCTACGAACTCTGCGTGCGAAAAATTGCCGACAAAGACATCGAAGGCCTCGACCTGAGTTCCTGGCGCGTCGCCATGAACGGCGCCGAACCCGTCAACCCCGAAACCATGGAGCGCTTCACCGCGCGTTTCGCCCGCTACGGCTTTCGCAACGAATCCCATCTTCCCGTTTACGGACTCGCGGAGTCCTCCCTCGCCGTAACCGTGCCGCCTCTCAATCGCGCGCCGCTCATCGATCGCATCGACCGCGAAACCTTCACGGTCGAAGGGCGCGCCGTGCCGTCTACTTCCCCGGAAATTAGCTCGATCTCTTTCGTCTCCTCCGGCTCCGCGTTGCCGGAACACGAAGTTCGCATCGTCGATCAATCCGGCAACGAAGTTGCCGATCGCACTGAAGGTTTCCTGTGGTTCCGCGGCCCCTCCGCCACCACCGGCTATTACCACAACGCTGCCGCCACTCAAAAATTGCTCCCCCTCGGCCCACCAGCGAGTCCCGAGGAATCTGCCTGGGTCGATTCCGGCGATCGCGCCTATCGCGCTGACGCCGAAATCTATGTGACCGGCCGTGTCAAAGACATCATCATCAAGGGCGGTCGCAATCTGTATCCCCATGAGGTCGAGGAACTCACTGCGCGCGTCGATGGCATTCGCAAAGGCTGCATCGTTGCCTTCGGACTAAAGGACGAAGGCTCCGGCACCGAAAAACTCATCGTCGTAGCCGAAGTCCGCGAACGCGATGCTCGCAAGCGCGCCGCCATTGCCGCGACGGTCACCGAACAAGTCTCTCGCGGCCTCGGTCTTCCCCCGGATCGCGTTGAATTGATTCCACCCGGAAGCATCCCGAAAACGTCGAGCGGCAAATTGCGACGCGAGGAAACCAGGCAACTGTTCCTCAAAGGCTCGCTCTCGGCCGGACGCGCACCGGCGTGGCTGCAAATCGTCCGCTTGGGCGCAGCGGGTGCGATGCGCAGCGGCGGCCGCGCCATCCGCTCGGCTCTGACCCGCGTCCTCGAAATCCTCTATGGTCTCTACTTCGGCGTGATCTTTCTTTTGTGGATCATACCCACCTGTGCCGCCGTCGCGCTCATTCCAGATCACCGCGCCGCGGGGCGTTTTACCTCATCAGCCCTTAAAATTTTGTTCGCACTGGTTGGCCTGCGCGTCCGCGTCATCGGCAAGGAATACATGGATACGCCCGGCGCTAAAATCTACGCCGCAAATCACACCAGCTATTTCGATGTTCTGCCGATCATGCTCGGCCTCGGCGTCTCCTATCGCTTCGTCGCCAAAAGAGAAGTTCTCCACATGCCCTTTATCGGAACCTTCCTGAAGCAGATGGGTCATCTCTGGTTCGAACGCACCGACAAGAGCTCCCGCCTCCGTCAAGCCGAACAGATGGAAGAACTTCTTCGCAACGGCGAGTCCGTCTTCGTCTTTCCCGAAGGCACATTCACCTCCGACGACGGCGTTCGCCCCTTCCAGTTGGGCGCATTCAAAGCCGCGGTAGCTGCGGGCGTCCCCATCATTCCCATCTCTCTGGCGGGAACGCGCAAATTTCTACGCGAAGGCACCTACATCCCCCGCCCCACCAGCGTCACCATTACCCTCTCTCCCCCGATTTACCCCCAAGTCGCCAGCGTCGCGAGTGCCACGTCGCCCAGCCCCGAATCCGCAGGCTGGCACGACCTGATCCGCCTCCGCGATCAAACCCGCGAAGCCATCGGCCGCCACGCCGGCGAACCCGTCCTGTAACGCCTAGTAACCATATTAGTTCTTGACAAAAACGTTACCACAGGCCATAATACCCTCACTTCGTAGTTCGTCAACCTTGTCCGTTACCCTCCTGATCCGCAAATCCCTGGAGTTTGAGTCGCGAAATGACGTTGTTTTGACGCCGAAATCCCCAAACCGTAACCCATTTAGAATGAACACTTGCACAAGTCTATCAAAACAAAGGCCTTTAACTACCTGTACAATGAATACTTACAAAAAAGGTAGGGGGAGGGGGTGTTCCCGCGATTACCGCTGCATGGTGTAAACCACCGTAATATACGTATCGACCTCAACCCGCTGCCCGTTCAATAGCGTAGGCGTATATCGCCATTGCCGCACCGCCTCCATCGCCGACTGGTAAAACATCGGGTCTCCCCCAACGGCTTCCAGCGATTGCACCGTTCCGTCGGTCCCAATGATCGCCCGCAATTCCACGCGCCCGGATCGCCCGATCTGCCGCGCCAGTGCCGGATACACCGGTTCGACCCGATGTGTCAGCATCGCGGGGTCGATCTGCGTCACATGCACCACGTGCGGAGTCTCCACATGTGGCGGAGGTGTCGGCTCAGCAGGAGTCCTCGAGCCGACCAGAGGAATCGCGCCAGGCACATCGATTCCAGCACCCGCGAACGGCACCTGATCCCCACCCGGATCTTGCGGCGGCTCATGAGTGACGACGAGCACGGGAATCGAATGCAGAAAGAATTCCTCCAGCCTCGGGCGAGGACCGGGCGGCTGTGGCATCGCAGTATGCTGCTGCATGGGCCGCGAGTAATACGGCGGCACCGGCGTCACATTGGCGAGCGCGATTTTCGCCGGTTTGCCGAGCAATGGAACCAGCACAATTGCTGCCAGAATCGCGCCTTGCAGCGCGATCGACAAAACCAGCGACCGCCGCCGCACCTTTCGTTGACGCATCTGCTGCTCGGGATCGCCCTCCACAAGGCATCCCATCAATACACCGAAATTTTCGTTGGAAACCTGACTGGATACGCGAGACATCACACATCTCCACACAAGAATGCTGCGAACCAATGGAAAGAATTTGCGGCGCCGGCATCCTGCTTACTTCACACAGGAGACCGGCGCCGCGCTCGCAGGGATGTGAGGTGCGCGCGTCCTCACTCCCTTGGACACCGCCCCGCCCGACAAGTTCCCCGCCTCGATTCCGCTGTTTCGCAACCGCGACGCCGCCAACTCCTGTAGGCGCTGGGCCTTAGCCCGACCACCCATCTCAGAGTTTCCGCCGCACCGTCTCTGTCACAAGTTCCAAACATTTCGCATTCAACAGAAAAGAAGATAGTTATTCAGTTGTATCAAATCGCCACCCTACCGCATCACATGTCATGTGGACGTGGATCTGAAGGAGGCGAACCAATGGACCGGCGCAACATCGAAACAGTAGGCGTGCGCCGCACCGGCTGGGCCGCTCTGGACCGCGATCCGCAGGAAGACAGAGTCGAATTCACCTGTCCGCACTGCGGTACGCGAGGCCAGAAAAATGCCCGGCGCGAGCGGACGCAATACCATTTCACGGATGGTTTCTTGCAGGATTTACAAGGCGAGGTAACGCAGTGCCGTTCGTGCGGACAATCACTGCGCGTAGTGCCTGTCGTAATGCTGCACGATCAGGACGAAAAGCGGCGCTTCGAGGCGGTCTTTTCCGACGAACTGCCTGTAACGACGCACTAACTCTCATCAACGACAAACGAGAGCGGGGCGCATCGCGAACGACGATGCGCCCCACTTTTTTTGACGTGACTCCGTATCACAAAAAAAAAGAGGCGCGGCAGAACCTCCGCGCCTGAACTTACTTGTCTTCTTGTATTAGGTCTTAGTTATGTCCGTGGTCATCGTCCCAGTTGTGTTCCACTCTCCACGAATGTCCTTCCACGTCCCACCACTTGTGGTCCTGGTCCCAGCAATACTGGCGGGCCTCGGCCAATTCATGGCGTGCGTGGTCGGCTTGCTTGCTGTCCCAGCCGTGATGTTTGATCGCTTCGTGCAAATTGTGGTCGGCCCTTTCCGTGCGGTGCTGGCATTCCGCCTCACTCGCGCTCACGCGAGACACGCCCGTGAAGAGCAGAAACCCGACGAGAGCCGCAAGCGTTAGGAAAAGCTTCCCGTATTCCAGCATCCCGATACGCCGTTCATTTTGCATCCGCGTCTCCTGTTCATTGTTCTGGCCGGGTAGGACGCCACTATAGAGGGGACGCGGTTGCCTCACCATCGGTAGACGACTGGAAATCCGTAGGGGAAATACTGTAGAACCGGGTACAAAGCGGGAGAAAATGCACCTCAGAGGTCGGAGTCCAGTTCCATGTGGTACTTCTCCAACCCTCCGCGAATGCGGTCGAAGGCCTCGTCCACGGTGTCCGCAAACTGCAGCATCTTGTATTCGCTCTGACTGATCATGCCCCACCGCACCATGGCCCGAAGGTTCATAACCTCATCCCAATACTTCCGGCCGTAAATAATGATCAGATTATTTTTCGGCAGCTTTCCGGTCTGCAACAACGTCATCATTTCCCACAGCTCGTCCATCGTCCCGAATCCGCCTGGAAAAACCACCAGCGCCTTGGCGATCTGCGCGAACCACAATTTGCGCATGAAAAAGTAGTGAAAATTTAAACTCAACTCCGGGCTGATGTAAGGATTCGCGAACTGCTCGTGCGGCAGCTCGATCGAAAGCCCTATGGATTTGCCGCCGGCCTCCATGGCCCCACGATTCGCCGCCTCCATGATGCCCGGCCCGCCGCCCGAGCAGATCACAAACCGCCTCGGCCGCGTTCCCAGCGTCATGGCCCACTCCGTGATGCGCCGCGACAATTCCCGCGCCTGTTCGTAGTAGCGCGACATCTCCAGTGCGCTTCGCGCGTCACGCAGCGTTTCCCGATGCGCGGTTCGTTGCGCTTTCACCCGCTCCAGCGCAGCCTTGCTCTTCAATTTGCCAAAACGCGCCAACGCGCTTTCCCGCGATTCGATACGCGCCGATCCAAACATCACGATCGTATCTCCGATGCCCTCCTTCTTGAGCTGCACCAGCGGCTGCAGGTATTCCGCCAAAATGCGAATCGGCCGTGCCGCGGTGCTGTCCAGAAATGTCTGGTCTTTGTGCGGCGCCAGCGGTGCATGCATCGGTTTCAGCTTCGGTTGTCGTACTGCCATCTGGCGCTCTCCAAAATGTCGATCATCCATTCTAGGAACTGCGCGGGTCCCCCGGCAACGCTTGTCCCCGTACCTGCGTCGAATTCGATACACTGGGCGGGGAGGTTTCGCTATGAACGTGGCATCGCGATTCCTGTTGCTGGCGCTCATCGGCGCAATGGCATGCATCTGGCCGCTTGCCGCGCAATCTCCGACCGGGCCGATCGCGCCGCAACCTGGCGTCGCTGTCCAGCAACCGCCCGCGCAAGCGAAGATTGGCGTCAGCGTCGCTCTCGTGAATACTCCCGTGACCGTGCGCGACTCCAAAGGCCAGATGATTAATACTCTGGACGCCAAAGACTTTCGCGTCACCGACAACGGCGTCCCGCAGCACATCCTGCATTTCGATATGGGTGGTGATCCCCTCTCACTCGTGGTCCTTGTGGAAACCAGCTCGCGCGTAGACGCCATGCTTCCCCAAATTCGCAAGGCGGGCATCATCATCACGCAAACCGTCATGGGCCCGTCGGGAGAAGCCGCGGTCATTGGCTTCAACGATTCCGTCGACAAATTGCAGGAGTTCACCGCAAACGCCGACAAAATCGAAAAAACTTTCACCGATTTGCAGACAGGAACGTCGGGATCGAAGCTCTATGACGCCATGGCCGTAGGCGTCGAGATGCTCAGCGGCCAGCCGCAACCCACCGCCGACAAGCCCGGCCGGCGCCGCGTGATGCTGATTTTGTCCGAGGCCACCGACGTCGGCAGCGGCACGCAATTCGGCGAGGTCCTCCGCCAGGCGCAACTCGCGAATGTCACCATCTACAGCGTCGGCCTCTCCACCACGCGCGCCGAGCTCCAGGCTGCTCCCAGGGACACTACACCGCAGGTCACCCCTCCCGGCACCTTCGGCACGCCGCCAATGCCCGGCACCGTGCAAACGCCCGACACCGAAGCCGCGCGCCTAGGCAGCGGCGACCTGATGCCCGCCATCGTCTGGGCCGTAAAGCACGCGAAGGACAAAATCAAAGGGAATCCGCTGGAGCTGGCAACCGCAGGAACCGGCGGCGAACATCTCGCCACCTTCAAGGATCTCTCCATCGACAAAGCCATCGACGAAATCGGCGGCGAGCTGCACTCGCAATATTCCGTGACCTACGCCCCCACCGGCACCAACGACGCCGGCTATCACGAAATTAAAGTCGCCATCGCCAAACACGGATCAAGCAAATGGAAAATCCGCAGCCGCCCTGGCTACTACATAGGTCCGCCAGAAAGTTGACCGGCCCGAAGCCGAACGAACCAAACAAAACCGAACCTAGCCCAACCGCATGCAGGGATGACGCTTTCTTGCCGTGAGCGACGAAGCGAGCGCGTCCGTCTTCGCAACACAGTTCGCGACACACGCGAAAGCGTTTTTTGGCGTCCTCACGCAATCTGCGTCCAGAACGTAGCATCGTGCGACGCCAGCAGCGCGTCCTTACGCGCGTTCCACCGAATGAAATGAGGAGTCTGCCTATGAAGACGATGATGTTCGCGGGTAGCCCAGACCTCGTGCAGTAGAAACGCTCCGCCCACCTCTAGCCCGCGGTGCAAGTCGTACGTGATGCACCCATCCTCGCGACGCGTCGGACCCACCAATGCGCGCAACTCCGCCTCGAGAAACGGCTCCTGCCCTTCCCGCGCCTTGAGCAGAACAATCTAGCGTGACCGCATCTTTCGGCAGCTTGCCGTCTTTGGACGCACCACGTTTACGTGGCCCGCTCGTGCCAGCCTTGCGCTTGCCGCCAGATTTCTTCGCCGCGCGTCTCTTCATAAGGCCGGGATTGTACTCCAACCCCGCAAAAACGCCAGCACCGCGAACCTGTAGCCGTCATCTTTGGAGGCGAAGCTAAGACCATACGCGAGCACCGCCAAAGCGGCTAAGGCGATCCTTCGTGTACCGTTCGTGTACCGATTACCGAGGCGCGGCCGCAAGATCGCGCGCTACTTCTCCTCGCTCTTCCGCCCCGCATTCAAGCTGTCAAAATTCAGAATTGTATTCAGCACCAACGAATAGGTCCCGCGGGTTTCTCCGCGATAAACCGGATTAATCGAAAACAACACCACATGCCCGTTGCCCGAAGGCACATCCACGACCGCAGGATGCTGCGCGATCTCGTCGCCACCTTCGAGCAGACCGGAAATCAGCAGTTCTTTGTTGTCGGCATAACGCAAAATCACGCGCGGCCGGTCCGCCGGCGGAATCACGCGCGGATTGTTCATCTTCTGCTCATCGGTGACTTCCGGGCTTTCCCAAGCTTCCGAACTCGGCTCCTCGGGAGCCTCAACGGCAGCCCGGCCCACCGCGAAGTCCGGATCGTCAATCGTCCCCCGCCCTGTCGGCCGCGATTTCGACTGATTCCCAAGCTTCCGCCTTCGGCGCTCACCCGCAATACTGCTGAGCGAAAAGATCGGCCCGTTGTCGCAATACACCGCCACCTTTTCCGCATAGCCGTAAGCGATCGGACTTGCCGCATCCACCAACCGCGCCCCCAACACCGACCCGACAATGTTCATCTTCTGCGCAGCGCTGATGCTGACGCCGGTGCCCATTCCAATCGATAGCGCAAAGTTTGACGTATCGGTGGCGGTCAGAAGCACTCCACCCTTCGCCACAAACGCCTGCAGGTGCGCTACTCCCTCCCACCCAAGTCCGGGCCGCATATCGTCCGTCGAATCATTTTTCCCGACCAGGTTCGGTGTTTCCGGCGTGTTTTTCCACGGCAACGGATTTCCCCAAGCCATCGGTAATCCGTTGATAATCGCAGACGATGGCGCGTTGAAACCCACCGGCGGAAACAGGATCACGTCGTACTTCGCGTTCAGATCGTCGATCTTCGCCACCGTTTGCGTGCTGATGTAATCGTATGGAATCTTCAAATCGTCGAGCGCCAGCCGCCACCAACCCTCGGTCTGCGTGCTCAGCCAGGTGTGCACGAACGCCACGCGCGCCGCACGCACCGGATGCGTCTTCACGCCGGGAGCAGCTCCCAGCGCAACGACTTGTAGACCTGCTTCGCCGGCGCCTTCTCCAGATCGGAGCGGCCGACGCCGCGCACAATGATCGAGCCGCGATTAAACTTCGTCCCGCCCGCCTCGAACGGCTCTTCCGCGGCTTCCATCGAAGCATCCTTAAGTTTGTATCGCAGCGTTGCCAGCGTAGGCTCGGCGGTATTGTTGATCGCGAAAACCAATCCATCGCCTTTCACCCCGCCCGGCGCGCGCACGTCCTTTACGCGCTCCATCGCGGCGCTCAGCACCTTCGCATCGGTGACTCGCGTAACCTGCACGCCAAACAATTCGCCAAAAGTCCAACCAGTATCGTCGTACGGCGTCTTCTGCGGATCGTCCGGACTCCAGTATTGATGGTCCAGCAGCGCGTCCGCGATTCTCGAATAGGGCTGATCCATCCGCACGATGTAGCTGCCGGCCGGAAATTCGCGGGTGGTTGGCCCGTTGTCGGCATCCTTATCTTTGTCTTTATCCTTATTCTTGTCCTTCGACGCGTCGCCCTTGGCGGGCTTCTTGGCTTTTTTCGCCGGCAGCGTCACCGAAAACGAAGACGTCGCCCGCGAAATCTCCACCTCCTGCTTCTCCAACACCCGCAGCAATTCCCACTGCAGCTCGGGACGCGGATCATCCGCCGACAAGACGTAAGCCGCAGGCCCCTCGGCATTCGGCTTTTCCACCGAACGCTTGGCTTTCAAATAGAAATTCTTCAGAAACATCCGCTTGTTTTCGTTGAAGTAGTGCAGCGAAGTGAGAAGCCCGGTCTCTTCGTAATTGTTGTTGTCGCGCTGGGACCACAAGGCTTTCGGCAGCGGCGGATTCTGCCTGTACCAGGTGCGCGCGTACTCCTCCGGCTCCAGCGTTCGTTCCTTGGTGTCCGCGCCGCCGTTTCCAAACGTCTCGTACAGCCGGCTGATGCCGTTGTGCATCGCCGCGATGAACATCAAGTAGCCCGGCGACCAGGTGTCAAAATCTCCGTGCGTGAAAACGCCCGGCATCCCGAACTTGGTCAGGTCCGCCACGTTTCGCGCGCCGATCATTTGCCACTCGTCGGCTAGAATCGGATCGATCCACGCGTTGTAGGGCCCGTCGCCGACGGTGTTGTCGTACAAATACGGCACGGACTCGTGCAGATCGTGCAGCACCTGCGCCTTCCACCCGGTGTAGGTATTCAGCACGTTTTCGGTCAGCTTCAGGGTCACGCCCATGGCGTCGCGATTGTTGTCGTGCGCCACATACTTGCCCCAATAGATCAGCGGCGGATAAAAATCCTTGGGGTGCGCCAAATGCCAGCGGTAGATATCCACCATGCGGTCGCGTCCATCCACTTCCACGACCGGTGTAATCAGCGTGATCGGTGCCTTCGCGAATTTCGCGAATGTAAGGACTCTCGTCGACGGCCAACCGGTACGCCAATTCCATCAACGCCGTCGGCGCTCCCGTCTCCGGCGAGTGAATCGTGCCCGTGATGTAGTAAATCGGTGTTGCCTGCGCAACGATCTTGTCGGCCTCGGCGTCATTCAGTTGAATGGTGCGCGGATCGGCCAATTTCGCGAGTCGCGCGCGGTTCTCCTCGAAATGTTTCAGATTGTCTTCCGACGACACCGCGACCGCGATCATCTCGCGCCCTTCTTCGGTCGTCCCGATCGAATATACTTTCACGCGCGGGCTGGCCTTCTCCAGCAACCGCATGTACTTGTAGACGTCCTCGGCGTACGGCAAAATCCCCGGCGCGCCCGCGACATCGCCGAGCACCACCTCCGGCGTAGGCACATTTTTCGAAGCCGGCAAATAATCCACCAACGGCGAAGTGAAATACGGCGCCGTCGTATATTTCTTCATCTTCGCGGTATAAGCCTCATCCACGGCCTGCTTAGGGTCACGCGCGGCACGGTCTCGCCGTCCCCCGCCTAAGCCGCTCCGCCAATCGCAGCCAGACACATCGTCGCCGCCAGCACCCACACAACACCCACCAGTGTTCGACCGCCGTGAATCATTTGTTTCTCCCGGATTGTCACCTAAATTGAAACGCGGAATTGTATCAGGATTCCCAACACGAAGCTCGACTAACGGAGGAGCCAGCCGCCGATTAACGCGCTGATTGCAAAGCGCGCCAGCCAGCCCAGCGAATGGGAGACGCCGAGCAGCGGATTCATTTTGATCCACACAATGTTGCTGAAGATGATTGGTACCGCCGCTGCAACCCAGACAAGCTCCGCCATGTGCAGCTCACTTCGAACCGTAAGTGCGTCCACCCATCTGCAGAGCCAAATGAAGACCGCGCAACTGAGGAATCCCAACAGTGTAGAGGCAACTATGTATCGCGTATCGCTCTGTCCGGGTTTGATGCGCCAAATTTCCGGCGTGTCGAGATATTTCCCGTGAAACAACTTGCCCATGAAGAGCCAGTCTGTGAATGACGAAACCACGCCGGACGCCCCAACCGCCAGGACGAATCGCACCATAGATCACCCCCGGAGGCGCATTCTAGCCCGATGCGCTAATCCGCGGGCATGAATGTTATGCAGACCGGCGCCGGCACTTGTTCGACCTGGCCCGTCGGCGTCAATGCTCCGGTCGCCGCATCAATGCGAAACACGACGATGTTGCCGGAGTCTTGGTTCGCCGCGAGCAAAAACTGACCAGTGGGATCGATCGCAAAATTTCTAGGAGTCATGCCTTTGGTCGAAAATAAGCCTGCGGCGGTTAATGTGCCTTTGTTTGGATCGATCTTATACGCGCCAATGCTGTTCGCGGTTCCCCGGTTCGAGGCATACAAAAATTTTCCCGAAGGATGCACCGCGATCTCCGCGGCTTCCCGCACCCCCGTATAATCCTTCGGCAAGTTCGGCAGCGTTTGCAGTTGTGTCAGCGACCCTTTCTGCGCGGAGTACGAGAAAGCAATCACCGACGAACCCATCTCGGTGATCAGGTAGGCGAACTTCCCATTCGGATGAAACGCCAAGTGACGCGGCCCCAAACCAGGTTTCACCTGGGCGTACGGCGGATTGTTCGGCGTCAGCTTGCCTTGGACATCATCAAATTTGTAGATCATCACATCATCGAGCCCCAAATCCGCCGCCAGCGCAAATCGATTGTCTGGCGAAACCCCAATCCAATGCGCGTGTGGCGCTTCCTGGCGCTCCTTGTCCACGCTGGAACCCGAATGCTCGACAAATCCTTTCACCAGGCTCAAGCTGCCGTCGTCCTGTATCGCAAACGTCGCCACGCTGCCGCCGTCGTAGTTCGCCACCAGCACAAATCTGCCCGTTTTATCCAGCGAAACGTAGCAAGGCCCGGCCCCATGCGTCGACACCTGATTCAAGAACTTTAGCATTCCGCCCTTCTTATCGATCGCAAACGAGCTAATCGCCCCGCTCTTCATCCCATTGAAATCGCCGATTTCATTTACCGCGTACAAATATTTCCCATTCGGATGCACCGCGACAAATGAAGGATCGACAGACTCGCCCGCCAGTCCAATCGAAGTAAGCTGCCCGGTCGTTGCATCAAACCGGTAGGCGTAGATCCCCTTGCTGGTCTGCTTTGTCGTATAGGTGCCGACGTAAACCAGATACGTTCCGTTCGGCTTTTGGGGCTTTGCGGCTGCGGGAAGAAAAAGAGTGGCGGCGACAGCAATGAGCCGGAGGAAAAAAATTCGACGTGGAATTTTCATAGGGCCAAGATTGTAGCACTGTGCATAACGCCACTACGCCATAAATGCAAATCGGGCCAGAGACATTGCGCTGACCCGACCTGGAAAAGGCGATGCTATGACGATGCAGTCTACATCACTTCTTGTCTTCCTCGTTCTCTTCTTGCAGCACTGCCGCCGCTGCTACGGAATCATCGTCATCCAGCCGCAGCAACCGCACGCCCTGCGTCGAACGCCCTGCCTCGCGAATCTCGTTGGCGTGCACGCGAATTACTTTGCCGTTGTGGGTGATGATCATCACGTCTGACTCTTCGTTCACCTGCAGCGTAGCTACAACGTAGCCGTTGCGGTCGGTGGTCTTCATGTTCACGACGCCCTTGCCGCCGCGGGAAGTGATGCGGTACTCCGCCAGCGGTGTGCGCTTGCCGAAGCCCTTCTCGGCGACCGTCAGCATCAAGGTTGTCAGTGAATCCTTGATGTGCTCGTTCTCGAGCTCTTCGAGGTTTTGCGATTCCTGTTGGTGCTCCTTGGCGATGATCGCAAAGTCCGGCTGGACCGCGTCCATGCTGACCACGTAGTCTTCCTTGTCGAGATCCATGCCGTTCACGCCGCCGGCGTTGCGTCCCATCGGGCGCACTTCGGTCTCACGGAACAGAATCGCCTGGCCTTCGTGGCTCGCGAGGAAAATCATTTGCTTGCCGTCCGTAAGCTTCGCGCCAATCAACTCGTCTTTGCCGTCCAGGTTGATCGCGATGATGCCCGTCGAACGCGGATTCGAGAATTCCATCAGCGTCGACTTCTTCACCGTGCCGCTCTTTGTGGCCATGAACACAAAGCGCCCCTCTTCTTCCAGGTTGCGCGAAGCTACGAGCGCCGTCAGCTTTTCGTCCTCCTGGAATTTCACCAGGCTCGAAATCGCCTTGCCCCGCGTGGCTGCCGCGGCTTCCGGCAATTCGTACACCTTGAGCCAGTACACGCGTCCCTTCGAGGTGAACAGCAAAATGTAACTGTGCGCCGAAGCGATGAACATGTGCTCGACGAAATCTTCTTCCTTGGTGCGCGCGCCGATGCGCCCCTTGCCGCCGCGCGATTGGTGCCGGTACGTTTCGGCCGCGGTGCGCTTGATGTACCCCGCGTGGCTGACGGTGATCAGCATCTCGGTGTCAGCGATCAGATCCTCGAGCTTGATTTCATCGACCTTGTCGACGATCTGCGTGCGGCGGTCATCGCCGTAAGCCTTTTGCACTTCCTTGAGTTCGCCGGTAATGACCTGCTTGAGTTTCTTCTCGCTCGAGAGAATCTCTTCCAGTTCAGCGATCAGCTCGCGGATGGACTTCAATTCCTTAAGGATTTCGTCAACCGAAAGCTGCGTGAGGCGATGCAACTGCAATTCAAGAATCGCGTCTACCTGCACCGGCGTCAGGCCGATCACGCCACCGCGGGTGGCCACGGCTTCGCCTTCGAGCGGGCCGACCTTGTACTTGCGGCCATCGAGTTTGACGCCCGCGACTTTACGGGGCTTCCCGTTCTCCGTGATCGTGACGTCCTGCTCGGTGAAATAGGCGAGCAAGTTTTCCTTGGCCTGCGCACGGCCAGTGGATCCGCGAATGATGCGGATTACGTCATCCAGATGGTCGAGCGCGATCTGGTAGCCCACCAAAATGTGTTCGCGCTCGCGGGCCTTGCGCAATTCGTACGCGGAACGCCGGCGCACTACTTCGACGCGATGATCGATGAACAGCTTGATCATCGGGATCAAGCCCAGTTCGCGCGGCTGCCCCGCGACGATCGACAGCAGGATCATGCCGAACGATTCCTGCATCTGCGTCTGCTTGAAAAGATTGTTCAGGATCAGCTGCGATTCTTCGCCGCGCTTGATTTCGATGACGATGCGCATGCCCTCGCGTGAAGATTCGTCGCGCACGTCGGCGATGCCGTCGATCTTTTTGTTTTGCACCAGTTCGGCGATGCGCTCGATGAGCCGCGCCTTGTTGACCTGATAGGGGATCTCGGTGATGACGATGTTCTCGCGGTCCTTGCCGACCTCTTCGATCGCGGCCTTCGCGCGCATCACAAAGCTGCCGCGGCCGGTTCGATAAGCGCTCGGATGCCTTCGCGTCCGGCAATGTACGCGCCAGTTGGGAAATCTGGCCCCGGCACCAGCTTCATCACTTCCTTCAGCGTGGTGTCGGGTTTTTCGATCAGCAACATCGCCGCGTCGATAATTTCACGCAGGTTGTGTGGCGGGATGTTGGTCGCCATGCCCACGGCGATGCCGCTCGCGCCATTCACCAGCAGGTTCGGGATGCGCGAAGGCAGCACCACCGGCTCTTCACGCGTCTGATCGAAGTTCGGAATGAAATCGACGGTCTCTTTTTCCAGGTCGGCGAGAATATCTTCCGAAATCTTCGCCAGCCGCGCCTCGGTGTACCGCATCGCCGCCGGAGGATCGCCGTCCACCGAGCCGAAATTTCCCTGACCGTCGATGAGCATGTAGCGCAGATTGAAATCCTGCGCGAGTCGAACCAAAGCAGGATAAATCACCGCTTCGCCGTGGGGGTGATAGTTGCCGGAGGTATCGCCGCAGATCTTCGCGCATTTGCGGAAGCCGCGATTCGACGCGAGGCCGAGATCGTTCATGGCCACCAGGATGCGCCGCTGCACCGGCTTCAATCCGTCGCGCACATCGGGCAAGGCGCGCGCGATGATCACGCTCATCGCGTAATCGAGATACGACTTGCGCATCTCCGCTTCAATATCAATCGGCAAAAGTATCGATGTGTTTTTCTCGTCTGCCATTATTCCTCGTCTATTCGATCTTGCCTACAAATGTCAGATTCGCTAGCATCGCAGTATGACTTACCGCTTCTCGGCACTGATCACTAAAGAAGAAGATTGGTATGTGGCTCGCTGTCCGGAATTGAACGTCACGTCGCAAGGCAAGGACGTGGAGACTGCCCGGGGTAATCTTAGCGAAGCCATCGAGCTGTATATTGAGACTTGGGGCGTGCCCGAAGGGAAGACCTCCGAGTCTCAATCGTTCTGGACGACCGTAGAAGTCTCGCGCTGACATGCCCAAGCTTCCGAGCGTCTCCGGCGAGCGAGTCGTGCGAGCGCTCAAACGGGCCGGTTTCGTAGAGTTGCGGCAGAAAGGCAGCCACGTTTCTCTCGAGCGCAGAGTTGGGGACGATGTTTTCAAGACCGTAGTTCCGATGCACCCTGAGCTAGCAAAGGGCACACTTTCCGACATCCTCAAACAGTGCGGCCTCAAGCTGCAAGAATTCCTCGACTTGCTGTAAATCAAAATCTGAACTCATCGTTTTGCCGAACCCTGGATGAAGTACGCTTTCACAGTATCGAAAGCGTCCGCTGCGTTCATGAATCGCTTGGCCGCGAAATATTCTTCTGCCCGGCGCAAGCAATCGTCTCGTTCTATCTCCGTTGCAAACTCGACAGTCACTCCACCCTCATTGTCCGGGGCCTCCGTCGGCGTGGCGCGAAAGTCGCTGCAGCTCAATCCGCGCAGCCCCGGCAATGTCGTCCATCCGAGTTGATACATCATCGATGACGATTAAATATCCAGGTTTTGGACGTCGAGGGCGTTGTCCTCGATGAACTTGCGGCGCGCTTCGACGTTTTCGCCCATCAGCGTGGTGAAAATATCCTCGGCGGCGACGGCGTCTTCCAGCTTTACCTGGAGGAGCGTGCGCGTTTCCGCGTTCATAGTGGTTTCCCACAGCTGCTCGGCGTTCATTTCGCCCAGGCCTTTGAATCGCGTGATCGTAAAATCCTTTTTGGCGTCTTCGACTACGTAGTTCAAGACGTCTTGCGCCTTCTCTTTTGTGACCTTGGTGCCGTTGTTGGTGATGACGAACGGCGGCTTGTTGAATTCGTCGATCAGTTTGGCGAGGCCGCGAAGACGCTTATATTCCGCTGTGGACGCAAGCGCCCAGTTAATCTTCTGGCCGTGCGGCGGACCAAACTGGATTTCGTACAAGCTGTGTTCTTCGTCGAACACAACTTTCCCTTCGAGCTTCAGCTTGGCCTTGTCCACTTCCTTCAAGAGTCTCTCGATGGCTTTCTTGTCCTCGAAGTCGGTCTTTTTCTCCAAGCCGCTTTCGACCATCAGTTCCACGAGGCGTGGATCGCGCAGGCGTCGCGCGAGTTTCGCCGCGGCGGCCTCGAACTCCTGCACGTTGAGCAGGAACTTCGTGAGGCTTGCGCCTTCCAGCGCCGCTCCGTCCTTGGGCTTTACGGCATGATCTTCCGTGGCGCGCTTCATCAGTTCGTGCGCGAAATCATTTTCGTCGCGGATATAGCGCTCGGTCTTGCCGCGCTTCACGCGATACAGCGGCGGCTGCGCGATGTAGATGTGCCCGCGCTCGATCAATTCCTTCATGTGGCGGAAGAAAAACGTGAGCAGTAGCGTGCGAATGTGGCTGCCGTCTACGTCCGCATCGGTCATCAAAATCACTTTGTGATAGCGCAGTTTGCCGGCATCGAAATCATCCTTGCCGATGCCGGTGCCCAGCGCGGTGATGATCGCGCGAATTTCTTCGTGGCCGAGCATCTTGTCGTAGCGCGCCTTCTCGACGTTGAGAATTTTGCCCTTGAGCGGCAGGATCGCCTGGGACTTGCGGTCGCGGCCCATTTTGGCCGAGCCTCCGGCCGATTCACCCTCAACGACGAAAAGTTCGCATCGTGCGGGATCGCGCTCCTGGCAATCGGCCAATTTTCCCGGCAGGCCGCTGGAGTCCATCGCCGACTTGCGGCGCGTCAGCTCGCGCGCCTTGCGAGCCGCTTCGCGAGCACGTGCAGCTTCAATGCACTTGCCGATAATGCGCCGCGCGACAGTCGAATGTTTGTCGAACCATTCGCCTAGCCTCTCGTTGACCAGTTGCTCGACGTCACCCTTGATATCGCTGTTGAGTTTTCCTTTCGTTTGGCCTTCAAACTGAGGCTGCGGCAAACGCACGCTGACGACGGCGACCAGGCCTTCGCGCACGTCATCGCCGGTGATCGTCACTTCGTCCTTCTGCTCTTTCAGCATTCCCGCCGATGAGGCGAAAGTATTAATGGTCCGCGTCAGCGACGAGCGGAAGCCGGAGAGATGCGTTCCGCCGTCGACGGTGTTGATGGTATTCGCAAAGGCAAAAACGTTTTCGCCGTAGCTGTCGTTGTATTGCAGCGCGATTTCGATCTCCACAGTGCCTCGTTTGCCCTCAATGTAGATGGGCGAATCGTGCAGCGTGGACTTTCCGCGATTCAAATGTTTCACGAATTCGGCGATGCCGCCGGTGAAGCGGAATTCAGCCGTTTTGTCGGTACGCTCATCGGTGAGCGTGATCTTCAGGCCTTTGTTCAGAAAGGCCAGCTCGCGCAGTCTGTTTGCCAACGTATCGAAGCTGTAGACGCTCTTATCGAAAATCGAAGGATCGGGATGGAAGGTGACTTTCGTTCCGGTCTTGCGGGTTTTTCCCGTTTGTTTCAGCTTGGAAGTGGGCTTGCCTTTTTCGTAGGTCTGTTCCCACACCGCGCCGTCGCGCGAAATTTCCAGCTCCAGCCAGTCGGACAGCGCGTTGACGACGGAAACGCCAACGCCGTGCAAGCCGCCGGAAACTTTATAGGTGTCACTGTCGAACTTTCCACCGGCGTGCAGCACGGTCAGCACCACTTCGGCAGCAGGCCGTTTCTCGGTGGCGTGCATGTCCACAGGAATACCGCGCCCGTTGTCCACCACGGTGACGGAATCATCGGCGTGCACGGTGACATTGATCTCGTCAGCGTGCCCCGCCATCGCCTCGTCAACCGAGTTGTCCACCACTTCCCAAACTAGGTGGTGCAAACCCATCTCGCCGGTCGAGCCAATGTACATCGCGGGACGCAGGCGCACCGCTTCCAGGCCAGCGAGCACTTTGATGGACTTCGCGTCGTATTTGTGCCCGGCCGCCACTGGTGGGGTCGCGTTATCTTTTCCTTGAATTTCTTCTCGATCGCCCATTCCATCTCCCATCAACATTGCCGCGCGCGGCGCTATGCCGCGAAACAGGCAGCGCAAAACAAACCGCGAGACGCGCGGAAGCGCAGCCGCTGAAAACTTCGACTCAAAAACTCTGTGAAGCGAGGAAAGGCTGGTTGCGGACTTATCCGTACGTCGCCTTACCCTTTGGCTCCGATCGTGTATGACCGGAACTCGTAGGGCCCCTGCTCCATCCCGTCTCGCGCAGCGAGACGTGGCGAAGACTCGTTACCCCGGAAAATTCTTCCAGGGTCCAGCTCCAAGCTCGTAATTCATAGCCCCTGGCGCAGGGCCAACTACAGAATCACTTCACTTGGCGGACGTGCCCCGATCACTCAGGGCGGGCCGATTAGAGGAAACCAGATACCAACAATAGTGTACCCGAACGGGTCGGGAATTCAAAGCGAAAATGAGCAGTCGTCGATAAGTAAGTGGCGTATTTTCAGTTGTTTAGCCCATTGCAGCAGATCGTCAGGAGTCGTCGCGTGAGGGTTGCGGGAATTGGCAAAATAAAGACTCCCGGGTGCGTTTTGGGGCTTTGCTATTCCAGTTTGGAATATCAAAAGAGGATGCTCTTTAGCTGTAGCCGAACATGAAATCCCGTGGCAACGTCAGTCAGATGCGCATGGGCATGATGATGTAGCGGTAGCGGTAGCTTTCGTCGGCGAGCGGGCGCATCTGGCCGGCGGATTGTTCGTCCTTCAGCTCGATGCTGATCGGGCCGTCCGCTGCAGCGCCGAGAAAATCGAGCATGTAGCTGGAATTGAAACCGATGGAGATGGGGTCGCCCTTATATTCCTTTTCGATATTTTCTTTTGCTTCGCCGTACTCTGGGCTCGAAGCGGAAATTTCAATGCCTTCTTTGGAGACGGCAAGCTTTACGGCGTGGGAGCGCTGGTCGGCGAGCTGGGATACACGGCGAACGGCATCGCAGAGTTCGGTGCGTTCCAAAGTGACGGTCTTGTTGTTGTCGCGCGGCAAGACGGCCTCGTAGTTCGGGAACTGGCCGGTGAGAATGCGCGAGATCAGCAACCGGTGACCGATCTGGAAAAACAGGTGGCTTTCGTCCTTGGCGAACTCAATCTGCGCGTCGGCACCCGCGGCGCTGGCGAGTTTTTCGACTTCGTCCATAGCCTTCTTCGGGATCAACACTTTCATTTCGCCGTTCAGGCCGGCGAGTTTTTGATCGGTCTCGGCAAGCGCCAGGCGGTGGCCGTCGGTAGCGACCATGGCCAGCGTGTCCGGCTTCAAAATCAAAAGGCCGCCGTTCAGCGTGTAGCGCGATTCTTCCATCGAGATCGCAAATTTCGTCTTTCCGATCAAGCTTTCCATCACCGGCGCGGAAATTTTCACCATTGTGTGCGGCATCGCCGGCAACGCAGGAAAATTTTCCTTTGCCATGCCGACGAGCTTGTACTTCTTCCTATCGCTGACGATCTCTACCCAATGATTTTCAAGCAGTCTGAACTTGATCTCGCCTTCGGGCAGCAAGCGGACCAGCTCCAGAAGTTTTTTCGCGGGGATCGTCCCGGCGCCTTCTTTCTTCACTTTCGCTTCGCACGACGTGCGAATGCTCAGCTCCAGATCGGTCGCCGTAATCGTGAGCTGGCTGCCTTTCGCCTCGACCAGCAAATTCGACAGAATGGGGATCGTCGTTTTTCGTTCGACAACGCCCTGCGTGGTGCTGAGTTCGTTCAACAGCGCGGACTTGGATACGCTAAATTCCATCGCTTGATGATCCTCGCGTGCGCTTACAGGTGCGGTCATTTTTTGTGCGACCTGGGACGGTCAGCCGCCTCCCTTGCTGGATTCTACCGCTGCCGTACTGTACTAGCTTTCGTGCAAAGTATAAAGCCCAACAAAGGCCAATCGAGGCGTTTGCACTGTGGAAATGCCCGCTCACAAGGTAGAGGGATGGCCGGATTTTGCACAGCTAAGAACCACTACTGTCACAGCAAAAGATTTGTAACTTTTTGAGAAGCTATAAAGCTTGTTGTTGTGATGAGCGCTGTGGAAACGTGGAAAAACGCCAATCGCCACTGCCTTGGCCGCGAAACACGCCGCGATCACAAGTGGCGAATTGTGAGAACAGAGGAAATCTGCTCGCGACGAGTGTGACGCGATACTTGCGACTCATTTCGTGCACAAGTCGTCCACACGAAATCCGCACGTTTCGCAAATTTTCTCCACACGGCACAGCGGAGAGCGCCCGCCTCGCAACGCCGATGCGAATTTGTATGGAGGCACGCCGTGTGATCCGGACTGGAAAATTATGATCGTGGGTGAAAGGTGGCGCTAGGCAGACACACTCCTAAAGGCACCCCACCGTTTTGGAGAGCTAATAGTGCCTGGGGAAAGTTGTGGAAGCTACTGCAGTGCATCCATGAGGCGCGTGATCGTGCGGTTCAGATCTTTGTCTGATCGGCGCATCTCTTCGATCTTGTGGATGGAGTGCAGCACCGTGGTGTGGTGCTTGCCGCCGAATTGGCGGCCGATTTCTGGAAGCGACGCGGTCGTGAGCTGCTTGACGATGTACATGGCCACTTGCCGTGGGAAAGCGATCGCGCGCGTGTTGCTGCGGACCTTCAGATCCTGCTCGCGTAAATTGAAATGCTCGCTCACGCGCTTCTGGATCAAATCGATGGTGACGCGCTTTTCCTGCGACGCGATGATGTTGCGCAGCACCTGCTGAGCCGTAGCCAGAGAAACGGTGGCGCCGGTAAGCGAAGCGTATGCCATCAAGCGGGTCAGTGCGCCTTCCAGCTCGCGTACGTTGGACTTGATCGCGCGCGCGATATATTCGGCCACATCATCGGGCAGCAAGAAATGTTCGTTGTCCGCTTTTTTCTGCAGAATCGCAATCTTGGTT
Source organism: uncultured Acidobacteriota bacterium (assembly GCA_963729285.1). Classification (GTDB taxonomy): domain Bacteria; phylum Acidobacteriota; class Terriglobia; order Acidiferrales; family UBA7541; genus Acidiferrum. The sequence continues at coordinate 107,102 of CAVSNL010000009.1, forward strand.
TCCAGATCGGGCGGCTGGATATCCGCGATCAATCCCCACTCGAATCGCGAACGCAATCGCTCTTCGATGGAATTGATATCTTTCGGCAGGCAGTCCGAAGAGATCACGATCTGCTTCTGCTGCTCGTAGAGCGCATTGAAGGTATGAAAAAACTCTTCCTGCGTACGTTCTTTCCCGGCGATGAACTGGATATCGTCCACGAGGAGCACATCGACAGTGTGGAAGCGGTCGCGGAAACTGATCATGCGGTCAAAGCGCAGCGAATTGATGACCTCGATAGTGAATTTCTCGGCGCTCACATAGCTCAAACGCATCGCCGGATTACGCTTCTTGATGGTGTGCCCGATAGCGTGCATCAAGTGCGTCTTACCCATCCCCACTCCGCCGTAAAGGAAAAGCGGGTTGTAGGCTTTGGAGGGTTGCTCGGCGACCGCGCGGGAAGCAGCGTGCGCAAACTCATTCGACTTGCCGACCACGAAGGAATCAAACGTGTAGCGCAAATTCAGCTGATGATCGCTGCTCTCGAAATCGAGCTTCGACTGCTTGATCGGGACGACCGCGGGCGCAGCGGCAACGGCCGGCTCTTCCTCGGTGCAAACGTACTGCACACGAGTATTCGGCACCCCAATCTCGTGGAAGACCGCCTTAACAATCTCACCATAGGTGCGCGTCAATACCTGGCGAAAAACAGCGCTGGGAATCTGCACAAACAAGGTTTCGCCCTCGGCGCGATTGAGCCGCGTGGGCTGAAACCAGGTGGTGAAAGTGTTGATGCTGACCCGGGACTTCACGCGTTCCAGGAATTTGTCCCAGGAGTTGACCGTTTCGTGGTCACGCCCAAGTTGAGTGGCTGTGGTCATCGCAAAGAGAATACTCGTCCCGCGCTATTTCCACAGATGTTTAAAAGCTGTGGAAAGCGGGCCCATCTACATCTTTCTATAGACTACGGGGTTCAACCCTCGCTGGAAAGTGCTGTGTTGCCGTGCCCCTGATGTCTCACGAGCGCCCTGGCCATGTGTACAGGCCAATTCACGCCGCTATTAGACAGCGCGGGATTGTCCCTGATTGGTGCGTAGCAGGCAAGCGAAAAGTGAACGAAGACACGATGCGGAGCACAGAGTCGTTCACATCTCGTGCACAGTTTTTCCACAAGCTGCGCAACACGCTCATCTCGTCTGATCTGCAGTGATTTAAAAGGGATTTGACGAATATTTCGCAAACACTCCTCTGTTTCATTGCGCGCAGCGAGCAAATAACCTGAGGAAAATTCGCGCTATGGTTTAATTTTTTTTTCGGGCCGCTCGAATTCATAGACGCCAATGGGATCGCCGCCGATGATCATGCGCCCGGGTTCGATCAAAACTGTGTTCGCTTCCAGCCGCGCACCCTCCGGCGTGTAGAGCTGATAGCTGGCGCGGCGGTTTCCGTCCTTGTCGAAATGCAGCAGCGTGTTCCCGACCGCCATCCAGACCTCTCCGTTAACCGGGTCGATTCCCACAGCGGTCAGGATGCGCTTGAAAGCCGGCGTCTTCTGATGCTTCTCCTGCCGCACAATTTCGCGGCGGATGGCTTGCGCTGCCGGCGCCGCTTCCACTGCCAGATACTGGACGTCGGGGCCGACGCTATACCCGTTGCGATCGTACTGCCGCACGGTCGGCTCCGGCGTATACGCAAATCCATAGTAGAGATGGCCCTGCGCGTCGCTCACCAGTTGCCCGATGTTCAGGAAGCGATTCAGATCCTCGCGGTCCGAAATCCGTTCAGGATCGCCAAACTCGCGAACATCCCGCCCATTTTTGTCGAAAACGATCACGAGATGTTGTTCCTGCAGCGTCGCGACCGCGACCTCGCCTTCCCCCAGCGCGGCGACCGAAACCGGCGCCGTCACGGGAATCGATCGCACCAGCGTCCCATCCGAATAGAAGACCTGGATCGCGTTTGCGCCACGGTCCGCCACATAGATGCGGCCGTCCGCGTCCATGTCGCAATCTTCACCGAAGGTAATACCCGCTCGACCCGCTTTGGGACTCAGCGCTCCCGCGCCCGCGGCCTCCGCGATGGCCAGGAGCTGCTTCCCCTGCTTGTCGAAAACCAGCAGACCCGGCGATGGCGATGCCAGTACGACAGTGCGGCCGTCCGCCCCGTGTCTGACCGTTCGCAACCCGGGCCCCACGGTCGGGAAAAGCCGCGTCTTCGCAGTCAGTTCGCCTTCTCCCTGGGCGAACAAGCTGCCTGCGGCGAGAGACGCCAGCAGACACAAAATCGCCGCAATGCTCGACATCCGGGCCTTCTCTTGTTGCATGAGTCCTCAGATTATTGTGGGACGTTGCAGCGCCGCTCCGCGTTGCAGCCCGGATCAGGCCACTGGCCGTGCGCCGCCCGGCCTTGCGGTAACTAATCGCTACGCAACCTCAGCCGCTCGATCGACTGCGCCCGCAAGCGTCCCGCGGCATTGCGCGGCCCGCTGTCATCCGTCTCCACCAGCACGCAATTCATCTGCACTTCCCCCGAAGCCACATCGAACCGTGCCGGCAGCCCGTCCAGAAAGCGCTTGATAATCCCCTGGCGGTCCATGCCGATCACGCCATCGTGCGGCCCGGTCATGCCCACATCGGTAATGTACGCCGTGCCCTGCGGCAGCACGTGTTCGTCCGCGGTGGTCACATGCGTGTGCGTGCCCACCACCGCGGTTGCGCGGCCGTCGAGATACCAACCTAACGCTATTTTCTCGCTGGTGGTTTCCGCGTGCATATCCACCAGCACAAATGCCGTGTCCGGCGGAAGCTTGGCTAGCTCCGCGTCGGCCTTGCGAAACGGATCGTCAATCGCCGGCAAAAACACGCGCCCCTGCAAATTGATGACCGCGTACTTCACCCCGTTTTTCGCCGAGCCAACGTATACCCCACTTCCGGGGCTCCCCTCCGGGAAGTTGCCAGGACGCAGCAGCCGCGGCTGATGGGGCATGTATTCCAGTACTTCCTTGCGGTCCCAACTATGGTTCCCGCCCGTAAGCACATCGATGCCGTTTTGCAACAGGTCATCCGCGATCTTCGGCGTAATCCCGAAGCCGGAGGCGGAGTTCTCCCCGTTGGCGATCACCAGGTCGATCTGCCGGTGCGTGACCAGATCCGCCAGTCGGTCGCGGACAATCTGCCGCCCCGGCGAACCCACAATGTCTCCAATAAAAAGAACGCGCATGAATTAGAGGTTACCGCATCGGCGCGCATGTAGGCGCCGGGCTTCAGCCCGGCGTCCAGAAGATCTGACGACGGAGTTCTGAACGCGAAAACAAAAATGGAGCGGACTGCTTAGCCGTGGGAAACTAGGCCGTGAACCTCTGAATTAGGTGGGCGCCACGAGCCAACCGTTAGGCTTTCCTGCCCCGCTCGCTTCCCGCATCGTTCCCCAGATTCGATCGGGAAGCCAAAGGGACAGGCCGTGCACACAGGCTGTCTATCCGCGGCTCCTCAGAGATTCGTCATTGGTTCAAACAGCTTTCGTTCCCTCACCTGCTTCGAAGTACCACTCCGCCGGGTATTGTAGCCTGTGAGGAGGAAAAGCGTCCAACCGCGTTCTCCTAAGTGACAAATCCGTCCGCAAGATTCGGGTTTCGACGCCGGCATTCGATGTCCGGTAATTTAGATTTTCGTCTTTGTTGCCATACTCTCTTCCCTCGCCGCCACGCGCCGGATGCCGCTAAGCAGCTGAGACAGGATCACCTGCAATCGGGCCATATCCTTGGCCGCAATTTCTGCGAACAGCTGGTTACGTATGTCTTCGAATTTGTTCTTTAGCTGCGGTGCCAGCCGGCGGCCACGGCTAGTGGGCGCTATGATCAGCAGGCTGCGATTACGAGGGTGAATCTTACGGGTCACCAGCCTTCTGGCCACGAGCCGATCCACATACCGGGTAATCCTGCCTTTATCTTTGTCTAAGGCGTCAGCAAGCCCTCGGCCGGAAATTCCATCGGCGTTCGCGCAGCACAGCAGCACCGCAGCCTCTTGAGCGGTCGTTCCCAGCGGCAGAAAACAACGATCCAGGGCTGTTTGTAATCGTTGGGTGGTCCGAAACAGCAGGGATAGCGTCAGATCGGCGGACTCGCTGGGCTGGCCTCGGTCGTCCCCGAGCGCGTACCGCGCCACGAATCGAGGCGCGGGTGCCCTGCCCTCGCCGACAGCGCGAGCGTGCGCGTCCACCTTCGACACCGCAGACTTTCGAAGCATCCCGGAGGGTTTCATGTTCCCGTCCTGGCCTCAGTCACGGCGAGTAGAGCGATGGCCTGATAGCGAAAGGGTACGGTGCGACCTGCGAGACCATATTTCGGCCCCGTAGGTCGCCCTCGATACATCCTAGAAGTGGAAGCCTAACTCCACGGTTTCAGCGCGCGGCGACACGTAGTGCGTGCCGCTGAACGTCGAGAGGAAGTTATACACCGCGTCTTGTTGGTCACGTTGATGGCAGTGAAGCGCAAGCTCCACTTGTAACGATCACCGTGGAAGATGTTGTCGTCGCCCACGGCGACGTCAAACAAATTGCGTGACGCAACGCGCGGCGGATTCTTATCGTCATCTTCGGTCCCCGGCGCCGGAATGTTGACGCGCGTGGCGCCGAACGGAGCCTGTCCCGCGCAGGCCGCCGCCGTTAACGCCTGCTGGAGCGTGGCTTGCAAGCCACCACAGAACAGACCAATGGCCGTCTGCTGATCCGCGTCCAGGGTCAGGGCCGTCGCAAAATCGGGTACCGACCCTGCCACCAGGCCGCTGTCATATCGCCAGTTGAAGCCCACCCACGGACCACGCTTCCAAGGCTGATATTGCAGGTGCGTCGTCTCGTTGAACTTTTCGTC
>CAVSNL010000010.1:0-154694 GCA_963729285.1 uncultured Acidobacteriota bacterium
CCTCCGCGCTCGAAGGCGCGTTGCTATTCAGCGAGACTGCCAAGGAACCAGCGGTAGGAATCGCGTCGGGAAGTTTTCGCCACGGACCAGTCGAAATTGTAGACGCAAATTTCCGCGCCATCGTATTCGCGCCGCAAGGCAAGACCCGCGATCTAAACCTGGGTCTTGCCGAAGACTTAATGAAGTTTGGCGCAAAGGTGCGCGTCGTCGGCCCCGTCGGCACCCTAGGCCAGCCGGAAGCGCGTTGCCGTTCATCGATGTACCGGAAGTCTCCGAGAAACTCGCACCGTTGCTCGACATCATTCCGGTGCAGCTGGCTGCCTTACGCCTGGCTCACCGCAAAAACCTGGTCATCGGCAAATTTCGCTATGCCCCCCAGGTAACCCGCAACGAGATGAGCTTCTGAGCAGATGCAGATGAAGAGTGGCTGCCGAAAAGGGAGGGCACGGCTTCAGCCGTGCCGTAAATGCTTGGCTATGAACCGGCTTTAGCCGCTGAGGGCCGCATCTTGGCAACGATCAACAAACTTCTCCTTCTGGGACTGAACGGGATGATCACACAACAAGAGTCTTCAAGCGCTCTTACTGGGCACGCGCTCCTCATTGCGAAACCCAACCAAGAAAATAAACAAAACGATGGCCGAGCCAATCGCGGGAACCATCCAGATCGATCGCCAGTTATGCGCAAGCGTTCCCCCAGCCGACGTTGTGGCATACATATCGACGACCTTGCCGCAGATCCAGCTTCCTACGAACATGCCGATACCGTAGGTAATGAAGATGATCAGCCCCTGCGCGGCGGCGCGCAGGGCTTGCGGCGCCTTCATGTCGACAAAGACCTGTCCGGTGACGAAGAAGAAGTCGTAGCAGATGCCGTGCAGAACGATGCCGAGGTACAGCATCCACATCAAGGCATCGGCGTTGCCGAAACCAAAGCAGAGATACCGTACGAACCAAGCCAACATGCCGAGCACCAGCGTGTATTTCACACCGATCCGCTTGAAGAAGAACGGCAGCGTGAGCATGAAGAGCAGCTCAGAAAACTGGCCCAGGGTCATCTTGCCAACCGCGTTTTGGACCCCGATCTCATTCAGGAAGGGATTCGTAAAGGCGTAGTAGAACTGAAGCGGGATGCAAATCAGAAACGATGCGAGGGCGAAGACCGCGAAGTTACGATCTTTGAAAAGAGAAAAGGCTTCGGCAGGAAAAATATTGCTGAGCTTGAAGCCGTGGCCTTTGCGGAGCGGTGGCGTGTCTGGCAGCGTGAGGCTGTAAACGGCCATGATGAACGAAAAAATCGCGGCGACGCGGACCGGAATGGCTGTCGCTTCAACAGCATGGCCGGTGAAGACCCTAGGAATCAGAGAGCCGATGACGAGTCCCGCGACGATCCAGCCGAAAGTGCCGAGAACGCGAATCGATCCGAAATCCTGCTTGGGGTCTTTCATCTGGCGAAAAGCGACCGCGTTGCTGAGCGCCATCGTCGGCATGTAGCAGAGCGAGTAGGCGAGGAGCACGACGTACATCGAGCTGAAACCGGTTTGTGTCGATGCGAACCAGAGAAGGACACCGCCGATCGCGTGGAGGGCAGCGAGCAGGCGCTGGTTGGCGAAGAGTTCATCGGCCATCAAGCCGACGAAAAATGGTGAGAGGACCGCTCCCAATGCATTTGTGCCGTAAACGAGGCCGACCTGCTCTCCAGAGAAGTGGAGAGTCTGGCCGAGCCAGGTGCCCAGCGTGACGTACCAGACGCCCCAGATGAAGTACTCGAAGAACATCATCACCGACAGCCGGAGCCTCATCTGTAAGAGCACGCCATTGCCTCCTGTCGTGATTCGAGCAAGTTCCGGTGCTTATTCTTTTTGTTCATCGAGAAGCGGCTTGCCGGTACGCGGAACCGTTGAGCCAAAGGTCGATGGGCTTTTTCGCGTTGGGAGCGTTGAACGGCATCGCGATCTTTCGGCCTTCGCCAGCCGACGCGTAGCCCGCGTAAAGCGCGTGCAGCACGACCAAGCCGTCTTCGCCGGTCGATTGCGGTTTCTCTTTGCCGCGGACGCAGCGAGCGAAATGGGTGAGCTCTTGCGGCGTGCCGTAATTCCAGAGCTCTTCAAACACCGGATAGGTCCAGCCCTTCGTCGTGGGTGCTTTTTCGACCGCGTAGCCGTAGCCGTTTTCGCTGTAGGTGGCCAGCGCGTTGCCCATGTGCAGGTTGGCGTAGGTCTCGCCGTCTTCGCCGAAGACTTCGATGCGATCGTCCATGCCGCCGCGGCGCGCCCAACTGTTTTCGATCAACGCAGTCGCGCCGTTGGCGAATTCGAGGATGCAGAGGCAATCGTCTTCCGCTTTGGTTTTGCGCCGTGAACGTACGTGCCCATCTGGCAATAGACCGACGTGATCGGCGAGCGGCCCAGAAACCAGTAGGAAAACGCGATGCCGTGGCAGCCGAGGTCCATGAACGCGCCGCCGCCGGAACGATTTACATCCCAGAACCAGTCGCTGTGCGGGCCGAAGTGTTTTTCGCTTTGCTTTACGAGATAAATTTTGCCGAAGGCGCCGGCGTCGGCCATTTCTTTGGCCTTCAGATATTTCGGCGTAAAAAGAAGCTCTTCGCCGTACATCAACAGCACGCCATGGCGCTTGGCGGCGGCGATCATCTCTTCGCCTTCGGCAACGGTCATGGCGAGCGGCTTTTCGCAAACGATGTGCTTGCCTGCCGCGGCGATGTCTTTGGTCATTTGCGCGTGCAGGCTGTTCGGCGCGCAGATGCTCACCATCTCGATGTCGCGCTCTTTCAGCATCTCGCGGTAGTCGGTAAATACGCGCGGGATGTTGAATCGCTTTGCGAACGCGGCGGCGTTGCCGGGAGTCGGAGAGGCGACCGCGACCACTTCCGCTTCATGCGGCATGATTTGGAGGGAGGCGGCGTGAATGTCCGCCTGAAATTGTGAACCGATGATGCCAACTTTGACTTTGCCTTCAGCCATTCGCTCCTCATGGTCGATTCGGTGAGAGTTGGTTTCTACACCTTCAAGGCGGCGCTTAGGCCGCCGCACTCCAGGCGCTATGACGTTGTGGTGTGGGCTGGTCGTCGCAGCCGGAAAATTCCTGCTGAATGCGATTGCCTTTGTATTCGAGTTCGTCGTGAATGCCGATTTTGGAGGTGTAGTAGCCGCGCACGGTCAGGTGTTTCAGGTCTTTGAAGAAGCGCACTTCCGTGAGATCGGTCATTTGCTCGTGGTCGGAGAGGACGGTGAGAACGGCGATACGATCTTCGGGGCTCGCGTCCACAAAGGATTTTCCGTTGTAGTGCTGGCTCATGAGATCGATCAAGCGAAGCCCTTCGCGCCAAAGCGCTTTTTGAGCGTCGTCGGAGGTTTCGCGCAAGAACTGCGTCGATGGAGTCAGCAACCTTGGCGGCTTTCGCGCCGCCGGAATGGCTGTCGGCGGGAATGATGGTTTCCGAAAGTTCTTCGACGAGCGCGTGTTGGCTGGGAGTGAAGAAGTGAGCGGCCGATTTGGATCCGGCGGCTTCCGCGTGAGGCGTGGGAGGCGGCGTTGCGTTTCCGTTTGCGGCGCTTCGGAGCCCACCGCCGGAAGCGGCAGGAGCGAGGCGCCGAGAACCGTGGCAGAAGCTTTCAACCATTGGCGGCGATCTTGTCTCAGATTGATGGGGTCGTCTTTGGACATCGCGTCTCCTTACAGATTTCCTTTGCCGAATTGATCGGCGAGATAGTCGCAGGAGCGCCAGCACAGAGACATGATCGTCCACGTGGGATTCTGGCAACTGGCGTTGACGAAAGCGCTGCCATCGACGACGAAAAGATTCTTGACGTCGTGCGACTGTTGAAATTGATTGAGCACGGAGGTCTTGGGATCGCTGCCCATGCGCGCGGTGCCGAGTTCGTGGATGGACCAGCCCTCGGTAAGCACGCGGTTGCTTACATGTATGATCTCGAAACCCGCGGCCTCGAACATTTCCTGCGCGGTTTCTTTCATGTCGGCGGCCATCTTGTGCTCGTTGTCGCCGAATTTGTAATGAAAACGCAGCGCGGGAATGCCCCATTTGTCTTTCACGACGGGATCGAGGTCGACGTAATTTTCGTAACGCGCCAGGACTTCACCGAAGGCACCCATGCCGATGTAGGCGCCTTGATTCTTGCGAACTTCTTCCTTGAACGAAGCGCCGAAACCATGGGCATCGGTGCCGTGCGGAAACATCACGCTGCCGCTGCCGCCTTCAAATCCGTAGCCGCGGATGAAGTTGGGGTTCTTCTCCGCAAGGTTCCGGAAACGCGGCAGGTAAAAGCCGCCGGGACGGCCGTCGTCGAGAGTCGGCGGCTTGCCAACGAGATTTTTGGCGCGACCGGCGACGCCGGGGCCCATGACGTGTTCGCAGAAGTTGTGGCCGACGTGCCCGCTGGAGTTCGCCAAGCCATTCGGGTACAGCCTGGACTTGGAGAGCAGGAGAAGGCGCGCGGACTCGAGCGTGGAAGCGGCCACGACGACAACCTTGGCCTTGACGGTGTAGTCCTTCTTCGTTTCCGAATCGATGAAGTGAACGCCGGTGGCTTTGCCGGTTTGCGGATCGACGATGACTTCGCGGACGACGGCGTTGGTGCGCAGCGTCAGGTTGCCGGTGTCCATCGCGGGGTAAATCAAGCCGGTCGGGGAGTCGAAGGCGGCATGAATGTCGCAGCCGCCTTTGCGCTCACAGGCGCCGCGGCCATAACAGCGGCTGCGATATTTGTTGTGCTTGAGGCCGTCGGTGGTGACACCGGCGCGGTATTGCGTCAGGACGCGGCCCATTTTGCGGAGGCCATCCTGGAGGGTCACTTCGGCGCAGTTCAGCTTGGTGGGACGCTGGAAAATGCTGTCGGGTAGTTGCGGCAGATTTTCTTTGACGCCGGTGATGCCCAGATAGAGATCGACTTTGTCGTAGTAGGGCGCGATATCGCTATAGCTGATGGGCCAATTTTCTCCGAACCCATCGCGATCTTTGGCTTTGAAATCGTAGTCCGAGAGGCGCAGAGACAAGCGTCCCCAGATATTGGTTTTGCCGCCCAGACAGCGAGCGCGGACCCAGGCGTAGTTGGTGCCGGTGAAGGGATTCTCGCGCTCGTCGACCACGATGTTTTTTACGTAGTCGGAGTCGCCGATGTAACTGTGGAGATGCTTCGCTTTTTCAAAGCCGGGGCCGTAGGGCGGGCGGCGGATGGTGTACTCATTGAAGGTGAGCGAGTGCCGGTCGGGAGGGAGTTCGCCGCGATAGGGATTGTCGTAGGGCCACTCCATGGAGCGGAGTTCTTTTTCGATGGGTAGTTTTTTGCCTGCTTCGAGCAGCAGGACTTTCATGCCGTGGCTGGTGAGGACGTGCGCGGCCATGCCGCCTGCGGCGCCTGATCCGACGACTACCGCGTCATACGTTTTGGTTAGATCTGCTGGGGATTCGGCCATCGAAGAAGGTCTCCTTGGGGCAACCAGACATAGACTCGCGCGGGTGTTGCGGGGTTACAGCGCGAGCCCTGAATCATTTGTTTCAGCAAAGCAAATTCGTTGTTTCAGCAAAGAATGATCGGCCACGGCATTGAACAATGGACCGCCCTGTTTGTCCAGCGCAACGTCGCGACCTCGTATGCTGAAAGTAGCGCTGTCGATGGTACTCGGGAGAGGGTTGGTAGTCGATAGTTCACGGCTGGAGGTGCTCGGTCAGTTTCCGGTAAGCGCGTCAGTCAGGCATCATTGCTGGTGGGAGATATTCACATGGGCATTCTCACCGATGACATGAAGCGCGTCGTGCGCGAACAACGATTGGGCTATATCGCAACGGTGTGCCCGGATGGAACACCGAATCTATCGCCCAAAGGAACGACCGGCGTTTGGGACGACGACCATCTGGTGTTCGCCGACATCCGGTCACCGCAATCGGTTCAGAACATCGAGAACAACCCTTCCGTTGAAGTGAATGTCGTCGATCCGCTCGTTCGGAAGGGGTATCGCTTCAAGGGATGGGGAGTTGTGCATCGCTCGGATGAGGTGTTCCAGCGCGGTTGCCAGAAGTACCGCGATATGGGACTCACCCTGGAAGTCCGAGCCGTGGTCTTGATTAGGATCGAGCGCGCACTGCCGGTCATCTCTCCCGCGTACGACCGGGGCGATACAGAAGAACAGGTCAAAAACCGCTGGCGCCAGTATTGGCGCAAGCTTTGGGAGGGAGTCGAAGAGTGATCGCGATCGCTCTCTGGGTGAGATTCCACTTGTCCGGCAACCGCGTTTACCAGGCATCGCGGGCCTACTCCAGCATCTCTGAATCGAAACGCCCATAGATGTCGTGCTGGTGGGTTGGGTCCCGATCAGCCTGGAGCGCATTAATCAGGGCGCTCAGGCGAGGCGTGAGCACGATCAGATAACGGGCACCTTCTCCGGCGGTATATGTGTGGGCGACACCTGCGGGCACAAATACTGTCGTTCCTGGACCAATCGTTTCGGTTCGGTCGGCATAGCGGAAAGTCAGTTGGCCCTCCAGGACGTGCCACGCTTCGTCATCGGAATGGTGGACGTGAAGGATTGCAGGGCCGCTGCCCCGCCACTCATGGATGCTAAACGAAGTACCAGTTGCGGAAAAGCTTGGCACGCGCCCATCGTACTACTGAATCAGCGCAGGGCCGTACTTTTCCGACGCACTCTTCCGATTCGCGCTGCCAGTTCAACCGGTCGACGCAACGCCATTACCGTGCTTGTTATGGCAAGAGCAAACCGCTGGGGAAGCTTCCGTTCGAACTGCCGTCTTCGGAGGAAGAGGTTGATCACCAGGCCGCGGATGTCCCGCACGATACGGCACATCCGCTTTATCGCTTCGGCTTTGGGCTCAGTTATTGAGGCAGGGCATTCGCGCGCGGTCAACGCGGCCGCGCTGCGTTGGCTTGGCTAACGTAGTGTTGAGTTTCAGCGATCAATCAACGGGCTGCTTGCGCTGGAGCCGCAGGTGCGACACCTGTTTGCGCTTCGAAATAACTTCCGCGATCCAGATCGGCGATGAGCCCGGACTGAACTGGGCGCCATCCCAAGTCTGCTTGCGTTTGTGCGCTCGAAGCCGACAGATCCATGCCAGCGAAAGGCGCGAGCCAGCCAAAATGATCGGCCGCTTCCTCGGCGGACTTGCTGACAACCGGAACGTTCAGGTGGCGGCCGATCACGCCAGCGATCTCTCGGAGCGGCACTCCTTCTTCAGCTACCGCGTGATAGCGGGCTCCTGCGGAACCCTTCTCAAGCACAAGCCGGTACAGATGAGCGGCGTCGAGCCTGTGCACCGCCGACCAACGGTTTAGCCCGTCGCCAACATATGCCGAAACGCCTTTCTCTCTCGCGATGGCGATCAGGCGCGGGACGAATGCATGATCGCCGTCTCCATGGACCTGAGGAAGACGAGTTACGCATACGCGCACACCACGAGCCGCCAGCGCGGAGGCCGCCGCTTCAGAGGCGCGGGGATACGATGTGGGGTTAGGAGGAGGAGGGGTATCCTGCTCGGTCGCGGCGCGACCCTGTGCCAAGAGGGCAAGCCCGGAGGTGACAATCAACGGACGATCGGAGCCTTCGAGCGCCGAACCTAGAGTCTCGATGGCACGCCGATCTATCTCACAGTTCTCCTTGAATTTTGAGAAGTCATGGATAAAAGCGGTGTGAATCACCGCATCCGCAGCGGCTGCTCCAGTGAGCAGGCTTTCCAGTCTTTAAGATCGCCTCGATGCACTTGGGCACCAGCGGCGGCAAGAGACTTGGCAGCCGCATCCGAGCGAACAAGACCAAGCACTTGATGGCCCGCGTCGATCAGCTCTCGGACGATTGCGGAACCGACGAATCCAGTTGCTCCTGTAACAAAGACACGCATATCAAATCTCCTTTTCAGATCCATTTATTGCGTCGAGGTTCGGAAAGGACTTCGGCGGGAATCTGCAGCGTCGCGGCCTTAAGATTCTCGCGAAGATGCTCGATGGAGGATGTGCCCGGAATCAGCAGGATGTTGGGCGAACGCTGAAGAAGCCAGGCAAGCGCAACCTGCATTGGTGTGGCCTCGAGTCGCGCGGCGACGTCAGACAAGGCAGCCGACTGCAACGGGCTGAAGCCGCCGAGTGGGAAGAATGGCACGTAGGCGATGCCGTCGCGGGCAAGATCGTCGATCAAGGCATCGTCGGTTCGTTGCACCAGGTTGTACATGTTCTGCACGCAGACAATCGGAGCGATGTGTCGCGCCTCCGCGATCTGCGCCGCGGTGACGTTGCTCAGCCCGATATGACGGACCAGACCTTTTTGTTGGAGCTCGGCCAGAACGGTGATCGGCCCCTCAATCGATCCCTCGGCAGGTTCATGAATGCTAAACCAACGCGCAGGTTGACCACGTCGAGCACATCCAGACCCAAATTGCGAAGATTGTCATGAACCGCGGCAGTCAGGTCTTCGCGCGAGAAAGCTGGAATCCAGGATCCATCCTTAGTGCGCCTGGCGCCGAGCTTGGTGACGATCACCAGATCGTCCGGATAGGGAGACAGCGCCTTTCGTATGATCTGGTTCGTGACATGGGGACCATAAAAATCGGCTGTATCGATATGATTCGCGCCGCTCGCGACGGCCTCTCGCAGAACAGCGATCGCTCCCTCGACATCTCGTGGAGGTCCCCATACCAACTTGTCGCCGTCTCGGCCGGCAAGTTGCATGGCACCGTAACCCATCCTGTTTACCGCTATCGATGTGCCAGGCAGAGTGAAACTGCCCGCGAGATCAATTTGTTCAGTCATTGGTTCTCCCCGTTACAGGTTCTCCCTGCTACAATCATTGGATGAAGGATTCTTCAGGTTTGGTATTCGCATATGCCGGCTGATGCGCTGGTTGCATTGGAACCAAGAAAGACGCCCATTCAAGCGAGGTCGACGGCAACGGTTGAGGCGATTACCGAGGCGACTATTCAGGTTTTGCTGCGCCAGGGGGCACAGCGATTGACGACAACACGGGTCGCCGAGCGTGCCGGTGTCTCGGTAGGCACCCTATATCAGTACTACCCCAATAAGCAGTCATTGCTATTTGCGGTGTTGGAGCATCATATGAGTAACGTGGCGGCAAGGGTTGAGGCTGCTTGTGAGAGCGCGTGTCATAAGCCGCTAGCCGAAATGATTCAGGGACATGGTGGAGGCGTTCGTGGACGCTAAGATGGAGCGCGCCGACATCTCTGTGGCGCTCTACCGAGTCTCGGCTGACGTGGGCGGGCCCGCGTTGATCAAACGAATCAGTCAGCGATCGCGGAAAGCCGTTGAGGCGATGCTTCAGACAGCGCCAGATGCCAAGTCGCCACCCGACAAATTCGCCATCGACACAATGCTTGCAGCGATGGCAGGCGCAATGCGTTCCCTGCTCGAGGCCGACCCGTCACCTGGCACAGTCCGTAAGTTGAGAGAGCAGCTCGTGCTGCTTTGTCAGTCTTACATGATGGCCGCGACAGGTAAGCGCGTTCAATAAAGAGGATCGTCAAGAGAAAAACTTCCATCCGCGGCTGCGCGAAAGCGAATTTGTTCGCGGTTGTACCTTAATTTCATCACTTTTTTCTTTTATGTACTTTCGCTCGAGTGCCCGCAGGCGCTTTCCTCTTCAATTTGATCTGATTGTAATCCACGGCGGCACGGACGAGATTTTTTAGAGCACGGTCATTAATCTTGTCGCCCTCAAAAAGATCGATCGCTCGCCAGGCGTTGCCTCCGAGGCCAGCGTTGAAGAGCTTGTCAGGATCCGGGAGGTTCGCCCCGTGGGAAAAGGTAAGCTTCACCTTATCTTTGTGAGCGTTGCCGACCGCGATCATTCCGTCGCGAGACCACACGGGGCTGCCCATCCACTTCCATTCCTCGATGATCTCTGGGTCGGCCTCAAGGATGCTTTTGCGGATGCCTGCGAGCGTTTTGCCACGCCAGTCTGTGAGTCCTGCGATCAGATGGTCAATACGTTCCGATGGATTCATGGGATCTTTATGCCTCCAATTCTCGTCCCGTTTTCATGCCAGTAGCTTTATTGGGCGATATCTTCGAAACAAGTCGTCGAACCAGATGGCCTTTCCACATCCAAAGTCCCGAAAGGACGATGATGGGAACGAAGACAAACCGCGTAGTGAAGGCGTAGTTGTGAATCTGGTCAAACGGACTATAAATATAGCCGAGTATCGGAATGCTGAAGACGATGTGAATCCAGCGAAAAATTAAACGTATGGTGCCTTGGTTCATGATATTTCCACCTCCATTTATGGTTTTTGAGCAGCCTGTGGGGGCTTGTTGCGTGTTTCAATACCGAACTGCTTTGCGTACTCCGCGTTCAGCCGCTGCCAGCCGCTGAACGCCATGGCGTCGGCGCCCACCATGCGTCCAATCGGCTGACCCGCGAGGAGCCGCTCAAGCACGTCGAAGGAGATGTGCCACCCGGCGGCGCCCCATGCGATGAAGCGGCGATCGATGTTGTGCCACAACGTCAGGCGCGTGCCGCCAGCAAAGGCTTCGAGTTCCCACCGAGCATCGCCGTACTCAAGCAACTTGGGAGCGTCGGCTCGAGTCACTCTTGTTTCCAGCGGCGCGCCCGTTCCCACCCAGGTGAGCTTCACCGTTCCCACCGTACCCAGGCTCCCATCGGCGTCGAAGGGTGCCCACTCGCGCAGATGCGCCGGGTCAGTGAGCGCCTGCCAGACCTTTTCCGGCGAGTGGCGCAGTTCTCTGACCAGAATGAGCGTCCACTTGTCTCCGTCCTTTCGTACCTGCGCCTCGCGGGCCGGACCCGGTGAGTACTGCTCGCCTTCGATCATCATCTTCTTCTCCTGATGTTCAGCCTGGATCATCCGCTGAACGTCCATCCGCTCACCGTCCGCCCTACCAGCGCTTCAGCTGCGTCACCTGAATGAGGTTGCCACAGGTGTCCTTGAGCATGGCGATTATCGAGGCCGTCACATCCGTTGGTGGCATGGTGAACTCGGCGCCGCGCCCCTTCATACGCTCGTATTCGGCCTGCACGTCGTCGGTGAAGAACATGGCCGCGGGCTGGCTTTGTTCGAACAGCGCCTGCTGATACGCTTTGGCTGCCGGGTTGTTGTTCAGCGCCAACTGCAACTCCGTGCCGTCCGGCTCCTCGGGCGAGGCCACGGTCAGCCAGCGATAGGGCCCCTGCGAAAAGTCCGTTTTCTTTTTAAACCCGAGCACCTCCGTATAGAAGCGCAGGGCCTTCTCCTGGTCGTCCACGTGTACGCTGGTCACTTTGATTTTCATTTCTTTTCTCCTTGTGCGCCGGTTAAACCGGCGAGGTGTAGTGAATGAAAAAGTCATACGAAAGTGGTGTAGCGACCGACATCGGCCCCGAGTCATGCGGAGCTGCTCGCAAGGGCAGCGTCGAAGCGTTGACAGGGGAACGTGCGGGCCGGGTATTCAGCCGCGTAAGAAACTTCCTCCGGGACGCCGACGCTGTAAGGAGAAGCGGAAGGCGCCATCGGGTGCACCGATATCGCGAGGTGTGCCAGAGTCCCGCGCGGTCAGAGACCCCGTGCACGTACGGAGACACCTCGCGCGGGAACCGGGAGATCCCATGTTCGCCCAAGGCTGTAGTGGTCCTGGGACGCGTCGGGAAGTCTAAGGACGTACGCCGATGACGAACGGACATGGGAAGTCGGACAGACCGGTAGTACCTGGGAAGTCCCCGAACAAAGCTGGGCAACCGGTGGCGGAGGGGATGGAGGGAAGCGGTCTGGCCAAAGGGAACCTGCCACAGCAAAACGCGTCCCGGACACCGAGCCGGATGGACGCGCCTAGTGCGCTGGAGCGGGTACGTCAAGCAGCAGGAAAGGATAAGAAGTTGCGGTTCACGGCGCTCCTGCACCACATCTACAACCTCGAAACGCTGCGCATGGCCTACTTCCGCTTGAAGAAGGAAGCTGCGCCGGGCATGGACGGGGAGACGTGGCGGCACTACGGGGAGGAACTGGAAAACAATCTCCAGGGCCTTTCCGAAAGGCTGAAGCGGGGAGCGTACCGAGCGAAGCCGGTGCGTAGAGTGTTTATCCCGAAGGCCGACGGGCGGCAAAGACCGCTCGGAGTAACGGCGCTCGAAGACAAAATCGTCCAGCGCGCGGCGGTCGAGGTGCTGAACGCTATCTATGAAACCGACTTTCTTGGATTCTCGTACGGGTTCCGACCAGGGCGCAGCCAGCATCAAGCGCTGGATGCGCTCTATACGGGATTGCTGACGAGAAAAGTGAACTGGGTGCTGGATCTGGACATCAAGGGCTTTTTCGATGGACTTTCTCACGAATGGCTTGTGAAGTTCGTCGAGCACCGGGTTGCAGACCGGCGCGTCGTGCGGCTCATCCAGAAATGGTTGAGGGCCGGCGTGCTGGAGGATGGGAAACGAATACGAGTGGAAGAAGGGACGCCGCAAGGTGGCAGTGCTTCGCCGCTTTTGGCGAACGTCTATCTTCATTACGTATTTGATCTGTGGGTCCAGGCATGGCGTCGGAAGCGCGCGCACGGCGAGGTCATCGTGGTGCGATACGCGGACGACATCGTGGTGGGCTTTCACAGCAAAGCGGATGCCGAACAGTTCCGGGCGGAACTTACGGAACGAATGCGAAAGTTCAACCTGGAACTGCATCCCGAGAAAACGCGCCTGCTGGAATTTGGTCCGTTTGCGATCGACCAACGGCAGTGGCGTGGAGAAGGGAAACCGGAAACGTTCAACTTTCTTGGCTTTACGCACATCTGCGTGAAGAAGAGGAGCAATGGACGGTTCACGGTGTTGCGGCAAACGATCCGCAAAAGATTGCAGACGAAGCTGAACGAGGTGAAAGCCGAACTTCAGCGGCGGATGCACGAACCCATCCCCGAACAGGGCAAATGGCTGCAAGCGGTGGTGCGTGGACACATCCAGTACTACGGAGTGCCCCTGAACCAAAATGCGCTGTGGATTTTTCGGTTCCAAGTGGGAGGGCTCTGGCATCGCGCGCTTTCGCGGCGCAGCCAGAACGGCCGCGTCCTTTGGGATCGTATGCGGCGCCTCATCACTCGCTGGCTGCCTCCGCCTACCGTCTGTCATCCCTATCCCCTGCGCCGCATGGGCGTCATCACCTAAGGCAAGAGCCGGATGCGGGAATCCCGCTTGTCCGGATCCGTGGAGGGGGTTATGAGCGATCATGATTCCTACTCCGACTGTTACGTTCGCGGTTTGGGCCGCGTTCTTTTTTCCTTGTCTTCCTTTTCGTTGCTGTTGGCTCTTCCATGCGATCCAGGTGGCGTTCGAGAGCATCTACGTAACCGGACCAGAACCGGCGGAACTGATCCAGCCAGGCATCGAACTCCTGAAACGGTTCAGGTTTCAACCGGTAGAGACGGCGCTGTGCGTCCACCGTGGATTCCACGAAACCGGCATCGCGCAGCACGCGCAGATGCTTGGACACGGTCGGCTGCGGCATACCCAGTTGACGCTCGATCTCTCCCACCGACTGTTGTGAGGAGACCAGCAGGCTCAAGATCGCGCGGCGGTTCGGCTCCGCAATGATTTCGAACACCGTTTCCATACTCTTCGTATACTCCACGGAGTATATACGTGTCAAGGCATATTTACGCCGGGCGCCAAGCCATGGTTTCCGTCTTCTCGCTGAGAACGTCACGGCAGCAGGTCGCCAGTTTGGCGGAGATGACGGGACTCGAACCCGCGGCCCCTAGCGTGACAGGCCAGCCGGGATAGGTTTTACAACAACATACAACAACGCGGGGACTTCTGAGACGCTTGACGACTAATGGCGGTCAGACTTTTTGGATGCTGACCGCATAGGGCCAATTGGGGTATTTCTATGACACAATGGCGATAGAATCCGTGCCAAGCGCAAAGACCAAGGCCAACAGCGAATATTCCCGAAGAATCGATCGGATCATCGACTATCTTCGCAGGAATCTGGATCGCCCGGTGAAGCTGGCTGAGCTTGCTAATGTTGCTTGCTTCTCGGAATTTCACTTCCATCGGATTTTTAGAGCGGTTTCTGGCGAAACCCTAAATAATTTTACGAACCGGCTTCGTCTTGAAAAGGCCGCTCGTCTTCTTCGTTATTCCGACCAAAGCCTGACCGATATAGCCTTGGATTGCGGTTTTTCGTCATCGGCCACGTTTTCACGCGCTTTTCGATCTGGCTACGATACTTCGCCAAGTCAGTTTCGAAAAAGCGGCGAGATCAAAAAGAGCAAGATTTGCAAAGAACTCTTCCCGGAAGAGGAATATGGTCTCCCGATGAGCGCGGAAGAAAAGAGAGCCGCGTTTCCAGTGAGATTGATCGAAATTCCCGAAAGGCAAGTCGCCTATATTCGGGTTACGAATGCCTTCGAACTGGACAGAGTCCTTGCCGCCCTCAGGACAGTGATCGAATGGGCCAAATCCGAGGATATTTTTTCGCAAGGGATTCTTTTCGGAATGACGGTAGACGATCCACACGTGACCCCAAGGCATCTTTATCGATATGAGGTCTGTCTCGCGTCGTCTTTTCCCTTCGAGTGCATGGAGGGAATGTCGAAATTGAAAATGCCAGCCATGCGATACGCAGTCGTAAAGGTTTCCGGCGATATCCATAAGGTAGCAACGGCTTGGGACTACCTTTATAGAGATTGGCTTATCAACAGTGCCTACGAGCCCGAGCATGCGCCAGCACTTGAGGTTTTCCTGGACAAAGATAGCGCGACGGATTGGTCGCATTTTGAATTGGAACTATGCCTGCCGCTTCGGAAACCGGCAGAGGTGAGGGGTGAGAGGAACTTATGATCGACGGAATTGGCGGCGCTTTTCTGTTTTCTAACGATACAAAGAGATTGGCAACTTGGTATCGCGATTGCCTCGGGATAGTTCCTGAGGGCGAAGATAGTGAGTGCAATTCAATCTATGCATCGTTCGAATATAGGGATCTCAAAAATCCGGAGATCAAGCGAACGATAGCGTGGGCGATTATGTCCACTGATCAAGACATCAAAGATAAGCCACGGACGGGTAAGATTAATTACACAGTGAAGAACATGGAAGAAGTCCTTAGGCATCTTAAGAGTAAAGGCGTGGTAATCGAAAAGACCGAGGAATATCCCTCCATGGGCACCTTTGCGTGGCTTAAAGATCCAGATGGCAATCCGATCGAGCTTTGGGAGCCATCCGAGAGTGTATAGAAATTCCTGATTTGTGAAGCCCCAACTGCCGTCAGAAGTGGCGGCTTCCTGCCTGCCGGAAAATCTGATGTCCGCCAAAGCCCCTGCCCTCCCGCCCGTATTGGCAGGTTTTGCCGCCGCAACGCAATTCACTTGCCTGTTTTCCTCCCTGCTCCACAAGGCGATATCAGAAGATTCTTCTGCTCCGCAACAGGGTGCAGGAGGACAGAGATGCAGCGCGGATGTCTGAAACGAGACAGTCGCAAGTGAGGACCGAATGTCTGGCATTTTCGGCGTTGGACGTTTACCCGCAAGCACTGATTCCCGCCAAGCATGAAGCGCAAGGCTCGGTGCTGTCGCTTGTATTTTCTTCGGATGCGAACGTTGTATCGGGAATTAGACCGCAGGACATCTAACCCTTGGAAGTGACGAGTGAAAGAGCCAAAACACGCCACCTGCTGGGAGCGACTGTCTAGTTAGACAGTCTCTGCGGACCGCTAGTTGCCGTTGCTCTTGTTTTGCTCGGACGAAAAACTTGAAATAAATTCACGACCATGAAGCGCTTCATTCATGGCCGGAATCAAATCCGTCGCCATGAGTACTTTCAGCACGTAGCCCAGGCCCCCAGCGGCAAGACAAGTTGTCCGAATGTCCTCGTCTTCATGAACGGTAAGAAAAACGATCCTCGAACGACAGCCGCGCCTCTTGAGCTCTCTCGCGACCTCGATTCCACTCATGTCCGGTATGGAGATATCAAGGACGACCAGATCGGGTTGGAGGGCTAGCGCAGTGTCCAGCGCGGTTCTTCCATCGGAGACCATAGCGACGATTTCGAACGATTCCTGCAACAATGTAGATACTGTGGTCAATACGGCAGTAAGATCATCCGCCAGCAGAACGCGCCTGCCAGTCATGACAACCCACCTCGAAACTCGTTTTACGTTTCAAATGCCGAAATAAGCCGTATGTTCGGCCTGCACAGTCATTTGCGGTGTGAACTTACGTGATTCGACGTGCGGCTAGAACCCTCTACGTTCAGGCTGCTCGCGATTCGTGGCGGTTCCTATTGGCAGAAGTTACAGTGGCGATTAGAAACGTCGATGAAGCTAGATAGAGATAATCTTGCGTCTGATGGCGTACTGCACCAGTTCGGCATTGGTCTTTAGCTGCAAGAGATCCATAACGGCATACTTGTGCGCGGCAACGGTCCGCTTCGTGATTTGCAGAATGGAGGCGACTTCTTTCATGGATCGTCCTTCCGCCAGTAGTTGAATGACCTCTCGCTGTCGAGATGTGGGTTCGGGCACATGGTCACGGGCTTTGGGCTCCCGTAAGGAGATCTTAGCCTGACCTTCGGCGGCACTGGGCGTGACATAACTACCGCCCTTGAGCACTTTTTCAATCGCTTCCGTCAACTCGAACGCCGCCGCCTTTTTCAGGAGAAATGCCGAAGCGCCCGCTCGAAAGGCTTCCCCCACGAGGTCAGGTTCTTCGTTCATGGTCATGAATACGAGCTTTGCTCGGGGCATGGTTTGCTTGAGGTGCCTGGCAGCGTCCAGCCCGTTGAGTTGTGGCCATCGCTATGTCCAGGACAATGATCTGAGGTTGCAAGCGGACTGCCGCCTCCAGGAGGGCGCGTCCATCCAAGTGCAACGGACCCATGATGCGTGAGATTTGCGAGACCTCGACAAGCCACCACTCACGACTGTTACTTTTGACAGATTCTCACTGTGCTGCCGTAGGCGCAGCCTTGTCGGCGTTACCGAAAGTCTTGGTAAGAGATGAAGCTATGATTCGGACCCGGCCATCGCCAAGCGACTTCGTCGGACCGTCGCCCTCCCGCCGCTCTGGCTGCTGAACGCTAATGCCCGCACCCGTTGGGCGCGAACTGCGAGGCCGAAGCCATCCGACGAATCCATCACTGCCTGAGTCTTGGACGGGGAAATGGCCTTGATTAAAGGAGATACGCCATGCGGCAAAAAGTAGGGAAGAACGTAATAAAACTGGGAATTGCGCTCGTTTTGGCTCTCGTGGCGTGCCCGCCGACGCCCGCACAAGAAGTCACCACCAATTCGATGCCCGGCACCGACTTCTCCAAATATCACGCCTATAAGTGGGTCACCATTGAAGGCGCAACCCAGCCCAACCAGATTCTCGATGCGCAGATCAAGGCTTCCATCGATTCTCAGTTGGCAGCCAAAGGCCTCACGAAGACGGACGCGGACAACGCTGACCTCTATATCGGCTACCAGGCCTCCATTGATCAGCAAAAGCAGTGGAACGCCTACGGCATGGGCGGCGGACCCCGCTGGGGCGGCGGGATGGCAACTGCCACCAGTTCCACAATCAGCATCGGCACTCTCGTATTAGATATGTACGACCCCGCGACCAAGAAACTCGTCTGGACCGGGCGCGCTACGAAAACGCTGGATCCCGGCAACAGCCAGGAGAAGAAACAGAAAAATCTCGACAAGGCCATGCAGAAATTGTTGAAAAATTTCCCACCGAAGCCGTAATAGAACTGAAGACTTGAAGATGGTTGAGAGAGGACTCTTATGAGAAATAATGTGCAACGGATCGCGAAGGCCGCGCTTCTTATTCCATTCGTTTTTCTGGGCGGCTTTGGTTTCAGCCGCCCGGCTAACGCACAGAACCAGGAGTTGCAGGAGCGAGTCGCCGAAATGAAGGAAGCGGCTGCGAAGAACAAGCAAGCGATGGCGCAGTACACCTGGGTTGAGCAGATCAACATCAGCCTCAAAGGGGAGCAGAAAAAGCAGGAGCACTTCCAGGTTCGCCTTGGACCCGACGGGAAGCCTCAGAAGACCTCGCTCGATCCGCCAGCCGAGCCGACTGAAAGCGGCGGCCGTCTAAAAAGGCATATTGTCGAAAAGAAAAAGGAAGAATACAAGGAGTACGCCGAACAAATGAAGGCTCTCGCACAGCAATACGTGCCGCCGGACAGAGAGCTGATCCAGCAGGCTTATGCACAGGGGAACATTACCTTGGGCTCGGTCGCAGGCGCTCCCGGTGAACTTCAACTGGTTATTCACAACTATTTAAAGCCCCAGGATTCGATGACTCTGGTATTCGACAAAACTCAAAAGGAATTATTGCGGCTTCAGATTGCTTCCTATATGGATGATCCAAAGGATGCAATGAACCTGACGGTGCAATTTAGCCGCCTGCCGGAGGGGCCGAACCACGTCTCCAGCATGGTGATTGATGGCGTCAGTAAGCAGTTGAATATCGCCACTCAGAACTCGAACTACCAGCACTTGTGAGCTTCTTTCGGCCGGCGAACGGTGCAAAGAACCGCTTGTTCCCCAGTCGCAAGCGCTTGCTTCTGGCTTGACGTTTGCCTCTGAGAGTTTTATGAAGATGCTCGAGGCTCAGGCCGGACTCGGGATGGGAGTAGATAAATTCCGCGTTGTCTTTGTATTTGACAACGAAAAGACCTTCGACAGCTTCGTCAATTCAGGCTGGGAATTTGGCGGACAATCTACAGTCGCGGCCAAAACCGAGGACCAAGGCGGCGCGATGGCCGGAGCGGTGGCGGTCTCGGACGGAGTCTGGATGTATCAATTGACGGACAAGGGCTTGGCCGTCGAAATCAGCGCGACGGGACCAAGTACTACAAGAACGATGACCTGAATTAAGTGCGATTCCAGGCGTTCTGTTTCCAAGTGCGATCGGGTTTATCATTTATGGCCTTGCTATCAGTCAGTGGAGTCTTTTTCCGTCAGAGGCATCAGCTGAATCTCTCTCTCTAGCCTCAGACCGCAGCGTCAATCAGGCACTGTCACTTCTGACAGTTCCACTCCCCCGCCACAACCGGCATAATCGCGGCCCCCAAAGACAACGACGAGTGCGGTCTGATTCCGTGGAAGTACCGTGAGGTGCGCACACGGCCGATTCGGAAAAAAGAAGCGGAGAGAATAAAATGAAGACCCTCACGAAACAACTTTTATCGACAACGCTGTCCGTTCTGCTGCTCATTGGCGCCACGCCGTTCGAAGCGGGAGCTCAATCGGGTCAATCGGGGTATTCGGGACAAGGCGTGCCGCTAACCGCGGATGAGTTGCAACAATTGGTAGCGCCCATCGCGCTCTACCCGGATGCCCTCGTAGCGCAGGTCCTTGCCTCCGCGACCTTTCCGGACCAAGTTGCTGAGGCTGCCAGCTGGCTCCAGCAGTACAGCAATCTCACCGGATCAACCCTGATGCAGGCCGTCGATGCGCAGCGTTGGGACCCCAGCGTGAAGGCTCTTACACAGTTTCCATCCGTCCTCGGCAACCTGGCGGCGAACCTTACTTGGACTTCATCGCTGGGAGAGGCGTATCACACGCAGTCAGCCGACGTGATGGCGGCAGTTCAAGTGTTGCGTGCGAAAGCATTGGCTGCCGGGAACTTGAAATCAGGAACGCAACTCTCCGTCGTGCAACAGTCGCCGCAAGTGATCGTGATTCAACCGGTGAACCCGCAGGTGGTTTACGTTCCCATGTACAACCCCGCAGTCGTCTATGGTTATCCCTATGTGACTCCTGCATACGTCGCGCCTCCCGTTGCGGCGACCGCGGTGGTGGCGTTTGGAGTTGGCGTTGCGGTCGGGGCCATGATGGCCGGCGGCTCTTACGCCTGGGGATATAGCAGTTGGAATTGTGGCTGGCACGGCACGACGACAGTGGTCTATCGCGGCGGCGCGTATTACGGAAACAGTGCATGGCATGGCGGTTACTACGGCTCAAGTGGATCTGCGTATGGTCCCAACGGTTCCGCGCATTATAGCAACGGCTACAACCCGTCCACCGGGACTTACGCGCGTGGCGGCACGGTCTCAAACGGTTACGGCAGCGCCAGCGCTGGCCAGGCGTACAACCCAAAAACAGGAGCATACGGCTCCACTGTGCAAACTTCCAATGCCTATGGGAGCGCGGGAGCCTCGACGGCTTCGAAAAACGGCACCACCGTAGACAGCCAGCATCAAACCAACGCTAACGGAACCACGGGCCAGATGCACAGTTCGACCGGTGCCTCCGCATATGGCGCGACGGGTAAGAACGGCAACAGCGCCGCCGTGGGCCAAACCGCAAATGGCGACAAGTATGCGGCGGCAAACGGCAAAACCTACAGCAATACGGGCAGCGGTTGGGACCAGAAGAGCGGAAGCCCGAGCACGTCCAGTTACAACAAATCCAGTTCCAGCGGCTGGGGCGGGCAGGAAAAGAGTGGTGGCTCATCAGCGATGAGCAGCGGGGGTGGCGGATGGCAATCCAGGTCTGCCAGTGCTCGTGGTTCGTCAAGCATGGGGCGCAGCGGTGGCTGGGGTGGTCGTAGGTGAAACTAATGCCGACCGGGCCGCTGCAAACGAGGTGAAGTCCGGAGCGCTGGTGAAGCGCTTATAGTTCAAGTTTTGGAGGATCGGCATGTTGCGAGGAACGCGCACAATCGATATTAAGAGTGGTCTCATTCTATCGGTAGTACTCATTCTATTGGCCGGATGCAACAACGCCGCCAAGCCTTCGTACCAGGTGTTCGCTTCACCCGACGACGCAGGTAACGGGCTGATAACTGCGGCAAAGTCAGGCGATCCAAACTCGATTGTCGCAGTGTTTGGTCCGAACTCGAAAGACATCATTCTCTCCGGCGATCCCGTGCAGGACAAAAATACCGCTGGCCAATTTGTGGCCGCCTATGGCGTGATGCATCGCTGGCGCAAGATGCCTGACGAGTCCCAAATCCTGTTGATCGGAGCAGACAACTTTGCCTTCCCGATCCCGCTGAAGAAGAATGGCGCGGGACAGTGGTACTTCGACGTGGCCGCGGGCAGCGAAGAGATTCTGGCCCGGCGTATCGGCCGCAACGAACTCGCTATCATGGACGTTTGTATGGCGCTGGCTGACGCTCAGTCCGAGTACTACTCAGAGCGTCATGATGACGGAAGCACGCACCAGTTCGCTGTGAAGTTCATCAGTGACACCGGCAGGCAAAACGGTTTGTATTGGGAGTCGCCGGAAGGTCAGCCCAAAAGCCCGCTCGGGCCACTGGCGGCATTCGCGACCGACGAAGGCTATAGCCTGAAGCCGGGTTCGCATACGCCGTTCCATGGCTACTACTTCCATATGCTCACTCGCCAGGGCGGTCACGCTCCCGGCGGCGCCAAGGACTACATGGTCGATGGAAAGATGACCGGCGGTTTTGCTTTCGTCGCCTATCCGGCTGAATACCGCAACTCCGGCGTGATGACGTTCATCATCAACCAGGATGGCGTGCTGCTCCAGAAGGACTTGGGCAGCGCCACTACACAAGCCGGAGCCGCAATGACGGAGTTCGATCCCGATCCCAGCTGGACCCCGGCGCAGCAATAACGGATTCCTCCCCGCGTCACGTGAAACCCAAAATGTAGGCTGACGCGATAGATGACTGCACCTCCTTACCAAAGGCAATTTAATAACAATTCTCGTGTTACGAAGCGAAGTCCTGGCTTGATTTCAGTTCTCCGGGCGCTGATTTTCATTCTTATCCTTGCCGCATTGTTAATTCCCGGACAGATTGTCAGCAGCTTGGCGCGCAGTGAAGCTATCGCGACGGAAAGTCTCCATGCACTCACAACATTGAACTCCGATACTCAGCAGCGCATCTACTAAGAGGCTTCACGCGCGAGAGACGATACGAACGGTGATTGGGAGGTGATCCGATTGGGATTCGTTTGGGTGTTAATGCTGCGTAGTCAAGGGGGAATTCACTGCGGTTCACGCGGAACGAGTAAGCGGTGCAAACGGCCAGAGATATCTAAAGAAAACAACAGCGGCGAGGAGGAGAGATGCTTCACTGAGGAAATAAGCGGTGGCAAAGGCAGCATATTCTAATCTGCCTATGAGGGTGACTGCAATCGTGGTTGCGATCGCAATATTGCGCACAGGGTATAGAATGGCGAATGTGATTGAGTCCGATCTCTTTAAACGCATAATCTGACCGATGGCCCAGCCAACAGCCATGGCCACAACCATCAGGGAGAAACTGGCGATCCAAATAGCTTTCCAATCTGCCTTTAGCTGCTCGTATCTGTTTGCAATCACGAACATACAAAGAACAAGAACGCCGCCCACACACAGTACGCGCAAACTCCCCGAAACCATGGCGGCCGCCCCTGCGTGCATGACTCGGAATCCCATTCCCAGAACAATCGGCACAGCCACCAGCAGGATCAATCGACCAACGAAGCCGAAAGAAGGAACCGACAATGCGAACTCGGCACCCATTATCCTGGCATACACTCCGAAAACCACCGACATCGAGACTACCGACAGGAGACAAGAAAGCGCGTTGACGGCCACCGACAAGGCCACATTTCCCCTAGCCATCATGGTATAGAAGTTCGCAATATCGCCCACCGGGCACGCCGCCACCAGGAGAATTCCCACTCGTAGGTACTCTGGGAGAGGAATTGCGCGGACAATGAGGATGCCGATCACCGGCAAAACCACCATCTGTCCGATCAATGCTCCAAGAAAAGTGCCCTTATTTCGAACGAGTTCCTTGAAGTGACGCGCCTCCAGCTCCAGCCCTACGGAGAACATCAGGGCTATGGTGAGCGTGAGAATCCCGAAGTCGACGACAGTTTTCATTTCAGTGCGGTCCGATCGGCAATAACCACCGGAGGCCGGTCGTGCCGCTCAAGTGCTGGTTCTCCTGAGGGCGAATTGGAAACGCCGCCGATGCACTGGGCTTCGATACTCCCTTGAGGGCACGCGTATTTTCAAGGAAAAATGTTGATGTACTTGTTGGTATATCTAGTCTTGCGCTTAGTGATGGCCTGGACTGTCGGGTCTGGGGCATCGGCGATGAACTGCCTGCGCCAAAAGCTGTGGCTCGTCGTCGCACCAGATGAAATGGGGCGGTGAGCAATTCAAAATGGAGAAGGGGCAAATGGCCCCGGCCGTCGCGAAATCCCCAACGGCAAAATCCAGAGCTGGCGCGGCGCCCTAAAGTTCCTTGTTGGGGCATACAGTGCGGTGCCGGGTTATTTTTCGGCCTGCTCTTTCGGGCTGTGCTGGTTCAGGGTTGAGAGGAGCTTCTCAGCTGAGGCTGGAGCCGCAACCGCTCCCTCGAGCACAATATCCCTCGCGGACAGTTTTTTTCTGTAAAGACTTTCATTGGCCTTGTTGTCAGGACGCAACGTGGAACCTTCCAGCGAGACTCCTGCAAACAGACCGCGGGACCTTGAATAGGTCAGAATCGACGTTCTCAGGTAGAGATCCAAATTCGCCTGGGTATCACGTCCCACGGGGCCAGCCGCGGCGGAAGCGTCCCCACCAATTTTCACCTTGCTGCTAAGAATCGATCTGGCGCCTCGTTCGTTCATCACCAACAACACGAAGTCCGTGGCCTGGCCCCCGACCTGGAATCCGAAGCTCACCCCTTCCAGGGCCATCATGGATGGTGCGCCCCACGGGCCCTTGAAGTCGTCACCACTCCGGCAACTCATGGCTCCACGGCCATAGCTTCCACCAAAGCCAAATGCAGTCTTGAGCACCGAGGGAATGACGATAACGCAGTGCGCTTTGTTCAGCAGGAGCTGTGGGATGTGGGACCGAATTCCGATAGCCTCTTTGGCTACCAGGCCCGCATTCTCCAAACGGTCGTCAATCTTGCCCTTACTTACCGCCCATAAAAAAGGAGGACTGCAAAGCACGGCCAGAATCGTCACTACAAAGATGCGTTTCATATCCCACGTCCTGGCGCTTGCGGCCATCCGATTGGTGGCGCAGGCGAAGAGAATTCTCTAATAGATGAGTCCGAGTACGAGACTCATCCCT
Source organism: uncultured Acidobacteriota bacterium (assembly GCA_963729285.1). Taxonomy (GTDB): domain Bacteria; phylum Acidobacteriota; class Terriglobia; order Acidiferrales; family UBA7541; genus Acidiferrum. Next base: position 24,001 of record CAVSNL010000010.1, read on the forward strand.
CCGTGCGAAGCAGTAGCGTCGACACACTGTGCGGGTCAAAGACTGGGCGGGTCGAAGAACCCCGGCGAGCCAGACTAACAAGCGCCCGGGTTTGAGCAACTGTCAAAAATGCCAGTCCTGCCGAAGATTTTTCGCCGGCAACGATGTGCCATGCTAGTCGGAAGCTATGGCAAGCTGAGTTTCTGATCATTCTTAATTGTCAATTCCTCCTCCGGTTCCACGTGAACAAGAACTTCTGCTACTTGGGGCAGAATCCTCAGAACTTCGTCTTCAACCTTGTGCGAAAGCAAATGTCCGTCGCGCACGGACATGTCTCCGTCTACAACAATGTGAAGGTCTACGTAGAAACTGAATCCCATCTTGCGAACAAAGCACTTGTCCAAGCCAATGATGCCAGGCATACGTCCGGCGATGACTTTGAACTTGTGTTTCCATGCTCTCGTCTGGGGCAATGTCAGCAAGTTCGCGGACCGCAGGTCGCAGTTGCTTCCAAGCGTTGTAGAGAATCACCAACGCGGCACAGACGGCTGCCCACCCATCGGCCGCCTGCCACGCCGGCCCTCCGAGCAGCGCGATAGAAATGCCAACGAATGCAAACGCGGAGGTGAGGGCATCACTTCTGTGGTGCCAGGCGTCGCTTTTGACCGCGAGGCTGCCGATCGAGTCGCCCACGGCACTGACGTGCCGGAAAAGCAGTTCCTTGATGATGAGTACGCCCGCGAGCACGACCAGTGTGTAAGGCGCCGGTGTGCCCCGCGGCGCGGTTATTTCACGAACGCCTTCGTAAATAATAGCGAATGCAGCGGCCATCAATGCCAGGCTAGACAACTACGGCGGCAAGAGGTTCAGCTTTTCCGTGACCATAAGGGTGGTCTGCATCCGGAGGTTTGACTGCGACTTTCAGGCCAAAGTAAACAACCAGACCGCTGAGCACATCAGTGATGGACTCCAAGCCGTCCGCAACCAACGCGAAAGAATTCCCGAACAACCCAGCAGAGAACTTGGTCAAAGCCAATCCTAGATTTATGAGGATGCCGAGGACCGTGGATTTCATGCCCCGGTCCGCGGCGCTCTTCAACGGATCACTCCTAGGATTCATAGGCGCAGATTGAGCAAAGGCGCACTCTGCCTCCTTCGAGGGCCAAATGAAGATGTCACCTCACCAATCGAGGCTAGCGGCCGAATCTGTTGCTCACAGAGTCCCATTTGTCGGTATCAAGCCCCCTTTTGCAGCAGCGAATGCGTGGCATAAGGAAACATCCCTCCGCCAGAATTAATTTGGAGCTTCCACACCCATGTCGGCTTTGAGACGGTGCATGGCACGCTGATCGAGACGGATCAGGCCACGGCTGGGGGCATCCAGATCGGCGATCAAGGCCACGACTATGGCGATGGTGATCGGGACAAGAACCAGCGTCAGCCAAAACCGAGACGTCAGGGTCGAGCCCGCGTGAAGACCGCAATCGCTGAGACCGAAAGAATCAAAAGCCAAATAGGCCGCGGGACGCGGTTCTCAAACGCAGCTACACGCTTCTCGTGAAGGTCGATGGTTTCGTTTAGAGAGTTGACATAGACGGCGGCAATAGCGGTGCGATCATTTTGTGAAACCGTGACAGCGTCGACCCAGAGTTCATCTTGGATGCGTTTAAAGCGGTTCAAGGCTTCATTGAAGCGGTCCGCATCAGCGCCTCCATCAGCGAGTTCGAGGCGGGCGTCCACGTATTCCCGGAGCAATTGCCTGGAATGATCTCGATAAGGGGCGGGAAGCATGCTAGTGCGGAGATATGTGGTACCGATCGAAATAGCTTCTTCCACCAGCAATGAGCGGCGTTCAGCAAAGCGCGAGGCCGCTAAGGTCAGAGTAAAGCCCAGGAGCAGGCTGACTAGTACAAAAAGTCCATCGCGGATCGTGCCTAGATGCTCTTTCCGTGGTGGGACCTGCTCAACTTTTAAACCGACGCCGACGCGCCGCCCCAGATCGAGAACAAGGGCCAGGACGATCGCAAGCGCCAAGCCGAGTTCCCATGGGCGGTCAAAGATATATTCCATTTGGGTGCGCAGTTTTGCCCGGATACGACGGGCGAGAAAACTGTCAAATTTACCAGTCCGGTCCATACGGACTCATGAAGGCTCGCGGGGCACGCAGCCCTGTCAAAAGTGACAGTGTCACACAGCTGGGACCCGCCGATATCTTCGGATGATTCATATTCCGGGTCGTTTGCCACGGATTCAGCGGTGAGTTCTAGGCCCGAACGCCAATGAATGGGCGCGTCGGAGACTCAATCGGTGCTCACCATGGTTTTCGGCTACTGAAAAACGGGAGGTCATAATGAGCAACAAGAGCACGGCAGTGGCCTTGATGCTGGGCGGATTCCTTTTCGTCGGCGAGGCGTTGTTCGCGCAGAATCTCGCAGCCCAGAACGCGCAACCGGTGGCCAGCCGCGAGAACGGAGCATCCATCGATCAAGAGATCGCTATGCTGAGGTCGGACCTGCGGTCCACCCGAAAGCAAGTTGTCGCCGCCAATATGAAGTTGAGCGACACCGAAGCGGAGAAGTTCTGGCCGACCTACGATCAATACGTCGCGGAGCTGGTAGAGATCAACAGCGCGAAATACGCTCTCATGAAAGAGTATATGCAAAGCGGAAATATGACGGAGGAGCAGGCCGATACCCTCTCGAAGAGATGGCTCGCGGTGGATGAATCTGTCGTCCAGCTCCGACTCAAATACATTCCCATCTTTCGGAAGGCGCTATCGCCCAGAGGCACTGCGATGTTCTTTCAAATCGACCGGCGCGTTCAAATGATGATCGATCTGCAATTGGCAAGCTCGCTTCCGCTGATTGAGCCTTAGCTGGCCGGCTGATTCCTGGAAAGGAGAGAGACATGAAGTCCCGATGTGCCGCAGTTGTGGTCGCATTTCTTTGCGCTTCCCTGAGCATCGCCGCTGATAAACCCACGGCGGCTACGATTATTTCTATGCAAGCCGTCGAGTGCGGGACTAAGAACAAAGGAAAGAAATCGTCCACCGCTGTGCTTTGCCACCAATACATCGTGCGTACATCGAGTACCAAATACCAGATTCGTCAGCCAAAACCCTCCGAGGAAGCCATTCTGCCTCCCAATACGTCGATTCAATTCACGGTTGACAAACAGAAAATGAAATTCAAATTGGACGGCAAGAAATATGAATACCTTGTCGTGGGTATGACGGCGCTATCGTCGCAGTGAAAGGGAGTCGCAGTCACGGCGATCATTGTGCGGTGGTGTTCGCGATCGTTTTACAACTGAGGCCGGCGGCGCTAGGACTTCGGCCCAACCCAGTCTGGATCCTTTAGATTCCAACCTCCACCGAGAGCTTTGTAGAGCTGCACGATGACGGTGCGTCGATTGAGTTCGGTCACGGCCAGAGCATTCTGAGCAGGGAACAATTGCTGCTGAGCGTCGAGAACTTCAAAATAGTTGGCTTTGCCCGCAACGTAGCGCTGCAGGGAGACCTTGACGGACTCCTGATAGGCTTCCACAGCGCGGACCTGTTCACTGCGAATCGCCTCATATTTCTGGCGAGAGACGAGGGCGTTGGATACGTCCTGGAAAGCGCTCAAAGCCGTTTGTTCGTACTGCAATTTCGTTTGCTCCCAGAAAGCGACCGTCTGGCGCTTCTGGGCTGTGAGCGCACCACCCTGGTACAGAGGGCCGCTGACGTCGCCAGCAACACTCCAAAGATTGGTCCCGCCCGAGGATAGGTTGGAAAGTGGAGTACTCGCTTTACCGAGCAAGGCGGTGAGGCCGATCTTGGGGGAAGTATGCGGCTGTGGCAACGCCGATCTGGGCGTTGGCCGCGCGCACCTGTTGCTCTGCCGCGAGGAGATCTGGGCGGCGCTCCAGCAATGCGGAAGGCAATCCCGCGGGGACCTCAGGAGGAACGATCTGGTCGAGGAGTTTCGCGGTATGCGTTATCCCGTGAGGGTTCTGACCCAGCAATACGCTGATCTGGTTCTCTGTCAGCGCAATCTGTCGTTCGAGCTCGCCGATGCTGGCGGCAGCGGTAGCTTGAGCAGCTTCCGCCCGTGATGTGTCCAGTTTTGTACCAACCCCGCCTTCGAGGCGCTGAGTGAAAAGGTGCAAGGTCTGGCCGAATGAATCCGTAGTTTCCTTGGCGATCTCAAGTTGAAGGTCTAAATCGAGAAGCTGGAAGTAGCCTTGGGCAACGTCGCTCACCAGAGAGAGCATGACGCCCCGGCGTGCTTCTTCCGTAGCCAGATATTGGGCTCTGGCAGATTCATTCAGGCGCCGGATACGGCCCCAGATGTCAGGTTCCCAGGCGGCGCTAGCTACGGCTATCAATGCCCCCTTGCTTCCTCCTCCGGAAGCATTGGGATCGATCGTGCCAAATTCATTCTTGCCGTCGCTCGCGCGTACCGTATAACCGGCGGCGGGGAAATATTGCGATCGGGCCTGGGCGGCGATTTGCCGCGACTGTTCGATTCGCGTCACTGCGATGGCCAAGTCATAGTTGTTGGCGAGCGCGGTCTGTACGAGAGTTTTCAGCTGCTCGTCTTTGAAAATGTCCCACCAAGGCAAGTCGGCAATGGAGGCTTGCTGGGACGCGCCCTCAGCGCCCCGGAATTCTGCCGGAGCATTCACCTTGGGGCGCTGGTAATTCGGGCCGACCGCGCAGCCAGCAAGGAGCAAGGAAAATGAACAGCCTAGGAAGAGTGAGAGGGAAGAAAAGGAGTTGGCACGGTGTGCTGTGGTCTCCGCACGCCTGGCGATGACGGTAGACGGGATGTGCCCGGAATGGCAGACGTCCTTCTGAGTCGAAGTCGTGTTTGTCATGGCGTCGAGCGCCTCTTGACCTTGAGTTTGCCGAAGTTAGTCATCGCCGGCGGCAGTCCCATGCTCAGGAGTGGCTGTTAAGGGCATCTTGACCACGTGTTTTGCGCCGCCAAGCTTTTCAACGAGATAGAACAGCGCGGGAATAATGAAGATGGCTATGCCGCTGGCAGCCGCCATCCCTCCGATGACGACTGTACCCATCACTTGACGAGAAACTGAGCCAGCGCCGGATGCCCTCCAGAGCGGCACGCAACCCAGGAGGAACGCAAATGAGGTCATCAAAATGGGGCGTAGGCGGAGCTTGGCGCCTTCCAGCGCGGCGTCCACAAGGGGCTTGCCTTTCTCGAACTCCAATTTGGCAAATTCCACGATCAAGATAGCGTTCTTGGCCGCGAGACCAATCAGCATGACCAGGCCGATTTGGGCGTAGACGTTATTCTCCAGTCCGAGATTCGCATAATCATGAAAGACCACAAGACCGACGATGCGGCGCAGGAACAGAACACAAAATGCGCCAAAGACGGCAACGGGCGTGCTTAAGAGCACGCTGAATGGCAGCGTCCAGCTCTCATACATGGCCGCCAGGACTAGAAAGACGAACAGGACAGAGAAGCCGAACACAACCGATGCCGGCACACCTTGCTGTGCCTTCTGTTCCTGGAAGGACATGCCCATGTAGTCGAAGCCCATGCCGGGTGGCATGGTCTGGGCGAAGACTTCCTCGAGCGCTTTCATAGCCTGTTCGGAGCTGAAACCCGGCTTGGTAATGCCATTAATCTGAACGCACTGGTACATGTTGTAGTGCATTGTGAATTCGGGGCCGAGCCTGGGTGCGATGGAGGTAACCGAGGAGAGTGGAACCATTTGGCCGGCGCTGTTGCGCACATAGAAGCGGCCGACATTTTCCGCCTGCGTCCGAAAATTGCCCTCCGCCTGAACGTAGATTTGCCAGACTCGTCCAAAGCGGTTGAAGAAGTTAACGAAAGCTCCGCCCATGAAGGCTTGTAGTGTCTGGTACACATCGCTGAGGGGCACGCCTTGCTTCAATACTTTGTCGCGTTCGACCTTTACGGAGAGCTGCGGGACGGAAGGCAAAGCGGTGGTGAATAGAAAGCTAAACTCAGGCCGCTTTTGCGCCGCAGTCATAAACTTCTGCTGGTTGTCTCTAAGGAATTCGAGACCTCTTGCGGAGCGGTCTTCGAGGACGAAGGTAGCGCCGCCCGACGCCCCGACTCCAGGAATGGCCGGCGGCGGAAAGGATAGTGTAGTCCCCTGCGATATCTCTCTGAGCGCTTCAATCAGGTGGATCTTGATGGGCCAATATTGTTCGTCTTCCGCCTTGCGTTCCTTCCACTCCCGCAGGGTGATCCAAAAGAAGGCGCTGTATGTACTCTGTACGCCGCTTAACATGTTGTAACCAACGACGGTAGTGATGTGATCTACCCCCGGAGTCTTCCGAACAATGTCTTCGACTTTCATGGCGGCCGCGCTGGTGCGTTGCAGGGAAGAAGCATCGGGCAGCTGCATAGCGGCGAAAAGGTAACCCTGGTCTTCTTCCGGCAGGAAGCTCTTGGGTAGTTTGGCCCCAAAAAAACCAGCCAGGACAGCAAAGACGAGCAGCAGGGCGATGGTGAATCCCATTTTGCGGATGAGGACGCCACACCAGTTGACATATCCGTCAGTCATGCGGCCGAACGACCTGTTGAACCACGCGAAGAATTTTCCGAGTGGTCCGCGCGCCGGCTTTTTGGGACGAAGCAAGAGAGCGCTGAGTGCCGGACTGAGCGTGAGGGCATTAAAGGCCGAAATAATGACGGAGACGGCGATGGTGACAGCGAACTGCTGATAGAGGCGGCCGGTGATCCCGGGAATGAAGGCCGTGGGAATGAACACGGCTGATAGAACAACCGCGATGCCGACTACCGGGCCACTAACTTCCTCCATGGCTTTGAAGGCAGCGTCTTTCGGAGACAGTCCATGCTCGATGTGATGCTCAACAGCCTCAACCACGACAATCGCGTCATCGACCACTAGACCGATAGCGAGGACGAGACCAAAGAGCGAAAGAGTGTTGATGGAGAAGCCGAGGAGAGGAAAAAGCGCGAAGGTGCCGATCAGCGAGACGGGCACGGCCAGCAGTGGTATCAAGGTGGCGCGCCAGCCCTGCAGAAAGATATATACCACTACGATCACAAGTACTATGGCTTCGAGAAGCGTATGGACGATCTCGTTGATGCCTTCCGTGACGGGAAGAGTGGTGTCCAGAGCGATCGCATATTCCAGGCCTGGCGGAAAGCTCTTCTTGGCTTCCGCCACAAGATCCTTGGCACCCTGTGCCGCCTTTATGGCGTTAGAGCCGGGAAGCTGGTAAATCGCGACAACCGCAGACGGCTTGCTGTCCAACCTGCCCTGCAGGTTGTACACCTGCGTGCCGAGTTCAACTCGGGCTACGTCTTTCAGCCGGACGATGGAGCCGTCGGGATTGGCGCGCACTACGATCTGGGCGAACTCATCTTCCGTTACCAGACGACCTTGGGCAATGACGGCGAAAGTAAATTCTTGCCCGTTCGGTACCGGCTCGCCGCCGATCTGGCCTGATGGATTTACGTTGTTCTGGGCTTTGATGGCGCCGATGATTTCCGGGACGGTAATCTGTAGCTTGGCCAATTGGTCCGGATTAACCCAAAAACGCATGGCGTACTGACCGGCGCCAAAAATTGTGACGCTCGAGATGCCGTAGGAGCGAGTGAGCGGGCTGAGCAGGTTGATGTAAGCGTAGTTGGCGAGGAATTGGGCGTCGTACTTTCCGGTGGGCGAGTACAGATCGAAAAGCATGAGTGGGGCACTCGTGGACTTTTGCACGGTGACACCCTGGGCGTTGACCTCAGACGGGAGCTGCGAAGCAGCCTGGGACTGGCGCATCTGTGTGAGAATCAAGTCGGTGTTGGCATCGGTCTTGATATTGAAATCCACGGTCAATTTCATCCCACCGTTGTTCGGGCTCGTCGAATACATGTATTCCATGTTGTCCACGCCGCTCATCTGTTGCTCGATGGGGGTGGTGACGGATTGATCCAAAGTAAGCGCGTCGGCGCCGGGGTACATCGCGATGACCTGAATTTGAGGGTCAGCCAGATCGGGGAAAAGAGCGGTGGGCAAGGTGAACATTGCGAGGCCGCCGACGATGAGCATGACGATCGAGATCACGATCGACATGACAGGGTGGTTGATGAAAAATTTAGCCATGGCTGTAAGTTGCTAGCTACCGCTTCCTTGGTTGAGTTTCTCTGCTACGGAAGAGTTCTCCTGGTAAGGCTTGGGACTGACCTGCTCGCCTTCCTTCACTTGTTGCGTGCCTTCGGCAACGACGCGCTCACCCGCTTTAAGGCCTTCATCGACTATCCACCACGTGCCGACCTTCTGGCCCATTTTGACCGGGCGGATAGCTGGCCTTGTTGTCATGATCGACTACCGCTATGAGGTATCCACCCTGTAGCTCACTCACGGCACGCTGTGGCACGAGTAGCGCACCCTGCTGGATTCGCGTAACCGTGCTGACGTTGCCGAAACCGCCCGGGCGAAGGACATTGCCTGGATTTGGGAATTGAATTTTGACGAGGATCGCTCCCGTGCGCACGTCAACCTGGCGGTCGAGTGCATTAAAGCGTCCCTTGCGGGGAAAGATCGTGCCATCGGCGAGTTTCAGCTGCCACTCCAGGGTGCGCAGCGCCGCATCTTCAGTCAGACCTCGACCTTGCTGCTTAGCTTGCTGCTTAATTTGATCAATCGCTCTGAGATACTCCTGCTCACTCACCATAATGCTTACGAGGATGGGATCGACGGTGGAAACCGTTGTGAGAGCGCCACTCTGGGGGCCAACGAAGTCTCCGACCTGGGCAGTGGATATCGCGGCAACCCCATCGATTGGCGAAACGATTTGCGTAAAGCCGAGATTCAATTTGGCGGATTCCACCGCAGCGCGGGCTGACTCGATTTCTGCTTTTGCTTGTTCCGCCTGGGCCTTCGCCGCAAGATCAGCCTGGACGGCATCGTCGAGTTCCTGTTGGCTGATGGCACTCTCTTTGGCGAGGGGCGTGTAGCGAGCGACGTCCAATTGCGTCTTACCGAGCTGTGCCTCTGCACGTTGAAGATTTGCTTTGGCCTGTTGCAGGTTTCCGTTGGCTTGGTCAAGAGCTGCCTGAAACGGTCTTGGATCGATCTCAAACAGCGGGTCGTCCTTCCGGACATACGAGCCGTTCGCGTAGTTCTGTTTGAGCAGCAGGCCATTCACTTGTGCGCGAATCTGAGCGTTGACAAATCCATCGAGAGTAGCCACCCAGTCCCTTGTAATGGGCACATCTTTTTGCACAACCTGGACGACTTCGACAGCGGGAGGACCCGCTGGAGGCAGCCCCATATTTCCGCATCCCGCAAAAAAGATCGCGGATATCGCAAGAGAACCTGGAAGTTTTAGTTGTTTTCGCATGGTACACGCTCCAGGAGATGCATGGTGCTCCTCCCAGAAATCCTGTCGTAAAGAGAGGTCCCAATTCTTAGCATTGCGCGATGTTCCTGTGGGTTCGCCTCACAGAGCGTTGATGCTAGGTGGGCCCTGACGTGCGCGGAACTGTCAATAATGACAGATGCTCGTCGGCCGAAGTCACGGGGCCCTACGGATTCGGCGACAGCGGTCTCGACGAATCAAAGCATTGAAGCTAGGCGTGTTATAGCCGCGCATCTAAACGGCATCCCGCATGGGCACGATGAATTTGCTGGCTAGCAGGTAGGCGTACAGGTGGCCTAATGGTGGCGGGGGATGTAGCTGGTCTGCGGAAATCCAACCGTCCGTCGCTTGCCATTGCCAGCTAGCATCCAACTTGAGATTTGGCGATTCCTGAAGGGCCGAGATTGCCACGGGAAAGACATAAACGCGCACATTCTGCGAGAAAAGCCTGGAAAGCCCTTCGAGCAACCGGCCTTCGAGATGCCCATACGCCTCCGAGAAGATACTTATCAGTGCAGGAAGCCCAACTGCAAAACGTACTTGAGCTTGCGTGTAACGGTTAATGAACGACGTCATCCCGTAGAGCTCGCTGTAGCGGGAAATGAGCACGTCCGCTCCGATTGCGTGTAGCTCTTCCACACCGCGCGACAAATCCATAGGTTTAAGGGCCTCGGGAAGCAAATCAGGTCGAGCGGTTGAAACGGCGAAGAGACCGAGCGGTTCGCGTGCCCCCTCTCCCGCTTCTGCCTTCAGCCTGCTTATCGCGTTGGACAGAATCTCTCCGCGGGCGGGTTGAAGATCAATGGCGATTGGCGCCAGCACGATTGGTCGCTTGCGCAGAAGTTCATTCGGCGGTCCGCTCAGGTTGCCCGCGGGGAGAACGACCGCTTCGGCCAGCCCCTCGAGGACGAGCGACCGGAGCAAGTCAGAGGAATTCCAACTCCCAAACCCAGAACCACGCACGTCGATGAAATCGATCTCCACGCGCTGGATGCTGACTTGATCCAGAAGAGCTTTCAAGAAAGTTTCTTTGGTCTCGCGTTGGTGAAAAACTGCATAGATCAGGTTGACGCCCAAGATACCGGTCACTTCTTGTTGGAGCACATTAGAGGCGTCCTTTAAGCTGACGTGAAAGATAACGTCGTGAGGCTCTCCCTTGGGGCTGTCCTGAAAGCGCATCCCTATCCAGCCGTGGCATTCGTTCGTGCCTGCGAAGTTGCGCGCTGAAACGGTATTTGCGAATGAAAAAAAACGCGTCGATGGACCGCGGCTCTTTTGCAGCTGCATCAGCAGTTGATTCCATTCGCGATCGAGCATCGCTTCCAGTCGCTGCATAGAGACGTAGCGCGTTCCTGCTCCATAAAGATCGTCGCTGACTTCTTTGTCGTAGGCAGACACCGTCTTGGCGACGGTGCCCGAAGCTGCCCCCACCTGTAGAAACCACCGGGCCACTTCCTGCCCCGCGCCGATCTCCGCAAACGAGCCGAAGATGGTTTGATCCAAATTAATCGCTAGGGCTTTTTGGTGAGTGTCAAGTTTCGTGGGTGGCATCGACAGGTCTCTTTGTCAGAGCAAATCAAACATATTGCGGGCGCGGGTCGAACGCGCGAATTCCAACGGCGATAGTAGGACCTGTTTGAGATGTGGGAACTGTCAAAACTAGCAGGTGAGGACACAGCGGCAGGCAGAGAGCTTCGAAGGCTTTGCTTCGAGTAAGGCTCGGGGCAAGACCGCGGTCACTTGCCGATCTTTACCCCGATGACTTCGGCTGGACGCGGCCTTGGTAAAGAGCTCCGGCGCATCCTTATCCGCTCCGCGCGACTTGGCGATGTCCACGGCGTTGCGTGCTTATACACTTCCAGCGGAACAGTTCTCAGGTCTGCCGTCATGGCCAGCGGGTTTCCCAACTTCCCATACTGGGCGCGTTTCATCAGCTTGAAGTCATTCACCCGGAAGATCTGACCTTTAGTGTTCTTGCGGGTCTCGCTTCCCAACATCACCATCTCACTGGGCACGCGCAGTGCAAATAGGTTCTGCGGTAAGAGCAAGGCGAAGGTTGCGCCGGAGTGGTCGCTCTGACCTTCACATCGACCTTCGTGCCTCCCCCGTTGACCTTATAGCCGATGGCTTTCACAGACCTGGTCGTCAGATCGGACGCCGGCACGTTTTGCGTCGCTTGCTGCTCTGACCGGGCTGATGCCGTGCACACAGTGACGCTTTGACAGTGCCGATTGACCCTAACGACGGCTACTGTTTCGAGCAAGTTGAGCTCTCACACAGGGAAGCGGGGTTTGGAACCACTACTCCGTGTACTGTGTCAGCAGTACACCCAGAACGATCAATAGCGTGGGCCAAACCCTCCTGAAGAATTGTTGCCACCTCTGTGGCGTTTCCGCTAGTCCATTCGCTATTGCGATTCCGAAGCCCGTAGCGGCGAACCAGCGATGCTGTATCTGAATATGTTCCATCGACTCCATGGCGTGCGGCGCCTGCATGTCGCCGCTATGAACGTGAAACAGGAGCAGGATCGCGCCCGCAACTCCTACGACCGGGAAAAACCAGGCTGCCCACGGCACCGTCAATCGCCCTCGTGCTCTTTGCAATTCAACACTACCAACAGCCAAAAGGATAAGAGCGAAGATCTTGTGCTGAAGATCCTCGGGGTTGTGGGTTAGCGCATACCAAGGAGTTTGCGGGCCGAAGGGCCAAATCTCCGTGTCGCTAAAGACCAGAAGAAAGACCCCCGCGGTGAGAAAGCACATGGGCCAGGCATAGCGCACCAGGGGCCAGCGCTTCACGAGTCGGCCCTGAGCGAGGATGAAAATTCCGGCGAAGACGACCAACACACCAGCTATGTGATGGTTAAATTCGCTGTCCTGTTTGTCTGCCAGACGCTTCGCTGCTTGCGCGGGGTCTTCCGGAGCCGCCGGCGCACTCATGTTCATTCCCGGCATGCTATCCATGTCGTGTTGCTGGCACTGAGCCAAGGGCGCGAATAGAAACACAAAAAAAACGTAAAGTGAAATCGCAGACTTCAACTGGCGGATCCCCGAAGGGACAGGTCTCGGCGTGAGCCACACAACATTCTCCTTATTGACGTCGGTATGGTTTCAGGATTTAACCTGGTTGATGAAGTTAGATGCAATCTTTAACGGCTTGGTTAGGAGGGTTGTGACTGTCAAAAATGACAGTGACCGCCTATGCAAAGAATTTGCGACTCTCGGCTAAAAGGCTTCGCCGACACGGGAGCCGCTAACACATGGGCGGACCCAATCTGTTGAAGGCGTATGGCAGGTGAGGCTCGCCAGTTGACTCGGGAGCGGGCCGGTCTTTCGGATCGCCTAGTGGTCGACCGATTTTCGGTCGAAGGAGGGGGTCCGGCCGAGGCGTGAGGAAGTGAGAATCACGCACCTCGCGTCGAGAGGGGTGAATGTGGTACCTCGTGCCGGGCCCTGGTCGGGTAATGGAAGATAACTTTTCTGGGTTCGTCGCGAGAGCGGCGGTGTACGCGGGAAATGCCCGCAGTCGGGCTCAGGGTACGAGAATCCGCGATTTGATAGCGAACTGAATCAGGTCGGCGTTTGTCTTCAGGTTAAGCTCTTCCATGATGCGGTATTTGTGAAATGCCACTGTGCGCGGAGTCACTTTCAGGACACTAGCGACTTCCTTCATGGATTTTCCCTCGGCCAATAGTTGAACGACCTCGCGCTGACGGGCGGTCAGGGTTTTGGCGCGCGCTTTCGGTCCAGGGTTGGGATTGTGGATAAGTGCCCTCTGCATTCCCTTCGCTATCTGTGGCGTGACGTACGATTTTCCCTTGAGTGCCAATTGAATGGCGCGAATCAATTCCGAAGCGGCGGAAGTCTTCAATAGATAGCCGGACGCTCCGCAGCGCAGGGCCTCCACCGCTAGGTCGTGGTCCTCGTTCATGGTCAAGAAGATGAGCTTCATTGTGGGCAGCAGTTCCTTCAATCGCAACCCAGCTTCCAGACCATTCATAAGCGGCATACTAATGTCCGCGACGATCACATCGGGTTTGAGCTCTGTCGCGGTCTCCAGCAAGGCGCGCCCATCCGCTACGGCGGCGACAATTTCGCAATGAGGTTCCAAGAGCTTGCGAAATGCCTCGACAAGGATCGTGTGATCGTCGGCGAGCATGACTCGCGGTAGTGCCATGAATGCTCCTACTTGCCGGGAATGCTAGAAAAAGCAGCATGTTGTGTATACTGTCAGTTCTGACAGTGCGAATTCCTGCAGAGGGCTCTGCCGGATTCGGGAACGCAATCAGGAGGCGGATCGCTCGCTCCCGGTCTGTCCAGCCGACGTCGGATGGCTCGGCGGATGCGGAAAAGCGCCAGCAAGACAAGCACGAAGGCTGCGGTGGCAATCAGGCTGGAGAGTATCCCTCGCAGCAAGGCCCTCCAGGTATGTTCCTGGCGGTACGTTGTTACCGTCCGGCGATGATCTCCGCATATTCGGCACCAATTTGAGCGGTGCGGCCGCCCTGCGGCTTTCGCATCGCTCTTCGTAATCCACATGATCACGTCGCTGCCGACAGTGATTTCCGTCCAGGCGCCGCGGTTCTTCTGCACGAATAGATTCGACCGCTACAGCGTTTCTCCCCGCTATACCGAGAATCCTCTTCTCAATGTTCGCTGCGCGTTCCTCCGGAGATATCCCGGCAACTGAGGAATATATGAGGAGGACCGGCCGGCCATCAATCTCTACCGGTGCATCGGCGGTCTGTGGTGGACCGACTTCCGGGGCCATCTGCGGGAGGTCGGCCCCGGTCTTTTGGCTCGGCTGCTGAGCGAAGAAAATGATGCTGATAGCCCACGTCATCACGCAGGTCAAAACAACTCGAGTAATGACCAGCGCCAGTTCAATGGCGCACGCTCTTGTCCGCTTTGAAACTCGCCCTTCGCGCACAAGCATCTCGCCTATTGCACGGAATAGCCGCGGGCATCCATGCAGGCAGAAAACGCGCGCTTGAAAGTGTCAAGACTCTGGGCATGTGCGGTGTTCGCTTGTTGTTCTTGCTGTTGCTGTTGGGCCGCGGTGTTGGCAGCAGCCTGCTTCTGCGACGCAGCGTTTGCCTGACGTTGCTGCGAAGCGCCTTTCATGGTGCCTGCCGCCGCGCCAACAGCCGCTCCCGTTCCTGCATCCCCTGCAATCGCGCCGAGACCCGCGCCTGCGGCCGCTCCGCGGGCCGCACCTTTTGCGCGTCCACCCTTTGCCTGCGGGGCGTTGTCAGCAGCAGCCTTTTGCTCGGCCGCTTTTTGGTCAGCGGACTTGGCAGCGGGAGGTGGGGCTTGCGGATCAACCCCGGACTGCTGCTTGGCTGAGCCGTAGCATTCGCTTTCATCCTTCAGTTGCTGGTCCGAGTTCTGATTATTACGGGGATAAGCGAACATGCCGATGCTCTTGGCCGGAGAGAACGCAGGTGGCGCTGGCGGTGGAGTCTGCGCGAGTGCAGCGGTCCCTACGGCAAGCAGAATTGCTGCAAGTGCGACGTATTTCATGATCAGCCTCCAATCGTAACGGGAAATGTCCCCGCATCGAGACGCGAGGCCGCGGTCAGCTTGCTTCGATTGCGTGCGCTTGCCACCTGACAAAAGTGACAGTTCCCCTCGCCACCGATGACCCCCAGGATTGGACCGAGGGAAAAACGAGATCCCGCGTCTTGGTGGGACCTTGAGCAAATACGCGGGCTTCGCGGTGCGTGGCTACGAGGGCGAGGCGCCCGTCAAGTCGTTCCGAAGGAACCGAACATGAACAACTGGAATATCAGATGGAAGATCGGTCTCGCCATCCTCTTTGCTATATCAATCACCGCCGTGCAGCTCGGACTGAAGTTGTATTCGGTAGAAGAAAGCATTCTCGTGCTGCTCTTCGTTGCCGCGGCGGTAGTCGCTGTATTGCTTCTTCTCATTGCCTTTGTTCTGTTACAGGAAGGCGTTCGCCGCGGATTGCTATGGCTGAAAGCCAGGTTTGTGCCGATTATGGCCTTGAGCGATCGCCACGAAGGGATAGGCCATCCACCTCTACACCGCTGAAAATACGAACGGTGCGCCTCTTTCAGATGGATCGCTTTAGGGGGGATCCATCCTCGGTGCTCTGTCACTTTTGACAGTTAACGAGTCAACACAGCTTATGCGACTTTGGGTGCGCTTGAAGGAGCAGCGATGAGAAACAGAATGCCTCCCGCGATTCTGGTCGTGGCAAGCGGGATTGCAGTCCTGAGCATTCTTTCGGTTGCGGTTCAAAAGGTGCGTTCCCAAGAAAAGCCGAAGCGCGAAGTCATTCAAGCCCAAGCCATGGGGCAGATGCGCGCCTCTGGAAAACAATTCAGCGTAACCATCAATATCGAATCGTATTCGACCCCGGAAGATCAGCAGATGCTGATCGACGCCTTTACCAAGGGGGGGCATAACGCCCTGGTTAAGACCCTGAGCAAGATGAAATCCAAGGGCAGTGTCGCGATTACTGGGACGCTCGGTTACCAGATCGCTTACATCCGAAGTTTTCCGACCGAGAATGGACGAACGATTCGCTTGATCACCGATCGGCCCATCAATATTCCGGAGGCCACCGCCGGCACTCGCACGAAAGACTACGACCTGTCCGGCGTCGAACTCACTCTCGCTCAAGACCCAAAGCAAAGCACTGGCAGCTTGGTCATCGCTGCCAAGTTCACGACGGACAAGAAGACACAGCAGATCGCATTTGAAAGCTACGGCTCGGGGCCCTGGAGGTTGACCAACATCATGGAACGATAAGGAATGGGAGTCAGCTCGCCGGGATTTTCTAAGTCGGAATGGCGACGAGGCGATTGGCAGCAGGATTTTTCGAGAATCGGATCAGACGGTGAATCAATTTTGAAGGGAAAGGTAAAATGCCATGAAAGCATCGAAAACACTACTAATTACGGCCCTGTTCGTCGTGCCGACTTTCGCGGCAACGGTCGCTTTCACGCAAGACGCAAGTTTCAGCGAAAAGGAGCAGAACTTCCGCGAATACGTAACGCTTCTTCGAGCGGATATCAAGACGGAGAGAAAGGGCATCATCACCCAGTTGATGCAGTTCGACGACACCGACTCCGCAAAGTTCTGGCCGATTTTCAATCAATACGACGCGGAACTCGCCAAGATTGGAGACGGCCGCACTGAGCTCATTATCGCCTACGCCAAGAACTACGAGAACCTGACGGATGCCCAGGCCGACGCGCTCATGAGCAAAGCCTTCGAATTGGAAGCGCAGCGTGCCATGCTCAAGAAGAGGTATTTCGACAAAATGAAGACGGAAATTGGAGGGCTGCAGTCCGCCAAGTTCTTTCTCATCGAAAACCAGATGCAACACATCATTGATCTCCAAATCTCCGCCGAGCTGCCAACCGTGCAAACGGCGTCCAAGTGACTCCGGAGCATACAGAAAAGGAGAAAGCGATGAGAAATCTTGCGAAACACCGACACGGGACACTCGCAGCCATAGTTCTAGCTTGTCTAGGAATGGCCTTGGCGCAGCCGGCTCGCGGGCAGAAGCAAATGATAACGGTACCTGCGGGAACGCAACTCCTTGTGCGCATGATCGACTCTGTGGATTCCAGCAAGAATTCGGTGGGGTCTCGCTTCACCGCGAGTCTCGAGACCAACGTTGAGGTGGGGGGAGTAGTGGTCGCTCCGGCGGGCAGCAAGGTCTTCGGCCGACTCGCTCAAGCGAAGGAAGCGGGGCGCATGGCCGGGAAATCCGAGTTGCAATTAGAGCTCACCGAGATCGTCATCGGCGGTACGGCTTATCCGATTTTCAGCAGCGACTACCAGGTGAGCGGAAAAAACAGTGGTGGGAGAACCGCTAAGCGCGTGGTTGGCGGCGCTGGTCTGGGTGCGATTATCGGCGGCGTCGCCGGTAACGCAGGCAAGGGGGCGGCCATCGGCGCGTTGGCCGGAACCACAGCAGCCGTCGTACAGAAGGGCGAAAAAGTAAGCGTCCCGAGCGAGACGCTGCTCGAATTCCGACTTCAGCAGCCTGCATCCTTGCCTGCTCGCGGTTGAACCAACTTCGGCATCCCACAACGCCGAGGCGGCGCCGAACCGTGCTGATAGGTCATCCAGCCCGGGTTTTTTCGGGTGTCACCCAAGAGAAGAAAATCCGTGAAAGCTAGCAAACAAGACTCGCAGGCGGAGCAAGTACTGCTCGAGAGGACGCACGGCGGCAGTCGCGAAGCATTCGGCGAACTCGTGCAAATGCATTTGCCGCAGATCTACCACGTATCGCTTAAGATTTTGAAGAGTCACGCAGACGCAGAGGACAATCTTCAAGACGTTTTCTGTAAAGTGTGTATGAACATCCATCGCTTTGAGGGTCGCTCGCGTTTTTCTACCTGGCTGATTCGCATCACGATCAACGAAGCCTTGATGAGGATTCGCAGACGGCGCTGTGAGCGTTTGACGCTTGAAGCGGATTTGCCGAAACCTGAAGGCGAAGAGATCGCAGCACTGGACATCGAGGACAGTGGACCGGATCAAGAGCAACAATACATAGCGAAGGAGCTCGCGGCAAAGGCACTGCGCGGACTGCATCCGTCGGTCGTCGACATCTTCATCCGGCACACCGCTCAAGGATGGACGCAGCGCGAGTTGGCGCGCCAAGCCGGGGTCAGCACCGCGGCGCTCAAGTCGCGCATTTTTACGGCGCGGGCTCATATGCAACACCAACTCCGCGGCTCTGTTGAGCGGAAGCGCAAAAAAGCAGCATGACTCACCTGCTTTGGTCAGTCGCGGAAGAGGAAGACCCAGAGCATCCCTCGAAGACCTGAAGGAGAAGGAGAATTCGTGAAGAAACCGGGGTCCCTCGGTCTGGCACTCCTGCTGGCTTTCTTATGCGAAGTGCGGACATCTAGCGCTCAGAGCGTCAAGACGGACTACGCCAAGGGTTATGACTTTGCTGTGCTAAAGCGTTTTGCGTGGAAAAAGAATCATCTACTTACGATGCGACACCCGGAAGATAACCAGGACCTGGATCGAAAGATCATGCGCGCCGTGACGCAGGAGCTTGCCGCTAAAGGAATCGTAGAGGATCCAGCCAATCCCGAATTTTACCTTTTCTATCACGCTGGGCCAGGTGATGAGGGCCTTCAGGCCGGCTCCTCGGCGCCGGCAGGCCTCGACAGCATCCAGCCGCCCGACATGAGTCCCCCTGGCAGCAATATGTGGAACGTCGGCGCGGGAACGAATGCCGGGTTCGCACCGAGCGTTTGGTATTCCGTTCAGGGCAAGTTTGTCTTTTACGCCTTGGACTCCAAATCCAAAATCGTCATTTGGGAGGGCACCGCGACCAAGAAATGGAATGATCCGCAGAAGGCACGCAAGAACGAGGACAAAGAGATCAAGCAGATCGTGACGAAGTCTTTCAAGGATTTCCCGCCAAAAGGCAGAAAGTAGGGAAAAGCTGCGGCAAGCAAACGCCCGAGCTCTGGATGACTCCACCAAACAGACCTAGGAACCGGGCGCGGGCTCTCTAGTCTTGAGTAACTCCAGTTGGCTGGCAGGAATGAGAAGCTCAGCGAACCCGCAGTCCAGACAGACTAGGACGTCTTGGCAAACGTACACCGGGGGGACCTTTATTGCATACAGGCCGGGGAGACTAGCGGTCAGCTCTCCATCGAGCTTTTGTAAGTTGCCTGATTTGCATGCCTTACACTGCATTTGCACCCCGGACCGCCTCGCGCATTACGCGGGCGGGCTGAGCTAAGTCGAATGGCGTCTAGCCCTAATAGGGCCGGATTCTAACACATCGTCGTGTTGGCCCGAGGTTTGGTGTTTTCTCGGTCCCGCTCGCAGAGGAAGGTGGCCTTGCAGCTCGCGATCATCATGTTTCCACTGCTGGCAGTCTTGACAGTATGCAGAGGCTCGTCCTGGCAATAACTTGAAGTCGGCGCCTGGCGTGGCCGTACGGAGTCGACTCGTATATTTCTGGGGACGGATAGTGCGCTGCATTTTCAGTTTGTCTTTTTTGCGGGCGCGGATCCGTCGGGCGGACGAATTGAGCAAGGCAAAAGTACTTCTGGCGGACGACCACCCACGCTTCCCGGACATGGCAGAACATCTCCTGGAACCGGAGTTTGAAGTTGTGGGCAAGGTCGTCAATGGCCGGGATTTGTTTGAGGAGGCCATGAGATTGCAGCCCGACGTCATCGTCACTGATATCTCCATGCCGGTGCTGAACGGCATAGAGGCTGCCGACCAATTGAAAGAATCAGGCTGTAATTCGCGCATCGTCTTCTTGACTGTGCATACCGACTCCGATTTTGTGCGTAGATGTCTCTCCGCGGGTGCATTTGGCTACGTTGTGAAGTCCCGAATTGCAACTGAACTCGTCACCGCCGTTCGAGAGGCGCTAGCTGGGAATATCTTTGTTTCTCAGAACCTGCCACATCACCACCTCACATAAGGCTTACTCCCCAGGGAATCAGCTCTTTCCGACCTGAGAGCAAAATTGTCGGCTTCGCGAGTTCCTCCCGAGCGAGCGCTGGAAAGACCTGGAAGTCGGGACGAGCCTACCTGTCAAAACTTACAGTGTCGCAATCATGATCCTGCCCATTACCTTGCTGACCCGAAGATCATTCTCGCAACCAGGGATTTACTCTTGGGCATGTCATCGGATGGCAGATCACGATTGGCGGCGCGACGCAAATCATGCATGGCCTTCGCGGACATCACTGATCAGATGATCACGGCTGCTGCGCGGCGGCTTGACCGCAGCATGGCAGCCTGAGGCAGTCCGTCTTTAGTCTTACCGGGTCCTACTAGTAGAAGTGACAGTTTTTCTGGGCAGCCTGGCAATGTTATTTCGTCGGGCGCACGACCTGAGGAGAGAAAATGAAGAAATACAGCGCAGTGCTCGCGGTGGTCGGGGCCTTGTTTGTGCTGGCGGTCGGTGCACGTAATCGCGTATTCGCAAACGAAGCCTGCTTCCGGCACGGTACAGGTTCACATGGTCATCACCGACCAGGCGGTGAACGACGATACCGAAATGCCCGCCCTGACTGCCGAGAACGTACAGGTGAAACAGGGCAAGGATGTCCTGAAGGTTGATCAGGTGATCCCGGCGCGGGACGACAACGGCGCGCTCCAACTATTCATCCTCATCGATGAGACATGCGACACCGGAATCGGTAACAACCTCAACGACCTTCGCGACTTCATCAACGCTCAGCCCGCGACCGCCATGGTTGGTATCGCCTACATGTCGAACGCAACCGTCCAGGTCACTCAGAATCTTACGGTTGACCACGCCGCCGCGTCCAAGGCCGTACGACTCCCCCGCGGAAATCTGTCCTCCATGGATAGTCCTTACTTGTCGCTCATTAGCTTGGTCAAGAGCTGGCCCCAATCAAAAGTAAGGAGAGAAGTTCTGATGGTGACCGACGGCATCGACCGGCTGCGTGGGGCCAGCACGGCCAGCGGGTTTTCGTCGCCAGGTATGGGGCGCATGCCCGGACCTGCCGCCGCAACGATGCCCAGCATCAGTATGGACGCCGATCCAGCGAGCACCGCGAGCCAGCGTTCCGGCGTCATTGTTCACTCCGTTTACTCGCCAGGCGTCGGGCGGCATGGCCGGAACGCTTGGGAAGCACAGCTTGGCCAATCCGGGATCGCCAAAATCGCGGATGAGACCGGCGGAGAGTACTTCGCGCTGGGGACACAGAATCCAGTCAGCTTCAAACCCTACTTGGATCGTCTGCAGAAGATCTTCAACAATCAATATTTCTTGGTATTTCAGGCCGTACCGAAAAAGAAAGACGGGCTTCAGCGAGTCGGAATCTCCACAACAGCGGCGAACGTCGACATCGCAGCGGCGGACAACGTCTGGGTTCCGGCGTCTGGAGGATAGTCAAGCGCCAGGGCTTGCACCAACAAGTGGATGATCTTTGGGCCAGGCGACTACATCGGTGGGAATGGGGGTAGGGCGTCCGTGACATCTTCCAGAGGTGATTCTTTTCACGAGTTCAAGCGTCAAGGGCGTCGCCTTCGCCTCGGCGCACGGGCAGAATGGTTTTTCGCTGCCATCCTGCTGGCATTGTGCTTTGCCACGACCGGATTGCCCAACTCCGAGAAGCAAGAATTTGTGAGCTTTTCGAAGCCGCAAACGCTCTCCTTCGACGAGTTGGTGCAACTCGAGCAGACCGAACAGCCGGAAGGACAGCTTGCCACACGCTTGGACACGCTTCTCCACACCCCGTTTCTCAGCAACGAAGCATACCTAAGTGGGGCAAAGCCAAACCGTCCTTCTTCGGAATCTCTCGGTCCTTTCATACGCGCAATTTGCTGGAACATCGAGCGCGGGATTCAATTTGACGCGATTAGAACCGCGCTCGCAGAACCAGAGAAGTTCGACGAGATAATCGCGCAGAAGAGAGACCCCAAGGGGAAACCCCTGACCCCGGAGCAATTGAAAGTGGTAAAGAAGCAGCTCGACCTGCTCAAACCCGCCGACCTCCTGATCCTGAATGAAGTCGATTACGGAGTTACCCGGTCGGAGTATCGAGATGTAGCCCGCGAACTCGCGCAGGCCCTCAAGATGAACTATGTGTACGGAGTCGAGTTCCTGGAAATCGATCCCTTGAACTTGGGCCTCGAAAAAGTGGAGATGGAGGATAAGGCCGCGCAGGAGGACATTCAGAAGTCCTTCGACGCCGATAAGACGCGTTACCTGGGGATGCACGGTACCGCGGTGCTGAGCCGGTACCCCATCCGCAAGGCAACCATCCGCTCGTTCACGGTCTGTCATGACTGGTATGCCGACGAGAAGAAGGCGATATCTAAGCTGGAATCCGGGAGGCGAGCGGGGGCTAACCTTGTCTTCACCGAAAGGATCACTCGTGAGGTTCGCAGGGGCGGCCGGATGGTGTTGATCGCGGAACTCGCCGTGCCGGAATCGCCGACCGGTGCGGTGACCGTAGTTGCGCCGCATTTGGAAAACAAGTGCAAACCGGAGTGTCGAAGAAAACAGGGGGCCGAGCTGCTCGAGTGGATCAAAAGCGACGCCAACCCCGTAATTGTTGGCGGCGACATGAATACGACTGCAGCGGACAATGCGCCAATGTCGGTCTCTAAGGTCATGAAGGACCGGGTAAAGGACTACGACAAGTGGGCGGTAAGCGCGATCAAGTGGTCCACCGGGGCCCCGACAATATTGCTAATGCCCGTGAATATGATGCGGAACAAGAATGACCCCACGGGCTTTGATGTCCCCCTGGTCTCGCGCAAGAAAGAAGCAAAGTTCTTCGGTGATCTTGCCGCCTTTCACTTCGACGATGGCCACACATTCGATTTTCGTGGCGAGGACACCCGCAGCGCGGAAGGACGGGGCGGAACGCTCAGCGATTCGAATCAGCGCGCAACGAAGGGTTTCCGATACACCTACGCCCTGGCGCGCACCTACGGCGGCTTAGTGGGCGAGTACAAGCTCGACTGGTTCTTCGTCAAGGGCTACGCCACGGATTCTCAAAAGCCGGGAGGCAGCTACAAGTTTGCCCCGCACTTCGGCTCTACTCTCCAGGAAGTTAACAACGCGCCCGACGAATCCTTGTCCGACCACTTTCCGATCATCGTGGACCTTCCCCTTACGGATCCGCCGTCGCAAACCGGAAGCCCTTAGGCCGCTGGTCTATGCCAGCTTCGGAACTCGCTACCGTAGGCGCAAACCTCAAATCTAGATTTCTCGATGGACTCGCTCCACGTGACCTCAAGATCGTTCTGGCGGAGGCAAGCCAGCGGCACTTTCTTGCCAATTCCATCGTCGTAAACCAGGGCCATCCTGCTGATCATCTGTTCCTGCTGACCAAGGGCCGCGCTCGATTCTTTTTCAATACACGGGAAGGCAAAAAGGCAATTCTTTCTTGGCTTATTCCCGGAGAGGTATTCGGCGGCTCGGCACTTCTGTCCACTCCTTCCTGCTATCTCGTCAGTACAGAAACACTGAAAGATAGCAGCATGTTGGTGTGGGACCGGGCCGCGCTCCGCGGTCTCGTTACACGCTGCCCAAGGCTATTGGAAAACGCATTGCTCGTTGCGTCGGACTACTTGGGCTGGTATGTTGCCACTCACATCGCTCTGGTTAGCCATAATGCCCGTCAAAGGCTCGCACGCGTTCTCATTTGTCTGGCCGAAACCATTGGCAAGAAAGTCTCGGATGGTTTCGAGTTCGATGCCACGAACGAGGAGCTGGCAAGCGCGGCCAATGTCACTCCTTTCACGGCCAGCCGTTTGTTAAGCGAGTGGCAGAGCAATTCTGCTGTGATAAAGCGTCGCGGTAAGATTTTGCTTCGTTCCCCCGAGCGTCTTTTCCTACATACGGTCTGACCAAGACGCAGCTCCCATTCTTCCTCGATCCCGCTTCTTCTATTTTCAGCAATTGCTCTGGCGCAAGTTCAGGATTGCTCTGGCGCAACGACGCAGGCGCTCGACGGCTGCGATACTGATTTCGTCGTCACTGAAACGATTTTGGCGGGAGCTTTAGCTATGAAATTTGAGGAGGTAGTCGATTTGCAAGCGTCGTTGGTGCGCATCCTTGTTGTGGACGACTTTACGCCGTGGCAGCTTTTCGTCCAAACGTTTCTAGGCCAGGATCCAAACCTGAGCATCATCGGCTTCGCGTCCGACGGATTGGAAGCCGTGCAGAAAGCAGGCGAATTAGAACCCGACCTGATTTTGATGGATATTCGCCTTCCCGGGTTGAGTGGCATTGAGGCCGCGTTTCAAATTCAAAAGCTTGCCCCTCAATCGGCAATACTCTTTCTAAGTCAGGATTCTGATCCGGATGTGGTCCAGGCTGCGCTTAGCACGGGGGGACGCGGTTATATTCTCAAGTCTATGGTTGCACGAGATCTCGTGGCTGGCGTGGAGGCAGTTCTCGGTGGCAAATGCTTTGTAAGCCCCGGCCTAGTCGACGGCGACGACTGGACCTGATTCGGCAGATATGGGCGCCCGCTCCGCTTGTTTTTTCGACGTTCGCTTGATAATCACAGCGGTCAGATCGTCTTGCTGCTTCGTACCGCCGGAGAATGCAATCACCGCTTGATAGAGGTCAGAAATAAGCTCACGCGGAGTTTTGTCCTTCGATATGCGAATCACGTCTTGCATTCTTTGGAGGCCGAACAACTCCTCTTGCGCGTTTGCCCATTCAAAGAAACCATCCGTTACCAGCACGAGCATGTCGCCTGAATTGAGTTCCAGCACCCGCGGAGGCTCGGAGATCAAGCTGGGTACGATGCCAAGCGGCAGTCCTTGAGCGCCCATCTGCTCGAAACGATCTTCCTTCGACACGAAAAGCAACAGCGGCCCGTGCCCCGCCGAGAGTAGCTGCACGCATGAGCTTGCTGGATCGCAGACCGCCGCTACAAACGTCACAAAACGCCCCTCGCCAACATCTATGGAGACCGCCGCGTTGATCCGTTCCATGGCGCTTAGCAGCCCATTGCTTGAGCTGAAGTTTGCTCTCGCATAGGCGCGGCAAACCGCCGCCAGCAGCGCGGGACCAACCCCGTGACCCGTCACATCGGCCAAGGCCATCACAACTTTCCCATCGGGGAGAACCTGCCAGTCGTAGTAGTCTCCGCCGGTTTGATCCGCAGGCTGGTTCCATCCAGCGATCTCGAAACCATCGATTCCGGCATCGTGCTCGGCAGTAGAGACTGTTGGATCGAGCGCGCTACGGAAAGATCATGTTCCAAGCCATCTACTTGTCGCCGCGTCTCCGCCTCTCGGAGCGCCGCCTCAACCTGCTTGCGGACTTCGCCCGCGACCACCCCGGCAACAAATCCCGCTATGACAAAAGCAATGGCATAGCCAAAGACCGCCCGTTCGGGGGAAAGCAGGGATGTGCCTTCGCTCATCGAAGGTCTCCAGCCGAGATAAGTGGCAGCGGCCAGGTAGCTAACCGCCGCCGCCAGTCCCGAAAGCCTGCAAAGTGCCGGATTAAGACGAAGCGTGGAAAGGATAATGAAGAAGAAGAAGGCAAGGCCCGCGGGATTTGCCAGCGGTCGATAGACGGGATCGATGGATGCGCTGGATATAAACGCGACAGCTAGAGCGGGTAGCGAAGTTTCCAAGACAATGTTGCTGAACCATGCCCAGTTAGCAAGTTGTCGGCCATCCTGAATTGCACGATTCACACGACGCAGCATTACGAATTCATATACGAGGAAAAGACCCAGCAGCCCACCCAGCGCCAGCAAAGAGGAGAAATTCTCTTGGCCGCCCGCAACGACCGCTCGAAGCGTTCGCAATAGCAGCGCTGCGCAGACAGTTCCAATAATGATTTGAATCCGAAGGCGCTCACTTTTTAGGAGAGCTTGCCCGAAGGCAGTGGATTCGCTGTGGAGATCACTCATGGCGCAACTGGCTGCCGCGGACGAATTTAGATACTTGATGAGCAGCACATCGTTGCCCTTTTCGCCGTAGATCAGCTCATCGACGTAATGCTGGGCAAGCGGAATGCCTAGATCCTAGCTGAGGCCCGTTACTTGACGTCACTGTCACTTCTTACAGTGATCGTTCGGCGTCCAATGCAACAACGCAACAATCCAGGACTTAGATCCATAGCTATGTATTTATCGGTTGTGGATAGGGCCGCAACGTGGTCTTCCTGGGATGCAAAAGGGGCTCGAAGCTCCTGAATCGTAGGCTCTTATAAACTTCCAAATTACTCGGCAGCCTGTGTTATATTTCCTGTGCTCACCTAGACAACCACCTTTCTCTGCTGTTGCACGATGTTGAGGCCACTTATGAAACTACCTCGAGTGATCCTGGCCGATGATCACACCCTCGTGGCGGATGCTTTGTCGAAGTTGTTGGCGCCTCACTGTGAGGTTGTGGCGACCGTGGCCGATGGCCGGGCACTCCTGGACTCCGCTACATCGCTCAAGCCCGATGTGATTGTCGTTGATATCGCGATGCCCCTGCTAAATGGGCTCGAAGCGGGCCGGCAACTCAAAGAGAAAATGCCCGGTGTTAAACTCGTTTTTCTCACGATGAACGAAGATCCGGAGCTCGCCGTGGAAGCTATGAAGGCGGGGGCGTCCGCTTACTTGTTGAAGAAATCTGCAGCTTCAGAATTGCTCTACGCTATTCAGGCTGTGCTCCGAGGCAGGCCCTATGTGACACCGCAAGTTGCCCGAGGGATGCAGGAAGCCTTTGTTCGCGATCCGCTTGGCAGGAAACACCCCAAGGCGATTACTCCACGCCAGCGAGAAGTCGTCCAGCTTTTGGCAGAAGGCAAGTCGATGAAACAGGTGGCATACGCCTTGAAAGTGACACCGCGTACCGTGGCCTTTCACAAATATCGGATCATGCAGGACCTTGGACTTAGGACCAATGCCGAACTCGTCCAGTTCGCCATCAAGAGCCGCATCGTTGCGGGATCGCCGGACTGACTAGAAATATTCTTTGGGCAAAGGTGGCAAGAGCGGTTCTTTTAGCGCCGTGTACGGTTCTTCCGCAATGCCCTCCGAAGCCCCTTGGGACATTTTCTGAAACCCTCTAAACGAGAACGGGACGAGGTAGGCTCAACCCACCCCATCCCGTTCTCGCGTTGGGGAATGCGAGCGGTGGTTATCAGCCTCTGAGACCGGCGAATCGCGTGCTTGTCATGCGAATTGCCCTTGCGATCAAAGCAAAAGAGCAGAACAGCGCACCAAGTAGTCCGATGAGCGGCACATTGCTGGCCGTCTTCGGCAGTGCCGCAGGGGCTGCCTCTGCAGGCTCAGCCGCTGGCGCAGGTGTAGGAGCCGCCATGACGATCAGAATCGGTACATCCTGCTTCGGTGGAGCGGGTGGTGGCGGCGCACTTCCCGTCCTGCTAACTTGCTCTGCAACTACCGTTGAGGGAACTTCAACCACTCGTTGAGCTGAGACATTCATTCCCTTTTTGAGACCCCAAGCGTCCGTTTGTCGGCCATCGATCGTGAACTTTTGACCTTTGGGGATTTTGAACTGCTGGTTTTGGCCGTTTTCAAGCGTCAGAATAACGCTGTTCGGCGGGTTGACATGCCACACCTTACCGGTCACGGTCTCGACTGTGGTAACCGTTTTCGGCGTGGTTGTTTTCACCGTTTGTTTTTCGAGCTTCATTCCCACTTTGGCGTTGTTGATGTTGACTGGCTGACCGTCAACCATGAACGTGACGCTCTCTGGAACGTTGTCGAATTGCCGGAGCGAGCCGTCCTCCATCTTGATAACCACGCTATTCCCGCTGATGTAGACAATCTCACCGCGCTGGACAGTAACGTCCTTGGTTGCTGGACCGTGTTCTACTGCCGTGCTGCTTTGCACTTGCGCTACCGACGGCAGGGAGAAGGCTAGACAAAGAGCGCCTCCACCCAGCAGGCCACGCAAGATCGTTCTTGAGAACCTGGTTGAAATCATTTTCTCTTCTCCTTGTTTTAGTGTTTCTTCCCCGTGGAAATCGACTGCTCATGAGCACCGGGATCCGACTCGTGAGTAGTTTCGAGCGACGCCGTCACGATGTACCGCTTGGGCGCATGTCCGACAAAATAGAACGGATAGCATGTGACCAGTGTCAAAGTGGGAATCGGCGTCGGATCCAAAACGGAAACATCTTCTGGCGTGACAATCTTGATTCCGCTGACCGCGTACCTGTCCGTGTGTCCCGGCCGATCGAGTTCGATGATGTCTCCGACGGTCATGTTCTGTAACGGGCGGAAGAATCCGTCCCGGTGTCCCGCAATGCCCAAGTTGCCTGGTTGTCCGATCCGGGCTGTCCCCAGAATCCTTCCCACCCCGCGATTCAGCGTTAGGTCATCGGTATCGTTGAAAACTGGGACTTCAAGGTCGATCTTCGGAATACGGAGAACAGCCAAGGGAGGGTCCATCTCTTTAGTGAGACTCTCTTTGTAGGCTGAGATGCGTTGGACCGACCACAGGCGAAAATCAATGGGTGAGTTCAAGTCGGAATTCGGCAATGCAGAAGGCCTGTCGATTGGGTTCGTCTGCTGGTCCGCCTGGAATCGCGCAATGGCTGCCCGCGAACCGACTACCCTGTACAGTCGCGCAGCGCCCCATAAAGCCAGGAACATGAGACCGATAACCAGAAGAACGCTCTCGACTCTTCGAAGCTTCATGGTGTAGTCCGAAGACGTCCCGATTCTGGCCTGCAGTGTCATATAAAGCTTCCCGCCATTCACACCGATCAGGCGCATGACTCTGCCTGTCAGCGCCGACGGTATGGAAAATTCTGGCTGCTGCAAACTGTCAAAAGTGACAGATGGTTTGGTACTCGTTAAGCCGAGTCGTCTAGCTGGTAGTTTTGCCAGTGGCCCAATCGGGCCGTTTGGCTACATATAGCGAAACGACGACGGAGTAGAGGAGTGAAGAAATGGCGATCCACGCCCGCAGTCTATGTAGCCAGATCATGGCGGTAATATGCTCCGTTTTATTGATTAACGGCTCCGTGCTTCCGCGAGCACAGGCGCGATCCGGACAGCAGGCTGGGGCACCTGACGAGGCGGCTCCCAGGATTCCCAATGATCAATTGGATTCTCTGGTTGCGCCGATCGCCCTGTATCCCGACCCGCTTCTCGCGCAAGTGCTCGCCGCATCGACATATCCGTTAGAAATCATCCAGCTTCAGCAATGGCTGACGAAAAACAAAGGTTTGAGCGATAAAGCTCTGGCGGACGCGGTGATGAAAGAGGATTGGGACCCGAGCGTTCAATCGTTAGCCGCCCTTCCGGATGTGGCCAAGCGCCTGGCGGATGACATCAAGTGGACAACTGACCTGGGAAACGCTTTCTTGGCGCAGCAGTCCGACGTTATGGACGCTGTCCAGCGAATGCGTGCGAAAGCCAAAGACACGGGGAACTTGAAACCTAGCGAGCAGCAGAAAGTAGAAACCAAGGTAATTGAGAGCAAGACCGTCATAGTCATTGAACAAGCCAACCCGCAAATCGTTTACGTTCCCACCTATAACCCAGTCGTGGTCTACGGGCCGCCCATTTATCCTTATCCGCCAATCTATTACCCACCGCCGGGCTACTACGCCGCCGGTATGGCGATTTCGTTCGGCGTCGGAATAGCTGTAGGAGCGGCTTGGGGTGGAGGATGGGGTTATTACCCCCGTTGGGGCGGCGGGAACAACAGTAATAACAACATAACGATTAACAATAACAATAATTTCATCAACAACTCGAACAAACAGAACATCAACAACAACAGACAGAACGTCAACAACGTCAGCGGCAATCGAACCGGCGGGAATAACAACTGGCAGCACAATGCCCAGCATCGTGGCGGCGCTCCGTACGCGAACCGAGCGACGGCGAACCAATACGGGGGTACCGCTCGCGGTGATTCCATGAGCACGCGGCAAGCGAACGCGCGCCAAACCCAGGCCCAAACAGGTTCACGGCAGCAGACCGGCGCCACTCGTCCGACCCAAGGTCAAGCAGGCGCCCGGCAACAGCCGACCGCGGGCAATCTTTCGGCAGGGAGCGCCGGCGCAAACCGCGCCAATGCTGGCACGGGCACGGGCGCCGCGAATCGTGCTAGCGGCGGCGGTGGTGCCAGTGCCGGAACAAATCGCACGGGCGCCTCTGGCGGAGCGGCTGGCGGAGATCGCGTCGGCAACCGAAGTGTATCGCCAAGCACGAGTGCCAGTTCCAGGGGCAGCGCACTGAGTGGTGCTTCCGGTGGCGCGGGCGGAAGTGCCACACGGGCGAGCAGTTCGCGGGGTGCGTCCAGCATGGGCGCTTCTCGTAGCGGTGGCGGCGGGCCCCGGAGGTAAGCGAGCCATGATTAAGGAAAAGCAAATGAAGTCAAGAGCAGCGAGCGTTCTCGAAACAACAGTTCTCCGATTCTTCCTGCT
Organism: uncultured Acidobacteriota bacterium; assembly: GCA_963729285.1. Classification (GTDB taxonomy): domain Bacteria; phylum Acidobacteriota; class Terriglobia; order Acidiferrales; family UBA7541; genus Acidiferrum. The sequence continues at coordinate 54,227 of CAVSNL010000010.1, forward strand.
GATTGCCCTCTTCGGCACTGCAGCAACATACTCGGGAGGGTCGCAGCAATCCGGGCAGGCCGCATCGGCAGAGGCATCGCCGAAAGCGTTTGCAACGCCCAAACAAGCCTCCGAAGCGTTAATTCACGCGACGGAAGGCTTCGATCTGCCTGCGCTGAGGGAGATTCTTGGTCCCGACGGCGAAGATCTGGTGTCCTCGGAAGATGCCGTCCAGGACAAGAACGCTGCCGCCGCGTTTGCCGAAAAAGCCCGGGAAAAAAACGACGATCACTCCGGATCCCAACGATTCCAAGCGCGCCATCCTATCCGTGGGCAATGACGACTGGCCGGTCCCCATCCCGCTTGTCAATAAAGGAGGGAAGTGGTCTTTCGACACCAAAGCAGGACGCGAGGAGATTCTATTCCGGCGCATCGGCGTCAACGAACTGGACGCCATCCAAGTCTGCCGTGGCTACGTGGAGGCTCAGGACGAATATGCTCTGGAGAAACATGATGATGCCGAGGTAAACCAATACGCGCAACGAATCATCAGCACGCCTGGGAAACATGATGGCCTTGCCTGGAAGAATCCGGATGGAAGCTGGGGAGGTCCTGTCGGAGAACGAATTGCCGAGGCGATCGAGCAAGGCTATTCGAGTAAGAGCCAGCCCTATCACGGTTACTATTTCAGGATTTTGAAGGGACAAGGCCCCGACACGCGGCTAGGCCAAATGGACTTCGTCGTGAATGGGGCAATGATCGGAGGGTTTGCCCTTGCCGCCGCGCCAGCAGACTACCGCGTTACGGGTGTGGAGACCTTCATCGTCAGTTACGAAGGGATCGTTTATCAGAAGGACTTAGGCCCGGACACGCTCAACATATTCAAAAACATGGAGCTCTACAACCCAGACAAGACCTGGCAGCCTACCGACGACAATTGGTGACGCTCGGTCGTCCTCCACGATGGACCTGAAGGAATCGTGAACTCTACAGGGTTAACCCCTGATTTAAGCTGCTGATCGGGCCACCTTCTTGGCAATCCGTACCTCGAACCAGGCGTTATAAGACTAAGTGGCTAATTACCTTTGGTCGGGTGTAGCATCCTGGCATCTTCTGCACGGGCTTTCGAGCGGCCCTTTCGCTCGCGGTCCAATTGCGCCATAGACCGTTCCGGCGGCATCGGAGGTAGGCCATCGAAACCACTCGCGGACGCCAGTCGGTTGTGCTCGTGAATTTGGATTCCTCAGTCCAAGTGGTGATGTTGGTGTGCCTGGTGGCTGCGATGGCCTACGTGGCCGCAAAGCTAGGCGGATCACTGGTGATACGTCCGCAGATGAGCTGGGCGCTCTGGCCGGGTAACGCGCTTCTGGTGTCCATCTTGTTGCTCGTGCAACGAAGACTCTGGCCACTACTCATCGCGGCGGCCTTTGCAGCGTTTGTTCTCTATGACTTACAGGAGGGTCTGCCGCTTCGTTCGACTGGCCTCCTCATTTTTTCTGACACGGCAGAAGTCCTTACAGCCGCCTTGGGCCTTAGCTATTCCTTCGGTGGCACGCCCGAACTCAATAGCGTGAATGCCCTGGCGAAGTATTCGTTCTTCGCCGTCTTCCTCGCTCCATTCATTGGAGCGTTTGTCGGCGCGTTTGCAACCAAGGGGGACTATTGGACGAGTTGGAAGATTTCTTTCTTTTCAGAGGCGCTGGGATTTCTGATCCTGGTACCAGTCATTTGGGGTTGGGGCAGAAAAGTCCCAGTATGGATAGACAAATCGCGAGCCTATTACTTGGAAGCGATCGCGTTGTTGGCGGGGCTGGTTGTCGTCGGATACTTCGCGTTCGCTGCTCCCGGGGGGAGCATCCCGGCGGCTATGCTTTATTCTCCCGTGCCGTTTCTCCTGTGGGCCGCTTTGCGTTTCGAGTCGCTTGGGGTCGGTACTTCGGTCATCGCAGTTGGTTTCCTGTCCATTTGGGGTGCAGTCCATGGACGGGGTCCCTTTATCGAATCGGGGCCTCTCAAGAATGTGTTTTCGCTGCAGTTGTTCCTGTTCTTTACGGCTGGACCTTTCATGGTTCTGGCCGCGCTGGTTGAGGAGCGTAAAAACGCCGGCGAGGCATTGGCGAAGTCTGAAGAGAAATTTTCCAAGGCTTTTCGCCAGAGCCCTATGGCTCTCACTCTAACGAGCGCCACGGATCATCGCTACATCGACGTCAACGAAACCTTTGAGCGTTTAACAGGTTGGAGCCGCGAAGAGGTAATCGGCCGGACTCCCTTCGACATCGGGTTATGGGTTGATCCCGACCAAAGAAGGGAACTCGCAAAACGGCTACTGGCAAAAGCCGGCCTTCGAAATCTTGAACTTCAATTCCGCACAAGAACCGGTGAGGTACTGACGGGCTTGGCGTCCGCGGAATTGATTGAGATGAATGGCGAGCCATGCGCCCTTTCCGTGGCGCTCGACATCACCGACATGAAGCGAGCAGAAGAAGCCAGGCAGGCTTCCGAGCGTCGTTTTGCACAGTTTTTTGCGACCGTGCCGCAATATTGCTACATGGTGTCGCTGAGCGGTCAGATTTTGGACGCCAATCCAGCAGCTTGCCAAGCCTACGGTTACACCAAAGCAGAACTCATCGGCAAGCCCGTGTCCACGATCTATGCTCCCGAGTCACATTCAAAAATGGCTGATCTATTTGAGAAGTGGAAAAGGGTGGGCACGCTTGACAATGAAGAGATGGTGATAATCACCAAGCAGGGGCAGAAGCGAACGGTGCTTCTCAATGTGGGGGCCGTGAAAGATGCCCAGGGGAACATCTTACATACCGCGTCAGTGCAGGTGGATATCTCCGAGCTAAAGCAGATGCAGGAGAAGCTACGCGATAGCGAGGGCCGTTTGGAGGGCATCATCCATTCAGCGATGGACGCGATCATCGCTGTCGATGAGGAACAGCGGATCGTTGTGTTCAACAGCGCTGCCGAGAAAATGTTCGGTTGCCCGGCGCTAGAGGCGATTGGAACTCCGATCGGCCGCTTCATACCGCAGCACTTCCGCGCCGTCCATGGAGCGCATATTCCCAATTTTGGCGAAACCGGGGGCACCAACCGCGCCGTGGGAGCCTTGGACGCATTGTGGGCCCTTCGGGCAAATGGCGAAGAATTTTCCATCGAAGCCTCCATTTCTCAGGTGGAAGCCGGTGGCAGGAAGCTGTTCACCTTCATCATTCGGGACATCACCGAGCGCAAACGGGCTGAGGATACACAGCGCAAACTCGCCGCCATCGTGCAATCTTCCGATGACGCCATCCTTTCTGTGAGTTTAGACAATGTCATCACGAGCTGGAATCCGGGCGCTCAGCGGATGTTTGGATACACTGAGGCCGAAGCGCTGGGACAGCCTATTAGCATGATCATCCCATCCGAGTTGCGGGAGGAGGAAGCCGAGATTTTACGACGCGTCAAAGCAGGCAACTCACTCGAGCACTCCGAAACGATACGCTTGGCAAAAAGCGGCAATCGGCTCAATGTTTCCTTGACGATTTCTCCGATACGCGACTCGGCAGGCAAGATCGTGGGTGTTTCCAAGATCGCCAGAAATATAACTGAGCGGAAGCGCGCAGAGGAATTGCTGTACGAGAGTGAAGAGCGCTTTCGCGTGATCACCAATGCCGCGCCCGTAATGATCTGGATGTCGGGTACCGACAAGCTGTGTACGTTCTTCAATCAGCCCTGGCTGGAGTTCACTGGCCGTTCCCTTCAGGCGGAACTTGGAAACGGCTGGGCGGAAGGAGTTCACCCCGAGGATTTCGATGGCTGCCTGAAGACCTACACAAGCGCATTCGATCGGCACGACTCTTTCGAGATGGAGTATCGCCTGCGGCGGCACGATGGAGAATATCGCTGGGTTTCCGACTTGGGCGTTCCGACCTTCAAGGCGGACAGCTCCTTTGCCGGCTACATCGGCTCGTGCGTTGACATCACTGAGCGCAAGCTGGCCCAAGAGGCGCTCTCCGGCATGAGCCGCAAGCTTATTGAGGCCCAAGAGCAAGAACGCACCTGGATTGCGCGAGAGCTTCACGACGATATCAATCAACGTATCGCGCTGCTTGCAGTGAATCTGGAACGATTAAAAGGTGACCTCCCCGCCTCGGCGGCCGAAGTCGGCCATAGCCTTGACGAAGTAGGCGAGCAGGTCTCGGGTCTTGGAAGCGACATTCAGGCGCTATCGCACCGTCTGCATTCTTCAAAGCTGGAATATCTCGGCATCGCTGCAGCGGCCTCCAGTTTCTGCAGGGAGATATCCGAGACGCAAGGAGTTCGGATTGATTTTCACGCCGAGGGGGTCCCGAAGAAGCTACCGCAGGAGATCGCCCTCTGTTTCTTCCGCGTCCTGCAAGAAGCTGTTCAGAATGCACTGAAGCATAGCGGATCACGGGACCTGGAAGTGTGGCTCAGAGGTGCTCCGAATGAAATTGAGTTAGCCGTGAGCGATTCGGGGATTGGCTTTGATCCTGAAGAGGCTATCACCGGACGTGGGCTGGGCCTCACTAGCATGAAGGAACGGCTCAAACTGGTCCATGGCGAGCTTTTCGTCGAGTCGCAACCTCAGCGTGGCACGCTAGTCCGCGCCACGGTACCTCTTGATGTTGTTGCGAAGTCTGCGAAAGCATAAGAACTCTGTCCATAGAACGATATATTTAGGTCAGCTATGTATGATCCCGGTTATGGCCAATCGAGATTTGCCTCTTTACATTAACATCCGAAAGCGGGAAGATGCCCGGCGCCTGCTGTTTCCATGAAAGCTGTGAAACACCATGAAAAACGACGTTTCCATTTGTAATTCTTGCGCGTCAGCCAATCTGGCGGAGTTCGACTCTGAGATGAACATCCATTTTCCCGGACTGAGGAGCCTGGACAAGCCATCGATCTTTGTGTTTCCAAGGATCATGGTTTGCTTGAACTGCGGGTCTTTGCGGTCCACTCTTTCGGCAGAAGAACTGCGAATACTCCGGAAAAGTACTGCGGGGACGGAGAGAATCCTCCTTTAGTCAGACTCGGTCGGAGCCTTGAGCTCTTCCGTTGCTATGGTCGTGTCAAACCTCTGCCTACGAATTGTTCACCCCGAAGAGCTGCGTCGATGGCATCCAACAAATCGTTTCCGGCTCTCGATTTGAGGACGTAACCACATGCCCCCAACTGCAGCGCCTCGTCCACTACTTCGGCAGAGCTTTCTTGGGTGAGAAAGATGATCTTCGCCGCCGGAGCGAACTCCAGAATCTGTCGCGCTGCTTCGATTCCATTAAGCTTGGGGAGGCCGATATCCATCAAGATCAAATCGGGAGTAAGTTGTGCCGTTTTTGCGACCGCGTCTAGTCCATCCGATGCTTCGCAAATCACCTGTATGTCCGGCTTTTCTCTGAGTAAAGAAGTGACGAACGTGCGATAGGGTTCGAAGTCTTCTACAACCAGAATGCGCGTAATCGTAGGGGAAAGATTCGACGCGTCAGAGATGGTCTCTTCTCCCAAACTTCGCACTCCGCCGTTGGTAGAAGAGGGTCGCTCTACACGGTCATGGATCACGCACTGTTTACTCAGGTGTGCCTCGCAACGCGACTTGAGCGACGTAAAACGGCTCCAATCGGCCCCGTACCATCGTATCTACGAAACATTCTCAATACCATGATATCTGCGAAACAATGAGAGCGTAGGGCCTCACGACGTTGAGGTCAAGTCTTGCTTGAACTCGCCAAGCATCAAAAAAGTACTACCCTCCCTCCGAGTGAGCGGCGAAGTCCGATCGTGGGACTGTCCGTAGCTGTGATAGCGTTGCCCGTGGTTGTAGCCTCCGCATAACTCGCGGGTTTCAATAGACCGATGTGACCGTCAGCGAGCGCTTCCGCCAGCTGCAGCTCCGGCTTGGGCGCTCCGAGCCTTTTCCGCCACCTCGGTGACGCCCGCAGCCTTGCCGATCGCAAGCACCTGCTCCGGCGTGGTCGTCGCAAACAGATGCATGGCACGGGCGATGATGCCGGTCCACCCGGTCTGGTGACTTGCGCCAAGGCCCGCCCCGTTGTCTCCGTGGAAGTATTCGAAGAACGAAATGTAATCGCGCCAGTGGGCGTCTTCTTGAAACTTGCGCGTTCCCCCGTAAACCGGCCGCCGGCCGTCCTCGTCCTGCAAAAAGATGCTGCCGAGTCGGCGCGCCAACTCTTCTGCGACTTGGTAAAGCGTCATCTGGTGCCCTGACCCAGTGGGACATTCGACGGTGAAATCATTGCCGTAGTAGCCGTAATACTGCAGCAGCGCCCGGATGATCAGGCCGTTCACGGGCATCCAGATCGGCCCGCGCCAGTTGGAGTTTCCCCCGAACATGCCACTGTCAGACTCTGCCGGCAAGTACGAGACGCTGTAGTCCTGATGGTCCAATCGAAACACATACGGGTGCTCGGCGTGATACCGGGAGAGAGCTCGGATGCCGTAGGGACTGAAAAATTCATTCTCGTCCAGCATCCTTGCCAGCACCCGACGAAGCTTCGTCTCGTTCAAAACGGACGCCAGTCGGCGTCCGCCACAACCGACCTTGACGGGGTCGTGGATGAAGGCCCCGAGCTCCGGGCGGGCAGCCAGAAACCGACGCAATTCTTCGCCCAACTCTGGGTACTTTTCTACAAGCTCTCCCTCGAATACCGTAACCGCGCACAGTGGGAGCAGTCCCACCATGGAACGCACCTTCAAGCGCTGAGCGCTGCCGTCAGGTAGCCGTAGGACGTCGTAGAAAAACCCATCTTCCTCGTCCCACATCCCTACGTCCCCGCCCCCATGTACCAGGGCTGCCGCGATCCATAGGAAGTGCTCGACGAATTTGCGGCACATCTCCGCATAGGCTGGCTTCTCCATCGCCAACTGCACCGCGATCTCCAGCATGTTCTGACAGAACAGCGCCATCCATGCAGTGCCGTCTGCTTGCTCTAGGTGCCCACCGGTTGGAAGCGGCGCGCTGCGGTCGAAAACGCCAATATTGTCCAGCCCAAGGAATCCGCCCTCGAAAGCGTTTTTGCCGGTGCGATCCTTGCGGTTGACCCACCATGTAAAATTCAGTAGCAGCTTGTGGAAACTCCGCTCCAGCCATTCCAAGTCGCCTTTTCCCCGGGCTTTCTCCAAACGATATGTGAAGATCGTAGACCAGGCATGCACCGGAGGGTTGACGTCCCCGAAGTTCCACTCATACGCTGGCAATTGCCCGTTGGGGTGCAGGTAGGATCCCCGAAGCATCAAGTCCAACTGCTGTTTACCAAAGTCAGGGTCCACCAGCGTCAGTGCGAGGATATGGAACGCTAAGTCCCACGCCGCATACCAGGGGTATTCCCATTTGTCCGGCATGGAAATGATGTTTGCATTGTACATATGGTGCCAGTGGTCGTTGCGTGGGGCAGTACGGCCGTTAGCCTTGAACGGGTCGGCTCCATGCTCTGCCAACCATCGGTCAACGTCGTAGAAATAGAATTGCTTGGTCCAGAGCATACCCCCCACTGCTTGGCGCATGACGTTGGCCGCATCGGCCGTCAACGAGGATGGAATGACGGTGGCGTAGAACTCATCTGCCTCCTTCTGCCGAGCCTGCATTACCGTGTCGAAGCCACTTCCAAACGGAACGCTTTGCTTTTTCTCGGTCGACACTAAGGTGGCCGACGTCGCGTCACTGAGTCGCAGACGAAGAGTCTGAGATTGGCCCGCACCCACCGTGATTCGATAGTGCGCCGCGGCTTTTGTCCCATTCCTCTCGGGATTCACCGCCTCCCGCTGTCCATTCACCAAATAGTTGTTGATCCCGTCCTTGACATACGGAGTCCGGTTGGGCGAATGAAAGAGCCGTTCATTGTTCGTTTCGTTCTCGGTGAAAAGCAACTCTCCCGCGCCTTCACAATATAGAATCCGGTCTCCTATCTTGGGATGCGAAGCGACAATCGCTCTATCATCTCCTTCCGTGGATAGTTCCTTGAGATTCGGACGAACAACGTCACCACCCCACGACCACTCATTGCGGAACCATAGCGTCGGGAGCACATGCAAGGTAGCGGGCTCCGGCCCCCGGTTGAAAACCGTGATTTTGATCAGGATGTTCTCCGGCGTCTCTTTCGCATATTCGACAAACACATCGAAATAGCGATCGTCATTGAATACGCCCGTATCCAGCAGTTCGTACTCGAAATCGTTGCGCGTCCGATTCCGGTTGGTGCTCACCAGGTGGTCATACGGATAAGCTCGCTGTGGATATTTGTAGAGGTACTTCATGTAGGAGTGCGTCGGCGTACTGTCCAGATAAAAGTAGTATTCCTTTACGTCCTCTCCGTGATTGCCCTCGCTGTTCGTCAGTCCGAATAGGCGCTCTTTCAGGATGGGGTCCTGACCATTCCACAACGCCAGGGCAAAGCAGAGCTTCTGTCCATCGTCGGAAATGCCCGCGAGCCCATCCTCTCCCCAGTGGTACGCGCGCGAGCGTGCCTGGTCATGACTGAAATAATCCCAGGCATTGCCGTCCTCGGCTATAGTCCTCACGAACGGTGCCCCATTGGCGTTCACTCAGGTAGGGTCCCCACTTTTTCCAAGCTACCTTTTGGTCGCGCGCCGCTTCCAGGCGCTGTCCTTCTGCAGTCTTGCTCATGATCACGGACCTCCTGTTGTTCTGGAACGGTTCAAGCGCCCTTTCTCTTCAGAGCGTCTCGAATCGGAATACGTGGAAACCCCAGGGCGGCATGTCCAGGTACAGGCCCCGAGAGGTCAGTTCATCGCCCGCGCGTTCGTAAATTGCCGAGCCCATCAGGTCCCGCGCGCGCACGGTATGTCCGCGGATCTCGTCAAACGGCAGCCGCAAGTAGCATTGACTCTGATTTGGCGCGTAGTTCACGACAACGACAAGCGGCTGGCTGCCCGGTTGCTGCCAGGCGAACGAGACGAAGCAGTCCCAGGTCCAATTGCCGTCCCACGCCGGCGCGGCATCAAGCAACTGACACTCCTCGTTTTTGGTCTCAGACTGGGTTACGCAACCCAAAAGGCGAGCGTAAAAGTCACGCAGAGAGCTTTCCACCGGCTCAACAGGCCGGCGCTCAACGTGTACGGAAACTTTTCTTGTTCGACCCTCAAACTGCCCATCGTGAAAGAACCGCAGGCCCAGACAAAGGTAGGTCAAGACGGCAGCAGCTCGGTGAATCTCTGGCGTGAATATTGCGGCGGCTCGCGGCTCATCATGGTTCTCAAGGAACCGCGCGGATTTCCGCTGAAACTCTGCGCCCGCGCGGAAATGATCTCGGATTGGCCGTGCGTGCCCTTCGCGAAGCCGATCATAGAGTCGCTTGTCGTATGTATAGTCGAAGCCTTGCTGCTGCAGCGTCCATTCGAGGTCCCAATAGACCTCAGCCATCATGAGAAAGTCTGGCCGGTCCGCGCGGACGGACTGGATCGCTTTGGGCCAAAACGGTTCCATTCGCAAACCCCATGTCCGCTCAAAGACCTCGGGCAGAATCAACATCGCCATGTCACAACGCACACCATCACACTTAGCGGCCACGCTCCGTAGCTCCTGTTGCATGGCCTCCTGGAGGGAAGGCTCCGCGTAGTTCAGCTGCAGTGTATCGGGCCAGCCCGCAAAATACGGATCACGACCGTAGGCCAGCACCTGGGGTTTTGTGCCGACCGCGGTGCGCACATAGTTCTGGGGCTCGCGGACGAGCTGCTCTTCCGTGCCCTGCAGGTAAAACTCCGGGTGACTCTGAACCCACGGATGATCCAGCGCGGTATGATTGGGCACGAAATCCAGCATCAGTCGCATTCCCCGTTCGTGCATCCTGTGCCGGAGTCGCTCCAGGGCCAAATCTCCGCCAAAGTCGGAATGGACCGCATAATCTGTAATCGCAAAACAAGAACCGCAGACGTCTTCTTGCTGAAGATCTGGCAGAAGTTGTCGGAACTCGCCCTGCCACTCCGAATTCTCAAGCGACACTCGTCGGCTAGCCGGTCCTGTCTGCCACACACCCAGAAACCAGAGCCAGTCAAACCCCGCTCGCGCCAGCTGGTCCAGTTCGCCGTCAGGGATGTCGTTCAAAGTCGCCTGCCGTGCCAGGCGCTGCGACAAGTCTCTCAGCCAGACACGCGTATTGATCTGGTACAGACACGGGTATTTATGCTCTCTAGCTTCCGTGTTTATGTGTGGAGTCCGGAGGTTCTGCTCGGTTGCTCGGGCAGGATTCAACGAAGCGCTGGCCATCGCCCACCTTCAAGACGCAGAATCTCCCGTCACTAAGTCGCGACTTTCGCGCGCCGGGATCCGTGGGACAGTCGCATCCTACGCGCTGCTGTGAAAGAAGCAACCTGTCAATACTTACAGGTGTCAGGTGCTGCGCGTCATCCCTACATTGAGTAAAATGAGGTTCTTAGTCGCAGGGTCCGGTCGGCTCGTTCTCTTGTTCAGTGCGTGCCTCGCCGCCGGCAACTGCCATGCCCAGGATCTCGCTCCCCGGGCTTATCTCATCAGTCCGATCCATTCCAACGCGGTGACTCTGACGTATTCCTTCTACGACGGCGGCATCATATTTGACGGAACCGTCCCCATCACCGGCGCTACGGCCAGGGTCCACGTTCCGGTCCTTAGCTACTCCCACTCACTCAACTTTTTCGGCCGCACCGCTACTTTCACTGCCTCGTTACCCTACGGCGTTGGGAATTTTCATGGCACCGTGGTTGGTGCCGCGGCATCGGCCTACCGCTCTGGTCTTCTTCCCCCTACTTTCAGATTTTCCGTGAATCTCATAGGAGGCCCGGCCATGAATGCCCCCGAGTTCATCAAATGGCGGCAGAAGACCATCTTGGGCGCCAGCATTAAACTTGTGCCGCCGGCCGGGCAGTACGATCCCACGAAACTCATCAATCTGGGAAACAATCGCTGGTCCATCAAACCGGAGCTAGGCTATTCACGACGCTGGAGCCACTGGATCCTCGATGCTTATGGCGCCGTCTGGTTCTTCACAGATAATCACGAATTCTTTTCGAACAACCAATTCTCTCCCGGCACCAATACCCAGTCCGAGACTCCGGTCGGCTCCTTCGAAGGGCATCTCAGCTATGATTTTAAGCCTCGACTTTGGATTTCAGCCGATGGCAACTATTGGTTCGGAGGCACAACAAGCATAAACGGAGTCCAGAATCCTGTGACGCTTCAGAGGAACTCACGGGTGGGTGTGACCGCCTCGATCCCTTTGACCAGGCATCAGTCTATAAAACTCAGCTACAACAACGGCGCCTACATTAGATATGGCGGCAATTACCAGAATATTTCCGTCGCGTGGCAATATTCCTGGCTGGGCAGACCCAATTAGCGGGATAGCATCATTGACATGACCCATCATCGACAAACTGGACTACTTGCCTTTGAGCGAAGCCCGTTCGATGTCTTTCAAAGAAGGCGGGGATGGAATCTTGCAGGTGAATACGGCCGAACATAGATTCAAGCAACGCTCACGGGGCGGCAGGAGGCACGCAATGAAAGCGAACGGGCTTTGCCTGACTGGGACTCTTATTTTGATCGCAACCTTAGCGCCCTTCAGAACTTTGGGGCAGTCACAAAACTCCACTGATGAGATTCGAGAATTGCGAAAGCTCGTCGAATCGATGCGGTTACAGATGAGCGAGATGCAGACGGAAATTGCTGAGCTAAAAGTGACGAGACTCAAGGCAGCAGCTCAGCCCGCTACAGCCCCTACAGTCTCTGCAACTCCGCAACCGGGCACCATCGAAGCCACGCAACCTCCGCAGGAGACCACGCTGTCCCCGCAGGTTGGAGAAGCCACAGCAGAGCGCCAAGAATTTGGCGAGGACGCGGCTGCAGCTCCACGTTTTGATAATTTTCCTCTTGACCCGAAGTATACCGGCTTCTTTAAATTGCCTGGAACGCAGACGATTCTGAAGATCGGCGGCTTCTTCAAGACAGACTTCATTTATGATTTGAAACCCGCAGGAAACACTTTTTTATTCATCCCTTCCTCCTTTCCTATTCCTCAAGTGCCCGGCGTGTTCGATACCAACGTTTCCATCCGGCCGACACGCTTAAGTCTCGACTTCAGGATTCCAAGCAGCGCGCTTGGCGAAGTGCGCCTGTACGTGGAGGGTGACATGTTTGGAACGAACGCGACCACGCCCCGCTTGCGCCACGCATACGCGCAAGTACATAACTTGCTTATCGGCCAGACGTGGACGAATTTCATGGATCCCGATGCAATTGCTGACAGTTTGGACTTTCGAGGACCGAATGGAATGGTTCTTCTGCTGAATCCACAAATTCGCTACGGATTTGCCCTGGGCTCGAGCACCACTTTTTACGTTTCCGCGGAAAGGCCCAGCTCGGACGTTTTCTTTCAGACGCCTCAATTTGTTGCCCAACCGAACTCCCCAAGTCCCGACGGCACGATTCGCCTGCTCCGGGAATTCGACCGCGGACACTTCCAGGTGGCCGGACTGTTTCGTTCCATCGCCGCATATCTTCCGGATGGGAGAGCGGATTCAGTCTTTGGTTGGGGCGTGAATACTTCCGTTGGCGTGAAAACGATCGGGATGGATAATCTGATCGTTGCGGTAGCTTCCGGACGCGGAATTTCACGGTATATCCAGGACATCTCCGGACTGGGCATTGATGCGGAGCCGGCCTCAGGGACCATTCCTCATTTGGAAGCGACGCCTGCGGTCGGAATCGCGGCAGACTATCAACATTATTGGCTGAAAACACTGCGGTCCAATGCGATTTACTCGTACGCAGACGTGATCAATACCGATTTAGCTACGCCTACAACGTACAATCACGCTACATACACGGGCGCCAACCTGATCTGGAATCCCTATGGCTCGTTCAATGTCGGCGCAGAGTTCCTGTACGGCTGGACAATGCTGCAAAACGGTCAAAAAGCGAATGCTTCTCGCATCCAGTTCAGTGCGAAGTACAGCTTCGTGAAGGTGGACCAGGGGCAGAAATAACTCCTACGCCCCGTCGTGGCGCTATGGTGCAAAGTAGCGTTCGCTGAATTGGAAGCACAAGTGAGAAAACGCAAGAATTTCAGGACGAGCGGCACACGTGTTCTCTCCTAGTACCTGCGTCAAGGCAGGAAAGGCCCAGTGCCGCCTCGGCCGATGGCTTGCAGTAAGCGGATTTATCGACTTCTATATTTCTGCTAACATCCGCGTTGTGGCCTGCAATTTTTTGGGGTCTCAAACAGTCTTCTGAAACGCAAATCAATCCTTGGGCCCGTCAGCAGTTGGCATGGCTTTCAACCTATCCAATTCATCGAGTACTTTTTGCCAAGCTTCTGGATCGGTCTTGGTTGCAAATCCCTTCCCGAGGTCCGCGTAATAGCCGAGAATGTCCTGGCGCAAAGCGTTCGAAATGGGTTTGCCGCTCGTCTTGCCCAGCAAGTTGGCGTATGTCTCGTCTGTGAGCCTGTAGACAGCTGGCCCGGTTAGCCCACCGGTGTCGAGGTTGTCGTTCGGCAATTGAAGTGGGCCCTCCTGTTGCGAAAGGAGCAACAATCGATACTGGTCCAGGGTCTCGTTGAAACTGTGCATATAGATCTGCTCTACGGCCGGAGTGGGTGGGTGAAATCCGAGGGCGCTGAACGGACCGATTCGGGGCACTAGATACAAAACGAACGCTTTGAACCGCGCGAAGAAATCGGGCTTCTCATAAACGTCTCCCCACTCCTTGCGGTACCCAGAATTTGAAATGTTGTAAACGAATTTTGTTTTGGTCTCACTCGGATCGCCGTGCTGAATCTCTCGCCTCTTGAGATGCCATGCTACCTTGGTCGTGCGTGGAATGACGGTAGAAACAGCGTGCCGATAGCTGCCAATTGCCAGATCGACGCGGAAAAAGACACTCGACATATCGAGCGAGTATGTTCTTGCGAATGCTCTTTCCAGGGACGCTTTCGAAACCTCAAAGCCGATAAAGTCGTGGTAGGCCTTGGGCGCGTAGTGCCCCTTGGCGACCTGATCCACATCGAAACCGAACTCTACCTTCATGTGCGCGGAGGGCTTGTCCTCATACGTCACCACCGGTCCGTACTTCCTTGCCAGTTGCGGATACGTCATTGCTACGGCCCGATTCGTTGCAATCGGATGACCCGAGTTGTCAGCGGCATAGTGTGCGAGCGCGCCTAGCGCAAATGCGTATTCGTTTAGATCCCTGGATTCTTCAATCAAGGCGAGAACGAAATCCCCACTCCGGACATAGTGCGTTAGATCACTAAAGAACGCGTTGCCGAAAGGGTAGTAGCCCATGTCCTGGATGATTGCGCCGCCGTAGGCATACGCGTGGGCCTGGAGTAGTTCCTCCGGTGTCGCGTTGGGGAACCGCTTCAACAGCACTGGCACGATGCTCTCCTTCCACGCGGCGTCGATAATCGCTTCATGCGTCAGAACGGAGTAACCCGCACAACTGGGGGCAGAGCATGTCCCGAAGATGAATCCGAGGATAACGGGCACAGATAGCGAGAACGATTTGAATCGACTAGGAGTCAGCATCTTCAGTGATGATAACAGGGGTTTCTCACCGACCGGTTGAGCTGGCAGCGGTTACCGGACAAGGGGCCTGATTGTCGGGTTAACTTGGTCGAATCCCATGGTCTGTTTCTGTTGGGTCTGCATCCTCGTCTCTGAGCCGCGCTCCGGCCCCAGCATGCAAAGAGGAGCAAGATGCCCAGGCTACGATTCTGCGGGAGGCAGATTCAGCAGATGCCGCGGACGGAAAAAGGCCCCCACTAACCTATCATCACCGAGGACCCGTCGCAGCTCGGTGAAGCCAAAAAAGGGAATAAGCACGACGAACATCAGGACCGTCAGAGATAAAAGTCCCTTCCATGATCCGCCAGCGATTGCGGCGATGCTGTCCTGAAACGACTTGCCATGAAACAACATGCCGACCACGGCTTCTTCGACAATCTTGAAGCAAGCAAGCACGATGGTGAACGCGAAGGACTTCAGCAATGTCGGATAGATGAGCGGCGCGCCTCGGAACTGCTCGGCAAAATGGAGCTCCTGGGCGACGAGGATGACCTTTCCAAGCGCCAACGCGTTGATCAGGGCCAATCCTTGCGGTTCGAATTCAATATGCTGCTCGGCGAGAATCACGGATTTATAGATGGCAAACAGGCCGAACACAACAAAGAGATAAAAGGAGATCATGAGGTATTCCCTTGCTCCCCGAAAGGCTCTTTGCTTTAGAGTTAGCTTGGTTTCGCTCACAGTGTCATCTCCTTGGAACTGGTTTCGCGAATCGTTTTCACTATAGGGCGATCTATCGGCCTATGGTTTTGACGCGTGCAAGCAAAGGGCTTCCTGCCATCGGTTCGCGTGGAACAAAAGAGCGAGCGACACTTCTGATGAACCGACTGACCAGGGTCCCGGCGAATGAACGGGCGATGAGAAATCACGAATCCAGGTCGGCTATTGCTTAAAAACCAAGGGAGGCCCGCTGACTCGCTTGCCCTTGAGGTCGACAGTAACCTCGACGCGGTCGGCAATCTTGATGAAGGGAATGCCGCTGTTCATCCCGTACTCCTTACGGTCGAAGGCCATTGTCCCTTTAATCTCGCCTACGCCCGTCCCCTTGCCGGAAATCGTGAACGTCAGAGTCTCGGCTTTAGACACTCCGCGAATCGTAAACGTTCCCTGAACATCAACGGTGTTGGGGCCGGTCTCGACAATTTTGTTTGAATGAAACGTGATGTACGGATCGTCCTTCACATTGAAGAAGTCCTTGCTCTTCAGCTTCCCGTCCTTCATGCCGCTTCCTGTGCTTACACTGTCGGCCTGAATCTTGATGTCCAGAACACCTGTTGTGACATCCGCAGACGGATATGTCAGCGTAGCATCCCACTTGTCGAACTTACCTTCCAGGGCCACCGATGCTTTCACGCTGAAGTTAATCGAGCTATCTTCCTTCGAGATCGTGATAACAGGAACGTCTGCAGGAGTTTGCGCTGGGATTGCTGACGGGAGCACGGCGGACGCTACGAGACAGATGACAGCTAATCGCATGAAATCCCTCCCTGAACACACGAAGATAGCGACAGAACTTTACGCATCTGGAGGCTGTAGCCTCAGAGGATTGGATTCCACTGTCAAAAGTAACAGGCCATTCGCTCGTTCACTCAAAACTATATGTCCGGTAACGCGACGACTTACCAGGAGTTACGCGGCCTGTGAGAAGCGATTCCGTTTCGTCGCAGATACCGCTCCGTCGTTGATCTGGATGTCGGGAACGGACAAGTTGTGGACCGTTTTCAAAATAAAGGTTGGCTGGACTTCACCGGGCGATCCATTGACTCCGAACTTGGGAACGGCGGGGCGGAGGGGGTTCACCCCGAGGATTTGAGGTGCTCGACTCTTATGTTCGGGCTTTTGATGCGCGTGAGGAGTTCAGAATAGAGCACCGACTTCGATGGTACGACAGTGAATATCGCT
Source organism: uncultured Acidobacteriota bacterium (assembly GCA_963729285.1). GTDB lineage: Bacteria > Acidobacteriota > Terriglobia > Acidiferrales > UBA7541 > Acidiferrum. The sequence goes on from CAVSNL010000010.1 coordinate 70,697, forward strand.
GGATTCTGGACACTGAGGGCCGAGGTTAAATCAAGATGGTACCCTTGCAGGTTTCATCGGATCGGTGTTGATGTTATGGATGTCCTCGATTGAGAAGGTCGTTCAGGAATCCTTACGTCATGCGAACAGTCGGACCACGCTAGAGCAAGCCTGCGCGTAGTTATACGTATACCCAAGCGTTGACGCCAGCGAAAAGAGAAGCACAAAGCAAAGTTGTAAGGATGATCTTGCCGGAGCAGACTCAAAGTGCTGCGGCAGGAGGAGGGAAGTGAACCTTTTTAGTGTTCCTTTTTGTTCCTACCCTGGAAAGCCAAACTTTCCGCAAATGCTTGAAAGAATGGCGGGGACGACGAGACTCGAACTCGCGACCTCTGCCGTGACAGGGCAGCGTTCTAACCAACTGAACTACGTCCCCAGCCGTGGAATCAACAACTTAGCTTAAAACCTTGCAAAGTAGGGCTTTGCAAGATTCGCATACAGCGCACTGACCGCCTGGCTTGCCTGCAATAGCAGTTCTTCCTGGACGAACTGCCCATAAACTGCCAGTAAAAATCAGTGCGCTCATTGCGAGAATTATCGTAGCACACATAGTGAAAGAAGCGAAGCGCTCGCCATCGCAGCATCGCAGCGATAGTGGTCGTCCTTTGACAGCAGAGATGAAGCAGGTATTGAGCCCAGTGATGAAGGTATCCGGTTCCTACACTTTTGGGGGAAACATTTCGAAGACTAGAACGGTCTAGGGAACGGTTGTCTCCTTATTGGCTTGAGTCAGAAGTACGGAAAGCCGACTCTTCGGCCAAGTGAAACCATGTCGGTAAACACGTGCGCTTTGTCGGTATTGATTCGCAGAACCTGTTAGAGACGCTGCCGTTACAGCGCAATTTCTATTGGCAACTGCTTGAAAGTACGCGGCACGGATGGTTACCAAAACCGCGATTTGGAACCCCGAGTAACAATTGTTGGACCATGAATGGACTAAGAAAGTGACGTACAAGGGCTGAATTCGGGTTGAGGGCCTGGAACTCAACATCCGGGCTATAATCGGCTGATGGCATCAGCAACGGATGGGTCCTCACGACCTGGACAAGCGCTAGACATTCGTCATGCGATCGACGCTATACCCGCGTTGGCATGGTCGAGTTATTCGGACGGTTCCGTAGATTTCGTTAATCAGCGATGGTGTGAGTATACAGGGCTCTCCCCTGAAGAGTCGCATCGCTGGGGCTGGAAGACCGCGATTCATCCTGGCGACCTTGGGACATTGGCAGAAAAATGGGAAGCACTCGGTAGCGCTAATGCCGAGCAGGCGTGTGAAGTGCGGTTGCGACGCTCCGACGGTGTCTTCCGGTGGTTTTCGCTTCGCCGTGAACCGCTCCGCGACGAGACCTGCGAAGTTGTCAGGTGGTATGGGACGGCGACCGACACCGAAGATCGCAAACGCGCAGAGGACTTGGCGGCTGGCGAGAAGCGGCTCCTGGAAATGGTGACGAGCGGCCATTCGATGCAGGGAATACTCGAAGCGCTCTGTCAGTTTGTCGAACGCATGACCAGTGGGTGTTACTGCAGCGTTGTGTTGGTCGATCCGAGCGGCACACGTCTTGAACACGGAGCGGCTCCGAGCCTTCCGGACAGCTTCGTCACTTCCATTGTTGGCAGACTCCTAAACGCAGATTCGGGTCCGTGCGCGATGGCCGCGTACCTGAACGAACAAGTCATTGCGGCTGACCTGACGACGGAGACACGATGGGCAGCGGACGAGTGGTGCCCTATGGCTTTGGCGCACGGGGTACAAGCATGTTGGTCAACGCCGATCTCGTCCTCGGCGGGCAACGTCCTAGGCGCGTTCGCGATCTATTACCCGGAACCCAGAATGCCCACACCACTGGACCAGGCCATAATAGACCAGTTCACACACATCGCAAGCATCACCGTCGAGCGTCAACGATCACAGGAAGCTCTCACAAGCGCCCTAGACGAGATCCGGGCATCAGAAACCAAACTTCGGCAGGTGTTTGATACGATTCCCACGCTGGCCTGGTGCAATCTGGCGGATGGTCCAAACGAGTTCCTCAACAAACGATGGCATGAGTACACAGGGCTTTCTCCTGAAGAGTCGCATGGCTGGGGCTGGCAAGCTGCGTTCCATCCGGAGGACTTGCCGACCTTAATGGAAAAATGGCGGGAGCTGTTGGCCTCAGGAGAACCAGGTGAGATCGAGGCCCGTCTTCGCCGGCGGGATGGGGTCTATCGATGGTTTCTGATTCGCGTCGAGCCGTTCCGCGATGAAACCGGGACGACCATTCGATGGTACGGAACAAGCACTGACATTGAAGTTCTCAAGCAGACGGAAGAGAAGCTGCGCGAAGATGAGTGCGAGCTTCGCAGGATTACCGACGTAATCCCGCAGGCCATTGTTGTTCAGGATCCGAGCGGCGTTCCACTCTACGCAAACCAAGCGACGCTCGATTACACGGGGCTCACGCTCGACGATGTCGTTAGTCCGGGCTTCCGAGAACGAATCTTCCATCCGGACGATTTGGGAAGATTACGAGACGAGCGAAACGCGGCGTTGGCACGGGGGCTTCCGTTCGAGCTGGAACAACGAGCCCTTCGGAGGGATGGCCAGTATCGATGGTTTTTGATTCGATACAATCCCTTCCGAAACGAGCGGGGGCAGGTGATTCGCTGGTACGCGACGGGAACTGACATCGATGACCGTGTCCGGGCCGAAGAGAGGACACGCAACGAAAATCTAGCTTTGCGAGAGCAAATCGATCGCGATTCGATGTTCGAGGATATTGTCGGCTCCTCGGAAGCACTACGTAAAGTGCTACGCCAGGTTGCCAAGGTGGCACCTTCCGATTCCACGGTTTTGATTCTGGGGGAAACCGGTACCGGAAAGGAGTTGATAGCTCGCGCCATCCACAAGCGATCCAACCGCGCGGAGCGCGCGTTTTTCGGCGTAAACTGTGCCGCAATTCCAGCGTCTCTGATTGCTTCCGAACTCTTCGGTCACGAGAAGGGCGCGTTTACCGGCGCTACGCAACGACGGCTGGGCCGTTTTGAGTCGGCGAACGGCGGGACGATTTTTCTGGATGAAGTGGGTGACTTGCCCTCGGAGATTCAAATCGCGTTGTTACGGGTACTGCAAGAACGTGAAATCGAACGCGTAGGAAGCAACAACGCTATTCCCGTGGACGTGAGAGTGCTGGCCGCGACGCATCACGATCTGGACACCCTCGTCGCTGAAGGAAAGTTTCGCCGAGACCTTCTTTACAGGCTAAGTGTGGTGCCTATTCAGATGCCTTCGTTACGCGAGCGCACGGATGATATCCGTTTGCTTGTCGACTACTTTGTCGGTCGTTTCGGTAAAAAGGCCGGAAAGAAGTTCAGAACTATAGAGAAAAAAACAGTCGAACTGTTCGAATCCTACCAATGGCCAGGCAACGTCCGCGAATTACAAAACGTGATTGAAAGAGCTGTGATCCTAAGCGACGGCGACATTTTTTGTGTGGACGAAACGTGGCTCAAAGGGCAAGCGCCACATTTCCCTGGTTCGGCAGTCGCACTTAATAGTGCGCTGCAACGACAGGAAAAGGAGTTGATTGAGGCCGCCCTGGCAGAAGCCCGGGGCCGCGTCTCCGGCCCAGATGGTGCGGCAACCAAATTGGGGCTTCCAAGACCAACCCTTGACGCGAAAATCAAGCGATTGAGAATCGACAAATATCGGTTCAAGGTTCAACGGCCCAGCTAACTCCTGCCCTGGCTACGTAAAATCCCATTACATTTGCTCATTAAACAGCGTTTGCTCAAAACCGAGCATCGCTCGAGATTCTAAGTCCCACCTTTTCACTGGGTTCTGGGCGGCCCTTGCATTGCACCAGCAATTGTGCACCCGGAGCCGCGATTTCATGACGCTCAAGATTGAACGGATCCGATCGCGGATTCGGCTGAGCGGGGAGTTTCGCTCCGAACAGCTGACTCAGGTCAAAGCAGAAATCGAGCTTTGCGAATCACCAGCAGTTTTGGATTTGGAGGAATTGGACCTCGTAGACGTCGAAGGTGTTCGCTTTCTCAACGCGTGTGAGGCCAAGGGCATTTCAGTGTTGCACTGTTCGCCTTACATCAGCGAATGGATGTTGCGGGAACGAAGTCGGCCTGAGACACAGGCCCGAAAGCGCAAGAAGGGGCGCGGTACTTCGGAAGATCAGCATGGGGAGCACCGATAGAGGCTAGAAATCCGATGAGGGGCATGAACGAAGCGGCGACAGCAAGGAGCGGAGAAACTGGGGCGCTCGACACGTGGTACCGAGCACACGCGCAAAAGCTTTTTTTCACCGTCCGTCGCATAACTCGCAACCACGAGGACGCCGAAGATGCGGTCCAGGACGCATTCTTGAGGGCATTCCTCCACCTCCAAAGCTTCGACGGCAGATCGAACTTTTCCACTTGGTTGACGCGCATCGGCATCAATTCAGCACTAATGATCCTTCGGAAGAAGCGCAATTCCCGTGAAGTTGCGGCGCAAAACAGCAATGAAAACGACGTGCTCTGGGAAATCACGGACTCCGCCCCAGATCCGGAGAAGCAGTACGTAGAGAAAGAGCGAGGAGTACTGGTCCGTAAAGCAATCACAAACCTCCGTCTGAGCATTCGGCGTCCTGTCGAACTGCACGCACTACAGGGCCATTCGATGAAAGAAATGGCCGGAGAGATTGGCGTTTCGGTTTCGGCCGCCAAGGGACGGCTCCACCACGCGAAGATGGCGCTGCGCAAATCGAAAGTTCTTCGGAACATGAATGATCACGATTGGCGTCAGCGGTTCTCGAATCTTCAGAATCAACGGCAGGCATAAGGGGATAGGAGAACACAATGAATGCGAAATCCACGCAGGGCAAACCAAGCATCGTGTTTTGCCACGGACTCTGGGCCGATGGCTCGTGCTTCAGCAAGCTGATCGTTCCCCTTCAGGCGGAGGGGTATGAGTGTATTGCGGCGCAGTACGGCCTCAACACAACGGCAGAGGACGTCGCCTTGGTGAAAGCAACGCTGGGCCGGGTCAGCGGCCCCGCTATACTCGTCGGCCACTCCTACGGCGGAAGCGTCATCACCGGTGCCGGAACCGACGATCGTGTTGTCGGGCTGGTTTACATCTGCGCGCTAGCTCCAGACGCTGATGAAACGTCTCAGACGCAGCAGGCCAACTTCCCAAGAACAGACGTCTTCTCCCACATCGAAGTCGTGGATGGACGTATCTGGCTGCGTCCGGACGGCACGGAGTATTTCTGTGGAGACCTTTCGGACCAGGAGCAGAAGCTCGTTTGGGCGACCCAGGGCGTCCCGAAACCCGACCTGTTCGACGCGAAAGTCGGGGGGACCGCCTGGAAGTCGAAGCCGAGCTGGTACATCGTCGGCAAAAAAGACCGCACCGTGCATCCCGATCTGGAGCGTTTTTTCGCCAAGCGCATGGGTGCAACCACCTACGAGGTCGACAGCAGCCACGTGCCGATGCTCTCCCAACCCCAACGCGTGCTCGACGTCATCCGCACCGCTGCCAAGGCAGTTGGAGCGCACTCCACAGCTGCGTCGTAATGGGTGTTGCGGATCCGCGCCTGCAGAGCGAGTCGGCGACGGCGGATGAATCGTAAACCGGTGGAGGTCTGGAATGGCAGGGGTCACCATGGAAGAGAGCTTGAAAAACAAGAACACAGCTATCGTGCTTGAAGCATTCAACACTCTGTTCAACAGACGTGATTATGCGGCCGCTGAGAGCTTCTGGTCGCCAGACTACATTCAGCACAGCGCTCACATCGAGCCGGGCCGCGACGGGCTGTTCAATCTGGTCAAACGCCTCCCACCAACCCTCAAGTATGAACCCGGCAAAATCGTTGCTGATGGAGAGTTTGTAATTGTCCACGGACGATTTTCTGGTTTTCAGGCGGTGAGCTGGATTGCAGCCGACATTCTTCGAATCAAGGACGGTCTTCTTGTAGAGCACTGGGATGTAATCCAGGACGAAGCCACCAAGGAAGAGTCAAAGAGTGGTCTACCCATGTTCGGCGCCGAATTCCCCAGACAGGTGTAGAGGTTTAGCTGAACGGTGCGAATCGGGAGAAAAAGGAGAGAGCCCATTGTGAGCAATCGCACACACGAAACGGTCCCGACACAATTTGTTGAGGCGGACGGAATTCGTTATGCGTACCGCCGCTTCGGCAAAGCAGGGACGGTTCCTCTGCTCTTTCTTGGATACTTCAACTCCAACATGGATGCGTGGGACCCGGCAGTAACTAACAGCTTCGCGGCGGATCATGAGGTCGTTCTGTTTGACAACGCTGGCGTTGGCGCCTCGGGAGGAGAAACACCGTACACGGTTGCAGAGATGACGCCTCAGAGCGTGGCTTTCTGTCGTGTGCTTGGTCTCAAGGCGATTCACGTCGTGGGCTTCTCTTTAGGCGGGATGATTGCGCAGCAGCTAGCTCTGGACCATCCGGACCTCGTCCAGCGCCTGATTCTCTTGGGGACGGCCCCGCGTGGTGGTGAAGGACTCACCTTCACCGAACTATCAGCTGAAGAACAAGCGGATCCGGTTGCGTTCCTGTTGGGCGCTTTCTTTACGCCTTCCGACGCGAGCCAGGCGGCTGGACGCCAATACATGAAGCGCCTCGAATCTCGCGCGAAAGACCGCGACATTCCTGTGTCGAGAAATTCTGCCGTCGCACAGCTTGCGGCGATTAGAGAATGGGGAGTCATACCGAGCACCAACCGTTACGGGACGCTGAAAAACATCACCCAAGAGACGCTCATTGTTCACGGCAACAAAGACGTTGTCGTTGCGCCGATCAATGCTCTCATTCTTGCGGAGCGCTTGCCGAATGCCCAGCTAGTCGTGTACTCGGATTCGAGTCATGGAGCCCAATATCAACATGCAGGGACATTCTTGCAACATGTGAACTTGTTCTTGACCGAGGGGAATTCTCAGTTAGCTGACCCGGCTTCAGCCTCGATTAAGTCTTCGGCCGCGTTTTAGAAATGAGCGGAGTTGCTTGATATGAACAATCATGGCCCCGAAGCGGTCCCCACACAATTGACCGAAGCCAAGGGGACAAGTTTCGCAAGGGAGGTATTCACCAGCAACTTCTGGATGTCCGGTCTTGCGATGCTGAAGTACATTCCGGGTTCGTTCCGTGTGAAGCAGGTCGACGGAATGGCTTTTTTCACGGAATCGAAACACGACGAGTTTCGGAAGAGGGTTCTTCGGGTTACCCCTGCTAAGCCGCGCCAATGGGGGACGATGAGCGTCTCCCAAATGTTGCATCACCTTAACTTGGCGTGTGGTGGTTCGCTCGGCTTCTACACACTTCCAGATGAGAGCTATTTCGTATCGCGAACAGTATTTCGTTGGATTCTGGTTGACTGGTTCCCGGAACAACCCGTAGGACTGCGACTACCAAAAGGTTTCAAGATTCCCCACGCGGCGGAATTCGATTTCGACTTTGAAAAGCAACAGCTGCTCAAAATCGTGGATGCTGCCTGGCAAGCGAGATCGCCCGATGACTGGGGACCGCACCCTATGTTCGGAAAAATGACGTTGGCCGAATGGGGAAAGCTGCTTCAAATCCACATCGATTACCACCTGAAGCAATTCGCGGCCTAGAGTAACGGTTCATCGAATCAAGCCGAGGCGATATGAGCGCAACGTACAGAGCAATTGAAATCAGCAAACGCGGCGTCTTCACTGAGGTTAGCCGGCCGCTGCAAGAGCCCGGCCCCAATCAAGTTCGCATCCGCGTTGAGGCTTGCGGCGTTTGCCACACCGACAGCCTGCTGGTAGACGGCGCATTGCCTAACCTTACTTATCCCCGCGTCCCCGGGCACGAAGTCATCGGGCGCATCGACGCCGTGGGCGCGAATGTCACGACCCGTTCCGTGGGGCAGCGAGTGGGTGTTGGAATCTGCGGTGGATGGGATGACACCTGCCTTTCGTGCCTTCGAGGAGACTTTGTCAACTGCACGAACGGTGTGCTCACCGGCATCATGATCGACGGCGGATACGCCGAAGTCATGATCATTGAGGCGCGAACCACGGTTACGATTCCGGACGGTCTGGAATCTGTCAAGGCCGCACCACTCTTATGTGCGGGTGTGACGACATACAACGCCCTGCGAAACGCCGGCTTGCGTGCCGGTGCCCTCGTCGCGATCCAAGGAGTTGGCGGACTTGGACACCTCGGGATTCAGTACGCAAGGCGGATGGGATTCAGGACTATCGCCATTGGTCTTGGTCCTGAGTCGGAGAAGCTCGCAAAAGAACTCGGCGCGCACCAGTACATCGACAGCGGAGCGGAAGATGCGGGAGCCAGTCTACGAGCGCTTGGCGGAGCCGATGCCATCCTTGCCACGGCTCCAAGTGGCAAAGCAATGTCCGGCCTCGTAAACGGCCTCGCCGTGAGGGGAAAACTGTTGGTGATCGGGATCGCCCCGGATCCCCTGGAAGTGAGTACCGGCTCCCTCATTTTCGGCATGCACTCCATCTCCGGATCGACCACCGGTAGCGTGCAGGACGAACAAGAAACAGTCGAGTTTTCCCTGCTCGAAAATGTCGAGCCAATGATCGAAGTCATGCCTCTATCCAAGGCTCGCGAAGCATACGACCGAATGATGGCGGCAAAAGCACGGTTTCGCATGGTTCTCGTCACAGAGGCGGGCGCTCGCAATAGTGCTTCGCTGAAGTGAGTTGAGACGAATGGAGAACGAGCAGAGCGAGAAGGAGAAGAACATGTCGACACAACCACAACCAAAAGCTCCGGCAGGGCCGACTCAATCAGCTACTGCGTGGGCCTCCGTTGAGGCGCTCTTCAACAAACAAAAGTCCTACTTCGCTTCGGACGCGACGAAGAGTTACGAGTGGAGAGTCGATCAGCTGGATCGTCTCGGCCGAATGCTGAAGGAGAACTACCAGCGCTTCGCAGATGCATCTTGCAAAGATTTCAAGACGGCCTCTCAGGAGAACGCATTCGAGGTGTCCGCAACAATCGCGACCGCCGAATATGCGAAGTCTCAGGTGAAGGAGTGGATGAAACCGGTCGAGGCTCCCCTCCCGAAGTTTCTGGCTGCATCGGGACACAAGGGAATGGTGTATCGCGAGCCGTACGGCGTGACGCTGATCATCTGTCCTTTTAATGGACCGCTCTTGCTGTCACTGCGTCCGGCGATTGCCGCTTTGTCGGCTGGCAATCCTTGCATCTTGAAACTCTCCGAAGCGCTTCTGGCGACGGACGAATTGCTCCAAGAACTGATTCCTAAATATTTCGAGCCGGAATCTCTAAGTGCCGTACTGGGCGCCAAAGAAACAGTAACGAACCTGTTGAAGCTTCCTTTCGATTTCATATTTCTGACGGGAAGCGTGGCAGTAGGCAAGGTGGTGATGCGCGCAGCTGCGGAGTACGTCACTCCCGTGTTGTTGGAGTTGGGAGGACAGAACCCAGCCATCGTCGATGAAACAGCCAACATTCCGGATGCTGCCAAGAAAATCGTGTGGGGCGCAATGGCATGGGGCGGTCAGTGGTGTACATCGCCGGGTTACGCGGTCGTTCATGAGTCTGTAGCGGCAGCGTTCGTGGCCGAGTGCAAGAAAGCGGTTGTCGAGCTTTACAGTGCGGACCCGAAGAGCAATCCGGACTATTCACGCGTCATAAGCCCTAGCGCAGTAAACAGACTGGCGTCGTTGATTGATCCCGCCAAGGTGGTCTATGGCGGTAAGTCCGATGCGGCAGCTCGCTATCTCGACCCGACTATCCTCTACCCAATTTCCTGGTCCGACAAAATCATGGAGGATGAAATCTTCGGGCCGCTTTTGCCCATTCTTGTGTATTCCGACATCGGGGCACTGATTGCAAAGATCAAGTCGATGCCAAAGCCGCTTGCCGGCTATGTATTCAGCCGCGATCAAAAGGCAATTGACCGGGTCCTGCGGTCTGTATCTTTCGGGGGCGGCGCAGTAAATCAGACGAACGTTTTCTTGTTCATCGAGTCCATGCCATACGGAGGAGTGGGCACGGCCGGTATCGGAAATTACTATGGGAAGTACGGCTTCGACTCCCTCACTCACGCCAAATCAGTTTTGATATCCCCTCCGGACGTGGAGATCGATCACTTGTTTCCGCCTTATACCAAAGAAAAGGTACAAGCACTCAATCAATGGTTTGAGTACTAAACGCGCAGCACCGGACTGAAAAGGCTCAGCGTAGGGAGTATTCGTATGGAAATCGGAACCATTGGAGCTGGACCTTTCGCACAAGCGTTCGCGAAACAGGCATTAAAGGCAGGCCATAGGGTAAAGCTCAGCAATCGCCGCGGCCTAGAAAGTCTGCGAGAAATTGTTGATCAACTTGGCCCCGGGGCCCAGGCTGCCACCAAGGAAGAGGCAGCGGCTTGCGAGATGGTGCTACTTGCTGTGCCTTGGGACAACGTGCCAGAAACACTCGCAAGTCTTTCCGGGTGGGACAATCAGATTCTGATCGATGCTATCAACCCTTATCACGGTGGGGCGGGAAATTTCACGCCAGCCGATGTAGGGAACCTTTCTACCAGCCAGCTTGTTGCGGCCCTAGCCCCTGGGGCACGGGTGGTCAAGGCGCTGAACAACTTGACCGTTCGCAACTTGGAGGCGGATCCCATCGTCAACGGAGCAAGACGAGTCGCATTTGTTTCTGCGGACGATGACGGTGCGAAGAAGCAAGTGGAAACCCTACTCGGTGGTTTCGGCTATTCCGTGATCGATCTTGGAAACCTTCGCGACGGAGGGCTGATTCAGCAAGCAGGTGGCCCGCTGGCAGGGCGAGATTTGTTCGAGCAGGGAGAACGTTATAAGTGAAAGCGATTCATCTCACCGCCTACGGTAATCCGGCCCAGAACTTACGGATGGTCGAAGTTCCGGAACCGCATGCTCCGTCCGCGGACGAGGCCCTTGTGCGCATGGAGTATGCGCCGATTGACTACAGCGACCTTCTTTTGGCCAACGGAGTGTACTTTCTGAATCCGCAGCTTCCTTCCGTGATTGGAGGCGAAGGAGCGGGAATCGTCGAAGCGATCGGGCCGGGAGTCACCGGCGTCCAGGTAGGCGATCGCGTTACGATCCCGTTTCGAACATTCACCTGGGCTGAAAAAGTTCTCGCCCCGGCCCAAGGCCTTTTCGTTGTTCCTCCTTCAGTCGATGCCAAAACGGCCTCAATGTTGAATATCAATCCCACGACCGCAGTTCTTCTCTTGGACGAATTTGTAGAGCTAAAACCAAAAGACTGGATTGTATTAAACGCAGCAAATTCCCAGGTTGCGCGGTGCCTGATCGCGATTGCAAAATCGCGCGATCTCAAGGTTATGGGCATTGTGAGGCGGCCCGAGCTTTTCCATGAAATTGAAAAACTGGGTGTTGATTTCGCTGGCGTCGAATCGCCAGAACTCTTAAAGCAAATTCGGAGTGCAACGGGCGGAAAGCCAATAACTCTGGGGCTGGATGCCGTAGGTGGTCCATCGACATCAACGATCACAAGCGCGCTCTCTCCGGGGGCTCATCTCGTCAGCTATGCGTGGCTGAGTGGTTTGCCGATTCACGTGCCGCAGGGCGATCTCATCGGCAAGAAACTGAACATCCATGGCTTCTGGATGTATTACGAAGAGTATCTTCCCAAAATGCGCGCGGCACTGACTGAGGCAACAAAAGTGGTCGCTTCCGGAAAATTAACTCTCCCAATCACCACGACATACAAGCCGTCCCAAATCAAAGAAGCAACCGAGCACTACGAGCGTGGCGGCAAGGTTCTATTGGATTTCAACTACGCAAAGTAGGAGCCATAAGGGAGAGCGTGAGGAGGACCGTGGATATGGTTTTAGCCGGCATCAAGGTAATTGATACGCGTATGGTGCACGACGCGATTGAGCTAGCGAGGAGTTCCTCAGAGCCATACCTTTTCAACCACGCGATGCGCTCATGGCTTTTTGGTGTGCTGTTGGCCGAAGGGGCGAAACCTGCTCCAGACCCCGAGCTCTCGGCGGTCTCGGCGATCCTGCACGATTTGGGACTGACCGACCGCTACTCCGCACTGGAGCGTTTCGAAGTTGATGGGGCCAACGCCGCGGGCTCGTTTCTGAAAGAACGTGGCATTCCGACACATCAGATCCAATTGGTGTGGGACGCCATTGCGCTTCATACGACTCGTTCCATTGCTCTACACAAAGAGCCAGAGGTCGCGATGACGCATTCGGGAATCTTCGTGGACGTGATTGGGGCGGGATTGGAGCTGATTCCTCAAGGCAAGCTTCGCGCAATTCTCGAGGAGTTCCCGCGCTTGTCGATGAAAAAGCAATTCCGGGACTGCCTCTGCGGTGTCGTTCGCCGGAAGCCGGCCACGAGCTATGACAACTCTCTGCGGGATCTCGGCACGCGGTATGTGGAGGGCTACACAGCTCCAAGCGTGGCCGACCTCTTCGAAAATGCGCCTTTTCCAGAATAAGAGGATGAAAGGAGTCGCATGAGGGACGAAAACATCGCTGTCAATCCTCCGGTCGAGACTGGACCCTTGACACGCCGGAGATTCATTGGCGTTGCCGCAATGTTGGCCCCTGGGCTGTGCGGCATAAGTTCAGAGGGCGCCGCCTTGTCTGATCCGACCACCAAACAAGCCAACCTTGATGAACATAGCCTGACGGAGGAAATCAAGAAGGAAAAGATCCGGCGGGCCATGCTAGCAGGTCCATCTGGAGTGACGGCTGAGGCAATCGTCGCGGAAATGGACCGCCAGGGAAACCTGACGGTGCTTCGCCACGGCACAAACGAGTGGGTCTGTGTTCCCGGCGACCAAAACATTGTCGGAAAGGTGGATATGGCTCTTGATCCAATGGGCATGGTTTGGTTCAAGGACCTTCTTGCCAGAAAACCAAAGCCCACGAATAGCTCTCCAGGTTTGATCTACATGCTGAACGGCGCAACGCAAAGAAGTTTTACCGACCCGTTCGACACCACCAGCCCTCCAATCCCTATCGGTCCACACTGGATGATTCTTTGGCCCTTTGACGCTAAAGCGTCGGGTCTTTCGACCGTCATGCGGGACGCGGGAACCATGGTGATGTTCGCCGGAACACCCTATGCACATCTGCACATCTGTGGGTCCCCCTGGGAGGGAAACGAATATCACCACGGTGATCGCGGCGTCTGGACGATGAAGTACGAGCGTCCGTGACCGACTCGTTCCACTGGTCTTTTTATGACTGAAAACGCATGTGGCACTTCTCGGCGTTCTTTTCTTTCGTCCGTGGCAGGCGGCTTTTTGGCAGCCTGCCTTGCGAGGAGAATATTATTCGCAGGAGACGACATGCCAGCACCGGACTCTGCTTATCGCGGCCAGAAGATTGCGAATTTGAAGTACGACGTATTCGTGACGCCCAGTATTCCTGTGGTGACCAGCGATTTTGCGCCCGGTGAACACGAGCGGCCCTGGCCGCCGATCTCATCGACCCTGATCTACGACTCGCGAGACGCCGTGGTGGTGGATTCCTTTATCAGTCTGGAGCAGGCCCGGGCTCAGGCCGACTGGATTGCCTCCACAGGAAAAAACCTCACAACTATTTATGCAACTCACGGGCACGGCGATCACTTCTTCGGGGCGAGCGTTCTTTTGGAACGCTTCCCAAAAGCGCACTTTGTCGCCGCGCCCAGCGCGATTCAAGTCATGAAGGAGCAAACCTCACCGGAGTTTCTGGCGAAGTTCTGGGAATCGCGTTTCCCGAATCAGCTCCCGAAGCATCTTGTGGTTGCCCAGGAACTCACGACGAATGCTATCGACCTGGAAGGCGATAGGCTGATTGCGATTCCGCTTGGGTTTACGGATACCGCGGGAACGACCTGCTTGCACGTACCATCGCTTGAACTGATCGCCGCCGGGGATGCCGCCTATAACGGCGTGCATCCGCGACTCATGGAAGCAAACCAGAATCAAAAACGTGACGAATGGATGTCAGCACTGGACAAGATGGAGTCGCTCAAGCCACGTATTGTCGTCGCCGGCCACAAGAATATGAAGAATGATGACGACGGCCCACGGGTCATCGGACAGACCCGGCAATACATTCTTGATTTTCAGGAACTCGCCGGAAAGACCACGACAGCAAAAGAGCTCTACGACCAAATGCTGGGTCGATACCCGGAATGGCTCAATCGAGGCGCCCTCTGGAGTTCGGCGACTGCGATGAAGAAATGACTAATGATCACAACACTCCATGTGAGGACGTACTGAGAAACACTCTTATGAACCAAATTGGTGGATTGTCAGCAACCCGAAAGGTATCCGGGTTCCACGCTGCGGATTAGTCCTGACACGGTTAGTGTGGGGCGGTTCAGGTCTTAAGTCCACTTGGATGGAAAACGCGCATTTTGTGGAAGTAGAGAGGCATCCTTTATATACGCGTATGCGCGTGATCTTTGAAGCGGGGGAGGGAATTGGCCGTGACAGTGTCGGATTCTAACCAGCGACGGGCGCAGCGTTCTAATCAGCGCCAGAATCCGGAAATGATATACTCGCTAAAAGGATAACAATGCAGCGCAAGCCTAACGTAATTATCCGCGATCCCGAAATTCTTGGCGGGATACCCGTATTCCGGGGGACTCGTGTACCTTTCAAGAACTTACTCGATTACCTTGAAGGGGGCCACACTCTGGACGAATTTCTCGAAGAGTTTCCGTCGGTCACACGCCAAGCAGCTATCGCGGCTTTGGAGCACGCTAAGGAATTAGTGATCGCCCAGACGCGATGAGACTCCTCATCGACGAATGTTTGCCGCGAGCCTTGAAACGGCTACTCCGTGGACACACCTGTCGTACGGTCCAGGAGATGGCTTGGTCCGGCATCAAGAATGGCGCACTCCTGTCTCTGGCCGAGGACCAATTTGACGCCTTAATCACGATCGACCAAGGCTTCGAGCTGGCGGTCTGTCGATACAGAACCTTCACGAACGACGGCTGGTCTTATGCTCAGCCACGAGCGCATCCGTTCGCTTGCCTACGGAACTCCAAAACTCGTCTTCCGTGAGTTGTTTTGAGGCAAGCCCTCCAGCAAGCAAGGTGTCGAGTTCTTCCGGTGTTCCCGCGAAACCTGGCACGGTGCGTTGTTCAACGGCTGCTAAAGCAGCCTCGACAGGTTGCGACGGGCCGACGGAACAGGGTGCTACTAGAACGAAGACACTCCAGTCAATGGTTCACGCCAGGCTGGTCTGGAAACGGGCCTTTTCCGCGTTTACGGACTTAATGGATGACGCCAACGCAGTCCCTGGAACCGCGCGAAATCGCTATCCGTGGTGATCAATTCACAGCCGTGCTCGATGGCCAAGGCCGCTACATAAGCATCGGTGACCAAAGGGCCCTCAATGGCGTTGCACATCTTCACAAATAGGTCCCAGTGTGTGCGACTCGGCGCGACGAAGACGGCTCGTGGCCAATCGACGAGCCTGCGGCAAAATGCTAAAGCTGTTTGCATCGGTGTCGCCGGCCGAAAGATCTTGGGATTTGTCACGATTCGCAGGAAGGCGGCGAGCACGATCTCCGCGACCGCGAACGGTTCCGGCGCCTCGACCAGGGCTGTAAGCCACGCGGCATATCGATCGTGCTCGGGCGCGTCCAGCCGATGCGCGTAGATTAGGACGTTGACGTCCGGCAGTTGCATCGGCTAGCGCTGCTTCCCAAAACGCTCGACGTCGTCGGCTTCAAGCAGCGCAGCGGTCTTATCGATATTTAAGGTCGTGAACTGGCCTCCCTCGCCGAACGTCACCAAATCGAAACGACCTCGCCGCTGCGACGCAGAGGCCTGCAACAGCAGCCGCACCGCACGTTCGATCAACCCGCTGACGCTCGTGCCGGATTCCGCCGCGCGCTTTTTCAACCGCTCCAGAAGGCGATTATCTAACGTAATCGTAGTGCGCATGATGCAGAATCATACCTTACTTACATCACTGCATCAAGGTCGCGAGAATAGCCGGCATAGCCGTGCAACCGATGTGACAGGTCACCTTATTCGAGATTAACCCTCAAAATCCGACCATCACGGCAATCTCTTAGGTCTCACTCGGGGTTCGTTCCCGCTGAGGGACTAAAGGTCGGGTTCCGCACTTGCTCCGGGATGTCGTGGAAGAAGGAGCGACCGTGACAGTGTGCGAGAATAGGGCAGCGTTCTAACCAACTGAACTACGTCCCCAACCGTGGAATCAACAACTTAGCGTAAAACCTTGCAAATAAAGCCTTTGCAAGATTTGCATATAGCGCACTGTTCGCCTTGATTGCCCCTGACTGCAAGCTTTCCTGGCAAAACCGCCTGTAAACCGCCTGTAAGAATTAGTGCGCTCATTGCGAGAATTATCGTAGCACACATAGTGAAAGAAGCGAAGCGCTCGCCATCGCAGCATCGCAGCGATAGTAGTCGTCCTTTGACAGCAGAGATGAAGCAGGTATTGAGCCCAGTGATGAAGGTGTCCGGTTCCTACACTTTTGGGGGAAACATTTCGAAGACTACAACAGGTCTAGGGAACCGTTGACCTTGCGCCACGACGGTCTGTGCAACCGTTGCGAACGACTGTAACGGTCTAGGAAATCGTCATGTTGGGGCGCCCGAGCTGCGCGGCGGTTTGGAAAACCGCCGCCTCAGTTGGTTGGCCAATGCTTCTTGTAGTAGCACGCCTGCCTCATGAGCAGGCGCTCGGACCAGCGCTGAAACCATAGATGCGGTCGGCATTTGTGTCGAGATTTCAGGCAACTCGCTCAGTGCGGAAAAAACACCAAGGCTTGCCCATTTAATCGCGGCAGCCGCGCAATAGCGCCTAGGCATTCGCCACTCCCGAAGTCAAAGCCAACAACCTCATCGCGGGCGACGCAGTAGAGGAGTCCATTGGGAGCAAAACGCAAGCCGCGCGGTTTACGGAACTCAGCTTTCCTATTTGGGGAGAAAACTCGGACGAGATGGCCGTCCGTCGTATCGTATTCCCGGACGCTCGTCACCGCGTCGACTGCGCCGAATGGACGCTCACTAGAGACAACGATATTGCCGTTGGGCGCGATTGCGAGATCGAGCGGACTCAGTTCGGGATCCGTGACCAGCCGAGAGGGCTGCAGAGGTGTGCTTCAAGTGAAGGCCAGTATAGCGTTGTCACCTTGGCCATTCGGCCCGATTCCCGAGGCGAGGAACAGCTGCCCGCGATGGCCGAAGGCAAACCCTCGGGGAAAAGGTACAATCCGTGGCGGCAACACATGCTCTACAGGAGCATCAAGACTGGTCGACAAGGCGATGATTGTGCGCTCGCTGCGCAAGCCGACGAAATACCGGCCATCCGGGCCGAAATTGCCACCGCCGGGATTCAGACCTTCGATCCGGCCTGTATCCCGAACAACGGTACCATCCGAGGAGATCGCTAACACGCGATCAGCCCCGCTGTTTAGAAACAGCAAATTTTCCTTTGTATCGACGGCAAGGCCACGCGGATCGGCAATGCGATCATCCTCAATAGAAGTTCCGCGGAACCTTCCGTCCAATTCAAAGGCGAGCAGCGCGCCAAATCCATTCCCATTGGTACCCGACGCGCTTGTAACGAGAATGGGCATTGCAAGAGTACTCTGACACGCCTTTTCCGGAATCTCTAAGGCATTTCAGACGGCGGTGCGGCCGCCGTCGACGGCAAGTTTTGCCCCGTAAATGAAAGTCGACCGATCAGTCGCTAGGAAAACAATGGCCTCTGCAATCTCGTCGGCTGTCGCCGGACGGCCTGCCGGCGCCTGAGCAGCAAGCTGCTCAATACCTTCTCTCATCGCCTCCGTGCCCTCTGTTCGTGTAGGTCCGGGACTGACCGCATTGACGCGGACACTGCGCGGGATTATATCGGTCTGTACGGCGGAGACGCGACACTCCTCAACGAGAGCCTAGAATACGACCAGCGGACTGCAACTCAAATTCTCACTGCTTATCGGCGCGGATGGAACATCCGCGCCGCCCGCCTAGAACCGGCGCTCCTCGCGGCACCGCTGCGAGGAGCTAAGGAAGTACTCGGCAAAGTGAATTGTTTCCGAGTACGCCGTGATCCGTCCAGGATCGATGCCAAGCGCGGAGGTCACCTCCTACAAGCCGACAATTAAAGAGTTAATGTTCATAAGCACCGTCGCTGACAAAAAATCGAGGGCAACCATGCGGCGCATCTGAATCAATGACATGAAGTCCTCTGTGGAACATTAGCTCATAACGTTACGAGTCATGAGTTGGTCATTTCTAAAACATGCCGCTATTGGTGGGCTCTACCTCAACTTCAAGCAATGAAGGCTTCCCGGCGCCAATCGCCGCCTTCAATGCATCGGCCATCTCGACGGCATTGCTGACTCGACAGCCTGGAACTCCGTAGCCGGCTGCGAGCGATACGAAATCGATGCCGGGTAAATTCATCCCAGGAAGGTCCGTAGTACCTAGAAAAGCCCCATAATCCTTGAGCGCCTCGTAAACACCATTACGTACGATCACAAACGTGCACGGCACGTTCTGTTGTGCGGCAGTCCATAGGCCCGTGATGCTGTAGTTGGCCGAGCCGTCGCCAACAAGCGCAATCACAGGCCGCCTGCCAAATGCCAGACCCGCTCCCACTGCCGCCGGCAATGCGAAGCCGAGCGCGCCACCGGCGCCACAGAAGAAACTCCTCGGTCTGGTGAGAGAAACTTGCTCCCACCAGTTGCCCAAGGATGGAGACTCGGACGTGAAGGCTGCGTCCGGTGGACATACTTGCGCAAGCACGTCGTTAAATTGTTTTACGGTGATCTTGCCGCTTCCGGAGGGGGATGAGGCCGACGTATTTGTTCTGGCTGGCAATTTCGTTGGCTTTGTCTTAACGAGGCGGTGCAATTGTTCCATTGCCACAACCGGATCCCCGACGATTGCATCGCCCAAGGGGGCTCGCGCCGCCTGATCAGGATCGGCCGTGATCATGACGACTTGTGTTCCATCTGGCAGGTAACTGCCGGGCGACCACGCGTGATAACGGAATGCAGGCGCACCGAGGACGATCACAAGATCATGGCCGGCGAGCTGCTTTCGTACCACTGCGATAGGTGTTCCGAGAGTTCCTAGAAAATTCGGGTGTCGTGTTGGGAAAGATATTCGCGCCGCTTCGATTGTCAGATAGACTCCAGCGCCGCATTTCTCCGCAAGATCGACTCCCGCCTTCCAGCCTTCGTCGGTGTCCAATTCATTGCCCATGACAAGAAGTGGATTGCGAGCAGAATTCAATCGATCGGCAAGCGTTGTGAGAAGGTCGAGAGGAGGCGCTGGTCTTGCAGACACATTCCTCGATGTGAGCAGCGCGGTTTGGTCAGAGTTTGCATCATGATGCCAATCGTCCAGGGGAACTGAAACGAAGACAGGGCCGCTGGGCGCCGCCATGGCAATATGCGCGGCTCTCGCGATCACCGCGGGCACGGAAGCCGGATCTGGAGCTTCGAAGCTCCATTTGACCAAGGGTCGAGGCATCACGATAGCGTCGCGAATCGTGAGCTGTGCCTCCAGGGTCAACATCGCCCTGGATTGCTGCCCGCTCATGATTACCAGGGGCGTCCCCAGAACCTGCGCGTTGACCAACGATCCCATGGCCATGCCTAGACCGGCGGCTGCATGCAAACTGACAAAAACCGGCCGCCCAGTCGCTTGCGAGTAGCCATCGGCGATAGCTAAGCCGGCACCTTCATGGAGAGCCAAGATGTATCGAAAGTCGGATGGCAGTCGATCGAGAAATGGAAGCTCGTTCGACCCAGGATTGCCAAAGATGGTTGTCATTCCTAGCGAACGGAGAACTTCGTAGGTTGCGTCATGTACTGTTGTTGGCTTTAGTGCGGGCGCTGATTGTGACATAGTTTTCTCTCCTTGAGTTTTGACGTCTCTACGAGTAGTCGTCAGTCAATTTCATCTCGGAGTGCATCCTGTCTCGAGTTGTAACGGATCAGTCAACTTCCACGCGCGAGTGCTTCCAGGACGGCTTGCGGGCGGATTGGCAGATGACGAACGCGCGCGCCCGTGGCGGCGAAGATTGCGTTTGCAATCGCGGGCGCGACCGGCGTTATCGCCGGCTCGCCAAGCCCGACCGGTGTTTCTGTGCTCGGAAGAAATTCAACTTCGACTTCCGGCACGTCTCCCATGCGCAGCACCCTGTAGCTATCGAGATTCGTATCCTTCGGCTGCCCTTTGGTGAACTCCGTTCCTTCATGGAGGGCCAAACTCAATCCCCACAAAGCCGCACCCTCCACTTGGGCTTCGGCACTGTCGGGATGAATGACCGTTCCACAGTCGATGACAAGGGTCAGCTTCTCCACCCTGACGTAACCGTTCGTCCGGTTGACGCGCACGCGCGCGGCACAGGCAACCCATGTCGGCATCCCGCGTTCCTGCCCGAAGGTCGACGCGATTCCGAGACCGACGTCCTTCGGCATCGTGCTACCCCACCCGGCCTTTTGCGCGCAGCGGGACAGCACTGCCGCTTGCCGGTGCGCGCCGCCTAGCGAATTTGGCGCCGAGCCGGCGTTGCGGCCCGTACCGTCGAGTAAGCCCAGCCGAAACTTCACCGGATCGACGCCGACGTCGTGGGCTGCCTCATCCATAAAGCTCTCGACAGCCCAATTGGTCCAACCCGCGCTGACGGATCGCAGATAACCAGACCGGAAGGTGCGATCGGCCAAATCATTGTGCAGCGCGCGAACACGCTGCGCGCCTACCGTGTACCAGTGGTCGGCACCCTGGATCGCGAATGGATCGTACAAATTGCCTTTGGCGTCCTTGGGCTGGAAATAAGGAGCGATAGTCGCTGTGGGCCAACCGGCTGCCGCGTGGTGATCCATGGCCGCAACGCGGTTGCCGTCTGCCCACGCCAAACGCACGACCTGGGTGGTGGCGGAGCGCGGGCAGTCGAAGCGCATGTCGTCGGGCCGCGTGCAGACCATCTTGACCGGCTTTCCGACCGCCTTGGCGGCGGGCCCAAAAGGGAGACGGCGAAGCCAGCACTTTTTGCAACCACGTTTCGCACGCGTTTTTCACCGAACACGCCGATATCTCGAAACGCGAGGTCATCGTCCCAATCGCTGAACGCTTTGGCGTCTCTGCTTCAGACGTGGGAACCGCCTGGCACCATCGCAGGTTTTCTCCGACGGTGGACGCCTTCGTTAAAGCCGGGCTCAAGGCCGGCGTCAGAGGTGTCCCAGCCATGGGGTGGCCGAATCGGTGGGCAATCGTCGGATTGATGCCGCCAACCGAGCTCGTGCTTCGACTTCGCAACGAGGCGCCCGAACGGCTACGCGAGTGATCGCTGCGACAATGCCCTGTCACTACCGAAAACTTGGTCTGGCCCATCACAGGTCCTGCACAACCCATGTAACAATGTTATATATCCTCTTGCGCATGTCGAAATTGGCAATTCGCGAGTGACACCTTCAGCGAGCAGGGAATCGAGTTCCTCCGGTGTTCCCGCGAAACCTGGCACGGTGCGTTGTTCGACGGCCGTTAAAGCAGCCTCGACAACCTCCTCAACGGATTTGTAGGCACCGCGGTCGAGGACAGCTCGAAGCCGGCGCTCTTGTTCCGGCGTGAGACGAATCGTTATGTCTTGCAGCTCCGCGGATTGGTCATCTTCAGGGTAGGGAAAAAATGACTTCAGGCAAATCGAATGAGGCTTCTGATTGGAGAACTGCACGCCTTGGTGGGGCGATATATATTAATGATAACGCCGAGCAACAGGACTGCCGTGACAGTGTAGGATTCTAACCAATGACGGGGCAGCGTTCTAACCAACTGAACTACGTCCCCGCTGAGGGTAATGCGGTGTTGCGCACGGATGGTGGGCACTGTCCGATTTGAACGGACGACCTTTCGGGTGTAAACCGAACGCTCTAACCGCTGAGCTAAGCGCCCTACGCAATTCATCGTACAGGAAGCCATCGAAAGCGTCAACGCGCGAACATCGTGGAAGCGGCGGACAGGTTGCCTTGCGCTCTCGTGACGCTGCCAGTAAACTGACTGCCTTGGATTTGCGGAAAGGGACACACTCGGAATGCTGATTGCTCGGGACTACGTGGGTCATATGGCGGCGGAAGTGGTCAAGCGGCTGGTCGAAGGGAATCAGATTGAAACAAAGACGCCGGAGACGGTGATCCCGCGGGTTCGCCAGCGGATGATGGAAGAACTGACCGTGGAAGATCGCTTGAACGACGAAGTGCGCGAAATCTTGACGCAACACCAGGACGAAATGCGGCGAACCGGCGTTTCGTATCAGGAGATGTACAAAAAGGTGAAAGGACAGCTTGCGCGTGATCGCAAGCTGGTCTTGCGCTAAATCCATTTTGCGTTAAGCCAAAGGCAAACTAACCGAATGCGACTCACCCGCGAAAAAATTATCCGCCTCTCGCACCAGATCACGGAAGTGCTGGTTTCCAGCGACGAGGTCGAATTTGTCGAAGACCGCGACACCATCCGGCAACAGGTCGTGCAGATTTTGACTGCTACTCTGCGCGACGAGGAAAAGGCCGACGCCGAAGTTCGCAAGAAAATCACTTCGCAAAAGAAAGAAATCCTGGAAGGCAGCGAAGAGTGGGACGTTCTGTACCGCAAGTATTACGCCGACGAACTGCGCCGATTGGGTATTGCCACAGCGCCGGACGATCGCCGCTCGCATACGTCGTCGTACTAAGAACTCCGCCGATCGAAGCTTTGGCTGGCCGGGAACTAGAGCGTTTGAGAAAATAACAGAAAACAAAAAGGGCGGCCATTTTTGGCCGCCCTTTTTATTCTCAACCTGTTTCGTTTTTAAGTTACTGGGAATCGGGCCGGCGCTTCAGCGTCGGACGATCGTCGTCGGGATTGGCGTTGGGATCCGTGACCCTGCGTCTGCGTGCCCTTCTGTTGCTGTTCCGTGCGTGTGCGCAGGCTTGGCTTTCCCGGCGCGTTGTCCTGCACCTTGCGGGCGAACATGATGTTGCGCAACCGCGCCTTCACGCTGTCGAACTCGGAAGTGGTGACGATGTACTCCGGCTTATTCGGGAGGATGCGCGCGATTTCTTTCTGCGCGGCCTCAATGCGGTCAGGAGTCGGCGGGTGCGTCGAGAAAACCTTCGGGATGGTGCCAGGGCGGCGCTTCTCGTCCGCCTGGATACGCTCGAAGAAGGTTACGAACGCGTTTGGATCGTATCCGGCCTTGTACATATACTCAAGGCCAAGGAAGTCCGCTTCGCGCTCGGAGTCGCGGCTAAACTTCAGGTAGGTC
Organism: uncultured Acidobacteriota bacterium; assembly: GCA_963729285.1. Taxonomy (GTDB): domain Bacteria; phylum Acidobacteriota; class Terriglobia; order Acidiferrales; family UBA7541; genus Acidiferrum. Next base: position 94,007 of record CAVSNL010000010.1, read on the forward strand.
AAGCGGAATCGCGATGTTCAAACCTTCATACAGGCCATACCCCGCCCAACCGGCAGGGCCCAATAGCATCAGGGGAATCGTGGCGAGTTGCATCATCTCGCCCTTGGTGGCGTTCTTGGTGCCGTGGCGCGCGGTAACGTGAGAGATTTCGTGGGCCATGACGCCGGCGAGCTCCGACTCTTCCTGCGCGCGCAGAATCAAGCCGCTATTGACGTAGAAGAATCCGCCCGGCAACGCGAAGGCATTCACTTCGTCGGAGTCGATCACCTTAATGGTGAACGGCACGCGGGCGTCGGAGTTGCGCACCAGATTCTGGCCCACGCGATTCACATATTCGGTGACAACGGGATCGTCGATGAGCTTCGACGAGCGCTCCACTTCCTGCGCGAGTCCCTTGCCCAGAGCAATTTCTTTTTCAATCGAATAGAAATTGATGCCTTTGCCGACGTTGCGATTGCCGATGGCGTCGACATCTTCTTTGGAGTTTTTGGGGTTTACGCTGTCTTGCTGCTGAACTGGCTGATCCTGAGACTTCTGCTGCTGTTCCGATGGCGGCGCTACTTTGGCGGGATCGGAGGTTGGAGGCGGGCTCTGCGCCAAGGCTGTGCTTGCTGCCAGCGCACCTAAGATTGTGAATCCTGGTTGCTTGCCGGAGAATCGATTGCATAGTCTCCACCTCTGCCTGCCGGTAGTATACACCCCAAAGGCAACGGCTAGGCGCACTAACTTCTCTCTCACTACGATGTAAGGCTGAGCACTTGGGTTTCCTATGTCTCTCAAGTTCCCTCCGATTTGACAAAAGGTTCCGTGGGAGCTGCTTCTGGCGTAAGACCGGAGTTTCGTGAGGCCTTGATATGCTGGCGGATTTGCTGGCGTTGTAGTCTGCGTTGGTTCGTTAGGAGTTGACACTCCAGCTTAGCCCCTCTAAAGTCGAGGTTTGCACATGCCGGTCTCAAAAATTCAGATTGGACAACTTTGGAAGAAGGATGGCACGGGGGATACCTATTTGGTGACTCGTGTCTATAGCGAAGCACTCAGCACCATCGTCGTCTTGCGGAAGTCCGGTTCGGAGGGGGAGGCGCTCATTCGAGTACGTGCCGGGCGAGGGCCCACGGGTCCGACGATACCAGGCTTTTCGCCAGCCCAGGAAGATGAGCGAATCTGAGCCGCCGAGAATCTTGCTTCGAGCCATAAGTGCCTCAGTATCAGTTAAATAGAACGAACCTCCATCTCCACCACGTCATCCACCTTCAGCAGTTCCTTCACCAGAAACGGCTCGCCATACTTGACGGAAATCATCTGTCCGAAGTGGCGGGCGAGGTGGTTCATCTGGTCTTCCAGCTCATCGATCGCTAAGTAGACCTCATTTTTCCGGCGGCTCCTTTTGGCGAGAAATTGGGTTCGGTAGGCCAGAATGGCCTTTCTGCGCTTCTCGTACTGCTGGGTGATGTCCACGACGAAAGAAGGCCGGAGATCGGCGACAAATGCGGTGGAGTACAGAATCTTGAACGGGCGATAGGCCTCACCCGGAATGGGTGCTTGCTTCAATCCAGCCAGGAAGCAACCTTCGTAGCCTAGGGTCGAGGCATGATAGTGGTCGGGATGCCGCGCGTCCCAATAGGGAATAATGACAGTTCGGGGGCGCACTTCGCGGATAACTGCAGCGAGGCTCAGCTTATGTTGGCGGCTGGCCTGTACGTCGGAATCCGGTACTCCCAGGACCTTGCGCCAAGAGACCCCCATGAATTTGGCCGCCAGAGCCGATTCTTTGGCGCGAGTTTCGGGCGAGCCGCGGGTGCCCATTTCCCCGGCGGTCAGATCAAGCACGCCGGTCTTGTAGCCACGCTGCGCCATTTTGATGAGCGTGCCACCGCAGGTGAGTTCGACATCGTCGGGATGTGCGGCAATCGCCAGCAAATCGAGTTTCATTATTTCTCCAATTGTTTCTGCAACCTTCGAGGGGGATTCTAGCAGTTTCTTGGAGAGCACTACGTCGTCGCTGTGAAGCGCCAAAAAGAAATCGACCGCTGGCAGGAATGTTGTGCTCGGCGATTCCAAGAGTTGGCCAGTCTCGATGGTAAGAAATAACTAAGGTGCGACGTGCGCGTCAAACACGGCGGTTTGTACGTGCCCCGCGCGCTTCACCTGAAGGAAGAGCCGATAGTCTCCCTCTTGGGGAAATCCGTACGGAAAGGTAATCTCGCTGGTCATCGCTTCGTGCTGCATTCCTGCCATTGAGTCTCCGCCAGAGGTACTGGGCTTCTGAAGGAGCATCAGAGCCGCCATCGGTATTGAACCTGCCGGATGCACATGCGCGAAGACGGCGAGGTCACGCCGAAAAATGACCAGATGTCCGGCCATGCCCATATACGGTTCAAGATCATTGGCCACGCCGCCGTCGTTGCGGATCACCCTAAATCGCAGCAGCTCAGGTTTCTGCGCCTGCAAGGTCGTAGTATCGAGCAGCCACTCGACATGGGCCTCGGAACCGAGAGCGGCAGTCGTGACGTTGGTCTGCACCGCCGAAATCTTTTGAGCAAAGGCATCCGAGTCATCGCCCGTGAGCGGTGCGCCCTTATCTTTTGCAGATAGATCGATCTTTGCCGTCATCGTGTCGGGAAAGCCGGATTCCCGCACAACATCCGCGAATACCGCGTAGGACCCTCCCTGCACCGCGGGGATTTTCCCAGTAAACGTTCCGGTCGCAGATTCCTCGGGATGTAAGTGGTAAAACTCATCCATCTGCGGCATTCGGATCAGAAATAAATGCATCAAGTGGCCGTGATCGGGAATGATGGTGTCGAGTTGCATTTGCTTGCGCCTCTCGTGCCACGGAGACGCACCCATCTTCAGCAAGAGCTCGTTTCCGTTGACAATCGAAACTTCCACCGGCGGAGCTTTGTACACTTGGGTACTCGCGTTAGCCGTGGCAATCGACGTCCACCACATATCACCCAGAAACAAAATTCCGACGATGGCAACTCCCGCCGCTACCATCGCGATGCGCGCGCGGCTTCGCCGTACTGGAGGAATCTCCGCACCAGGCTCCAGTTGGCTTTCGCGCGCGGCCGCGCCAAATATGGAAATCAAGCTCAGGGTGAGAAACACCATCAGCGCCGCCAGCAGCATACCCGTGGTCTTCTGCATCCCGAGGGTGCGTTGCGCGTATGCCGGGACTGGTACGGCCAACTCGGCGTTTCCCTGGGCCCCGGAGATTTGCATTCTTACTTGCCAGGAGCCCGACTCCATCAGCCACAGTTTCCCGGTGAAAAATTGGGGATCCTCCTGGGAGCGCATCATGCGATCGGGAGGTGGCGCAGTCTTGGATCCTTCACCAATGACGCGCAGAGGAACGATTTCGATGTCGTTCACCACTCCTTGCAGGCAGCGGACTTCGATTTGCGCGATTCCCGGAATCATTTGCGGCGTGCGGATGGTCACAAATAATTTGTACGGTCCGGCCATGGCCTCGTAGTAGACGTCCGGACTTCCAACGTGGGACCACGCGGCCGGGCAGAACAAGAGGCACAGAACAGACGCGAGCGCAAACGCCTGCTTCGATTTCGTCATTGTGGTTACCGGCGCACCTTGCGCATCCAGTCGCCCCACGCTAAACCGACGCGCGTAGTCACAATTGCCGCCACGAAGGCGAATGCCACTCCGAGCCAGAACTGCGCACGCGTGGTCTCGTAGGCAAACATCTCATGACTGAAGTGATAGTCGCTGGCCCGCTCCATATAAGGGTAATAGTCGGTGCCGAACAACCGATTCTCCGCAAGCCGCGACACCAAGAAGCTCCCGGTTGGCCATTCGACGGCCATCATGACCACCACAAACCCAATGCCCGCTACGACTGCCTGCAGCCATTTGTTGCGTCCCGCCGTTCGGTCCAGCAAGAAATCCAGCGCTGCTGCTCCGGCGAACAGAAGCACCGGAAACTCCAGCGGCACCAGATGGGAGATCGGCGTATACACGGGGCCCAGTTTGGCCTGAGCTGGGACGAGGGGCACTAGCCACAGAGCCAGCAGCCACAAGACGAAATAGATGGCCGCCACCTTGGTCGCGGCCCAACGGTAGCCCGATGCCCGCGCGATGCCCACAAGCACCGGAGGCATTGCCAGCGCCAGAACGCGGTAGAAGATCGCGCTGTGCGTCAGAGTATAGTCCGTGTACTCGTAGATCAGCATCAAGAGCAGAATCGTGAGCATGCATCCAGCGTACAAAAACACGCGATTCAGTTTTGCTCGCGTGTCGGTATCCGCACGATTCATCTCCGAAACGATCAAGAACAAGCCGCCAAGCCCGAGGGTGAAGATGCCGAGGATCAGCACGACGTGCGGCGGGCTCATAATCTGCACGTCCAGCCCAAAGGCGTTATGCCACCAATCGTCAAATGGGGCCGACGTCAGCATCGCCAGGCCGCCCCACAGCGAAACAAATGCTCCGAGCGGGCCGTAAAATCCCCACATTTTTACGGACGTTGCACGCAGTTCGCTATTTTTCCCGAAAGTGGTGGCGAGAATCAAAAACACACTGGAAAGTCCCGCCACGATCGCGCCGAAATGGATGCCCAGGTGGGCGGGGGTCCAAAAAGTGTCGCGCCCGATGGACATATGCCACGAAATATCCCAATACAAGCCGACCGAAGTCGAGGTCACGGCCAAGGCCGAAGCCCAGACGTACCAGGGAACGCCTCGCGCGACGTAAGGGGCGGGTGCTACTGCAATGCCGTTCGCCATATGTTTCGCTCCGAGGTCTCAAGGTTCGAGTTGCCCTAACTCTACATCGCCATAGGGCGTTCCGGAAGGCGCCTGAACCCGCTGACTTGGCACGTGAAGCTACAAGTAGTACGCAAAATTTGTGTTAGGGTTTCAATTCCATGCTCACCTCTCTCTTAAATCGCGTCGCGCTTGTCACTGGCTCGGGCAAACGCCTGGGGCGTGCCGTTGCCATCGGTCTGGCAGAGCAGGGCGCCGACGTGGTCATTCACTACCGGTCTTCGGAATCGGAGGCCCGTGAGGCCGTCGCCGAGATTGAAAAGCTAGGGCGGCGCAGCGTGGCGCTGCAGGCTGACCTCGCCGAAACTTCCGAGCTTCCGGCGCTGTTTCAGAAAGTGCAGGCCAATTTCGGACGGCTAGACATCCTGGTGAACAGCGCCGCGAACTTTCTGCAAACCGAATTTGCGTCGACGACGGAGAAGGTATGGGATGCCTCCCTGGATACGAATTTGAAGGCGGTTTTCTTTTGCTGCCAGGCCGCGGCGCCGCTGCTCAAAAAATCGAAGGGGGCGATCATCAATTTTGCCGATATCGGAGGAATTCTGGGTTGGCCGGGATTCATTCCGCACTCGATCTCCAAGGCCGGGATCATCATGCTGACGCGCTGCTTGGCGAAAGAACTCGCCCCTGAGGTCCGCGTGAATGCCATTGCTCCAGGTACCATCACCATGCCGGGCGATCTGCCGGCGCTGGAAGCCGACTTCGTGAAGCTAGCCCCACTGCATCGCAGCGGACGACCAAACGATATTGTCGCCGCCGTCTCCTATCTGGCGAGTGCCGGATTTGTGACCGGACAAGTGCTGGTGGTCGATGGTGGCCGTACGCTGTAGCTGGGAGCAGCGATGGAGCGTTTCGCCGAGAGCATAGTGAAAAGACAACTGTTCACGACGCTAGTGCTCTGGTCCCTTATCGTTGTCTACGCATCTGCTCGATTCCTCCAAGCCTTTCCCGGTAGAGTTCCCATGCTCGCGATCGTGGCCCTGCACGTTCTTCCTCCACTTCTATTCGCGTTCCTTCACGGCGCCATGCTCTATGGCCTCCGAGGCATCCTCACGTTCTTCGCGCTCTGCGTGGCCATCGGCGGCCTGATCGAGACCTTCGGTGTGCTCACCGGATTTCCGTTCGGCCACTACTATTTCACCGACGTGATGGGGCCGAAGATCTTCGTAGTCCCGATTTTCCTGGGGCTCGCCTATGTGGGCATGGGCTATCTCTCTTGGACATTGGCGAGCGTCATTCTGGGCGCCCTGCCTAACTCGCTCACGGGATCGCGCGTGCGTGACGTTACCGCTGCTTGCAGCCCTGGTCATGGTCGCGTGGGACCTGTGCATGGATCCCATCTGGGCTACGGTAGTACGCGCGTGGATATGGCAGCAGGGCGGAGCGTATTTCGGTGTTCCGCTCAGCAACTTCCTTGGCTGGTATCTGACGGTCTACATCATTTACCAGTTGTTCGCACTCTACCTGCGAACGCGGGTGATCAATCTAAATTCACTGCCACCCGGCTACTTGCAGCTTGCCATACTGTTCTACGGCGTTTCCGCCGCCGGAAATCTGCTTCTGCTCGTTCCCAGGCCGGGACTTTCGCAAGTTACGGACGCTACCGGCAAAGTGTGGCAGGTCAGCAGTATTGTCGCGGCTTGCGTCTTTGGGACGATCTTCGCGATGGGCGCCTTCACGGTTCTGGCCTGGACAAGGCTTAAGAGCGGGGGACGGATGCTGGCCTCGGATACTCGTGACCTGACCGCCGCCCGTCACCCTGCCACTAGATAAATGTGCTGCCTCGGAAATTTGCGAGCATATCGTTTCGTGCAGACTTGAGTTGTCAGGTGTATTCTATTGTGCTTATGAGCGCCATAAGTTGTTCGCGCCCTTTCGAGCGGGCGAACTGCGGCGGCGAGGGAAGAGGACCAAGCGAAGGCCATGGATAACGAGACGTACGTAAAGCCCCACAACATGGATGAATTCGAGGTAGCGGAGTGGCTGGAGTCGCTCGACTCCGTGCTGGAATCAAGCGGCCCGGAGGTCGCCACTGAAATCTTGGAGCGCCTGCGCGCCCACGCCACAGTTTCTGGCATCGACCTGCCATTCACCGCCAACACGCCTTACGCCAATACCATTCCCGCTCGCCTAGAGCCGCTGTTCCCGGGCGATCAGGAACTCGAACGCCGCATCAAGAGCTTGATTCGCTGGAACGCGCTGGCCATGGTCGTACGCGCGAATCGCGTCGAGCACAATATCGGCGGCCACATTTCCACGTACGCTTCCGCGGCGACGCTGTATGAAGTCGGCTTCAATCACTTCTTTCGCGCCCGCAGCGAAAGTTTCGAAGGCGACACCATCTACTTTCAGGGCCACGCCGCTCCCGGTATGTACGCTCGAGCTTTCCTCGAAGGCCGCTTGTCGCCACAGAAGCTGGAGAATTTTCGACGCGAACTCAAGCCCGGCGGCGGACTCTCTTCGTATCCTCACCCATGGTTGATGCCTGATTTCTGGGAGTATCCAACGGTCTCGATGGGCTTGAGCCCGCTGATGGCCATCTATCAAGCGCGCTTCTCGCGCTATCTCGAGAACCGCGGAATGAAGCCGGTTACCGACGCCAAAGTTTGGGCGTTCCTGGGCGATGGCGAAACCGACGAACCGGAATCCCTCGGCGCGATCACCTTGGCTTCCCGCGAAAAGCTCGACAATCTCATTTTCGTCGTCAATTGTAATCTCCAGCGCCTTGACGGTCCCGTCCGCGGCAATGGACAGATCATTCAGGAACTGGAGTCCGCTTTTCGCGGCGCCCGCTGGAACGTTATCAAGGTCCTGTGGGGCACGGAGTGGGATCCCATTCTGGAGCGCGACACTGAAGGGTTGCTCGTCAAACGCATGGGCGAACTGGTGGATGGGGAGTACCAGAAGCTCGTCGTAGAGTCTGGCGCATACGTGCGACAGCATTTCTTCGGCAGCGATCCGCGCCTTCTGAAATTGGTCGAGCCGCTGCCCGACGAAGCGCTGCGCCGGTTGCGGCTTGGCGGGCACGACCCGCGCAAGGTCTACGCGGCATACAAAGCGGCCGTCGAGCACCGTGGCGGGCCCGACCGTAATTCTCGCGCGCACCATTAAAGGTTACGGCTTGGGCGAGGCGGGCGAAGGCAAGAACGTCACGCATCAGCAGAAAAAACTGAACGAAGAAGAGCTGCGCATATTCCGCTCGCGCTTCGGTATCCCCCTGAACGATAACGATTGCGTGGAAGTGCCATTTTACCGGCCGGCGGAAGATAGCCAGGAGATTCAATATCTACGGGCGCGCCGCGAAGCGCTGGGTGGCTATACGCCCGCGCGTAAAGTGCGATCGAAGCCGCTCGTCTGCGATCACGACGAGCTGTTCAAGGAATTTTTCGACGGCAGTGAGGGCAGGGAAGTCTCGACCACGATGGCCTACGTGGGCATGTTGCGGAAGATGCTGAAGGATCACGAAATCGGCAAGCTCATCGTTCCCATCGTTCCTGACGAAGCACGCACCTTCGGCATGGAGTCGTTGTTCCGCACCGCGGGCATTTATTCGAGCCTCGGCCAGCGCTACGAACCCGTGGACGCCAGCACCTTGATGTACTACAAGGAAGCGACGGACGGCCAAATTCTGGAAGAAGGCATTACGGAAGCGGGTTCCATGGCCTCCTTCATCGCCGCGGGTTCTGCCTACGCCACCCACGGCATCAACACGATTCCGTTCTTCATTTATTACTCGATGTTCGGGTTCCAGCGCATCGCTGACTTTATCTGGGCCGCGGCGGACATGCGCACGCGCGGCTTCCTCCTGGGCGGTACCGCGGGTCGCACGACGCTTTCCGGTGAAGGTTTACAGCACCAGGACGGCAATAGTCATGTGCTGGCCCTGCCCGTTCCGAACTTGCGCGCCTACGATCCAGCGTTTGCGTATGAGATTGCGGTGATCATTCAGGACGGCATCCGCCGCATGTACAAAGACGGCGAGGATATTTTCTATTACATCACGCTCATGAACGAGCCTTATGCGATGCCCCCGATGCCGGGCGACGTGAAGGACGGCATCCTGAAAGGTTTGTACCGCTTCCGGGCGTCGGAAAACAAAAAGTCGAAACTCCGCGCGCAGCTTTTCGGCAGTGGCTCCATCCTGCGCGAAGCCTTGCAAGCCCAGGATATCCTCGAACAAAAGTACGGCGTCGCCGCCGACGTATGGAGCGTCACCAGCTACAAAGCGCTGTACACCGATGGCATCGAGGCCGAGCGGTGGAATCGTTTGCATCCCGGCGCAAAGCCCCGAGTGCCCTATCTCACGCAGACAATCGGAGACGCGCCAGGCGTTCTCGTCGCAGCCTCCGACTATCTGAAGACGCTGCCGAACATGGTCAGCAAGTGGATGCCCCGGCGGCTGGCGTCGCTCGGCACCGACGGCTTCGGCCGCAGCGAAGGGCGCCAATCCCTGCGCGACTTCTTCGAGGTCGACGCCCGCTCGATCACCTTGGCTACGCTCCACGAACTGCTGCAGGACGGCAAGATCGAGCGCAGCGTGGTCGATAAAGCCATCAAAGACCTCGGAATCAACCCTGAAAAACCGAACCCGGTCGTCTCTTAACATTGGCTTGTCTTAACTGAGTTTCCTCCACCTCCCCAAGTGGGAAAGGGGAGCAAGTGGTGGTACGGTTGGCGCAGCGAAATCAGCCAGCCGACCTCACGACACGAGTGCGCGGCTCTAGGCCTACCAAGACCTGAAAGAAACGCATGAAAGCCATCGTTTTTCATCACTACGGTTCACCCGACGTTCTTAAATGTGAAGAGGTTGAAAGGCCGACCGCTGGCGACGACGAAGTCTTGATAAAAGTTCGCGCGGCGGCCCTCAATCCGTACGACTGGCACTTTATGAGAGGCACGCCGTACCTCATACGGATAATGTCCGGACTTCGTGGACCAAAGGTCACAAGACTGGGTTTTGATGTGGCCGGCGAGGTGGAAGCGGTCGGCCGGAAGGTCACGCAGTTCAAACCTGGCGACCCCGTGTTCGGCGGATGTGCGGGGGCCCGCGCCGGGGCCTTTGCCGAGTATGCGTGTACTTCCGAATCCGCATTGGCCATGAAGCCGGATAACGTGACGTTTGATCAAGCGGCTGCCATACCGCTCGGTGCCCTCACGGCATTGCAGGGTCTTCGCGACAAGGGCCACATTAAGCCGGGCCAGAAAGTCTTGGTAATCGGTGCGGCGGGAGGTGTGGGTTCGCTTGCCGTGCAGATCGCCAAATCGTTCGGCACAGAGGTGACCGCTGTATGCAGTACGAGGAATGTGGACATGGTCCGATCCATCGGCGCAGATCAGGTCATTGATTACACCCAGCAGGATTTCACCAAGAGTGGGCATCGATACGAGCTGATTCTCGACGCCGTTGGGAACCGCCCGTTGTCAGCAATGAGGCGCATCTTAAGCTCCAATGGAATATTAGTCATGGCCGGAGGAGAGGCCGGTCGGTGGATGATCGGTCCTTTGGTGCGCGCGATCCAAGCGAGTGTGCTGTCGCGGTTCGGGAGCCAGAAGTTGGTCGGGTTGCTGGCCAGATCGAGCAAAGAGGACCTGACCATCCTGCATAACCTCATGGCCACCGGAAAGGTAATCCCGGTGATCGACAGGCGGTACAAATTGAATGAGGTCCCTGAAGCCATCCGCTATCTGGAAGAAGGACACGCTCGGGGAAAAGTAGTAATAAGTTTGGAAAACAGTGACAAAAGCTAGCAACCAGATCGAGACGACCTCAAGCTTCCGGAAAGTCCCAACCGGGCTTGATGCGACCCGTCGCCAGATCAGCCACGAGCCGAGCGTTCGCCTTCAGAAAATCGTACTCCCCCAACTCTCGCGGCAACACCCAGGCGACTTGCTCGAAGACAGTCGGTTGCAGCTCGGTATCGGCAATTTCCGCGGCAAAGAATCGAATCTCCAACTCCTCGGCCGATGTCTGCGTAGCGATGCGTGACCCGCGCGATCTCCCGGGACCGCAGCAACGCAACACCCAGCTCCTCCTGTAGTTCGCGCGCTAAAGCCGCTTCTGGCGCTTCGCCCTCCCGCACCTTGCCTCCCGGGAATTCCCATTTCAGCGGAGACGTATCGTCTCCGCGCCGCTGCCCAATCAGCAGCCGACGGTCTCCGCGTTCAATGATCGCTGCCACGACGACTCTCACGGCTCCGCGGACCTCCGCGCGCTACGCCTAAGCGTTATCTTCTCTCTTGTCTTTCCTTTGCGAACCTTGTGCTCCACCCTTGGTGCTCTCTGTCTTAGTCCTTTCTCTCTCCTTCAGTTTGGATGCAGTACCTTCCACAATTCCATCGCGCCTCGCACGAGTGGCGGACCAGGCGTATTCAATAGCTCGTCGGAGATCACATGAACCCGCCGCTCGCGAATCGCAGGTACATCCCGCCAGCCCGCAACGCCATACGCTTTTCCGGGGTCCGCTTTCGCGCCAGTTGCAGCCCAGGCAAGCACGATGACTTCCGGCTGAGCCGCCGCCACCTGTGCGTCACTGACTATTTCGCCCGCTGGCACAACCATCTTTGCGCCTGCGATCTCCACCAACTCCGCAACCCAAGGAGGCGAGCTGATCCGCGGATTCGGCCAAGCCTCACAATACACGCGCGGCCGCTTACGCGTCGCTTTCTTCCTGACACTGCTAAATGCTGCGCGCATAGCCTGAATCACGCGTTCGCCGTCCCGCGCCCGGCCCACAATGCTCGCAAGCAAACGAATGTCTGCGTCGACGTCCGCCAATATCCGCGGATTCATGGCCAGAAAATTCAGAGGCTGCTCGAGCAGCTTCGCCACAGTCTCTTGCTTGTACGGCACCGAGCCGATGACCAACGTTGGTCGCAGAGCCAAAATCTCGCTCACACCATCCATGTGCCAGCAGTCACCAAGCTGCGGCAAATCCGCTACCGGCGCGACGTCCACGCACCACTTCGTCACTCCCGCTAGAGAAGATTTCGCGCCAATCGCACACAGAATGGACGTCGCGCTCGGTGCGAGCGACACAATCCGCAGCTTCTTTCGCTCATTCTTCTTTTTCATCACGATGCGCGAGAATACCAGACCTCTGTCCTCTCGTTCGTTACGATGTGCCGGCAGTCGCAATCTGGACGCGAGCTTCCACGTCGTGATAAGTTGCAGCTAACTACCGGCGAGAGGGGCCGTTCGTTACAAGCCTCCCCGCCCGTACAGGCTCCGCCCAAGGAAAACCGAACCAGATGACACAGGGACCATGCGATTCTCAGCTCTGATTCTCTTAGGCTCTCTCCTTTTTGTAGCTTCTCTCCTGGCTCAGTCGCCACCACCGACGTTCACGAAAGATGTCGCTCCCATTCTCCAGAAAAACTGCCAAACGTGTCATCGCCCCGGCGAAGGCGGCCCGTTTCCTCTCCTTACCTACGATCAAACCAGGCCCATGGCACCCAGCATCAAGCGCGTCGTCCAACAAAAGATCATGCCGCCGTGGTTTGCCGACCCGCAGTACGGTCATTTCGCGAACGACCGCTCCCTCTCATCGAAAGAGATCAGTACCCTTGTGGCTTGGGTCAATGCCGGCGCTCCGGAGGGCGATCCCAAGGACGCACCGCCTCCTGTCGATTTCCTCGAAGGTTGGGGCATTCCCAAGCCCGACGTAATTTTTCAGTTGCCGCGACCCTTTCAAATTCCCGCGAGCGGCGTGGTCGAATACCAATACGTGATCATCCCGACTGGTTTCACCGAAGACAAATGGGTGCAGATGGCCGAGGCCCGCCCCACCAATCGCCCCATGGTTCATCACATCATCGCGTACGTGCGCGAGCCGGGCTCAAGCTATTTCAAGGATCAGAAGCCAGGAGTATTTTTCGAGGCCCCGCCGTCGAAAGCCGAGGAAAAGACCGACACCAGCGCTTTGCCGAGCGACTTCCTAATCGGTTACGCTCCGGGTCAACCCGCCGAAGTCCTCGGCCCCGGACAAGCCAAGCTCATCAAGGCAGGTTCGGATCTCGTCCTCGAAGTGCACTATATGCCGATGGGCACGCCGACGACCGACCAAACCAAAGTGGGTCTCGTCTTCGCGAAGCAACCGCCGAAAGAACGCGTCCTGACGCTCTCCGCAGTAAATGGCACCTTCAAGATTCCTCCCGGCGATCCGAACTATCGCGTCGACGCCTCCTTTGAAGTCGCTACAGACCTAAAACTCGCCGGCCTGCATCCGCACATGCACACGCGCGGCAAGGATTTTGAATATCGCATCGTCTACCCGGACGGTAGAACGGAAACCATCCTCCGCGTACCCAAATACAACTGGCGTTGGCAGCTCTGGTACAACCTGGCCGAGCCACTGGTTCTTCCGAAGGGCACCAAAATCGAGTGCACCGCGCACTTCGACAATTCCGCGGACAATACCGAAAATCCCGACCCGACCAAGACCGTGATCTGGGGCCAGCAGAGCTGGGACGAAATGATGGTCGGCTTCTTCAACCTCGTCTTCGACGCGAAGACGCCCGCGAAGGCGCTCTTCCCGGATCACAAAGATCACGCGGACATAGCCCAGAACTGAGCGCGTGGAACGCACGTAGCATAGACACTCTTCTTTACCCTGAGCTTCGAAGGGTCTGTGTCCAGCGCAGCGTCAAACAAATCTAACTCGCGAAGCAGGCGATTCTCACTTGTTATGCGTGACGTTTTACCCGCGGAGCTTGTGGTGTGCGGCACTATGGGCATGCGGCCCAAGACCGTCGTCCCATTTCATGCCTCACAGCCCGTTGCAGTCTGTCCCAACCATTGCGATACTTTTGGAAATGTTCACCGACGCGGTTCTCGACCATTTCCGTAATCCCCGCAACGCCGGTGAACTCCCCGACGCCGACGCCACGGTCGAAGTCACGAATCCCGTCTGCGGCGACATCCTCAGACTAGCCGTCCGCCTGAAAGCTGACCGCATCGCCGAAGCCCGCTTCCTCTGCCGCGGCTGCACCACCGCAATCGCCTGCGCCTCGTTCCTGACCGAACAGCTTCTCACTCGAACGCTCGCCGAATCCCAATACCTGACGCCGCAATCCATCTCGGTCGCTCTGGGAGGGCTTCCCTCCGCCACATTTCACGGCGCGCAACTCGCCGCCGACGCGTTGCTTGCCCTCACGCAAAAACTATCCGACCCGGGCCGCTAACCCGGCAGCCCGAGCGCTCGATGCACCGTCTCCGGATCGTTCAGATTCAGGACGCACCCTTGTTCGGTCGTAACGACCTCTGCGATTTCTCCGGCGTGCGCCCAAACCACCGAGCGCGCCCCCTGATCCGGTGGAGCCACCAACAACTCCTCGTAAACACCTGCCGAAAAAATCACCGGATGCCCGCGCTTCCCCTGATAGATCGGCAAAACAATCGGCGGTATCGTAGATCCAGAGTAAAATCGCTCGATCAATTCATTGACCAACCCCGCGCTGATCAACGGATGGTCAATCAAGCACAAAATCATTCCGTCGGTCCGAGCTGGCAAACTGCGTATCCCCGCCTGAATCGAACTCAACTGCCCCTTTTCCCATTCGGCGTTGATGACCACCTCGTCCGCCGCCAACCGTACCGCGTCCGCGATCAATTCCGCGTGCGCGCCCAGCACGATACGCCGCGCGCCAATCTTCGGGTGCGAAGTCACCTCTAACAAATGCTCCAGGAAAGGACGACCTTGGTAGGGAAGTAGTGCCTTCGGCGAACCCATTCGCTGCGACGCGCCGCCCGAGAGGATGACCGCTGACAGCATCACTCCGCTCAACGCGCGCCCGCGATCGGACGGGGTTCCAGCCGTAATTTCTTGTGCGCCGAAGTCTCCGCATTGCGCCGAACGGCAATCAGTTCCGCCACGATGCTAACGGCAATCTCTTCCGGCGACAGCGCGCCAATATCCAGCCCCATGGGGGCGTAAACCCGCTCCATCTCCTCAGGCCGGTAACCTTCCTGCTCGAGCGCCTTGTACACCGACAAAACTTTCCGCTTGCTCCCAATCATCCCAATGTAGCGCGCGCTGGTTCGCACCGCCCACGCGAGCACGCGCATATCCTCCTTATGCCCGCGCGTAACAATCACCAGATAGCTCGATGCATTCGGCTGGATCTTCGCGAAAGCATCCTCATAACTTATGAACACTTCCTGCGCCATTGGAAAGCGCTGCAAATTCGCAAACGCCTCGCGGTCATCCACCACAACCACTCCAAATCCGGCCGAGAAAGCCGCCTTCCCCACCGCCATCGACACATGGCCGCCGCCAAATAAATAGAGCACCGGCTGCGGCAAAATCGGCTCCACGAAAATTTCCACGGTTCCGCCGCAAATCAATCCGTTGTCGTACGATGCTTCATTGTTCAGATTGAAGACCATCTTGCGCGGCGATTCCTTCTGCATCACTTCTTTTGCCGCGGCCCAAACCTCGGCCTCGACGCAGCCCCCTCCAATTGTCCCTGCCAGGGACCCATCTTCGCGCACCAACATTCGCGAGCTCTCGTAGCTGGGAATCGACCCGTTCGTGTGCACGATCGTAGCCAACGCTCCGCGCTGGCCAGCCCGCCGCATCTTCACGATCTCTTCAAACAGGTCCATTTCTTTTCCGCAACGCACATAGCGCCTTGCTACTTTAGCCAGGCATCCAGGCGAATCGCTCCTCAACTCGCCGGTTGCTTTCGCCGCTTATTCGCGATCTTACGTTACCCCCCACAGGATATCGCGTCAAATCTCCTGCATCTGGACACTCTGTTTCTCTCTCGCTAGACTTGCACGGATGCAACCCCCACCCTTTTCATCCAGGTCCGCGGGCGCGATTTCGCCCGGCGAGATCTTATTCTTCTTCGTTCTTCTCCTGTTTTTAATCGTGGTCTGCGTCTGGCCGATTCTCACCTGGCGCCTCCACCACTTCTCCACCTGGGGGCCCGATGCCGTTCACTCTTATCCGGTACGCGATCATAGCGGCGTTACCGTTTATCTGACGCCGGCGCTCGGCAAGTTGTATGTGAGCTTGCCCTGGCTCTGGGGCGCGTTTCTTGCCGGCACGGTTCTGACCGGTCTGCTCGGCACCAAAAAGCCAGGCGGCCAAAAGTGAAGGCCATCCAATTCCAGCAGCACGGCGGGCCCGAAGTCCTGAAATATACCGACGCTCCCGACCCCACGGTGCGCCCCAATGAAGTTCTCGTGCGCGTCCGCGCTTGCGCTCTCAATCGTCTCGATCTCTGGGTACGCCAAGGCATCCCCGGCGTTCCGATCCCGCTCCCACATATACCAGGCAGCGACGTCGCAGGCGAAATTGCCCAAGTCGGCGCCGAGGTCACTACCGTACGCGTCGGCCAAAGAGTGGTCCTCGCCCCCGGCGTTACGTGTGGCAAATGCGCCGCGTGCCTTGCCGGCCTCGACAATCGTTGCCGCCAGTTCACCAACCTTGGCTATATGATCGACGGGGGGTGCGCCGAACTCGTTAGCGCACCTGAAGTGAATTGCCTCCCGTACCCCGAAAATCTCTCCTTCGAACAAGCTGCCGCCGTCCCGCTGGTCTTCCAGACCGCATGGCACATGCTGTTGGCTCGTGCCGAACTACAACCCGGCGAAGATGTTCTCATCCTCGGCGCAGGCAGCGGCGTCGGCGTCGCCGCCATCCAAATCGCCAAATTTTTCGGCGCCCGCGTAATCGCGACGGCGGGTACGGACGAAAAGCTCGCCAAAGCCCGCGAACTCGGCGCCGACCACGTCATCAATCACAAATCCCAAAAAATTCGCGATGAAGTTCGCCGCATGACAGGGAAACGAGGAGTCGACGTCGTTTTCGAACACGTAGGCACCGCCACTTGGGACGACAGTCTCGCCAGCCTGGCCCCATCCGGCCGCCTGGTAACTTGCGGCGCCACTACGGGCTACGATGCCAAAGTCGACCTCCGCTTCCTCTTCAGCCGCCAACTGTCTCTTCTGGGCTCCTACATGGGCACAAAAAACGATCTCCGCACGGTGATGAAGCTCGTTGCCGCGGGACGTCTGAAGCCCATCGTCGATCGCATCTTCCCGCTGGCGGAAGCCGCAGCCGCCCACGCGTACCTCGAGTCCGGCGCCCAATTCGGCAAAGTAGTCCTCACCGTATAATCCCCGCCGTCCTTTGCTAGATGATCGCAACCGGCTCACCCGTAGGGGCGGGGCTTGCCCCGCCCGGCCGCCGAGTCTTGACGCGATGTCACCCGCCACGCTAGGTCTTATCCTTAAACTCGAACCTCCCCACTCCTCGCGCAATACTCACACCCGTCATTTGTCTCCCCCGACCCAATGTGCGAAAATGACCACAGGCGAGGCCTCATGAGCACATCACTCGGCAAGCACGTCACTCTCTCCAAGCCCGACGACTTCGGCAAGCTGCTCGAAGACGAAGGCATCATCTTCACGACGCTCGACAAAGCCGTGAACTGGGCGCGCCGCAGCTCCATCTGGCCGCTAGGTTTCGGCCTGGCCTGCTGCGCGATTGAAATGATGTCCATGGCCGCGGCGCGTTTTGACGTAGCCCGCTTCGGCGCCGAAGTTTTCCGCCCATCGCCCCGCCAAGCCGACTTAATGATCGTCGCCGGCCGCCTGTCGCAGAAAATGGCTCCAGTCATTCGGCAACTCTACGATCAAATGCCTGAGCCCAAGTGGGTCATCTCCATGGGCGCCTGCGCGACTTCCGGCGGCGTCTTCAACAACTACGCCATCGTGCAGGGCTGCAACCAGGTAATCCCGATCGACGTTTACGTTCCCGGCTGCCCGCCGCGCCCCGAAGCCGTCCTCTACGCGATTCTGCAACTCCAAAAGAAGATCGATAACGAAAAAGGCTCCTTCAAACGAGCTCTAAACATTGCCTAAATTTTTGCCGTCGCTTTTCGTATTGCCGCTGCTTCTATTCGGCGCGGATCAGCAGCCCACCGTAAGTTCAAACAAGAATTACACCCTCGTCTGGCACGACGAATTCGACGGCCCCAACGGCTCGCTGCCCGACCCCAAAAAATGGACCTATGACCTCGGCGGTGGTGGCTGGGGCAATCAAGAACTCGAGTCCTACACCAACCGCGCAGAAAACGCTCACATCGAAAACGGAAATTTAGTCATCACCGCGCGCAAGGAAAATTTCGAAGGTTCCGATCACATCGCGCGCGAATTCACGTCTGCGCGCCTCAAGACCCAAGGCTTGTTCTCGCAAACCTACGGCCGCTTCGAGGCCCGCATCAAGATTCCCTCGGGGCAGGGAATGTGGCCCGCATTCTGGATGCTGGGCGACAATATTTCGTCCGTCGGCTGGCCCAAGTGCGGCGAAATCGACATCATGGAAAATGTCGGCAAAGAGCCCGGTTTGGTTCATGGTTCCCTGCACGGGCCGATGACCACAGGCGCCGCAACCGATCTCACCTCCACCGTCAGCTTACCCACAGGCAAGGACTTTGCCGCCGCCTACCATCTTTATGCCGTCGAGTGGGAGCCAGATGCGGTTCGTTTTTACTTGGACGATACCCTCTACGCTACCTTCACGGCCAATTCCGTAGCTTCCACGCCCACCACCGCAGGCTCTTGGGTTTTCGACCATCCGTACTTCCTCATACTGAACGTTGCCGTAGGCGGAAGTTGGCCCGGCCCTCCCGACGCCACAACCGCATTTCCCCAAACCATGCTAATCGACTACGTGCGCGTCTACGCCACCAAGCGGTAGCATTTCGCACGCAGCACAGTCACTTCTGTCCGCATCTCCGTGAACCGCCTGGAATACTCCACGTCGCAAAGCGGTCCACCACCTCTAGGTCTGTGCTCTCCGCGCACTCTGTGGTAAAAATTTCATTGTCTTCCCCAAAGGAGCCCAACACGTGTCGCACCCCGCCGATCCAGTTCGCCAATTCCTCCGCCACACCGCCGCTACCGTCGCCTACCGCGCCGCCAAATCGTTACGCGATGCCCCAGACTCCTTCGCCAATTTCCGCTGCGCCGACACCGTCCGAATCCCTGCCAAAATCCTGGCCCACATCAGCGACCTATTCGATTGGGCTCTCTCCATGGCGCAAGGCAAGCAGGCCTGGCGCGACTCCCAGCCGCAGCCGTGGCCCGCCGAAGTCGAACGCTTCTTCGCGTCTATAAAAAAATTCGACGACTACCTGGCCTCCAGCGAACCGCTTCATGCCACTCCCGAGAAACTCTTTCAGGGCCCAATCGCCGATGCCCTCAGTCACATCGGCCAACTAGCGATTCTCCGCCGCCTCTCCGGAGCTCCCATCAAAGGTGAAAACTACTACATGGCCGAAATCGCCGCGGGCCGCACCGGCCCCGACCAATCTCCCCCGCGCCGCGAATTCGACTAGACGGATGCGGCGTTTCGGGTTATGTAGACGCTTGACTCTGTCCCGCTCTTCGCCCCGCCTCTCCGTCATGAACGAGCCTGTATCTGCCGCGGCAACCCAGCCCGCGCCTCCCCACGGAGCCTTCGCCCTCCGTCTCCTCGCCGCGATCATCGATCTCCTCGTCCTAGCGGCCTCGCTTGTGGTCTTTGTCTCGTTCTTCTCCGTCGCCATATGCACCTCCGCCGCGCCCGTCAGGTTCGGACCGCAACTACCGTCTGATCGTCGTTGGCTTCCAAGCCTTTGGCATGAGACGAAACCGCGAAAAAGATGGCGCTCACCACACGATCTGCGGTTTCCCCGGAGTTGGCATGGATGACCTCTTCGAGCCGCTCCGGACCAAAGTCCTCGCTGTCACGATTAACAGCCTCGGTCACGCCGTCGGTATAAAACACTACGAGATCTCCCGGACTGCAGGGCAGCGTGTGCTCTTCATATTCCGCCTCTTCAAACAGCCCCAGCGGCAGCCCCGCGACCTTCACCGAAGATGCTTTTCCGTCTCGTACGCAAACGGGGTAGGGCAGTCCTGCATTCGCAATGCGGAACAGGCGTTCGCGTTCGTCCCAAGTGGCGTAGATCAGCGAGACGTACCGTCCTCGAACCGGGCGCTTCAGAAGAGCCTTGTTCAATCTGGACAGCATTTCGGCTGGGCCAAGCTCCAGCGGCGCAAGCGAACGAAGGATACCGGTTACCAATCCTGCGTAGATGGCCGCGGCTGCTCCCTTGCCGCTAACATCGCCGACGGCCTCGGCGCTGATGGCCTTACCGGGATAGCGGAAAAAATCGTAGAAATCTCCGCCGACGATCCGAGCGGCCACGCTTCTCGCTCCGAGATCGATCCCGGCCTCCGGAGGGTGCAGCGCGGGCAGCAGTTCGGATTGCAATTCACTCGCAAGCAGGAGCTCGCAATGGTCCTTCGCATCTCTTAGTCTGACGTCTCTACGAGTCCTCGCCGCGGTGCGGATATCCAGCATCCGCTGCACAAAGTTCTTGTTCCCGCCGCTCTTGCTGGGGACGTAATGTGCCAGGTGCCGTGCCACACTCAGCGCGATTGGTTGCAGGCCCATGCAGTGGAGTTTGCATCCCGTCTGCCAATCGTAAGTGCCAGAGTCCAGGAGATTTACTAAACCTCGGGCGGGGCCGAACTCCGGCAATTGCTGATATTCAGCATCATCAAATCAGTAGAGTACTCTGCAGAAACTGCTGAGGTGCGAATCGCTCCTAAACCGACCGGGCCTTCTTCCAAACCAGTGGAGGCAGTTCGACACAACCAATCCGTCTTAAATAGGCCTCCGCGTACGCCGCCGCCCTCTCTTTCCCCTGCTCAATGTCATCGACAGTCTCGGAAGGAGCAATCCAGTTTTTTGCATTGACGTTGTAAACCGAACTCTGGACGCCCAGCGCGTTGCGCTCAGAAAACAAACGCAAGTGCTCCCCGCCTGCTCTAACTTCGGCCCAAACGCCCTCATCCAGCATGGGCCAAACTTTGCCATGCTCGGAATCATCGCGCCAGCGGAATCAGACGAGGGAGTCTTCGGAGTAAAGCGCGTCGGGAAATTTCGCGACCTTTGCGATTCCCCCGGCCCAGGCCACCTCGCTACCAATCGCATTGTTCTCTTTTCGGAGGTAGCCCATACCAATTGCGAACGGCCGTGTAGGCAACGCCGACGCCCGCGTGACAAAACCAACTTCCTTTCCATCTGCCGTAAGAACCTCGTCAGCGGAGGGAACGCGCGACCCAGGAAATATCAACTCGACACGCCGTCGATTCACCTGGCCTCGCGAGCGCACCCGCTCGACGATCTCCTGGCCGGTATAGCAGCCCTTCGTATAGCTGATGTGACTGTTCTCCAGGCCCGCCTCGTGTGGAATCTGCTTGTCGCCGAAGTCGTAACCGAACCAGGGAACGCCTTGCTCGAGCCGCAAGGCATTCAGTGCCGTGTAACCCATGGGTCCGCCGCCAGCTGACTTGGTTTTCTCCAGCAGAATTTTCCACATCGATTCAAGACTTTCGCGAGCGATCAAAATATCGGCGCCTGGAAATCCGCTGAATGTTTTTCGGGTGACCGTGCAAGAAATCGACTCCATTGTCACTTCCGCACTGGCAATCTCACCCAGCGACCCTAACTCGATTCCAGCGAGCTCACGGACTACCTTCGACGCGCCCGGCCCTTCGAGAGACAGCGTTCCATAACGCTGCGTTTCATCCGTGAGCGTGACGTCATCCATAATGATGAATTTGTCCAGGGTTTCAACCAGCCGCTCGCGAATCATTCCATACGAAACGCAGAAAAGTGTGGCGGGCTCGGCGCGCGTTTCGATTTCGGCGAGGATGCGACCCTGCGGATTCAGCAACAGCGAAATACAGCCCTGCGACGGTTGAAGATCTTTGATGTTGTTGGTCAGAATAGCGTTGAGATAGCGGGCCCTGTCCGGGCCGGTGAACGAAATGTATGCTCGGTGGCTCTTGTCGACCAGCGCGACGCTCTGTTTCGCTAGAAAATATTCGCGCTGCCAATCGCCGAAATCATCGGGCAAGGCACAGCCGAACCACACGCCCATCTTCGCGCCGGCATTTCGATGTACGTCGGCGAGCGGCGTTTCCAGAACACGCTGAGTTCCGATCGCTTCCATTCCGTCCGCACTCCGCTGCAAGCATCCAGTTTAGCAGAGCCCGCCGTTTCGAGGAGCCGATCCCGCCCGATGCTATACTTCCCGACATGGCGGCCGATTCGAGGCCTGCGCCCGGCGCAAGCAACGACAGATTCATCCACATCACCATTCCCGTGGGGATGCTGCAGTGCAATTGCTCCATTATCGGTGACCTTGCCACCGGCGAGGCTCTGGTCATCGATCCCGGCGACGAAGTCAGCCGCATCCTGGAACTCCTCGGCCGGCACAAGCTCGCGGTCAAGGCCATCGTCAGCACCCACGCGCACATCGATCATGTCGGCGGTTTGTACAAGCTGCGGCAGTACACCGGAGCCCCGGTGATGATGCACCGCGACGATGTCCCCCTCTATCAAGGCATGGACGTCCAGGCAGCGTTTCTCGGCGTACCCACGCCCGAAACCGGAGAGATCGATCAACTTCTAACCGACGGCGACGTGTTGCAATGGGGATCTCTCGCCGCGCAGGTAATGCACACGCCCGGCCACAGCCCCGGCAGCATTTCGCTCTACATCCCCCAGGAAGCCGGCAAAATTACCTCCCCGGCTCCGCCGCAGCTTTACGCCGGCGACACGTTGTTCGCGGGAAGCATCGGGCGCACCGACCTCTGGGGCGGCTCGATGGAAAAAATCCTCGATTCGCTGCGAAGCAAGCTGCTGCAACTTCCGGACGAAACCGTCGTGCATCCGGGCCACGGTCCAAGAACCAGCATCGGCGAAGAACGCCAGTCCAACCCTTTTCTTATTCACAAATAGTTTCTATAGACCGAACGGATCTGACGTCCAGTTACGACTCTGACGACTTCTCTTCTTTCGCACGGCGCAGCTCTTCCATGACGGACTGCGTTAGCTCTTTCGCATGGGTCAGTTCCTGCACGACCATGCGGAGGTCCATCGCCGGCACCATAGGGTTGCGCTGGCTAGTGCAATAGACACCGTGCTGACCCACGAGTACCAACGCATTCGTCAGTCGATCGAGAGAGACCGCCAGGCGCCCGCGTTCCCGGCCGAACATCTGCTCGTAGTGCTCGAGCTCATCCTTGTGCTCGTCAAATGCGGAATTCGGTGGCGGCATGATTCCGGGTCCTCTTCGTAGCGTCTTGCCTAGGATCAAAAAAAGCCGTTGCGGTGCGCGCTCCGACAAAATTGGTCACGGTGGCACATCGGGCACACAGAGCTCGCAGGTAACTTTACCGCACGTGCCACGCATAACATAATTCGCAGTGGCCACTCGAAGTGGTCCTGTCCTTCGCTTCAGTTATATATAGGCAGCGTAGATACAGGCGAAGTCCCTGCGTGAGCTTGGGAGGGGATTGAGCCGGAGCAACCACAACATGCGACGTTCCGACCTGGTGCAACACAAAGAGAAGGAAAAAGGCGCGACCACGCGCACTTCACAGATCGTTTTCGGCGAACGCCAGCATCTGCTGCGCGTACTCGATTCCCTTGAAGGCACGGAACTACCGATCGCACGCATGCAGCAGGAACGCCGAATTCTGGAAGAGTTGATTCACGCCCGCACGCGCGAGCTGAACCAGATCAACACCGCCTGGGATGAGAAGATCGGCCTCGTGCTAAGCGCCGACGCCAAGCCCGAAATGCTCGAGAAGCTGGTCAAGCAGGCGCCACAGACCGATTTTTATTTGTTGCGTTTGATCAGCGAGCACCCGCGCGCGAACGCGAAGACTCTCCACAAACTTGCAAAGCATCCTTACGGTGCCATCCGTGAGAACGTGGCGCGTCATCCGAATGCAGATGCGACTACGCTGACGTGGTTGAGCAGGGATCGCAGCCAGCCGCTGTGGTACCTGGTGGCATTCAATCCCAATACCCCGACGGTGTTGCAGCGCAAATTGCGCGACCGCTTGAAGCGCCTGGGCGAGAACCAGCTGTCGAAGTAAAGTTTCTGGGTGTGTGGCACAGCCATTCCTGTGCCCCGACAATGATACCCGCCCTACCGGCGCATCCACCGACCGACCCGGCCTCAGTGTTTGTATTCCGCGCCGGCACGCACTTACGAGTGCCGTCCCACGCTCAGTGGCGGACGAAATTCCACGGCAACTCGGCCTACTGGACGGTGACGGTCACCGTTGAAGTGGTTTGCCCGAACGCATTCGTGGCGTACAGGGTGTACGTGGTGGTGGCCGTTGGTGTGACCGATACGCTAGATCCCCGCACCGCCCCAATTTCCGGAGACACGATGATGTAGGACTCGCCGGTGACTTGCCAAGAGAGCGTGACACTCGTGCCTGCCGCGACCGTAGCCGCGCTGGTGCTGAACGACGTAACCTTTGGCGACGCCCCCGATGGAACATTGGCTTGCGTGTAGATGGGCGACATCTGCATCACTTCAAAGTCGGAAGCCTGCACCTGCCCAAGATTGTGCAGGTCGCTGTTGTCCCAGCGATCGTCGGGCGCCCCGCTGATGTACATCGATGAGCCGTTATCGGCCATGATGATGCCGTACTTCTTGAACGCGTTCAGAATCACTTGATTCGTCGCGGAAAAACCCGAAACATCAAAACTGGCTTTGAGGCGCATGCGCATGCCCATAGGTGCCGCTAGCGGGTCGCTGGTGGTTGCCGCCCAGTGCGACGCCGGCGGCACAAAAGCCGCGCGGCTGTTCTGCAGCGTAAAGCGAATCGCGTGCGTGATGGCGCCGGCCGCGACTTCGTCGTAGCGCACCAGCCCGGGGAAGATCGGCAGGCCCGCAGCGTCAGCGGAAGTCCAGGTGTAAGGACGCTGTTCGTTGCTGAGTAGGTCCCAGACCGCGGCCGAGGCCGCGTTCCAGCTGCTGGTTTGCGGATACGAGCTGTAAAGTTCGTACAGAAAGCAGTTCGCGTTGTCGAGCACAAGGACATGGCGATCACCGCTGCCTGGATTGGGATATCCCTCGATCGGATCGGTCACCGCGACCGGCATCGGGCCGGGATCGCTTTCACTGCCGTACGCCGTGAAATTGATCGGTATGTTGGGCTGCTGCAGGCCGGCGACGGTATACGGGATGCCAATAAACGAGCCTTGATATTCGCCGGACCCGAAGTCCGGGTGCAATCCAATCGTCGCTCCAATGTCGTTGATGATCGCCGTGGAGTTCGGATCGACCGCAGCGGACGAAATGTCTTGATTCCAGAGGCTCGCCGACGAGAACGGCAGAAAGCCGTTCAAACTCGCCCCTTGGCCGATCGACATTTGACTGCATCCCGAAGCTTGCTGGGACCCTCCCACTTGCAGATTCACACCGTTGGAACTGCTGCTCCCGGGATCGGGGTTCACGACCGTAATACTGAATAGTCCAGCGGAGGACTCGGAGCCGGTAGCGGTGAGTTGTGTGGCGGAAACGAAAGTAGTTGTGAGCGGCGTGGTGCCCAGCATCACTTGCGCGCCCGATACGAAATTGTTTCCGGTAATGGCCAGCGAGAAGCTGCCGGTGCCGACGCTGGCTGGGTTTGTGCCGCCGAGAACGGGAGTCGGATTGAGCAGCGTGACAGCGCTAGAAGCGGTCGCGGAACTGTAGGCGACGCTGCTGGCGGTGATTGTAAGCGTGTTGGGACTTGGGATCGACAATGGTGCAGTGTAGTTGCCGCTCGAAGAAATGGTTCCGAGTGTAGTGGACCCTCCGGCAGTGCCATTCACGGCCCAGGTCACGGCTGTATTGGAATTGCCAGAAACTGTAGCCGTGAATGGGAATGAGTCGCCAGCGCGGATGTTCGCGCTCGTGGGGCTGACGACGACGGTGGTGGAGGTCGGCGTCGAAGGCGTAGATGGTGTCATTGGCGTGCTCTTGGAACTCGTGGTTGCGCTGCAGCCCCCCAGCAACCCGTGAGCCGCTAGAACAACGAGCCCTTTCGTCGTTATTAGACGCATGGCTTGAGGACACACCCCTCAATCGTAGTTTTGCTGAATCCTATTCTCGATTGGCCCGGCGCATGGGGCTACTGGACGGAGGGCTAGGGGAAGGCCAGGGACCCTCGCGGAGTCAATGGCTGAGCTCGCAGCTAGGCCGCGTCGTCGAACAAAACCGGTGACAGTTTTGGGTCCGGCGAGCTAGATCGGGCCCGAGCGAGTAGAATGGCGGGTCTTCGCGAGGGCCAAACCAAGCCGTGGAACACGATCCGAGATGATGCACCAAGTCAGCGCAGTCGTCGCGGACGCCCTGCGGTTCCTGCGCCGCAATTTGTGGCGAGTACCGATCGTGTCGGCGCTTGTGATCGTGCCCTGCTTCTGGCATCGCCACATTGAGGCCGGGGATCTGGGCAGCCACGTATACAACGCCTGGCTGGCGCAGTTGATCGCGAAGGGAAACGCGCCAGGGCTGTATATAGCACCGCAGTGGAACAACATCTTGTTCGATGTGACCCTCGTGCACGTAGCGAATTGGGTGGGCTTTGCGGCCGCCGAGAAGATTGTTGTGTCTGGCTGCGTTCTGATTTTCTTCTGGGGCGTCTTTGCCTTCGTAGCCATTATTGCTGGTCAACCGCCGTGGACGCTGACTCCTTGCATCGCCATCCTCGGTTACGGCTATTCCTTCAACATGGGCTTCATGAACTATTACCTATCCATTGGCCTCGCTTGTTTTTGCCTGGCCCTGCTCTGGCATGATCGCTCGCGAAATTGGATTCCAGCGCTGGTCATCGCAGTTCTGGTTACACTCGCCCACCCGATGGGCCTGGTCTGGGTCGTCGCAGTAGTTGTCTACCTCGCGATTCGCCCCGTATTGCCGGGTGCCTGGAAACTGCTCGTGCCGCTCGGGGTCATAGCAGCTTGTAGCGCATTGCGGTGGTACATCCATCGATCGAGCACCATCGTGGCCGACTTTTATCGCGAGGCCCCGTTCCATGCCACCGGCGTGGATCAACTGGTGCTCTATGGACCGCGTTACCAATATCTGGGATGGGCCGCGCTGATCTTCGGGATGGTTTGCTTCCTGCTGGACGCGGTCACTCGGCGCAAGGAAGCAGACTATTGGAAACGGCTCGCAGTTCCATTCGAACTCTATCTCATTTTGTTTTGCACGGCCTCCTTTGCTCCGGAAAATCTGCGATTTTCCACCGATGCCGCTTGGATCGGCCTGCTGGTCTCCCGCTTAACGACGATCTCGGCGATTGTGGGACTATCCATTCTGGGTGGCATGCGCCCCAGGAAATGGCATTGGACGGGATTCGCAGTGGTCGCGGCCATCTTCTTTGCCTTTCTGTATCAAGACACAGAAAAGCTGAACCGCATGGAGACGCATGCCGAGGCGCTCCTTTCAACGGTACCAACCGGTACGCGCATTATCCCGTTGATCTTCGCGGATCCCGACTCGCGCATTGCGTTCATCGTCCATCTGGCCGATCGGGCGTGCGTAGGACGATGCTTCATCTATTCGAACTACGAGCCATCCTCTGGGCAATTCCGCATACGTGTAGCCAAGAGTGGCAGCTGGATTGTCTCCGCTTCGCCCGAGGATGCCAACGACATGCAGGGAGGCAGCTACGAAATTCAACAAAGCGACCTGCCCATCAAGCAGCTATATCAATGCGACCTGAGCGATTGGACGCAGTTGTGCCTCCGGGACTTCGCGGAAGGGGAGAGCACCGGCAAGTTTGCGCTTGGAGCCGGACGCTGAGAACCGCCGAGTAGCGGTGAGTTTATCGGTGGCGACTGAACAAGCCAGTCTTCCGATCGCCTGGCGTCTGTACTTGCCAGAGACTTGGGCTAAGGATGGTAAACGGCGCAAGGAGGCGGGCCTTCCAAAAGAGATCTCGTTTGCCACCAAGCCGACGATCGCACTCCAGCAAATTCGTCAAGCGATAGAAGAGGAAGTTACATCGGCGCCGGTGTTGGCCGATGCCGCCTACGGCAATGATAGCCAGTTTCGAGAAGGACTCACGGAATTGCATTTGGCGTATGTCGTCGGTGTTCAGGGAACCACCACCGTTTGGAGATGTGGAGAAGCTCCCTTGTCCGCGAAGCGTTGGAAGGGGCTGGGACGCCCACCGAAACTGCTGCGCCGGGATAAACAACATCAGCCCATTTCCGTGAAGCAACTGGCGGAGTCCTTGGCGGCAAGCTCTTGGGAAAATGTTTCCTGGCGCGAAGGAACAAGCAGAGACTGCGCTCACGTTTTGCCGCACAGCGCGTGCGAATTGCTCATCGAGATTATTGGCGAAGCGAACTGCCTGCAGAAGAATGGCTGTTGATCGAATGGCCCACGGGAGAGAACGAACCAACGAAGTACTGGCTTTCTACCCTTCCGGCCGATCACAAACTCGTGGACTTGGTGAGACTAGCCAAGCATCGTTGGATCATTGAGCGTGACTATGAAGAGCTGAAGCAAGAACTGGGATTAGGCCACTACGAAGGTCGCGGCTGGCGCGGATTTCATCATCACGGCACGCTGTGCATCGCCGCATACGGCTTCCTGGTAGCGGAGAGAGGCCGTTTTCCCCCCTCGCGCGAGCCGGTCAACTGGACCTACGCACCCAGAAAATTCCGCCCGACTTCCGGCCCCGCGGCTCGTCGCATTCGCGCCGAGCGGCATAATCCGCACTCGATCGCTACACTCCGAATCAGACTCGCCAGATTTCTGCTCAAACAGCTTCGTTGCTGTCCATTTTGTTGCATTCGTCGTTTATGACACAGTAGTACTAGCAGGCTGCGGAAAAAGTCGGATTTGTCATCCCGAACCCGCGTCGTTTGCGGGTGAGGGATCTGCTGTTCGCAAGAAAACCAAGGAAAAAAGCAGATTCCTCACTCCGTTCAAAAACCGAACGGGGTTCGGAATCGCATATTTTGGGGTTTTTCCGCAGGCTGCTAGAGAGCCCACCTGCCGTCAGTTAACATAATCCATAATTTTGTTAACTAACCCCGACTATCACCCGCGCCGCCGGAAGCGACCATAATCGATCCTCCACCCGAAACGCTCCCCGACAGCCACCGCCGCGCCGGGCTTGTCTTGTCACTATTTTCGTGCTCGGAGACAAATTGGCTCTTGCACCAGTCCAATCTCATGTAAAATTGGCTCAGGGTGAGAGACAATGCTCCCGGTACACCTCCAGCCTGAGAGTCACGTTCCTCTTTACGTTCAACTGCGCGATCAACTGCGTGCCCTCGTGCACGCCGGCGATTTGCGTCCCGGCGACCGCATTCCCGCCAGCCGCGAGTTGGCCACCATGCTCGGCGTACACCGCACAACGGTCGCGAACGCCTATGCGGAATTGGAATCGGAGGGCCTGATTCAAGGGCACGTTGGCAGGGGCACCTTCATTCGCGGAAATGGCAACGGACTGAAGATCACGCCCCCGGCGCCTCCGGTGTTGAACGGGTCGAATGGCATTCGTTGGGAACTCCTGTTTGCGGATGAGCGCGGCGACGAGGTTTTAAGCCGGCTGACCGCAAGCGCGCCGGAGGATGCCCTCTCGTTTGTAATGGCGCGGCCTGCGCAGGAATTTTTCCCCGTGGAAGAGCTGCTGACCTGCGTCAGCGCGGTGCTGAAGCGCGAGGCCCATGATGTCCTGAACCTGGGACCTTCGGACGGATAC
Source organism: uncultured Acidobacteriota bacterium (assembly GCA_963729285.1). Lineage (GTDB taxonomy): Bacteria > Acidobacteriota > Terriglobia > Acidiferrales > UBA7541 > Acidiferrum. The sequence continues at coordinate 123,365 of CAVSNL010000010.1, forward strand.
GCTCCGTTGAAAGAAGCCTTGATTGAATTGCTGCGGCGCGAGGGACTTACCGTCAAGGACGAAAATCTGCTGGTCACCGGTGGCTGCCAGCAGTCGCTCGACTTAATCAGCAAAGCCTTTGTCCGGCCCGGGGATACCGTAATTCTCGAAAATCCAACGTATCCCGGGGCCGTGTCGATTTTTAACGGCGCGCGGGCCCGCTGCTTGGGTGTGCCGGTGCGGACCCATGCGGAGCCCGGAACTCAGTTGGGAGTTGATGTTGAGGCGCTGGAGGCGACGCTGGCGGCCAATCGCGTGAAACTCATCGTCCTCACGCCGGATTTCCAGAATCCCACGGGCACGTCGATGCCTTTGGCTTCGCGGCGGAAGGTGCTCGAGCTGGCGAGCCGTCATCAAGTGCCCATAGTCGAAGATCACATTTACGCCCGCTTGCACGCCCGCGACGAACGCGTTCCTTCGCTCAAGCAGTTGGACCGGTCGAATCTGGTGATTCACATTGATAGTTTTGCGAAGGTCGCATTCCCCGGCTTACGGGTCGGATGGATCGTGGCTCCGGCCGCGGCCATCGAGCGATTGCGCATCGTCAAGCAGACGACCGACCTGCACACGGACCAGTTGGCGCAGTCGGTTCTCGCCGAATTTCTGCGCCGCGGCCTCTTTACCAAGCACGTCGCGAAAATGCGCAAGGTTTATGCCTCGCGGCTCGTCGCGCTCGACGAAGCGTTGCGCAAGCATATGCCCGAGGACACCCGATGGACGCGTCCCGAGGGCGGGATGTGTTTGTGGCTGGAGCTCCCGCCGGGATTTGACGCCAGCGAGTTGCTGATTCATGTAAAGGAGCGTGGAGTGCTCTTCGCGCCAGGGCGCTATTTCTACGTTCAGGGGCCGCTGCCCAATACTTTGCGCCTGGGTTTTGCCAGCTTGGACGAAAAGCAGATCGCCCGCGGCGTGGCCACGTTGGCAGACCTCCTGAAAGTGGAGATGCGCAAGCGCCAGCGCGGAGTGCGCCGCGCAGAGCGCAGCCGCGTGGCGTTAGTCTGATGTAGGCGCCGGGCTTCAGCCCGGCGTTCCTGCGGAGAAGGCGGATTTTTGAGCGACGCGACGGAGACAATTCGACTGGCGCCAAATCCGGCAAACGCCTGCTTCGGGTGCGGCGGCGCCAATGATTTTGGCATGAAGTTAACTTTTGAGCAGGACAACGCGCAGCGCAAGATTGTGGGCCGATTTGTTTTGGGTTCCCGCTACCGCGGGGGCGGCGGGATGGCGCATGGCGGAATCATTGCGACTTTGCTGGACGAAGCCATGGGCAAGGCCTGCAGGTTTCGCGAAGTGAGGGCCGTGACCGCGGAGATGACCATTGAATACTTGAAACCCGTGAACGTGGAAAATGAAATCATCGTCGAAGCTTACGAGGAAGAGCATCTAAGGAAGGGAAGAAACCTGTTTCACGTTGGCGAGATTCGAAGTGCCGAGGGACAAATTTTAGCTCGAGGCCGCGGGCGCTTCGTGATTATCGAACCGCGGCAGCCGAAGACCAGCGCAGCATAAGAGCGATTTTCCATAGGAACGATTTTCAAGGTGGCAGGATTCCAAGACTAAGAGGCAAAAGCAGAGGAGATTCGAGATGGACGCGAAGAAAGAAATGGCAACGCAAAGAAAGTAAACGGCAGCGAAAATGGCAACGCAAACGCCGGCGAAAATGCCTGGCGTGTGAAAGTCGGCCTGGCGGAAATGCTCAAGGGCGGCGTCATCATGGATGTGACCAACGCGGAGCAAGCCAAGATCGCCGAGAACGCCGGAGCGTGCGCGGTGATGGCGCTGGAGCGCGTGCCTTCGGACATCCGCAAGGAGGGCGGCGTCGCCCGCATGGCCTCCATCAAGGTGATCCGCGAGATCATGGCGACGGTAACGATTCCCGTGATGGCCAAGGTGCGCATCGGGCATTTCGCCGAAGCCGAAGTCTTGCAAGCGCTGGAAGTCGACTTCATTGACGAAAGCGAAGTGCTGACCCCAGCCGACGAGGAAAATCACATTTGGAAGCACGATTACCGCGTGCCGTTCGTTTGCGGCGCCCGCAATCTCGGCGAAGCGTTGCGTCGCGTCGCGGAAGGCGCGGCCATGATTCGCACCAAGGGCGAAGCCGGCTCGGGGAATGTTGTGGAAGCCGTGCGCCACATGCGCACGATCGTAAGCCAGATGAAGCGCTTGACCACCATGCGCGACGACGAACTGATGCGCGAAGCCAAAGAGCTGGGCGCTCCGCTGGATTTGATCCGCCAGGTGGCACGGACCGGCAAGTTGCCGGTGCCCAATTTTTCGGCGGGAGGCATCGCGACGCCCGCGGACGCCGCGCTGGTGCGGGCGCTCGGCGCCGAAGCGGTATTCGTGGGCTCGGGAATTTTCAAGTCCAGCGATCCGGAAGCCCGCGCGAAGGCCGTCGTCAAAGCCACCACGCACTTCGAAGACGCCAACGCGGTGCTCGAAGCCAGCGAAGAGTTGGGCGAAGCCATGCCCGGCCTCGACGTCCGCCAGATGGATCAGAAGGACATGCTGTCCACGCGAGGCTGGTAAGCAACGTACGGAGCGGCCTGTAGTGGCCGATCTTTAGATCGGTCAACGCCGCCACACGAACTCAAAATGGGTTCGTGAGCTGACGGACAAACGGCAGCGGCGCAATCCTGCCGGCTCTTGCAGCTTGCCACGCACTCAGCCGAACCCGAAGGAGCGTATCCGTGAAAATCGGAATTCTAGCGGTGCAAGGCGATTTCGACGCTCACGCCGAAGATGCTCGCATCCATGGGCGTCGAAAGCGTCGAGGTCCGCACGCCCGCCGACCTCGCCGATTGCGACGCGCTGATCCTGCCCGGCGGCGAGAGCACGACCCAGTTGCAATTTCTGAAGGAAGAAGGCTTGGAGGACGCCATCCGCAAGTTCGCCGCCGAAGACAAAGCCATCTTCGGCACGTGCGCCGGCGCAATCCTGCTGGCTACCGAAGTCAAAAATCCGCAGCAGGATTCGTTGAAGTTGCTCGACATGACGGTCTTGCGCAACGGCTACGGGCGCCAGGTCCACAGTGACGTCGTCAGCGGCCCTTCAACATTGCGGAAAGAACCCCTGGAGATGGTTTTCATTCGCGGGCCGGTGATCGAGCGGGTCGGTCCAAATGTCGAAGTGCTCGCGGAATACGCCGGCAAGCCAGCCCTGGTCCAAAAGGGCCACATCCTGGCCTCTGCGTTTCATCCCGAGTTGACAGCGACACCACCGTGCATCGCCACTTTCTCGATCTCGTCGGCCTCGGCACGTCCCGGAAAACAGCGGACGTGAGCCGCTAGAGCCGTCAGTCGCGGGCCTCTTGCGCCATCGCCACAACCCCGAAAAATACCAGAATGCAGCCTCCAAGAATCAGTCCTAAACCAATTGCCATGGAAATGAGTATCGCGCCGAATGACATGGGATCCTCCGAACGAACTAGACTTCGGGGAGCGCACCAGGGCGCTTGGGGGAGTAAACAATAACATAGATTCCCGATTGGTAACAAGCTCATTCCGCGAAGGCAACCGTGTTTGCCGCCAGTCTCGTTCTACAAGTGCTGACCGGCCGCATGGACAAGTTGCGAGCGGTGCCAAACCCGGATACGCTGGCAGGAGCCGATGATCGGCCACGGAGATTGCTGCTGGTCTCGGTTTTGCCAGGTGCACGGCGGCCCGTTCGCCAGGAGACGATTTGCGCAGAGAAAAGACCAGCGTATCCCAGGAAGATTATCTGAAGGCCATCTGGGAGATGCTCGAAGAAGACCAGACGCCGATCAGCGCCCGTTTGGCGGAAGAACTGAATGTCACGCCACCCGCGGTAACCGCCGCGCTCAAACGCATGACGCGCGATGGTCACGTCCGCGTGGAGCGCTCCGGCCGCATTGATCTCACTAAGAAAGGCCGGCAAGTAGCCGAGCGTTTGGCACTACGTCATCAACTTGCCGAAATGCTGCTGACCGATGTGATCGGCCTTTCCTGGGCCAAAGCCCACGACGAAGCGGAGCGTATGGAACACGCCATTTCGCCCGAAGTCGAAGGCCTCTTGCTGAAGAGATTCGCCGATAAAAAGAGTTGCCCGCACGGTGTTCCGATGCGCGGCGGAGTCGCAACGCTGCGCCGCCAGGGCGCAGTCCTTTTGTCGGACCTGCGTGCCAATGAGCAGGGCGAAATTCTCTGCGTATACGAAAAAGACGCCCAGTTCCTGGAGTTCCTAGAAAACCTAGAGCTACGGCCGGAGACGCGAGTGGAAGTGAAAAAGCGCGAATACGACGAAACCATGACCTTGCGCGCGTCAGGCCGCACCATGCATCTAGGAAAGCCCGCAACAAGCCGCATTTGGGTCCGCCGCCTGGACGCCTAAAAGCCTCGCTCAATTCGTGCGAACTTAGCACCCGGTTGGTAGCGCCAGCATCCTTGCTCCGGCGAAGTTCGTGAACTACGACTCCAATCCAAACCGCCGGCAAGGATGCCGGCGTTACGACTGCGTGCCAACTGACGCCGTTCAGGCGCGATCATCCAAAAGGGATTTCAGCCGCGCGTAGCCCGTGCGACTCACCGGTAAGCGCGTGCCATCCGCGAGAATCGCCAATCGGCTGTCTTTGCCATACGGCTCGATCCGCACTACCCGCTCAAAGTTCACGATGTACGAGCGGTGAATGCGCACAAAGCGCGCAGGGTCGAGCCCGGCTTCCACGCTGGCGATGGTTTGCTGCTTCAAATGCTTGGCGCCTTGCGTGGCCAGCGCCACATAGTCGTCTTGCGCTTCCACGTAATCCAGTTTGGCGGCTGGAATGAGGGTGACTCGCGTGCCGTCTCGCACCACGAGGCGTTCCAGATATTGCTGCGGCGGCCGCGCGGCTGTGACCAGTTCCTGGACCGGCGGCATTTTTTCGCCGATGCGTTTCTTCGCGCGCTCCAGCGCAGCCTCGAAGCGTTCGCGACCGATCGGCTTCAGCAGATAATCCACCGCGTGAACCTCGAAGGCCTTCATCGCGTATTGGTCATAGGCGGTCACGAAAATCACCGCAACATCCTCTTCAATCAGCTCCAAAACATCGAAACCGCTGAGCTTGGGCATCTGCACGTCGAGAAACATCAAAACTGGCTTGTGCGCCACGACGGCTTTGACCGCCTCAAACCCATTCGCGCACTCCGCGACAATCTGTATCTCTGGATGCGTCTGCAACAGTTCACGCAATACCTGGCGCGCCAGCTCTTCGTCATCGACGATGAGCGCGTCGATCTTTTTCTCAGAGCTGGTGCTCACGACTGCTCCTCTCGGGGTTCCGCAGGCAGCGACAAGTTCACCTGAAACAGCGTGCGCATTCGGCGCAATCCGCATACTTGCGAGCTTCTGATAGCGCGCTTCCAATCGTTGACGGACATTCGCAAGGCCCATTCCGTTGCGATGGCCAGGAGTAGCCTCGGCGTCAAATGTATTCTCCACGACGATCGACAAGCGTCCGCTCTGACACGCCGCAGCTAAGCGTACCGAGCCGCCTTCTGGCAGATTGGCTATTCCGTGGATGACCGCGTTCTCGACGAGCGGCTGCAACAGCAGCGGCGGGATCAGCATCGTCTTGCACTCTTCCGAAACCTCCTCGGTCATTTGTAAGCGGGAACCGAAGCGGACTTTTTCGATGGCCAGGAAACGATGAACCAGCGAAAGCTCTTCCGAAAGGGGGATACTTGCTTTTTCACCGAGCCCCAGCGTCATACGCAAAAATTCCGCGAGCAGGATGCACATCTCTCGCGCCTTGGCCGGATCGCTACTGGTAAGGGCGCTGATCGAATTCAAGCTGTTGAAGAGGAAGTGCGGATTGACCTGAGCCTTGAGCGCCTTCAGCTCGGCGTCGCGCGCCAGAACGCTGGTTTCCAGGACACGGGCCTCGGCGGCACGCGACGCTTCCAGCGCAATCAGCACGTAGAAAAATCCGACATTCACCAAATAGAGCAGGACGCCGCTAACAATCAGGATGGCGAAGTGCGCGTCGTAGCGGGCTCCCAAACCTTGGAAAGATGGTGACGTCGAGAGCGCATGTGCATATACACGTCCGATCTGCGCCCACAAAAAACTCAGAATGAATGCTGCCACCAGGTGCGTGCCGAAGACGCGGGTGATGCCGGAGGACCGCAACGGCGTGGCGCGGCAGGTGTACCAGGCCGAGAGGCACGCGGCGGCAAACAGCACCGCCATGGGCACGACGACGACGGTGGCCTCGAATATTCCGATGCCTCCTGACACTTTGATCAGGAAAACCAGCAGGCACGCAAGCGGCACCCACACCGCGAGATACGCGCCCAGGTACGACCTGCGAGTCAGAAGCGGGTGCATGGCTGTGCTTAGTTTTTGACCTCGATGCCGCCGAACAGCACTTGACCGGTGATGACCAGCGTCTTGGGACCAGTAACGGCGGCGCCTGGCGGGGGATTGCCGGTTCCGCGGGTCGTGTCGGTGTAGCCACCGAACAGAGTTTGGTTACGAGCTTCGACGCGCCAGTGATCGGGAACGCGGATCTCGACGCCGCCGAACATTACGTTTATGTCCATCACCGCTTCTTCGCCTTCCATCTCAGCATCGCGAAAATCCAGTTCGACGCCGCCGAAAACGGCGCTCACGCTGCCATATTTGAAATCCTTGACGCCGACGCGGCGCTCGACTCCTCCGAAAACAGAAGTTGCATTCATGGAATTCGCGGCGCCGCCAACCCTGGTCTTGAACTGTCGCGCTTTGAGCGAGCCCCAGATCATCATGACCCCAGCGGTAATAATGGCCAGCGGCCAAAGATCGGCGATCCGAAAGTGAATAAAGCCGAGGTTATCCAGTTGAAACAGAACACCAATGACGAGCAGCAGGGCGCCCCAAGCCTGCTTGCCAGGCTCGGTGAGATTGACCACTCCAGCGACCACCAGCAGCATTGGCCAGAACCGCCATAAATTGCCTGCCTGGACGATGCCCATACGATCGAGCATGAGAATGACTCCGACTGCGCAAATCGCTGCGCCCAGGATCATTCCCTGAGCAGGCGGATGGCGATTGGCCTTGTTGCGAATGCGGTCGGCGATGCGGTCGTGGATGTCGCGCCGGATCGAATCCTTCAGCGAGTCTTTGTCGAAGTCGGTCATTACGCGTTCTCCACCGAGCGCTTGCGAAGCAGCATAAGCCCGGACAGAATCCCTGCGAGAGCGAAGAATAGTACCAATATCCCATAAGCGAACGGCAATAGCGCAGCAGGATGAAAGGCGATGGTGCGGAAGAACTTGAGAATCGCCAGCGCAGCGGCTGCGGGCACCCCGAGCGCTTCAATCCCCAAACTCTGCAAGAACTGCGGAAGGCCGGCAACGGCTAAGCCCAAATTGCCGACCATCAGTAAAATGCCGACGGTCAGAAGCACGGCTCCCACCCGTGCCCTCAAGTTGCGTTCATTGTTGCGTCCATCAGCGTTGCGGTGCGCCATCTGGGACCTCCGATCTCTGGGGCTCTGCATCACGAGGCCAGATTAGGGGGCAGCCACGAGGGGCGCACCTTCAATTCGGGGAAGCCGCGCCATCTACCGGCCAATGGCGTGGCCGGGACGGCGAACGACGCACCGACAAATGGGTTTGATTTCGATTTCTCCCGGGCTTCTGTAGCGTTCGCCGCGCCAACAGGTGTATTGGGTTAAGATATCGCCGAACTCGCGAACGGCGGATCTCCCGAATGATCAGGATGTTGCGGTATTATTGGATTGCTGCGAAGGGCTTCCGCCTGCATCCTTGGGATAGTCCCTACCTTCAATGGCGTTTTGAGACCTTTCTCGGGCCGCAAGCCTCGGAAATGACCGCCGCTAAGTTCTTTCGTTTGAGTTGGAAATATCGGAATCAAATGGAGCGCTTTCTCGACTGGGCCGAAGAGCGCAGGCGAGAACAGCGCCGGCACTAGAAGTCATCTCATAAATGCATCTCAGGGGGTCGGAGCTTCTCTTGCACCTGGGCTTACGTGAGGGACGCTTCCGACATTAAAGATGGAAAGACAGCGCAAAATCGGGCTTCAGCCCCTGAGGAAATTCTTCTCTTTCTGTCTCGGCCATTCATGGCACGGCCCCTTACCGAGTCTGTGAAAACACTCCTCGACGCAGCGTCATGCATTGGTTCGGCGTTGAGCCAAGTTCTCACTTGACATCAGTTAACTAATAGAGTACAATAACACTCAGTTACGTCAGATGTCTCGCCCAGGTAGGGCATCAGCTAAAGCCTTTAGTTTCATAGGCAAATATTTTGCGCCCCTCTAAGCCATTTAGAATCAAGTCACTGCGCCAAACCACAGTCTTATGTCCTTTGTTTTCAAATCACTGCGCAAAATAGACCGGGGGGTGGGGGTAGGGCATCCGTTGACGTGCACTTCAGACACTTCGACGGAGAGTATACTGTCCGCGTTGAGAAAAAAGAGGGTCCGTGAACGACCTGAAGATCCTCCAGAAGACGGAAACGCTGCACGAGGCTCGCTGGTGGGAGCCTGAGGCTAACGGGCGCGCGCACTGCTACCTTTGCCCGCGGCATTGCCATATCAATCCTGGACAAGCTGGGTTTTGCTTTATTCGAGTCAATCAGGGCGGCACGCTTTATAGCCTTGGTTACGGCGCCCCCGCCGCGCTGCAAATCGATCCCATTGAGAAGAAGCCCCTCAATCATTTTTTGCCGGGTACCCGTGTGTTCAGCATGGGGACCGCGGGATGCAACATGGGTTGTTTTTTCTGTCAGAACTGGGATATTTCAAAATCGCGGCACGATCAGGTTAGCTCGCAGCCGGTGCCGCCGGAGGATGTGCCGCTGCTGGCGCTGAAGTACGGATGCGACTCGATCGCATTTACTTATAACGAGCCGACGATTTGGGGCGAATACGTCATCGACATTTGCAAAGCGGCGAAAACGCACGGTCTGAAGACCGTGATGGTGTCGAACGGATACATCACGCGGGAGGCTTTTCACGATATTTACGATCATATTGATGCCGCGAACATCGATCTGAAGGCCTTTACGGAGAACTTTTACGGGAAGATTACGCTGACTCATCTGGGTCCGGTGCTGGACACCTTGCAATGGCTGAAAAACGAAACCGGCGTATGGTTCGAGATCACCAATTTGATGATTCCTGGCTTGAATGACGATCCCGCCGAGACGCGGAAACTTGCCGAATGGGTTCTGGCGAAACTCGGCCCGGATGTGCCGTTGCACTTCACGGCGTTTCATCCGGATTTCAAGCTGCGAGACAAGCCGCGCACGCCGCCCGAGACACTTGACGAGGCGCGACGCATTGCGCGCGAAGTGGGCCTGCACTATGTGTATGAAGGGAACATTTACAGCGACGGCGCAAATACCATCTGCCCGAATTGCGGTGAACTGTTAGTGCGCCGCTCCTGGCACGACGTCTTGCAGAATTGATGTAAAAGATGGAGCTTGTGGGCACTGCGGTTTTGCCATCGCTGGTGTTTGGAATAACAAGTCGCATCGCGAAACCAGTTCGACGCGAGAAGTCCGCACGTGGCTTCGCGTCGATACACGCACCTCAATCTTTAGCAGCGACCGGGAATGCTTCGGCCGGCGCTGGGACTTGCGAGGACGTGAGCAGGCTCACCAAGTCACAAGTCTTTGCGCGAAGGAATAGTATCCAGGGCCGACGCGCATGGAATGGTGCCACGCGATGGGAAACGCCCACCAGACCAAGCCTCCCAGGATCGCTTGCCCCAGAGTTAGCGGCAGGATGTTTCGCTCGCGCGCGAATAGCATACACATGCCGAATCCGCCGATCAGGGTAACCGGAATCAGAACCGGGTTGGGCCAATGCAGCGCGGCGAAAATCATGCTGGAAAAAAGTGCGGCAACAACCGGGCGATGAACGGCGTAAAGCAACCGGTTCATCAGGTAGGAATTGACCGCGACTTGCTGCAGGAGGCAGAACGCAAAGTAGCCCAGAAACCGGCGATGATCGATGAGGTGCTCCGGCAAGTGATGCCATGCTCCCAAAGCCAGCCCCGCTCCGCAAACCGCCGCGATGTAGATTGCAAATAACAGCAGGCCCTGGCGGGTTGCCGGCCAGAGATTGTCCGCTCGCCACCCTAACGTTTTCGGGGTGTCATGGTGCAGCAGGAAACTGGCAGCCAGCCAAGCGGGGAGAATGATCCAACTGAATGGATACGCGGCCTGCCAGCGCCATATAAACAAGGCCACCACGACCGCGAACAGAAGCGCTTCTATAAAAGTCAGGACTTGATTGGGGGACGTCATCTAGTGAACTGTTTCGGTGGATGCTTCGCTGGTGTCTTCGTCCACATCAATGAGACGCAGAGCGCTTTGAAATAATTTCTCGATGTCACCTTCGCTGACGAGTTTCGGGGTAAGCAGGTCGTCGAGATCGAAATCGGGAAAGCCGCGGTTGGTTACGCGGGCGGGAAGCAATTGAAGCAAGCTCTTGGCGTCGATTGGGCCCAGGGCGCGGATCTCCTCAAAAAGCACGCGCTGCAGCGGGTCAATAAACTTCGACGGGTCGATCAGGCGACACAATTCCACGCGGGTGACGGGCTTGACCAAGACCGAGCAGAGGAGCCGTAGCAAGTCGCGTTCGGCGGCAATTCGTTGGCTCGCGTTGGAGATACTCATCGTGAGTTCGTAGAGGCGGCGACCGACGTTGGCAGTTGCTCGCGAATGAGGTTCTCGACGCGCTGCCAAACGTGCTCGTCACACTCGATTTCGATGTGGGAGCGCATGAGAACGCGGGTATACCACGGGTATTGCGGGCATGAGATGGGGTTCGCGGTGTAATCCATGTGGAAATTGCCGAGAATCTGGGTGCGTGAGGGGTCGGCGGCCAGAATTTTTTGTTGTCCGCGAATGAAGCCCTTGTCCTGGTAAAAGTTCGCAGCATAACGCACATTTTCAGGGATGAGCGAATCGTTTTGACCGGACTTCGCGACGCTATCCACTTGTACGGTCAGGATGACGGGAATTCCTTTGGCCTGCAGATCGCGGGCGAGTGCGACGACGGCACTGGCTCCCCAGCTATGACCATACAAAATGATGCGGGCGGCTCGCTTTTGATCGTTCGTCAAACGGGCTTCGCTGTCGGCGCCGAGCAGATGCAGAATCAGATTGTAAGCATCGCTTCTGCGGCGATTTTCGAAGGTCTCGATGTGCACGGCGGACGGATAGGCTTTTCGCAGGCTTTGCGCAACCTGGACGGTGCTGTGCACGGCGTCGTCGTGCCGAACGAATCCACCCAGGAAGCCGATTACGATCGTTGGCGTCGAAGAAGCGCGAACGGGCTCGGATTCGGCCGAGATGGATGGAGAGCTGGTGGACCTTGCCTCCGGGCTATCGGCGCAAGCGCACAAAACTGGAAACAAACAGACAAACGCCAAAGTCGCGCCGCGAAAAGGCCGCAACAGGGTGCGCTCCCAGCGAATCAAATGTGACAGCGTCACGCTAAATGAGATGATACGCGTGAGGGCCGGGTTACTTCGAAAGGAGCGTTGTGGCATGCCGCCGCGGCATCGTGTTCTGATTTTGGGTGGTGGGTTCGCCGGGTTGAATGCGGCGCAAAAACTGAAGCGCGGGCCCGTGGAGGTCACGCTTGTCGATCGTCGTAATTTTCATTTGTTCCAGCCGCTCATGTATCAAGTTGCGACCGGTTCGCTGTCACCCGGGGAGATTGCGGCTCCCTTGCGCGGCGTTCTGAGCCGCCAAAAGAATGCGGAGGTCCTCCTGGGTGAAGCAGTGGACATCGATCCGGACGCTAAACGCGTCATTCTGCGGGATGGCGCGGCCTTGGAATACGATTCGTTGATTGTGGCAACGGGCTCCAAAACCTCCTACTACGGAAAGGACGAATGGAGGACTTGGGCTCCGAGCCTGAAAACCGTTGAAGAAGCTACCGCAATTCGGCACAAAATTCTATATGCATTTGAATGGGCCGAGCGGGCTGACAGCGAGGCCGAGGCGCGCAAGTGGCTGACGTTCGTGATCGTGGGCGCGGGTGCGACTGGGCTGGAACTCGCAGGTGCTCTGGCGGAGATCGCTAACGAAACGCTGAAACATGACTTCCGGCGCATCAACCCGACCGAGGCGCGGATCATTATCGTGGAGGGCGGGGATCGCGTGCTGGCGTCCTATCCGCCAGACCTGTCGGCCAAGGCCGAAGAACTGGTGAAGAGACTCGGCGTCGAGATTCACAAAGGCGTCATGGTAACGGGAATCGACGCGAATGGCGTTACCTATAAGAAGGGGGAAGAGGTCGGAAGGATTGCGGCGAAGACCGTTCTGTGGGCGGGTGGCGTGACGATGACTACGTTCGGCTACAAGCTGGGCGAGCGCACGCACGCGGAAACTGACCGTAGCGGTCGCATCAAGGTGAACCCGGACCTGACCGTTCCGAAGTATCCGAATATTTTTATCACTGGAGACCTTGCCTATGCGGCGGGGAAGGATGGCAAACCGCTGCCGGGTGTTGCCCAGGTGGCCATTCAAGGCGGCGCATATGCGGCAGAAGACAATCCTCAAGCGGTTGAAGGGCGAAACCGATATCAAACCATTTCACTACTTCGACAAGGGCGACATGGCCGTAATTGGTCGAGCATCGGCGGTGGCGAATATTTTCGGTTTTCACGTTTCGGGCCTGCTCGCGTGGCTAATTTGGTTGTTCATTCACTTGATGTACATCGTGGAGTTCCAAAATCGGGTGCTCGTATTCATTCAATGGGGTTTCGAGTATCTAACTTTTAGCCGTGGGGCACGCCTGATCACGGGCTCTGCCGGAACAGATGTAGACCAGCAGCCAAAAGTCCGCCGGGACCACTGCCGGCGCATAGGATCCGCGACTCAGCCTCAATTGCGCGGGTGTACGCTATCAGACAGACGGAGAAGTCTGGGGTCGGCAAGAGTTTTGCATGGCGAAGAACTTTACGCCGCCAAGGCATCCCGCCGTACCAACTGGGCATCTTTGTGATGAATATGGCGACCAGGCGTGTAGCACCTGTTTCATCGGCCGTGACCGCGGCCACTTCCCACTACCAAGAGCACGTTAATCCGCAGTGGGTTGCACTGCTGAACCTGCTGGGCATGAACGTCGAGTACGAACGATGCCTCGGCTGCGAGTTGTTTACCAAGGACGGCCGCCGCATACTGGATTTCCTGTCGGGTTACTGCGTTCATAACGCCGGGCACAACCACCCTTACATCATTCAGGCACTGAAAGACGAGATGGACAAGTGTGGACCGGCGATGTTGCAGAGTCACGTGCCGGAGATTGCCGGTGAACTCGCCGGAAGGCTCTGTGAATTGGCCGGCGGTGGTTTAGAGAAGGTGTACTTCGGAAGCAGCGGCAGCGAAGGCGTGGAGGCCGCGATCAAGTTCGCGCGGGCTGCCACTGGCCGCGATGCGATCGTATACGCGAAGAGCAGCTTTCACGGGCTCACGGCGGGTGCGCTCTCGCTGATGAACGACGCCTTCTGGCGCGACGGGTTTGGTCCGCTCTTAGCTGACACCCAGGGAGTGCCTTTCGGTGACATCGCGGCGCTGGAAGGCGCCCTCGCTGGAAAGCGCCAGGCCGCGTTCGTGGTGGAGCCGCTGCAGGCCGAAGGCGGGATTCACGTTCCCTCGCGTGAGTACTTGCAGAAAGCGCAAGAACTGTGTCACCGAAGTGGCACGCTTTTCGTTCTGGACGAAGTGCAAACAGGGATGTCTCGCACGGGAACGTTTTTGGCGGCGCACCAGTTTGACGTCCGGCCGGACATGGTGGTGCTGGCTAAGGCGCTCAGCGGCGGTCTGATACCGGTAAGCGCCGTGCTGATGACCGACAAGATTTACCACGCGGTTTATTCTTCGTTGAAGCGGGCCATTGTCCATACGTCTACCTTCAGCGAAAACAGCTTGTCAATGAGAGCTGGGCTAGCGACCCTGGACGTTTTGGAACGCGAAGAACTCGGCTCGCGGGCGCTGAACCTGGGCGAAGCGTTTCGCGCGAAGTTGCGCCGCGAACTGGCGGGCTTCGACATGGTTAAGGAAGTGCGCGGGATGGGGCTGCTCAACGGAATCGAGTTTGTGCCGCCGAAAAAACTCGCGTTTCGCGCACTTTATGAGGCTTTTCACGGCATCCATCCGGCCATGTTCGGACAAATTGTGGTCATGCGAATGTTTCGTGAGAAGGGGATTCTCACGCAAATCTGCGGGAACAACTTCATGGTCCTGAAGGCGGCTCCGCCGCTGATGGTGACGCCGGAACAGTTGGATGAGTTCGTGAGCGCGATACGTGATGTGGTCGAGCTGGCGCAGACGTCGCCGGCGTTTTGGACCGAAGCGCTGGGAATGGCGCGCCGGGCGGTCAATATTTGAGTCGTCTTGGTTGTGATTCAGTGCGGACAAGCACGCGGATGAAATCAGAGTGTCAATAGGGGCGGCGAGAAAGGCGGGCAGGTGAGCAGTTCAGGTCAAAGTACAGACGTATTCGTAGCCGGAGCAGGGCCAGCGGGACTCGCTGCCGCCATCGCAGCGCGGCAAAAGGGATTTCAGGTGATCGTTGCGGACGGCTCCGCACCTCCGATTGAAAAGCCGTGCGGGGAAGGGATGATGCCGGAAACCTTGGCGAGCTTGCGGGCCATGGGCGTCGAAATTGGTCCCACGGAAGGCCGGAAATTTTCCGGCATAAGTTTTGTCCAACAGGGGGCGCGAGTCTCCGCTGATTTTCCGCAGGGGCCGGGGATCGGCTTACGGCGCCCGCTGCTGCATGAGCGAATGGTCGCAAAAGCAGAAGCGTGTGGCGTGCGATTTCTGTGGAAGACGCCTGTGTGTGGCATGGATGCGGAAGGCGTGCAACTGGCCAGCGGAAAAATTCGCGCCCGTTGGATCGTGGGGGCGGACGGACGGGGTTCCCGTTTGCGCCGCTGGAGTGGATTGGACGCGGCCAAACGCAAAAGACAGCGGTTCGCAAGTCGCCGGCACTATCGGGTGCAACCCTGGTCGAATTATATGGAGATTTACTGGGGCCATCGCGCTCAGGCATACGTGACACCGATTGACAGGGAAGAAGTTTGCATCGTGATGATCTCCGAGCAGCCAGAAACCGCGTTGTTCGATACGGCGCTCCGAGAATTGCCGGAACTCGAGGCGCGTCTTACGAACGCGGAACTCAGTAGCCGGGAGCGTGGGGCGGTCACATCGATGTGCTCACTTGACCGAGTGCATCGCGGGAATGTTGCGCTGGTTGGCGACGCTTCGGGTGGCGTGGACGCGATCACCGGTGACGGATTGGGCTTGGCGTTTCGACAGGCATCCGCGCTGGCCGACGCGATGGCGGCGGGCAATCTGATGCAATACGAGCAAGCGCATCGAGCGATCGCAAGGCGCTCGATGCTGATGGGCGATCTGATGCTGTGGCTGGGGCGCAATCCGGGCATCCGCCGTCGAGTAATCCGCGCTTTACAGAGCAGGCCCGATTTGTTCGCGCGGTTCCTGGCGGCTCATGGCGGGGCAGGAGATACGACCGGCGTTTTGTCAGCGGGGGCAATGCTCGGTTGGCGGCTACTGGATATCTAGGGATCAAGGGAAACGATGAAGGCTTTGGGATGGAAACCTATAACGGTTGTGGCAATGGCGGCACTTGGCTGCGGGCTGCTTGTCTCGGCGTCGGTGGCGCCGACCGTGGAG
Organism: uncultured Acidobacteriota bacterium; assembly: GCA_963729285.1. Classification (GTDB taxonomy): domain Bacteria; phylum Acidobacteriota; class Terriglobia; order Acidiferrales; family UBA7541; genus Acidiferrum. Next base: position 139,069 of record CAVSNL010000010.1, read on the forward strand.
CAAACTGCTGCACCTGCCACTTCCGAGATTGTTCTGACGGTCGACCCGGCGCAGTCCAAAGTGCACTGGACGGTGGATAGCACTTTGCATATGGTGCACGGCACATTCGCTCTCAAGCGAGGCTCTGTTCATTTCGATCCGGAGTCCGGGCGAGCCGGCGGAGAAATCGCGGTCTACGCAACGAGCGGAGAAAGCGGAAACGATTCACGCGACGCCCGCATGCACAAGGAAATTTTGGAAACCGCAAAATATCCCGACGCGCTCTTTAAGCCCACGCAGATTGAGGGCAAAGTCGCGCCGTCTGGGGCATCGGACTCCAATGTTCACGGCGTTTTTTCGATCCATGGTGGGGATCACGACCTCATCGCTCCAGTGCACACGGAGATCACTGGCAATCATTGGAAGGGAACTACCAAATTTGAGGTGCCTTACGTGAAGTGGGGCATCAAGGACCCCAGCAAATTCTTGTTGAAGGTGAAGCCGGTGGTTAATGTGGAATTGGAATTGTCCGGCGAAATCCAGGCGCTGAAATAGATTGCCGGTTCGCCGGAACTTGGGAGCGACCGAAGAGGGGGCCATTCTCATTGCGCAAGGGGTCGCGCGTCGTTCGGGTCTTGTCGTCGCTATTGCTTTTTGTTTCCTGGCTTGGTGGCACATACGGCCTACAACTTGTCGGCGCACCTTCCGTGAAGTGCCTAATCGTCGCACAAGGGGTAGAAGTTTCGAATGGCGCGGTCGCCGCCGAGCGGATGAAGTGCGATGGTGCCACCGACGATACTGTTGAGTTTCAGAGAGCCATCGATGCGGCTCGGAAGTCCGCCAAGCGTCTGGTCCTTCCATCCGGCACGTGCATGGTAACCTCGACGATCGCGATTCCCGATCACATCTGGATCCAAGGCCATGGGAAGCTCGCCACCACTCTCCGTCGAAAGAGCGGCGTCAATCTCGCGACGGACATGTTGGACCTGAGCGGCGCGTCGGGCGACGTGACGATCACCGACCTCACCATCGATGGGAATAAAGATGGCAATCGGTCGGCGGGCCAATACTCGCTGGGAGCAGCCGGAGTGCAATCCGTTGGTGTAAGCAAGCTGACGATACGGCGAACGAGATGGATCAACGCGTATCAAGCGGCGATCGGGCTGTTTGTGAACCAAGGCCAATTCGTAGCGGATGCGCTCATCGCGGACAACGATTTCGAGAACAACGGCACGAGCACTACGTTCACCGCCGACCAACTAGGCAACTCCGGTGACGTGGCGATGCGTTCGCCGCTGCGGGTCAAGATCGTCCACAACCGTTCGGAGAATGCCAGCGGGAATTTTGTGTGCTTCGGGACCAACGGAAACACGGGAGTCGGTGACGTGGTGGTGACCGACAACATCGTTCACAACGCTGCGGGATTCGGGGTCGCGCTGGGAGGGACCGCAGGGAAGGGCGCGATCGTTTCCAAAAATATTCTGGATCAACCTTCCAGCTCGGAACAATATTGACCTCGCTCTGTGGTCGACAAGTCACGAATAACCACATCGTTGCATGGGCTCGGCGTGCCCGCAAACGGGATGCGCTGGCAATTGGTGATGCGCCTCCCGCGCAGCGTGTCACGGTTAGCGGCAACACCATCGTCGCGGCGAAAAACGTAATTGGAAGTCTGTGTATTGGCCTCGGCGGGAGCGAATTGACGATTTCCGGAAACAGGTGCGAAAACGCGGGAGGGGCGGGGATAGGCATCGCCGTTGCCGACAAGACGCAGGCCCACGGCATTGTGATCTCGCGAAATGTAGTGAAAAACGGGAGCCAGGCGCAAGTTGGGTTACATGCCGGTATTGAACTGTTCATTGCCTGCGGTCCGGGTCCGAAGTGTACGGGCGGAACGGGAGCTATCTCGGACGTCACCATCGAGAACAACACGGTGTATGACGACCAGACGCCGAGAACACAAGGTTACGGTGTGGGCATCGCGCTCTACGGGCAGGCGTCTGGAATTAGAAAGCTCTCAATCCTTGACAATGATCTGGGACGCAACGGAACGCGCCCAATTCTGAGCCGTGCCATTCCCCAGTCCGATTGGGTGATTCGCGGTAACAGCGGACCTAATGCGGACGCTCCCTATTGAATAGACACTGAGAGATTTGTTCCCGGTGAGGACGGGTGTCCATCTGGGCCGTTTTATTGGATCGATCTGTAGGGGCGGGCTTGACCCGCGCGGCGACCACGTCTTGGCACCAATCCAATCCGAGGCGTCAGATCGTCTTTCGCTGCCATCATGATTCGTCTCAGGAAATTCTCCTTTTCCCATATAATGCGTCTCCTCGCCCAGTACTTGTCCGCGACTTGGAGGCTCCTAAATGGCCGCGAGTTTTCGGCAAATTTCCGCGCTGCTCCTGGTCTTCCTGCAACTACCAGTTTCCGGCCAGCATGTCTGCGCAACAGGCGCCACCCGGCGCACCTGGGGTCTTACAACTTACCCTGAAGCAAGCCGTGCAACTGGCGTTGAAGCAGAATCCGCAGCGGATCATCGCGCAAATCCTGGTCTCCGAAAGCGATCGATCCAGCCAGATTGCCCGGTCGGCGTTGCTGCCGCAGGCTGCAATCACAGGTCTGGGAGCAAAGAGCCAGTACAACGTGCAAACCATAGAATCGAGTCCCCGAAGAGCCGCTGCTGGTCCCTATCAGTTCATCCAGGCGGGACCCGAGTTCTCGCAATCCATCCTGAGCCTTCCACTTTTCCGCGGGTACCAGATCGGCCGGGAAGGCACGCGTGAAGCGCGCGCAGACGAACAAACCACACGCGAGGATGTAGTCGCCGCGGTTGTCGAGCAATACCTGCTTGTCCTTCGCGCACTGGCCACACGCGACGCCGCACTGGCGCGTGTCGCCCTCGCGCAACGCCTCTTTGATCAAGCCACGGAGCTTCAGAAAACAGGAATCGGCTTGAATATTGATTCCGTGCGTGCCAACGTCGAGCTCCAAGACGAGCGGCAAAACCTGATCGACGCCGAAACGCAAACCCGCACAACCAGGTATAGTCTGGCGGAACTGCTCGATCTGTCTCGAGATCAGGACGTAGAAGTGACCGACCACCTCGATTTCTACGACCTTCCGGCTCTTGAAAAGGAAGCTCTGCTGAACAAAGCGCTGACATCCCGGCCGGAAATTCGGTCATTGAACTCGCAAGATCGCATTGCCAAATTGTCCGTGGACTCAGCCCGCGAACAGCGACTTCCGCAGTTGGACTTTTCCGGCTTCTGGCTATATCAAGGAGAGCATTTCAGCGATGGCATTCCGGCGTACACCTACGAACTCTCGTTGGAATTTCCGCTATTCACCGGTGGCCGCATCCGCGCCGAGGAGGCACGCGCAAAACTGGAAAGGCAGCGCGTGGCGGAAAATCGCCGTCAAATTGAAGCGCGTATCGTCAGGGAAGTGAAGACCGCGCTTGACGAACTGAACGCCGCGCGGAACGCCGTGGACGTGGCCAACCTGGGCTACCAGTTGTCCCAGGAGGAAGTTGCCCAGGCGCAACGGCGCTTCGCAGCCGGCGTGACCACAAATGTGGAAGTCATCACCGCTCAGGACGCGCTAGCGCGCGCCAGCGACAACCAGATCAGCGCTCTATTTCGATTCAACCTATCTCGCGCAAATCTCGCGCGAGCCACCGGTGAGATCGAATCCATGTACAGCAAGTGAGACGTACAGCAAGTAAAGGTGAACCGCCCCATGAGCACCGTTCCCCCGACGCCATCGCAACAACCCGCGATTGCTGCCGATGCCTCGCCACCGGCGATAGATCACCCAGCCATTTCATGGCGTGAACGCGTTCGCAATCAAAGCCCCGTCGTGAAGATCGCGTTCATCGTCGCGATCGTCTTGGTTGCAGTGGCCGGGTACGTGTTTTCCGGAAGAGTCACTACGGACGACGCGCAGGTGGACTGCCACATAACCGCTGTGGCCCCCCAGGTTCCCGGATATGTCGTGCAGTTGCTCATCAATGACAATACTCCGGTCAAGGAAGGCGACGTCCTGGTGCAGATCGATCCGCGACCCTATCAGGCGGAGGTGGATCAGGCGAAAGCGAACCTGGACGTTGCGGAGGCGCAGGCCAATTCCGCGAAACTTCAAATCACTTTGGTGCGGGAAACGACCACCAGCAGCACCAGCGGTGCAACCGCACAAAAAGAATCGGACGTGGCTGACTATGCCAGCTCACAGGCTCTCGTGGAACAATCCGCTACCGCGAATCTGCAGCTAGCCGAGGCCAATGTGGCAGCCAAACGCGCCACCAATGAACGCGCGCAGAGTGATTTTGCGCGCTATCAGCCCTTGCTGACGACCGGCGACGTTTCGAAATTTCAGTTCGACTCCGTGGAAGCCACCATGCGCGTGGCCAAGAGCGAATTGGCTGCCGCTGAGCAGGCGCGTTCTGCCGCACAACAAGCGGTGATCATCGCGCGCGCGAACGCACGGTCGGCGCAAAATCGGGTGCTTCGCTCACAGTCGCAATTTCTGGAAACCAAGGCACGCGAGCGGCAAGTGCCCATCGCCGAAGCCGCCTACAAGTCGGCCCTGGCTACCGCTGAACGCGCCAAAGCGGCGCTCCAGCAAGCGGAGTTGAATCTCGCATATACGCACATCACGGCGCCGATCACCGGCCAGGTGACCCAGAAATCCGTCGATCTGGGGCAGTACGTAGCTCCCGGACAATTGCTGTTTACCATCGTTCCGCTAAATCAGGTATACGTCACCGCGAATTTCAAGGAGACCCAACTTGCCGACGTTGTTCCGGGACAGAAGGTCCGCATTCACGTCGATACCTACCGCCAGGAGTTCGAAGGCGTTGTAGATTCCCTCGCGGGAGCAACGGGCTCGCGCCAGGCTCTCTTGCCGCCGCAAAACGCCACGGGAAATTTCATCAAAGTCGTTCAACGCATTCCCGTAAAGATTCTGGTCAAACCCGCAAAGGATCCCCTCCTGGTGTTGCGCCCGGGGATGAATGTGGAAGCAACCATCTATACGCGTTGAGTTGAAGGAAACATCATGAGTTATCAGAGCTTGGGTTGATTTTTCTTTCGATTGGGCGAATAAGGCATCGGCCGACACGCCCCTTCTTCCATTTATAGTAAGCGCGATGCAGTTTTAGGCGGCACCGCCGCGGTCTCGCCTTTATTAGGCTCCTTACAGCGCAAGCTTCCAACCCGCAGGGCCTAAGTACATCTTTTGTGCCGAGTTTCGCGAGCCAATTTGTTATTCTGCGTCGCGTGAATCGCCGATTTCTCCGTCCATTTCTCATTGATACCGATACCGCTTCCGATGACGCCGTGGCGTTGATCATGGCGTTGCGCAATCCTCAAATCGAGGTCCTGGCCATCACCACCGTTGCGGGAAACGTGGATGTCCAGCAAGCCACCCGCAATGCGCTCTATACCGCGGAGCTTTGCGGCTCAACCGTGCCGGTGTTCGCAGGCGCGGAACGACCATTGAAGCGCACCCATGTAAGCGCGGACTGGTTTCACGGACGCGACGGCCTGGGCGATCACGGCTACCCGCCGCCGCGCCGCGCTCCGGAAAGACAGAGCGCTGTCGATGCCATCATCGACACGATTGAATCTCGCCCGGGCCTGGTGATGGTTACGCTAGGCCCGCTTACGAATATCGCCCTCGCCTTGCAAAAGAAGCCCGGCATCGCCTCGAAAGTGAGTCGTTGTGTGGTCATGGGCGGCGCGCCCTGCTGCGAGGGCAACGTTACTCCTGCGGCCGAATACAACATTTGGTGCGATCCGGAAGCAGCACGCTTGGTGATGAGAAGCGGCCTTCCCATTGAACTGGTCGGCTGGCACCTGTGTCGGGGCGAAGCCGTACTGAATCCGTCCGATATAGAGCACGTGCTAAGTTTCGCTACGCCCGTCGCCCAATTTGCCATCGAGTGCAACAGCCGCGGGCAAGAGGCTTTCCTCGAACAGTCTGGGGAACACGGGATATCCCTGCCGGATCCTGTCGCGATGGCGATCGCCTTGGATCCCTCTATCGTCACGTCGCAATCGGAACATTTCGTGGATGTCGAAACCGAGAGTGAACTCACCCGCGGCATGACCGTGGTTGACCGTCTGAATGTTGCGGGTAACGAACGCAACCGTCATACCTGGGCGTCAACTCTCGCCGCGGGATACAAAGCCAGGGTCTTTTGGACCATCGACAACGTTCGCTGGATGCAGGCCCTCTACAGTGCGCTGAGGTAGGGCTGGAACTGCAACTTGTCGACGCCTGGAGTCTGCTTCTCGGTCGGCAAGGTAAACTCGGCTGCCCCGAGGTGCGCGGGGGCCACAATGAAGAGGGCAATCGCGCCTGGCTCAATTTGTGGCGGCTGTGCTTCGCCTGGCGAACGCAATGTTGGCGGCTATGCCGAACCCTTCGAAGAGACGAGCTTGCACCTGTTCGCAGAGATCGTTAATTTCGTCGACACCTAGATCTGCGGGACTGATGCGATACCGCAATTTTCTCTCGCCCGCGGGGGTTTCCACTATCCGCAATACCGCGTCGGCGACTTCCTGCGGATTTCCAGCCGCGGTCGTAAGGAGGCCGTTGATCTTGGCCGCGATCTCGTTGGCGACGCCGTACGTACTCGTGCGCGACTGGTCGGCAGCGGTCACGATGTTACCGAAGACGGATGTTTGATAGGCACCCGGCTCAACAATGGATGATTCAATTCCTTGCGGCGCCAGTTCGTAATGGTAGGCTTCCGCAAGCGATTCCATCGCGAATTTGCTGGCACAATAAAAGCTAAACGTTGGAATGACCAGCCGGCCCGCACCACTGCTGATGTGCAGGAGGAGACCGCTGCGCTGTCGTCGCATATGGGGGAGCACCGCACGGTTAACGCGAACCGATCCGAAAAAATTCGTGTCCATAATCTGCTGGGCCTGTTCGGTAGTGACGGCTTCGGCCAAACCGATCAGGCCGTAGCCGGCATTGTTTATGGCGACGTCAACGCGACCCGCTTGCTCTATTGATTTGTGCACCGCATGGTCCACGGAAGCGTCATTGGTGACGTCGAGCTCCAAGACATGCAGAGGGAGTGATTCTTTTTCGGCGAGGGCTCGAATCTCCGAAGCGTTTGCAGCGTTGCGTCCTTGGATATCGCGCATCGTTGCGAAGACGGTATGACCACGGCGCGCGAGGGTCTCGGCGATCAATCTGCCGAACCCGGTGCTCGAACCGGTGATGAGGACCACTTGTCTCGAATCCATGATTTCTCCTTCACCTTCATCTTCTGTCTCACAGCGATCGTCACCGATTCTACTTCAGTCCCGATTGGTTGGGTTACCCGTAGCGACAGATGCGCTGACCGCTTCTCGCCAGCGGAGCCTTTGGACGACGCTACACGCATCCACCTCGGTTATGTCAGTCCATCGCAGAGGCGCGCATTCCGAACGGACTAAAGTTGCGCTACACGCCTTTCCAGTTCCCTCGCAATCTCATTCGGATCATGGTCCGAAGCGAAGCGAACTGCCTGCCCAATCGTGACTTGCACGTGTCCCGGGCGCGCCAGGATGCGATGCTCCTGTTTCAAATCAAAGAGTCCATCAAGACGCATAGGAACGACGGGAATGTTCAGATGTTTCGCAAGCAAGCCAATGCCTGAGCGAAAGGGAACCATGCGTCCGTCTTCCGTTGTCTTTCCTTCTGGAAAGACCAGAATGTTCCAGCCACGATCCGCAAGATCACCGGCAAACGAGAAACTCTTCAAGAATCCGGACCGCTGGGGCAACGGAAATACGTTGAAGAGTGACAGTGCCAGATAGTAGTCGAGGCGTTCGTGAAAACGGCCGAACCAATTCATTTCTTTCGATGGACGCCGCATTCGCGCGAGCCGTTCACCGCCCATCGCCGTGGCCAGGCGGTTCCGAAAACGCGCGGGCAGAGCGGGAAGAACCCAGGCAATATCCAGATAAGTGACGTGATTTGCCACCACCAGAACGGGTCCGTTGAGTCCACGAAGATTCTCGCGACCCTGCACACGAGGCGCCGCGAGAAGATAAGTCGCCGGCCAGGCGAACAGGTAGTAGACGCCAAGGCGAATTGCCGTCGTGAGCCAGTGTTGCGGCCACTGCGGATAGGCGTGCTCCGCCGAAGGAGCATGCGTCTCCGAGAGAAGTTTCTCCAACTGACCTACGGTTGTCGCTTCACTGAATCGAACTTCGCTGAGGTCAGTCTGGTAGCGGTCTTCGAGAGCGCTCATCAGTTCGACGCGATCCAGCGAACTCATTCGCAAGTCCGCATCGAGCGCGGCATCGCGTGAATGCAACGCCACCGCGCGGCCGGTGATTTGCGCGATCAGCCCGGCTAGCGGACTCTCGCCGTCCTGTGGGGCAGGCATCGCTCCGACTTTTGCGTTGACGACCTCGCGAATCCGCGCCAGGAGTGGCTTAAGCGTTGGCGTACGCGGAAAATCGGGGTCGGGCCAGCAAAACCACTGCCGCATTTTTTGATATTCCGCCAGGGAGCGATTGGCGTTTTCAATTACGGCAGCGGGCTTCACCTGCGGATCCTCAAGCAAGAGCACCGCACAAGGCTCTGCGTTGCCGTCGCGTTCGATCCCAACCACGACGCAGTCCCGTACACCCGCCTGGCGGCGCAGCGCTTTTTCCAGATCTTCCGGGTACACATTCATGCCGGCCGGCGTGACAATTACATTCTTACTGCGGCCCTTGAAATATAAGCGGCCATTCTCGTCCGTTTCGCCTATGTCTCCTGTATGAAACCATCCATCGGATTCCCCAACGGCTTGCGATGGATCCATCAGAGCGATACACCTTCGCAACGTTCTCGCCGCGCACCAGGATTTCGCCGTTTTCGTCCACGCGGACTTCCATTCCGGCAACGACCTTGCCAATCGAGCCTTTTGCCGAACGAAAAGGATGATTCAGACTGATGAGTGAAGTAGTTTCGGTCATGCCGTATCCCTGAATTACAGCGTATCCCAATCGATTCCAGAACCCTTCGGTCCGCTCGGGCAACGCGGCGCCGCCGGAAATGAATGCCCAAAACTTCCAGCCAAAATAGGAATGAACGCGCCGGAATCGCCACCACCGCCGAAGAAAGTGCTCCTTTTCCGCGCGAGCAAAGTCCTCTTTAAATCGCTGGATTCGGCCATCGCGTTCCATCTGCCGCTCTATTTCGCGTTCCAGCGATTCGATAAATCGAGGGACCGCGACCAAAACCGAGACGCGCTCCTGACGAATCACATCGATCAGGCCGGAAGGCTTGAGCGAATCGATAAAAACTACGGTTCCCGCCAAGCATGGCGGTATGAATATTCCCAGCATCTGGCCGAAGATGTGGCTCAACGGGAGGAGATTCAGAAATCGCAAAGGATGAAAGATACGCTCATAGCGAAGGTACTTCTGAATCTCACGCTGAATAGGCTCGATGTTGGCAAGGACGTTGCCGTGAGAAATCACGACTCCGCTAGGCTCCGCGGTTGTCCCCGAAGTGAAAATAATCTCCAACGTGTCCTGACGCGACAGACGCGGCGCGGCGTACGGCGAAGCGTCACGCTGCGCAACGAGTTCCGAAAGGGATTCCAAAACGATGGAACCCGAAGGCAGCTCGATGTTCGTAAGCCCCCGGCTGCGAAAGGCGAACTTGGCACTGACTTCGCGCGCGACCCGAGACGCAAATTCTCCTGTCGACCCGTGATCGATGGGAACAGCCACGGCGCCGCACAGCAGGCATCCGCAAAACGCAATGATCCATTCGGGAGAATTTTCGCCCCATAGCAGTACCGCATCGCTTTTATGAATACCGCGGAATTCCAACTCGCGAGCCACGCGATTCGCTTCCACAGCGATTCGCGCATACGTCCAGGTTTCCATGCGATACCCGCGACGGTAACGCACCGCCACTTCATCTCCGTTGGCCGCATACCGGACGACGAAATCAACTAGCGACTCCACGGCCGCCCCCCGAGCGAATTCGTTAAGTGCATCGACATCAATGTGGGCGCTCCGACCCCTGCAGGTCCGGGCTTTTCCCTCCCGGATAACATTTACAGGTCGCGGGACACATATACAAGGCGGTGGTCATCGGCGGCGGGTTGAGTGGGCTGTCTTGTGCGTTTCGTGCCGCAGCAATTGAGTATTTCGAGCGCCCGTGTGCGAAGCTTCCACGCAAGCGGGTGGCATGATCTCCACGGCGAGAATTAGCTCTCGGCATTGGTCGCGCATTCTGATAGAAATGACCCGTTCCTGCTGCCGACGAGCAGCGTAAGGCGCCTTAGCAGCCTGTGGTGAAAATCGATTGGTAACCTGAAGTAACTTCCCTGCCTCGGAAATCTCTGTAGAATGCGGAACCAGATTTGAGGAGAACTGCGGATGGGCATGGGAACGCGGCGGCGAAGACAGCGACAAGAGCAGATGTGGATCGCACAGCAGGAACTAGCCAAGGGGCCGGCACATCCTTTTTACAAGCGGGTGAATGAATTGTTGGAAGAGAGGAAGTTTGACGAGTTTGCCGAGAGGGAGTGCGCGAAGTTTTACGCGGAAAACATTGGACGACCCTCTTTGGCGCCAGGGATCTATTTTCGTTTGTTGTTGGTGGGCTATTTTGAGGGCCTCGATTCCGAGCGGGGAATCGCCTGGCGCGTGGCGGATTCGTTGGGCCTACGGAGATTTCTGGGAATCGGCATAGACGAGCCCACCCCGGATCATTCGACCATTTCACGGACACGGCGGCTGATCGATGTGGAGACGCACCACAAAGTGTTCTTCTGGATTTTGGAAGTGCTGCGAGAGCAGGGGCTGGTGAAGGGCAAGACGGTGGGGATCGACGCGACCACGCTGGAGGCCAACGCGGCGATGCGTTCGATCGTGCGGCGCGATACGGGTGAGAGTTACGAGGAATTTTTGCAGGGCTTGGCCAAGGAATCGGGAATCGAGACGCCCACGCGGGAAGACCTAGCGCGAGTGGATCGCACGCGGAAGAACAAGGCCAGTAACGAAGATGGGGTGAATCCGCATGATGGAGATGCGCGCATCGCCAAGATGAAAGATGGGCGAACGCATCTCGCACACAAAGCCGAGCATGCCGTGGATCTGAAGACCGGTGCGGTGTTGGCGGTGACGCTGCAGGAAGCCGATTCGGGGGACACCACCACGGTGGTCGAGACTCTAGCGCAGGCCGGTGAGAACGTCGCGGAGTTGATTGGGACAGAAGAACCGAGCCAGAAACCGCAAGTGCATCTGAAGGGCATCGAAGAAGTGGTGGCCGACAAGGGCTACCACAGTGGAGCGGTGGTAGCGAATCTGCAGGGTGCGGAAGTGCGGGCTTACATTTCGGAGAAGAAGCAGCCCGGGCAACGGCATTGGGAAGGCAAAGCCAAGGAGCAGCAAGCGGTCTATGCCAATCGGCGGCGAGTGCAGGGAGCCTATGGCCAGGGCCTGCTGCGGAAGAGAGGCGAGTTGATCGAGCGGAACTTCGCGCACTGCTACGATACGGGCGGAATGAGACGAACGCATCTACGAGGACACCGAAACATTCTCAAGCGACTGCTGATTCACGTTGGGGCATTCAATCTGAGTCTAATTTTTCGCTCGCTCTTGGGCTCGGGTACTCCACGGGAGCTGAGAAATCGTCAGTCCTCGTTTCTTTGTGTGCTGCTTTTTCTGTTCCGTCGCCCTTCCGTGGCCTCGAGTCCCAGAAAACCTTGTGTTTCATCACCACCATTCGATCGGCGGAAAAATCATCGCTATTTCAGATACAGACTTCGCCACTCAGTAAAATGCGATTCCGCCACGGACTGTTAGGGGAGACTTATGAACGATCGCAGCTTGATCTCGAAGAATGTGGCCCGCCGCGGACGACCCCAGCGACATCATGAAACTCACCGTCCAGTTCGGGCGCTTGCCCGATGGTCCCAACCACGTCGACAGTGCCACCATGGAGGGAGTTAGCAAGCAACTCACAGTTGCTACGCAGAACTCCGACTATCACAAACTCTAGGTCTGGGCCCTGATTGGTTTGAGCCGGATAGGAGTTCGAATCGTGAAACCAGTATTGCTGCTATTCGCCTTCGCCTTATTCGGATTATCCGGCCTTGGTTCGGAGCACACCGCGGCATCACGGAACTCGCCGGGAAAACAAAATCCTCCAGCGCAGGGTTTTGCGAGAAACGTGACCGTATACGTCAGCGACTTTGCGCTGGACGCACAAGACGTCAAAGTAGATCAGGGTGGCGTTTTGGGTGAAGTTCGCCCCGGAATTCTGGAACGCCCGAGAAAACGCAAGCAACACGATCCCGAAGCCCAGGCCGAAAAATTGGTCGATTTGATGTCGCAGAGTATCGTCAAGGATCTGCAAAAAGCGGGCTACAACTCCGAGCGCCTTGCGGCGGGCGACGCCCAACCCGCATCGGGAGCATGGGTCCACGGCGTATTCACGGAAGTGGATGAAGGAAACCGCGTTCACCGCGCCATCATCGGATTTGGATCCGGGGAGGCCAAAATGACCCTGTTTGTGAGTCTCACCGATCTGGCCAAGCCGGACAAGCCTCTTTACGAGCAATCCACGAGCGACACCAGTGGCAAGAAACTAGGCGCCGTGATCACCATGAATCCATACGTGGCCGCGGCGAAATTCGTCATGGAAAAGAACGCGCCGGAAAAAACCGTCAAAAAGACCGCGTCTGAGATTTCAGCGAACCTTGTCGCGCAGTTGCACGCGCGCGAAATCAACTAGATCGAGTCCCTCGGGCCAAACTATTCCATATCAAACGATACGTAGGTAAGCTTGCCGTTGCGTTCCACTTGCATCGCTGCCGGTTCGCCTGGTTGCAGCTTATTGAACGCGGCGCGCAGGCCATCAACGCTCGTGATTTGAGTGCGATTCAACGTGTGAATCACGTCGCCTTCCAAAAGGCCGGAATCGACCGCCAGCCGATCGTCAACGATAGAAGTGACCAGCACGCCTGAAGCAATCCGAAGCTCTCCCAACAGGTCTAGAACCTCCGGCGAGGTCGTCACGCCAACGATACCCAATCTAGGGATTAGACCTTTCGTCGGGTCGCCCAAATCAGAGAGCCGCTGCGGGTCCGTCCGCGGTTCAAATATCGGCACCGCAAGGTCCAGCTTTTTATCGCCTCTCACAATCTGGACTTTCGCGGAATTGCCGGTATTCAGCAGATACAGACCCAGCGCAAACAGCGGGACGTTGTCTACCGGCAGCCCATCCAGGCCTACGATGACATCTTGAATCTTCAGCCCTGCTCGTTCGGCGGGGCTACCAGGAACAACGTCCGAAACGATCACACCCGCTTCATTAGGCAAGCCCAGTGCTTGGGCCAGGTCGCGGCGTCAGCGTCTGGAGATCAGCGCCGATCGAGCGGCGGCGAACGCGTCCGTACTGTCGAATCTGTCCGTAGGCATACCGCACGATGCCGCTGGGAATGGCGAAGCCGATGCCTTCATTTCCGCCGGACTTCGTGTAGATAAAAGTGTCGATCCCGACCACGTTGCCTTCGACATCCACCAGCGGACCCCCGCTATTCCCGGGATTGATGGCCGCATCGGTCTGGATATAGACCATCGGATTATCTGGATCCGGCTGCCGCAAGACAGAGCTGACCAGACCCAGCGCCACAGAATTTTCCAAACCTTCCGGGCTGCCGAAGGCTAAGACGAGCTGTCCTTTGTGAATACGGTCGTACCGGCCGATGGGAAGAGTCGGCAGTCCCGTAGCCTCGACCTTGAGGACCGCGAGATCGATTTGTTTGCTGAAACCCACGATCCGGGCAGGAAGCATACGCCCGCGGGACTTCAGCAAAGCCCTGGGCTGCGAGTCCTGGTTGTCCGCCGGCGTTAGCACCACGCGCACGCGATCCGCGCCCTTCACCACGTGATAGTTGGTGACAATGTAGCCGTCTGCCTCGATGATCACGCCAGAGCCGAGGCTGCGTTCGCGGCCCACGGCGTGCGAGGCATGCTCGTCATCCTCGTCCGCGGAGCCGTAGCCGGTCACCAGCACCTCCACCACCGCGGGTGAGACCCGCTTCACGAGCGATTCAAACGCGCTGCTCATCTGGCGCGTCACGTCAGAATCCTTCTCCGCGCCGGTGGACTGGCCCCGCGCACCCAGCGGGGCGATACACAGAGCGGAAAAGAGCGCAGCGGCGGCGCAGAAAAGCTTTGCCACCGAGGAGTCTTTCAAACAGCGATGGATCATTGCGGTAATCCGCCTTTCGAATCGAGCGTACGGCCAATCAGTTCGTGCTCGCCGCACTCTGCGATCGTTTCTACCAGATACTCACCACGCTTGATGTCAGTCCCCGACGCTACAGCGTCTTTCTGTGCGGTGCAGCGTGAAACCAACAGCGCTGCTACCAGGCTCAGCGAAAGAAGAGTCACCACTAACCCACTGTCTGCCGTACTTTTGCTCGTCGATGGCAACCTACTCCCGGCGCACACCTTACGGCAATGGAAAACCGCGGAGCATCCGCAGAGGTTCAGGTGTTACCGGGCTCGCCGAGGTAAGAAAATGTACGCTACGTTCGAAGTCATGCCGAAGACTGAGCTGTTCTCCGAAGGTCCAGATTTGCCGAACAAATTAGGTTCAAAAAACTTTTCCCGGGTTTTTGAACACCTAGGAGCGTTGCGACATTCCGAGGATCTGACGAATAGTCCTCACGCCTAGACCGCGGAGCTCTTATCCAAGAGCCGTCATCGTTGGCGTAAACAACGGCCAGATTGTGGCGCTATTCCGGCAACCATATCGCAGTACGACACGTCTCATAAACAGGGTTGGATGAGCGCCGCTCTGATGATTGGAGCCAGCGCTTGGCGAGGAGCAGTCCATGTACGATCGCAAGTATTCCTCTCGGGAGTCGGAACCGCAGACTTGGTATTTTCTTCCCGCTCAGCATGGAGATCTCACGAAGAGCGTCGTCAGCTTTCGACACTGGAACATTGTGATCATCGCGATTCTGGGAATGATGGTACTCGGCCTGATGCTTTTTGCGATTGTTCCGCCGCCTCCCGCGCACAGTTCCACTGCGCACGCCCCGCTCAAGCCCCCCGCGGGTGACGCACCTGCGAAACATCGTATCTCCAAGGTCCGCACATACCAAGACGCCGATTCCGTAACTGCATAGAAGGTATTTTTTGAGGGTCGGAGCTTCAGTTCCGACGTTCAAAGGCAAGCAATATCGGGCTTCGGCCCCTGAGGCAACTCTTGTCGTTCTGTCCTGACGACTTATCAGATGGGTCGTCTACGCCGGCGTGGAAGATCAGTACAAGCACACTACAAACAGCAGATCGACGCGGGAGAGGTTCACGGCGATGCATTCCAGCCAGGGGAGATGATACTCATGAAACTAACGGAATCCCTCGCGCCACTGTTGCGCTCCCGGGAGCGGAATGGCTGGCATACCGGCGACGCATTTTTCTCAAAGGCACGAGCCGCTCGCAATTGTTTTTCTCTGCCCACGGCCCCTCACATCGTGTGTGGAGAGCGACGATTATTTCGCTCGTCAGCGTCTTGGCCAAGAGGGTGCTGCCATTGAGCGGAGTAACGACGTCGGCGACATCATTGCACTGACTGCAAATCAGGCCTGTGTTGGGCATGGGGACCATCCTGTG
>CAVSNL010000011.1:0-12383 GCA_963729285.1 uncultured Acidobacteriota bacterium
TGGCGGAGGCGTGTGGAAGTCGAATCCACCATTCGACCCGCGAAGGGCCGAATCGCCGGCTTTGAAGGCCGGGAAGATCACCGGACCCTTTTCGCCCCCGGTGCCAAAACATCATAACAAAACTTGAAATCCCACGCCGATTCCACCCTCATGTAAGTGCCACCTCATGAGTACGTCCTCACAGAGCCAATAGCTTTCAACGCGGGATCACGCTTCGAATCTTTGTTTGACGCGCGCGCCGCCAAGTGATTTACACTATTGGGCTTATGAACACTCTCACACGCCGCCAGTTTGCCCGCACTATCGCTGGGACAGCAGCCACCGCTTTGGCCAGCGCTTCTCTCCCCAGGTTCGCGCTCGCTCGAATGTCGAGCGGGACTTCACTCCAATTCCCGGCCGGCTTTAAGTGGGGCTGCGCCACCGCCTCCTACCAGATCGAAGGCGCCGCAAACGAAGACGGGCGAAAACCATCCGTATGGGACACCTTCTCCCACACGCCGGGGAAAACTTTTCAGGGAGACACCGGCGATGTCGCCGACGATTCCTATCATCTCTACAAAGAAGATGTGCAGCTGCTCAAGAATTTGGGCACGAAAGTCTACCGCTTCTCGATCTCCTGGTCACGCATCTTCCCCGACGGCACCGGCCAGCCAAACAAAAAAGGCCTCGCCTATTATCAGCGGGTGGTCGACGAACTGCTGGCCAACGATATTCAGCCATACATCACGCTCTTCCATTGGGATCTGCCCCAGGCATTGCCCGGCGGATGGGAATCGCGCGACACCTCCAAGGCGTTTGCCGATTACGCGGCGTATGTCTCGAAGCATCTGTCCGATCGCGTGAATCACTTTTTCACCACCAACGAATTCGTCTGCTTCACCGATCTGAGCTACAAGACCGGCCAGTTTGCGCCGGGCAAAAAGCTCCCTCCCGCTGCAGGTCAACCAGGTGCGCCACCACGCGATACTTGCCCACGGGCTGGCAGTGCAAGCCATCCGCGCCAGCGCGAAGAGCGGAACGCTAGTGGGCCTCGCGGAAAATTCCAACGTCTACGTCCCGGTCATCGAAAGCCACGAGCATATCGAAGCCGCCCGCCGTGCCACTCGCGAAGGCAACGCTCAGTTCCTCACCGCCCTCATGGAAGGAAAGTACACTGACGGGTATCTTCAGCGCGAAGGAGCCAACGCTCCCAAGGTCGAGCCCGGCGATTTCAAGGCCATCGGCAGTCCGCTCGATTTCGTCGGTCTCAACGTCTATACCCCGGACTATGTTCGCGCGGACGGTTCGCCGGAGGGCTATGCCATCGAGCCCCGGCCGGCTTCGTATCCACACATGGCCTCGCCGTGGATCAACATCGGTCCGGAAGTGCTGTACTGGGCTATCCGCAATCCCAGCGACATCTGGAAGCCGAAGGAGCTATACATCACAGAGAACGGCTGTTCGTCCGACGACGTGATCGCCGCCAACGGGCACATCGAAGACACCGATCGCGTGATGTACCTTCGCAATCACCTGACACACCTGCACCGCGCTGCTTCGGAGGGCTACCCGATCAAGGGTTACTTTCTCTGGAGCCTGCTGGACAACTTCGAATGGGCCGACGGCTACAGCAAGCGCTTCGGCATTCACTACGTGGACTTCAAGACCCAAAAGCGTACTCCCAAGCTCAGCGCGGAGTGGTACCGCGAAGTAATCCAGCGCAACGCCGTGGTGTGACGATCCAGCCGCAGTCGCCCGCACAAAGGATAAAGTGCGGGCACTCGCTCTGCTCGAAGATGCCGCGACTCAGTGAGCTTCTCGCATTAACCGTTTCGCGGCCTTCTGCGTGATAACAAAAGCTGCTTCGCTGCGTCCGAAATATAGAGGCGGTGCAACCTTGGATTCCAGTATCCTGAGCGCGCGGTTGTTGACCGGTCCTCTGGCCGTGATCGAAGCGCTGGCCTCGCCCGATCCCCACGCTGTCTCAATACTTCGGCCATGACCAACACAATGCGTGCAGTTCTGCTCGGCGGAGGCGTCGCCGCACTCCTGGACGGCATTTCAGCGACCGTTACTTTCGCGATGCGAGGCATTTCCTTCACTCGATTGTGGCAAGGCGTCGCCAGCGGCCTGTTGGGCTCGGCCAGTTTTCGTCATGGCGCGGCATCAGCGGCGCTCGGATTGTTTTGTCACATCTTGATCGCGATGGTTGCGGCGCTGATCTTCAATCTTGCCATCCGCTACCTGCCTGCGCTGGTCGAACACTATCTGTTGTCGGGCGCATTTTACGGCGTGCTCGTGTTCTTCTTCATGAATCTGGTCGTAATTCCCCTGTCAGCACTCCCGAAGAGGCACTTTACTCTGAGCGGCACGCTTGTTCCCATCATCGTGCACATTTTCTGCGTAGGTCTCCCGATTTCGATCGCGGCCAGCCGATTTCCAAATAGGTAAAAAGTCCAGGATTCCCTTGTAGGGGCGGGGCTCGCCCCGCCCGGCGCTGCCCGCACTGAAAAGTCGCCCGTCACCACAAGACACGGAATCGGCGGTGCCCAAACGGACCTGCAAAGGTTGGTGGACTGGCGGCAGGCCTCAGGCGCGTGTTGCTTCCAGCGCCGCCGTTTGGGTGCGGATAAGCGCCGCCACCAAATCGTAAAGCGCGCCACTCGTGCAGACTTCGTAATACGGGTGGCTCGAGGCGATTCCGATCGCCCCGTCGGGACGCAGTTCCCGCGCAAGTCCTTTGCGAAGAACCAGCAATTCCACCGAATCTCCCATCGGCACTTCGCCGTAGTGCAACATCACATTTTCCTTGCCCCACGGCATATCCAGCTTGGTCTCGATCGAGTCCAGCGAAATCTCCTCGGATAATTTCTGAAAGCCTTCTTCGTTCAATTCAATCCCGTTCATGTTAAAGCGCACCAGGAATTCGTCCAACTCCTCGGCGGACGCTCCTTCCATGGCGGTCAGAAATTGGAATACCGAGAAATGCGTCTTCTGCCCCGTCATCAGCCGCTTGGCGATCTTCGCGCATCCCGACAGCCGGTCCGACAAATTGAGCGCCTTGGAGATCATGATGCGCGAATCCCCATCAGTCCAGTAGGTAGGCGCCGACCCTTGAAACGCCACGCCGATCCCGAGTTCCAGCGCCGGCAGGTCCGTGGTCGCCGCGCGATCATTATACGAGTTGCAAACCGCGAGGATCTGCCGCGACAAGATGCAGGCCTTGGCAACCGCTCGCGCATAGGCGCGATTCGACTCCGTCTCGAAAATCGCAAGAATAATTGCGTCTCCCTCGATAAACACTTTCTTCGCCGCGTAGCGATCCAGCAGCTTCTTCACCGGCTCATGCAAATTCAGGCTGAAGTGCGACGCCGGGCTGAGCCCCCGCGACAACAGGTCCTGCGTCATCTTGGTCGAACCCCGCACGTCCGCTTTGATGATCACGTGCGACACCACCTGGTCCTGATTCGGCTTGGCCTCCTCTTGCAGCACGCACTCGTACAAGCGATTGTTCAATCGCGAAAGCTCGCGCGCCTGTTCGGTAGTAACCAGGTTGACCCGCTCCATGCAGGTGCTCAGGTGCTCGGCGTTCCGTACGTCTCGTCGAAGTCGCAGGAAATCACCCGCGAAACGCACCACGAAACTCAGTTTTTCTTCGCGAGAGAAACGCCTTATCTTCCGCGACAGATCCTCGATCGGCTTTAGCGACAACTGCCGCGCGGGCACCTGCTTCAGTACGCCCTCAACCCGCTTCATCTCCTCTTTCGAAACCAAGGCCTTCCGTAGCTGCTGCAAATGCACCGGAGGACTGTATTCCGCCGAGATAGCGCGAATCTCGTAACTTGCCAGCACGTGATAAATAATTTCCTGCTGTTCCAAACGCTCCAGCAATTCCGACAGCAGTTTCCCGCGAGGCGAGCTGTCGCCCGCGTTTACGGATGTCTGATCGAAGAGCCTTTTGGCGTTTTCCGGATCGTTGAGATAGTCGCCCAGGCGGCCTTTGTAGTCTTTCGTCAAAAACTCCAGCTTTTGTTTCGATGCCTCAATCTGCGGCCCAAACTCCTCCAGCTTCACTTCCTGATGCTTCAACCGCGCTTCAACATCGCTCAGCGACGCTTTCAAATCCGAGGGATCACCCGAACTCAAGAACTTGTTCAAGAAGCTGTCGCCGCGCTCGAGCTTTTTCTGCAGGCTCTCGCGTTGCTCTTCCAGGTTGGCGATCTCGTTGCGCATTCCCTGCGCCGCTTCCATCAGCGTCCTATGGCTTTGACTCGCATCGGTGTACGCAGAATCCTGGCTGATCGCCAATCCTGCGTCTCTCAGGAAATCCTGAAACAACTCGTCCATGGCCTCGAAGCGGTCGGGATCGCGAACGTAATTCCCAAGCAGCACGTAGTGCTCCAGAAAGAACACGTCGTCCTTGCCGCCATCCAGAAACACCAGCCGGTTTTTCAGCAGCTCATAGTACGCGGCGAAATCCTCCCCAAACAGCGCGCGCCGCGCCTTCGACACCACATTATCCTCGGCGTCGGCCACCATCTGGGCGATCTGCTGTCCCACCCCTCGTACCACCACACGCCGCGAGGACTGCAACTCCGACAAGCGCGACTTGATGACATGCGCCTGTTGGCTGCGCTCGAAATGTTCGCCTCGCTGACGAATCCACTCCTTGCCTTCCAGGATCAAATTCGCAAATTGGTTGCCGATCTCGACGGTCAGAAATTTCAGCAGCGCCAGCCGGAACAGCAAGTCGATCTCGATATTTTTCTGATATTTGGCTTGCGTCAGGGCGCTCTGCAGAAGATCGGTAAGTAGCTTCCGGTAGGCGGCGTTGTCCGGAGCTTTGACGGTGCGCAGCTCGATCCCGGAAAAATACGTCGCCTTGGTACTCTGGCGAATCAGGTCGAACAAATAGTCGCGCGAGGCCTGGACGAACTTCGGGCTCAGGAACACATCGTGGTGGATGTTATCCACACCAATGGCCAGCGATCCCATCGGGATCGTGGTGTTATAACTCTTGAGCTCGATCCGGGCCTCTTCCGTCGCGATAGGGGTAAGAATCTCGTAAGCCATGTAGTCTCGCCAGAAGGGCTTTTTCCAAGCTAGCAGTGGCACGCGAAGCGGGCAATAGCCACCGGTACCATCGTTGGCGAGACAGTTAGCCAGTAAAAGGTCGGAGCGCCCTGTAGCCGCGGTCTCCGAGACCGCGGGGTTTAGACTCCAATCCACCCACGCGCACCCGTAATGCAGGCTGTTCTCTCCGCCCGCTGTCGGCACGCTGGTCAATCAACCTCAACCCACCAAAATCCGCCGCGAATCCCCTCCCACATGCTCCAGCCGCACCCGAACCTGCGGCCAAGGCGACTCCAAGGGAAACTTCTCCGACCATTCCAAAATCATCACCGCCGGCGCAGCAAAAACATCCTCCAACCCCAAAGTCTCAAAATCATGAAAATTCTCAATCCGATAAAGGTCCCCGTGATAAACCTTCGCCGCCCCTCCATACACATGCACCAACGTAAACGTCGGGCTAGTCACCTCATCCTCAGCCGCCGCCCCCAGGCCCGCAACAATCCCCTTGGTCAACGTAGTCTTCCCACTTCCAAGCTCGCCCGTCAGCAACACGAGAACCGGCGCCTGCAGCCGCTCCGCGAATTCCCTGCCCCACGCAATCGTCTCTTCCGCCGATCGCGTAATCACCTCTTCACCCACGCCGCTGCAGCTCCCGCAGAAGTCTCAGCCGCGCCGCCGGCACCGCCCGAGCCACGTCTCCGGCCACCAGCCCCGACAAGTCCGTGCCCGTCGTCGCAACCTCCGCAGCCGCCCCATGCAAATAAACGCCCAGCGCCAAAACTCGCAACCAATCATCCGTCTTGAACTGCCCGGTCATCGCCGCCAGCACGCCCGTCAGCACATCGCCCGACCCACCCTTGGCCAGCCCCGCGTTCCCGGTAGCGTTAACAAACGTCCGCCCATCCGGCGCAGCCAGCACCGTGTGCGACCCCTTCAAAATCACGTGCGCGTCCCATCGCTTCGCCGCTTCCTGCGCCGTTTTCACGCGATCCGCCTGCACCTCTTTGATCGAGCTGTTCAGCAGCCGCGCCATCTCTCCCGGATGCGGCGTAATCGCCAGAAATTTCGCCTTTCGATCACGCAAATCGTCAGCGCGACGCCCGAAAGCATTCAATCCATCGGCGTCAACAATCACAGGTACTTCACTCCCCTTTACGATTGTTCGAATAAATTCCTGCGTCTCGTGATGGGTACCAAGCCCAGGACCCACCGCAAGAACCGTCTTGCCAGCTTGGATAACCATGAACCGGAATCGCTGTCCTTTCAGGAACTTATCGATCTCTTGCCGATCGCCCGATTGCGGCAGCGGCGGGCTATCAACAAAATTTCGCATGGAAGCAGTGCCCGCGTCGGTCGACACCAGCGCCTCAGTCATGTATTCCGGATGCGCCGCAGCCACAATCGGAAGCACCACATCCGGCGTAGCAACCGTCACCAGCCCCGCCCCGGCAAACAACGCCGCGCTCCCCGACATGACCGCCGCGCCGCTCTTCCCCTGCGAGCCCGCCACAACCAATATGTGCCCGTACAAACCCTTGTGCCCGTCCGTAGTCCGCACCAGCGGCAGCTCCGCGAACTCCCCCGGCTCACTCCACCGCAGCGATCCCTTGCCAACCTCTTCCACCAGCGCAACCGGCGATCCGATATTCACCACGCGCAGCGAACCCGCCGCCTCACAATCCCGCGACACCAACTGCCCCACCTTCGGCGCCGTAAACGTCACCGTATGATGCGCCCGCAAGACCGGCCCTTCCGCCGCTCCTCCATCCGAAGGCAGCCCCGACGGCGTATCCACCGCAAAAATCACCGCAGGCCGCGCCGCCGTCGCATTCCGCGACATCCGGTTGATGTCCGCAATCGCCTGCCCCACGGCTCCCGATGCCACCCCACGAAATCCAGTCCCGAATATCGCGTCAACAATCACATCGGCGCCACCAACCTCACCCCGCACCGCTTCCCATGACTTTTCGTCGGGCAACGGAAATGATGTCGCCACCCAGATTGCGCCACCGATGAAAATTCGTCGCGGCATCGCCTCGCAAATCGTCCAATCCGGCAAACAAATACACGCGCACGCGTCCCGCCGCCGGGTATAAATGCCGCGCCACAACGAACCCGTCTCCGCCGTTATTTCCCTTGCCGCAAAGCACCGCAATCGTGGGCGTATGCAATCCAGCATCGCGCATCCACGCGGCAAAACAGTTCGCCGCGAGAGTCCCCGCAGTCTCCATCAATTGCAAGCTGGCAATTCCGACCCGCTCGATAGTCAGGCGATCAACTTCACGCATCTCTTCCGAAGTAAGAACTTTCATGGCAGGTTTGAAGAACGCGTAGCGCAGGCGTGATTGGTAGCGTCGGCTTGCCCTGAGTCTCGAAGGGCATCCTGCCGGCTCCGCGCAAGCCAAATCCACGGACCCGCGACCACCCCGCCCACCCCGAAATACGAGACCTGTAGCCGCCCTCTCCGAGAGGGCGGGGTTTAGATGCCGCGCCACCAAAACCTAACGCGTGAAACGGAAGCTGCGAAGGGCCGCCTTTCCGAAGCTCTGACAAAATCAACATGTCCCACAATCTCAAAGCATCCAGCCGCCGCTGACATTCACGACTTGCCCGGTAACATACTCAGCTTCTTCCGAAGCAAAAAACGCCACAGTATTCGCCACATCCTCAACGGTAGGCGGCCGCCCAATCGGAAATCGCGCATCCCGAATCCGCCGCGCCTCATTCAAAGTCAACTCATTCTCATCAATGCTCGAAGGGTTCACCACGTTGACGGTAATCCCGTTCTTCGCCTCTTCCAGCGCCAATGACCTCGACAACGCCACCACCGCCGCCTTCGCCGCCGCATAAGCCGAAATCTTCGCCTGACCGAAAGCCCTCTCCGCCCCCACCGCGCCCAAATTAATGATCCGTCCCCACCGCCCCCGCCGCAAATGCGGAAGCGCCGCCCGGCTCACATAAAGCACCGTCATCAGGTTCGACGAAACCACGTTCCGCCAATCTTCCAGCGAAGACTCCGCCAGCGTCCCCCACCGGAAATCGCCCACATTGTTCACCACGATATCAATCCGCCCGAAGCGATCCACCACCGTGCGCAACAAATCCTCCGACCGCGCCGCATCATTAATATCCGTCTCCACCGCCACGCAGTCCGCGCCCTTCTCCTGCAACAACCGCAAAGTCTGCTGCGCCGCCACTTTATTCGAGCGATACGCAATAGCCACCCGCGCCCCATCCTGCGCAAGCTTCACCGCAATCCCCCGCCCGATCCCGCGGCTCCCGCCAGTAACCAAAGCCACCCGATTCTGCAGCGTCATCCCTCTCCCCGCACCAAGTCATAAAAGCGATTCAGTATAGCCCAGCCGACACCACTCCAGCATTCCGACTCCATCTTCGACGCGATCAGTTTCCGATGACGCGACTTACCGGGAGTTGACCGTTGAGCGCTTTGTTGTGCCCGGTATCTTGCGCAAGTTCTGGCTATCGCAGCACACTGACGCCGTGACTATAGCTAAAGGGCGTTGGAGCCTGGCAACGGTAGTTTTTTTAGTTGCTGGAGCGAGTTGGCTTGGAGTCAGGGTGCAATGTGCGCGGTGCGGCGTTTGCACGGCAAGTTGAAACCATAAAGCGAGAAGCGGCCGAAGAACTGACGATCGGCACGAATAAGCGCGTGGTCAGTCGGTTTTTTACAGTTCACAACATCCCGTTCACGATGCTAGAAACTGAGGCATACGGGGCGGTGCGAACG
The DNA here is from genome assembly GCA_963729285.1 of uncultured Acidobacteriota bacterium. Lineage (GTDB taxonomy): Bacteria > Acidobacteriota > Terriglobia > Acidiferrales > UBA7541 > Acidiferrum. The sequence goes on from CAVSNL010000011.1 coordinate 8,801, forward strand.
TCAGGTTGCGCTCCGTTCGGCTGCGGTACAGATAGAGGCTTCATCAGTGTGCAGGTGAAGTTTGACGCAGCAGGCACAGTGACCGACGTGCCGAAAGTGTTTGGAATGTATCAAGACTGCTTGTGACTGCGGGCGATCATGGCCTTCCGGAAACGGTATTGTTCCGGGTAAGGTCCCGATAAACGCTGCCGGTTCAAACGGTCGATGCAACACCATCTGGTATAAAGCAGTTTTCAAAGGTGGTGTTTATGAAACAAGGGAGACGGTTTGGGCTTTCGGCGGAGCAGAAGCGCGACGTGTGGCGTCGTTGGAAGGCAGGGCAGACGCTGCATGAGATCGGGCGCGCTTTTGGCAAAGAACATTCCTCCATTCGTTGTCTGGTGTCGCGTCACGGTGGGATTGCTCCGGCCGTCCGGCGGCGTGCGCTCCTCGCGCTCACGCTGCGTGAGCGCGAGGAAATCTCCCGCGGGCTGGCTTCCGGTTCGTCGATCCGTGAGATTGCCAAATGTTTAGAGCGAGCGGTATCGACCGTGAGCCGGGAGGTCGCACGTCATGGTGGCCGTCCTGGGTATCGAGCCAGTCCAGCGGACGGCGAAGCCTGGCAGTCGGCCTTGCGGCCCAAGCGCTGCCTTCTTTCTATCCACCTGAAGTTGCGGAACATCGTTGCGAGTAAACTGATTCTGGACTGGTCGCCGAAGCAGATTTCCGGCTGGCTGAAAACCCAGTATCCCGATGATGAGAGCATGCGCGTGTCGCACGAAACCATTTACCGAAGCCTGTTCATTCAAGCCCGTGGAGCGCTGAAAAAGGAGCTGCTGGAGCACTTGCGATCCAAGCGCCGCATACGCCGGTCGCAACACTCTCGTATCTTTAAAGACGCGCGCGGTCAAATCCCCGAGGCCATCTCGATCAGGGAAAGGCCCGCTGAAGTGGAGGACCGCGCCATCCCGGGTCACTGGGAGGGCGATCTCCTGCGCGGCTCAAGGAACAGTCACATCGCGACCTTGGTGGAACGCCAGTCGCGCTTTGTCATGCTGATCAAGATACCCAGCAGAGATACGGTGGAGGTTGTGGGGGCTTTGAGTAAACACGTTCGTAAACTTCCCGCTACGCTGCGGCGCTCGCTGACGTGGGATCGCGGACTGGAGATGGCGAAACACAAGGACTTTACAGTGGCTACGGACGTGAAAGTCTACTTCTGTGATCCGCAGAGTCCCTGGCAACGCGGCTCGAACGAAAATACAAACGGGCTCTTACGACAATACTTCCCGAAGAACACAGACCTAACCAACTATTCCCAGTCGGACCTGAACAAAGTAGCGCTGCGCTTAAATCAACGTCCACGAAAAACTTTAGGTTTTCAGACTCCTGCGAGTAAACTTCAAGAAAGTGTTGCGTCGACCCATTGAGACCGCCCGCGCGAATCATACAAAGTGGAATTTGACCAAGACCTCTTAGCTAGCTACTTTCCGTCGCAAAATAGCCGCTTTTGAATAAGCCAAGCAGCCTCAAGAGACCATGCACTTCTGTTTGCATATTCGATTCCCCCAACGCGTTTGCGTTGAGGGTCCAACCTTACGCCCTTTGCATAGCGAGACAGCGGCCGATCTGGATGATGTTGTCAGCGATGACTCCAAGACCAACCCATCGCTGCATCCCTTCGAACCCTCGATAACGACAACGACTCAATCCATGGCGACGCTTTAACACGCTGATGCGACCTTCACATCCAGTCCGCCAGCGCTGCCCAGCCCGGAACCAACGCGTTCTCTGCAATTTTCTCCGCTCGCTACTTTTCGTACTCCGACTGGGCACCGCGACGCGCCTTACTCCCATGGCCTGGATGGTTCTTTCATTTTTTAGACTGTAGAAGCCCGTGTCGGCAGCAACCATTCGTGGTGGCCGCCCGAACTGGCGCTGGTGTTGTTCGACTGCGGGAATCAGCAGTCGGGAATCTTCGGGACGTTCGGCGAACACTTCGTAGTGCGTGATGATCTGGTTCTCGGCCTCCTGCACTTTAACCAGGTTACCGAACTCGTTCGGCTTACTGGCTTTCCCCTTGCGAATGATTTCCGTGTGCGGCTCGAAAACACTCAGGATCTTATGGGGATGCTGAGTGATCCCTTGCAACACACGCGCCTTGGTCTGTCGTATGACCTGTTGCACACGCTCGCCCATCGCTTCCAAGATTTCACGGAGCGGTTTCAGCCGCCCTTGCCGACGGCTTGGAAGATCCCGCATTTCTTCCAGCACTCCCTCCGCTTGCTGCACAATCTTTCGCGTTAGACTCACAAGCTCTCGATACCGCTGGACCCGGCGTTCCTCACCTTCTGGTCCTTTCAGCCGCCCTGCCAAGGCGATGGCCATCACCTTCTTGTTCACGCTACGCATCCGGTCACGAATGCGTTTCTTCAGTCCGCCGGTAGCCTTCTCGACCTTCTTCATCGTTCGCGTGAGCACGCGCGCACCGTCCCCCAACAAACTGCTGTCCGTCGGATAGTGGATATTTGTCTCGACTACCGTGGTATCCACCCTCATCTTTCGCCCTTGCACCACGCCCCGCTCTCGCGCCAACTCCACCAGCCGTTCATGCAACTCCTGAATCACTTCCGGCCCGATAGCTTGTCCCAGCCGTGCCAATGTCTTCGCATCCGGCACTTTCTCGTCTCCGATGCGCGTGAACGCGCGATACACCAGATTCGCACGCACTTCTCGTTCCAGCGTGTCGTAGCTCCAGTTCCGCACGTGTTTCAGGATCAATAGCCGCAGGACGACTTCTGCCGGTGTCTGCGTTCGCCCTCGTGTCTGACTCTTGGGATGGCGTTTTCCTTGTGCTTGGTAAACCTCTTCCACCAAAGCCGCGTCTTCCAGCAGTTGGTCCACTTCTCTCATCCACGGTTCCCACAAATCCTCGATGTCCTTCGCTAGTCCCTTGTGCCACAAACTCGGTTGCTGATGCCGCAGTTTGATCACGCTGCCTCCTCTGATTTCTTCAGACGCAGCATCAATGTGAAAAGCTACACTTCAACATGACCGAATCGCCCCAAAGTGCACAAACGCGCACTACAGTGCGCTATATTTGCGACGGAAAGTAGCTAGGAAAGCCGAAGCCGCCTCCACACGACTTCAGCAAACGCGTGACTCAATCCCGCAAAGCGCGCGCGGGATCAGTTCGGTCACGCGGACTCACCCGGTTCCACAAATTCCCCAGTAGCCGAGTCGTTCCAAGCGCCGCCGCAATCCCAAGGAGCACGCCAATCCCAGTCAAATCCAACCCACGTGACAACACCTCCCGCAACAAAGTCCACGCCCCCGCACCCAGATCATGCGCAATCCAAATTCCCGCGTGCCCTGCGAGATCGTATACGACTCACCGCGTACAACCCCACCGTCGCCAGCAATAACGCCAATCCACCAAGGATTCCCAGTAGTGTCACCGCGACGCGCTGCGGCGACGTCGACCGATCCCGGACTCCGCCGCAGCATCCCCAAACCGAAGCGGAATCCGGAACGTAACTTTAGCCCGCCGTGGAAACGATTAGAACGCGAAACAGCGCCGACTGTCGGAGCAAAGTTGTTGTTG
>CAVSNL010000012.1:0-16311 GCA_963729285.1 uncultured Acidobacteriota bacterium
GAATCCAACGGGCATGTCTACACCTAACGCAGCAGCTAGCGGCACTTTCTCCATTGGCGGGGACCTCCCGGTCCATCGCCTGGGCTTCGGCGCAATGCGCATCACCGGCCCCGGGATCTGGGGCGAGCCCAAAGATCGCGAAGAAGCAAAGCGCGTCCTGAAGCGCCTGCCGGATCTGGGCGTCAATTTCATCGACACGGCGGACGCCTATGGCCCCGAGGTCAGCGAAAGTCTTATCGCCGAAGCTCTGCATCCGTACCCGGCGGGCCTGGTGATCGCCACGAAAGGCGGATTCACGCGCCAGGGACCCAACCAGTGGACCGTCGTCGGGCGCCCGGAGTATCTGCGCCAGTGCGTCGAGATGAGCTTGCGCCGCCTGAAACTCGAACGCATCGATCTTTATCAACTTCATCGCATTGACCCGCACGTACCGGTTGAGGACTCTTTGGGCGAACTGAAGAAAATGCAAAAAGAAGGAAAGATTCGGCACATCGGCCTCTCCGAAGTCTCTGTGACGGAAATCGAGCGCGCCCAAAAAACCGTCGCTGTTGTCAGCGTGCAGAATAAATACAACATCGCCGACCGCACCCACGAAGCGCGTCTTGCATTTCTGCGAAAAGCACCACCTCGGCTTCATCCCATGGTTCCCGATGGAACAGGGCAAACTGAACAGACCAGGCAGCGTCCTGGAGCGCGCCGCAACATCGCACAAGGCCACGACGGCGCAAATCGCGCTGGCATGGCTCCTGCATCACTCACCGGTCGTGTTGCCGATTCCGGGGACGTCTTCCGTCGAGCATCTAGAAGAAAACACGGCGGCCGCCGAGTTGAAGCTAACCGATGCCGAATGGCAATCCCTGGAAAAGGGAATAGCGAAAGCAGTTTCAGCGTAAACCAACAACGTCCTACGTCATGTAGGCGCTAGGCTTTAGCCCGGCGTTCGTTAAATCGCAAACGATGAGAGAACCACGTAGTCTTAGCGGGTCTTCTTTGACTTGCGAGGCTTTGACTTGCGCGAAGACTTCTTCGGATTGGCCGCTGCAGCCAGTTCGCGGCGCTTCTTAGCAGCCCAACCAGGCTTGTTCACTTGCCGGCCGCGCGCAATGGCCAGCGCCTCCGCGGGAACGTTGTCGGTAATCGTGGAACCGGCAGCGATATATGCGCCATCACCCAGCCGGACAGGAGCGACCAGTGCCGTATCGGTCCCAATAAAAACGCGATTGCCGATGGTCGTGGGATACTTGTGAAACCCGTCGTAGTTGCAGGTGATGGTACCCGCGCCGATATTCGACTTTGCGCCAATCTTCGCGTCGCCCAGGTAGGTCAAGTGCCCCGCCTTAGTGCCTTCGCCCACGGTGGTTTTCTTTAGCTCCACGAAATTGCCGATGTGCACGCCTGCCTTCAGGTGATTATCCGGGCGAAGTCGAGCGAACGGACCGACCGTGACGCGTTCATCGAGGCGGCTGTTGGCGATCACGCAGTGCGGCTCGACGATCACATCATCACCCAGCACAGCGTTGGTCAGCACACTCCCGGTGCGGATCAAACAACGCGCGCCAATTTTCGTTTTTCCGAGCAGATGGACGGCAGGCTCGATGACCGTGTCTTCTCCAGCGATCACCTCGGGATCGATCAAAACCGTTTCCGGCAGCTGGATCGAAACGCCCGCGGCCATCAACGCGTTGCGCTTCCACTCGCGGAAAATCCGGTCAACTTCCGCGAGATCTGCGCGGGTATTGCAACCGAGAACTTCGCGAGGATCCGCAGCGATCTGCGCCAGAACGGTTTCACCCTTGCCTGCCAGGATGGCGATGGCATCGGTCAGATAGACCTCGCGATGCTTGTTGTTGGGCTTTACTTCCGCGAGCGCGGGCCAGAGTTTTTCGAGCGTGAAGCAATAGATGCTGGAGTTAATTTCGTTGATGTCGCGCTGCTCGTCGGTGAGCTGCGATTCTTCGACGATGGCGCCGACCTGAGTTTCGGATTTGCGCACGACGCGCCCATAGCCGCTTGGATCGCTTACGACAGCGGTCAGGATGGTTGCAGCGGCATTGCCAGTCCGATGCGCATGGACCATCGCGCGCAACGTCTCGGTGCGCACCAGTGGAGCATCGCCTGGCATCACCACGACAACCTTGGCATTGCCTATCGCTCGACGGGCGACCTGCATGGCGTGGCCGGTTCCGTGTTGCGGTTGTTGCAAGACGGTAGTCGCGCCGCTGGGTTCTACCACGGCCATGACTTGCTCGGCTTGATGGCCCACAACGACGACGGTTTTTTTGGCGCCCAAGGGAGCACACGCCCGTAGAACTTGCTCGACCAGGGCGCGGCCACCCGCGCGGTGGAGCACCTTCGCAAGGCTGGACTTCAGCCGCGTGCCTTTTCCGGCGGCAAGGATAACGATAGCAAGGTCTTTAGGAGCCATGGCGTCAGTTCATTTTGGGGGAGCAGGGAGGGTTTCGCAAAGTAGTGATTTGTAAACGCGAGTCGAAAGGTTCAATCGGTGGCGGGAGCGGGAGCCATGAGGGACAAGACCGCTTCGTGGGCGGAATGCGAAGCTTCATCGGTAGCTATGGTCCAGAGCGAGGGATCCGCGAGGAGGCGGCTCACCAGCTGGGTATGCAGGGCATGGCCAGCTTTGTGGGCTTCGACTCGGGCGAGGAGCGGCAGGCCTGCCAAGGCCAGATCGCCGATCAGGTCGAGCGCCTTGTGGCGGCCGAATTCGTCGGGGAAGCGCAACGGCCCGTTCATCACGCCGTCGTCGGTCAGGACAATGGCATTTTCCAGCGAACCGCCGCGAATCAGGCCCATGGAGCGGAGCGGCTCGATGTCACGCTCGAAGCAAAAGGTTCGCGCGCGGGCCAGGAGATGGCGAAAGGTGTCGGGGTTGACGGCCATTTCAACTTCCTGTTGGCCGACCAGCGGATGCGGGAAATCGACGTAGCAGCGCACGTGGAATTCGTCGGCGGGATAAATGCCAATACGGCGATCGCCTTCGACGACTTCCAGCGGCTGCAAAACTTTCAGGTAGCGGCGTCTTCGGCGGAGCTTGCGGACACCCGATTGTTCCAGCATCTGCATGAAAGGCTCGGCAGAGCCGTCCAGGATGGGAATTTCGATCGAGTCGATGTCGATGAAGACGTTGTCGATTCCGCAGGAGTAAATCGCAGCAAGAAGGTGCTCGGTTGTGGAGAGGAGTACGCCTTGCTTCATCAGGCTGGTCGCGTAGCTGACGCGCGCGACGTTGTGGCCTTGCGCTTCAATTGGAAAATTGTCGAGGTCGATGCGGCGAAAAACGATGCCGGTGTCAGCTGGAGCGGGAGTCAGCCGAATATGGCCGTGGACGCCGGTGTGTAACCCCACACCTTCAGCAGACGATGAGCGGAGAATGGTCGTCTGAAACATGAATGGAATATGATAGCATTTTGTTGTCCAGATCTTCTATTGTTTGTTCCATAGTATCAATAACTTATGGACACAAATGAGCCCCTGGCAGAATTCGCTGTGGTAAACGTACAACAATTAGCTCGTTTGTCGTGTCTTTCAGGTTGTCCGCAGCCTCGGTGCTCCTCGGCATACTCTCTGTCTCCGCGTTATCCCCTATGTTCTCGAATCTCCGATATCGAAAACCAATGGCAGGCTTCCTTTCGCTTTCTTGCCGCGTCCGATAGCTTGGCGATGCTATACTAAGAACTGAATTTTGCGTTCAGGTGGGCAAATGAATCGAAAAGCGCGTTTTGGCATAATTGCAGTCTCGGTTGCGATTTTCTGCTACGCGGGTATCGGCCATGTGCTGGGACGCACGCCCGACGACCGAGCCTACAAGTCGCTCACGGTCTTCGGCGAAGTGCTGCAAAAGATTCAGGCCGACTATGTAGACGAGCCGAATATGCACCTGGTTACAGCGGGCTCGTTGCACGGCTTGCTCGAATCGCTTGATCCGGAATCCAGCTATCTGACTCCACGCGAGTACACCGAGTACAAGCAGAAGCAACAGAATGCAGGCACCGGCGAGACGGGCCTGACCATGAGCAAGCGCTTCGGATACGTGATTGTGGTCTCGGTCTTGCCGGACAGCCCCGCGGAGAAGGCCGGCATTCACAGCGGAGATATTTTCGAGTCGATCGCGGGCTTCACCACGCGAGACATGTCGGTGGGGCAGGCGCTCAATTTGCTGAATGGGCAAGTGGGCAGCGGCGTGAAGGTGGGAGTAATTCGGCGCGGCAAAGCCGATCCTGACGAAGTAGACATCGTGCGCGAGAAGGTAGCGTTCCCGAAGACCATCGTGCAGAAAGCGGATCCCGACATTTTAGTGCTGCGGCTGCCTTCGCTGGATAACGGGCGAGCGGACGATGTGCGGAATAAGTTGTTGGAGGCAGAGAAGCAGGGAATCCACAAAGTGGTGCTGGATTTGCGCGAGTGCGGCCGCGGACCGGTAACCGAAGGAGTCGCGGTGGCGCGGTTGTTTGTGCCGTCCGGCACGATTGCGACGCTGCGCGGGCAGACGGTTTCGCCGCAGGTGCTCACGGCGGAATCCAGTAAGGTGGTGTGGAAGGGGCCGGTGTCGGTGCTGATTGATGGCACGACATCGGGAGCCGCGGAGGTGTTGGCTTCGGCGATGGTCGCGAATCATCGCGGCGATGTGGTGGGCGAGCGTACCTTTGGTGTGGCGTCGGAGCAGAAACTGATCACCATGGATGACGGCTCGGCGCTGTTCCTTACCGTGGCAAATTACTTCAACGCGGCAGGCAAGCCGATTTTGGAAGATGGCGTCGAACCGAACGAGGTGGTTCGAGCGTCCGCGACCGACGAAGCAGACAGCGGGGACGATGACGGTGCATCCGCGAGTGACTCATCGAAAGCCGAGCCTTCCGGGCCGCGTCCTCTTTCGCCGGAAGATCCGATCTACCGCAAAGCGCTTGAGTTGCTGAAGACTCCTGCCAAGAAAGCCGCCTAGCTGCAGGTGATTTGGCGGACCGGGTCGACTCGACAGCGGGAAATCCGCCAGCTTCTTTCAGCAAAAGGACGGACACTTCCGTCCTTTTTTAATTTTTGCCCCAAATCAGATCCTCGTTATCTTCCCGAGTCAGGACACCTATTCAGGCTGCTTCTATTGGTTGGCTTTGCGCTGGCCGCATTCTTTGGTGGATGCCGGAAGGCTCAGAGGCCCGTGCGCGCCTCGGAGATTCATGCCATTACGCGAGAGTTCTTGGCGGCAGCCGCTTCTGCCGGCGTCTCCGCCTCGGACCTGCATAGCTACTTGGAGGCGTCGGACGAAAGTCCGCACAGCAGTGACCGTGTGGACATCACGATTCGACCGAACACCAACGATCCCTCTGGGGCGACGGCGCGAGTGCTGCAATCGCTTGGGGGGGTTGCGACCAGGCACGGCCTGACGCAGGAGGCTGTGGCGGAGGACCCGGCGGCGGACCCGGGAGAAATCGTATTCGGGTATCGCCGCGAGGGATTCCCGACGCACACCATCCATATCGAATTCGCGCCTGCGGTAACACAAAAAGCCCCAGCGCACGACCATGCGCGACTGGCGATTATCCTGGATGACCTTGGCAATGATCGATCTGCCGCGGAGGCCATTTTTGCTTTGCCGTATCCGCTGACAATTTCTGTGCTGCCCAACCATGTTCATTCCGTGGAAATTGCCGAGGAGGCGCATCGTCGCGGCTACCAGGTGATGCTGCACCTTCCGATGGAGTCCGTCGGACAGGGGAAGCCGGAATCGCAGGAGCTGCGCCCGGGGATGTCTGGCCGCGATGTGAATGCGCTGGTGGACGGATTTTTGCGCGCGGTGCCGGATGTGGCCGGTGTCAACAATCACCAAGGCTCGCAGTCGACGGCGGACGTGAAGTTGATGGATGAATTGATGCCGGTGCTGCGCGAGCATCGGCTTTTTTATATCGACAGCCGAACTACGGCGGCTACCGTCGCGTATGATGCGGCGCAACGCGCCGGCGTGCAGTCCGGGTTTCGCAATGTGCCGTTTCTGGATGATGTGGCGGAGGTTGCGGCGGTCAGCAAACAGCTTCGGTTAGCGTTGCGTGAAGCCGACGAGAAAGGCGAGGGCTATCGCCATCGGGCATCCGCATCCGGCGACGTTGAAGGCGCTTGCCGAAGTGTTGCCGGAGGCGAATTCGAAGGGCGTCCAGTTGGTGTTTGCTTCGGAACTTGTTCATTAGTTTGCGTTTCGGGCTGATGGCTCATTTTTCCGCTTGTACCCCACCCCCCTCCTTTTTGTGTAGTGATTTGAAAACAAAGGAGATCCGCTTTCGTTTGGCGCAGTGATTTGATTCTAAGAGGGTTAGGCGAAGGCCAAGCTTTCGGTCGCTGCTAAATCGGGTCGGTACGGCCATGAAAACGCCTGCTTGGCGCGAACCGCGCTTCGTGGACGCGTGTCGGTATCGTTGGAAGGGACACAGACGCTTCGATCCTCAGCGTAAACAGGAGTGTCGTGCTACTTAAGACGCAGGTAAACTTGTTATATACTATAGCAGAATAGTTAACTCAGGTCAAATGAAATCTTTAGCCGGCTTGCTGGGGCGGGTTGGTCTTGGGCGCGGGGGATAGAGGCGGTGGAAGGCGTAGAAGAAGAGGAGGAGGACGACGAAATCGAAGATGCTGGCCTCGGGGCCTGCGGAGCCGCCTGCTAGCCAGGTTGGGCCTGCGAGAGTGGCGCTGGAGAGGTGGCCGGGGAAGACGGTGCCGCTGTCGGGGACGGAGTAGAGGAAGGTCTCGCCAAAGTCGAAGGCGGCGTGCATGCCTACGGCAAACCAGAGGCTGCCGGTTCGGCGCAGGGTAAAACACCAGAACAAGCCGGTGAGCACGATGCCCGCGAGTCCGGTCCAACTTTCCCCCGGGTTGGTGCGATGCACGGCTCCAAAAATGAGCGACGTGAGCAGTGAGGCCAGCCAGAAGCCGATGCCTTGCGTTAACCCGAATTGGGCGTATCCGCGAAACGCGAATTCCTCGAATAGCCCTACTGCCAGGAAGAACACCAGCCAAAAGGCCAGCCACTGGAAAAGCCTGGCGCCCTGAATTTCAATGGTGCCGAAGTGGTAGTAGCCGAGCGCGGCGAGCGCGCCGAGCACCGCGCTGATTTCCAGGATGCCAAAGACTGCGCCTTGCCAGAAATGCTTTCCCAGCGCGCCGCGCAACGGGAGTCCGTAATCTCCGAAGCTGCGGCGCTCGAGTCGCGACATCACCCAAGCTGCCGCCAAAACGCCGGCGAGGCGGATGGATTCGCCAGTGATCAGACTCTGGGGAGTCAGGGATGGACGCCCGATCAGCCCTGCGACGTTGCCAACCCAAAAGAACTCGTACGTGAATGCTTCCACGAGGACGAGGTAAATGAAGACGCGCAGGAGGACGAAAGGGAGCTGCGGGTTTCGAAAGAAATTGGGTGAAGGGGAGTCAACCGGGACGGTAAGGGGCGAGTCAGCCATCCTCAACAGATGACAGTACGTCATCGTTAGTCTGATGGATGAAAGTGCGAGATTTAAGTTGCTGGAAAGGCTGGAGTGATCATAACCGCTGTGATACTTTTAACCGGTTAATGGGCATAACCCTTATTCCGCTTGAGATAGGCTTCTTTGGAGGCTCACGATGTCTCAAACGCCAAATATCGTAGTCCTGCTCGGCGGACGACTCGCCGTGGACTTTGCCAACGCCCCTTCGTACCCGGGTGCACCCGACCGTGATCTTTCTTGGGAAGAGTTAGTGGCCTTCCTGGAAGTCTCGCGAATCGTTTCAGCGGAGCGTGGGGCTCAACTGCTCACCCTATCGCAAACGGATCCTCGAGCTGCGTTTGCGGTGTTGTCGCGTTCGGTGCGGCTGCGCGACGGGTTGCGCCGCGCTTTCGGCGCGATGGCAAAAAAAGAACGAGTCGCTCTCGAATGCGCGCTACCCGTCAATGAGATCCTGCGCATCACCGAGGGACACGACGAACTCGTTCACACCGATGGGAACTGGAGGCTTGAGTTTATCGCGCGCGAAGGCGGGCTGGACTGGCTGCTGGCGGCGATTGCTCGTTCCGCCGCGGAGATTTTCGTGGAAGGGGCGGAGGCGCGCATTCGAGTCTGTGCGAATCCTGGGTGCGGGTTGTTTTTTTGTGATACGTCGCGGACGCACCGGCGGAGGTGGTGTTCGATGGCGGTGTGCGGGAACCGGCACAAGGTGGCGAGTTTTGCGCGCCGGCGGGTGTCGTGAGACGTGGCTGTCGTGAATATTGGCTATTGGAGGCGCGGCTTTACGTACTTGGTGGATTCGCCCTTGGACCAAGGGTCGTAGCTGTAGGCGAAGACCAAGCGCTCTGCCAGCGGGGGATGCGAATAGAGCCAGAACGTGATGATCGCTGGAGGATTAGGATCAGCTAGCCCGATTTCTCCGAGGACCTGGAAGGAGTGGGCGGCGACTTCTGCTGAATTGGGAACGATACCGTGGATCACTTCGAGGCCGTAGACGTCAGCGGCATGTTCTTGGGAACGGCTGAAGCCATTGGCGATCGGCATGGCGAAAAAGCCGAGTACCTGCAACAACAGAAGAAACACGCCGAGGGTCGCCCAATCCTCAGGTCCATTAATTTTCCAGATCTTTCCCCAGCGGTCCAATAACCAATGCAGGCCGCGATAACCGACATAGAGGGCGATGAGAAACCCGGCACTAAAAAACAGAAAGCCGTCGCGGATATGGTGCAAGACGTAGTGGCCCGCTTCATGGCCGAAGATGAAAAGCGTTTCGTTGGTGGTTAGTTTCCGGATGGTGGTATCCCAGACGACAACACGCTTGGAGGCGCCGAAGCCAGTTACATAGGCGTTGACGTCGTTGGTTTTTTTACTGGCCTCCATCAGGAACATGCGATCTTGCGGAATATCGAGACCCGCGCGCTGGACGATCTTCTCCATTTCCGCAGCCAACGCGGGATACTTGGCGTCGAGCGGCTGAAATGTATTGAAGAGAGGATCGATGAACCACGGACTGATGAACAATACGAAGAGAAGAAGCGGAAGAGCGGCCAGCCAGAAAAAGAACCACCAGCGACGCGGGCTCCAACGCATGACGGCGAACAGAAGGAAGACCAGCACGACGGCGAAACCCACGCCCAGCAGCTCGCCTTTCGACCAATCCCAAAACCACGAACCCCAACCTTGTACCGACTGTTCGTAGCGCAACGAGAGGGAGTGTCCATAAAGGTGGATGGGGAGATCGCAGAGATCCAGGGTTGCGATCAGTAAAGGAACAAACACGAGACCCTGCAACCACCGGTTACCGGTGACGCGTTCGGCGAAATCCCGGAATTTAGCGACAATCCCGAGGCGCAGGAGGAACACGAGAACGACGACGCCTACTACGCAGGAAACAAAATAGAGAATGTACCGGGCACGCGAATAGGCGACGGCTTTCGCATAGCGGTCCTCTGAGAGCGTGTACTGCTCGGTCTTCGGAGACTCTGGAGAGTTGGGTCGCTGGGAACGAGAGCCGGGGACAGCGGGTTGTGAGGGGGCGGGACGCTCGGGGTAGGTTTGAATCTGGGAGGCTTGCGGCGGGAGCTTAGCTCCGTGAGAGGTTGGCGCGAGGGTGAGGGTGAAGATGAAGAAGAGGCATATGCCCGCCGCGATAGGGCCTGATGCGATGATGCGGAAAACTATGCTTCCCCAAGTTGCTTTGTCCGCGCTGCGGCGGGTGTAACGTCTGGCGTCGTGTCATTCGTCCTAACGCGGGAGTATGAGGCTCGGCCCTCCGAACTGCAAGTTGACGCGAATCGCCTGAGCACGAGGCACTCAATCAGAGTTGCTGGCGAGGTCGCCGGCTGCCGGGCTTTTGGGAGCTGCCGGATGGGCGGTCTTGAGGCAGTAATTGCGGACGGCGCCGGTGGTGGTAAGTCCGATGTGGACGACGGAGGTCCAGCGCTCGAGTTTGTGATGACCGTAGTGGTGGAACAAATAGGAAACGCCGATGGACGTTGCGGTGCCGGCTGCTTCGATGGCTGCGAAAGCTGCATGATTGTCGACGACGTCGTTGGTGAGCAGAATTTCCTGGCGGCCGCGGCGACGCATATTCAGGGTGGAGAAATAGTCGAGTGTACGGGAAGCGGCTACACCGGCGAAGAGCCAGTCGTTGGTTGCGTCCCAAAAGGGATGTTCGGCAGCAGTCGTGGCTTCCGCCTTTGGCGCCGGGGCGGTGGGCACCGAGGCCACGGGTTTTGGATCCGGCGGGGACGTCGATTCCTGGGCGAAGAGCGTTTCCGCGCCGCACGCGTGAGCGAGCGCGAGCAAGAATACGAAGGGAATGATGCGCAGCCAATTGATTCTGGTCCGGGCAGTTCGATCGTCGTTGTGTTTTCGCATTGTGGCGTAAGGGAATATCATCGCAGAATTCACGATGTTTTCTAACTCGTTTGCGCGGGAGTTTTTCGACGAAGCCGCGGAGCGGCATTTGCTTCTTCGGAATGGAGGGCTCTCCACGCAGTTGTACTTGTGCCACTGGATACCAGGGCCGCCAAGAGGTTAGGGCTGGGCGGGATTTCGTTGGGACGCAGACAAGAGTGTCTATGCTACCGTGCGTGCGAAGTCGTTCCCGTTGCCTCATTCGCACGGCCAGATGGCTGGTGGTTTGCCCGGACGCGGTCGCGGGGAGTATTCTGGCGTTTGCCAAAGGGCCTTGACGGGACCGAGGTAATTTTGAGGAACGGTATTATGTGTTACGACAGGACATGGCGTTTCGGTGTGCCGCTCATGGCGGCGTATGCGCTGCTGTTCGTTTATTGCGGGGCGGCACATGCGCAGGACACGCCGGCTCCGCAGGATCAGTCCGTGGCGGACGCGGCCCGGCAGGCTCGCGCGGCCAAGAAAAACGCGGCGGCTAAGCCTGCGAAAGTGATCAGCGACGACGATATCGACAACAAAAACATAAAGCCCGGCGCGGAAGGGCTGAATGTGGGTTCGGCACCCAGGTCGGACGCTGTGCCGCCCGCTCCCGCGGCGGTGGCGGCCGTAGAGGCTGCCGATGCTGCGGCTGCCGCGGCTGAGAAAAATCCACCCGTGACCGCCGGCGAGAGCCCTGAGATCGCGAGAGCGAAAGAACGAGTTCTGGAGGTCCAGAAAGAGCTGGACCTATTGCAGCGAGGTTTCGCACTGGATTCGGACTCGTACTACTCCAAGCCTGGATTCCAGGACGATAAGGATGGGAAAGCAAAGTTGGACGCGGAGCAGCAGCAGATCAACGACAAACAGCAGGAATTGGATCGCGTGAAGGCGCACCTCGCCGAGTTGCAGGAGGCGTGGAACGCGAAGAAGCATGCTGCCGCCGGAAGTAACAGCTCGCCCGAGGCGGAGAAACCGGCCGAGGCGCCGGCTCCCGCGCCGCCACAATCGTAGCTCTTCGGAGAACACCTTTTTTTCGTAGTCTCCCACGCCGATTCTTCGGTTGAGGTCCTTCGGCCATACTCATCGCATGGCCTCAGGATGACAGCATCGCGCAGGACCTAAAAACACCTCTGGTACTTTGCTTCGCCGTTTGATCTAAACTTTTTGCGGCCTCGCAACGTATTCTGTCTAGCAAACCGGAACATCCCATTTCGTGAACAGGAATGCATGCAGCTTACCGTAGAGAGATTGAGCAAGAGGTATGGCCGCGCGGTGCAGGCATTGCGCGATGTCGATCTGACGCTCGGCCCGGGCGTTCTGGGTCTGCTGGGGCCGAATGGAGCGGGGAAGTCCACGTTGATGCGGATTCTCGCGACGGTGACGCGGCCCTCGTCGGGCAGAGTTCTGTGGAACAACAGCGACATCGCGCGTAGTCCTGATGCGCTTCGGGACGTGCTTGGATACTTGCCACAGGATTTTGGCGTGTATCCCAATTTGAACGCGCTGGAGTTTCTGGAATATCTGGCCGCGGTAAAGGGCATCGCGGCGGGTACGGCTCGCAAGCGCATCGGCGAATTGCTGGAGCTGGTGAATCTTACCGATGCGGCCAAGCGGCCGCTCGGCGGCTATTCCGGAGGAATGCGGCAGCGCGTTGGCATTGCGCAGGCGCTGTTGAACGATCCGCAATTGCTGATTGTGGATGAGCCGACGGCGGGCCTTGATCCGGAAGAGCGGGTGCGCTTCCGTAATCTCTTGTCGGAGCTTTCCGGCGAGCGCATCGTCATTCTTTCGACGCATATCGTGTCGGATGTGGAAGCGGTTGCGACCAGCATTGCGATCCTTGCGCAGGGGCAGCTTTTGGCGCATGGCGCGCCGGAAGCGCTGCTCGCGTCGGTCACCGGACGAGTGTGGGAAGTCGTGATACCGAGCGCGGAATTGCCGGCGCTTCGGCAGAATCACCTGGTCAGCAGCACAGCGCACCGCAGCGACGGCGTTCACGCCAGGGTGGTAGCGGATGTTACGCCAATTCGAGACGCGCGCCCGCTCGAGCCTTCGCTGGAAGACGCTTATCTCGCGGCGCTTGCCACGCAGCGCAACGCCGCTGCCGGAAACGCGGCGTGAATCAGCTGCGCGCCATCTCCGCCATCGCGCGCGCGGATTTTCTGGAGCGCGTCCGGCGTTACAGCTTTCTGCTGACGCTGCTCTTCGCGGTGTCTCTCGGATACGCCGCGGCCACCGGACGGATCGCCGTGCAATTGGGGGAGTATCGTGGGATTTATACCTCCGCGTGGATTGGAGCCCTTACCGCAATCACCACGACGTGCTTTATCTCGCTGATCGGCTTTTATATCGTGAAGAGCGCCATCGACCGCGATCGCCAAACCGGCGTCGGCCAGATTCTGGCGGCTACTCCGCTTTCGAAAGCCGCATACACTCTGGGCAAATTCCTCAGCAACTTTGCGGTTCTTGCCTCGATGGTAGTGATTCTCGCCATTGCCGCCATCTTTATGCAGATATTCGTCGGCGAGGATCCGCATTTCGATGGTGTCGCGCTACTCGCCCCCTTCGTTCTTGTCGCGGTGCCATCCATGGCTCTCACGGCAGCTCTCGCGGTCTTGTTCGAGACTCTTCCGGTTCTGCGCGGTGGCATCGGCAATGTCGCCTGGTTTTTCGTGTGGAGCATCCTGGGCATCGGCTTGCCGGAAATCTCGGGCAATCATCACGTCGATCCCATGGGCTTAATGGTCGTCGCGGACAGCATGATGGCCTGGGCGCGCGCGAACATTCCGGGTTATAAAGACTCATTCGCCTTCACGATTGCGGATTCACCGGTAAAGATCGTGCAATCCTTCCACTGGCAGGGCGTGGCGTGGACCTGGGAAGAGATTCTGCTGCGAATCCTGTGGGTCGGAGCGGCGCTTGCAGTGGTCCTGCTGGCTGCGTTGGTCTTCGACCGATTTGATTCCTCGCGGTCGCTGGCGCCTTCGTGGCGTCGTCGGAAGCAGCCAGTGGGTGCAGCCGACGCCATGGCAAATTCTTCGACCGCTGAAATGCCGCGCCAAGGTCTCGCGACGCGCGCTCCGGCGCATCTTACGCCACTGGCCGCTTCCGGCATGACCGATGCATTCGGGAGACTTGTTCTGGCGGAGCTTCGCCTGGCTGTGAAAGGAATGCGCTGGTGGTGGTATGCCGTGGCGGCGGGACTGCTTGTAGCGCAATTCGCGGCACCTCTGGACGCGTCGCGAGGACCCATCCTGGGCACCGCGTGGATGTGGCTGGTGCTGGTGTGGTCGGGCATGGGCGCGCGTGAATCGCGCTTTGGCACTCGCGCGCTTCTGTTTTCATCGGCGCGGATTCTGCCGCGGCAATTACCGGCGTGCTGGCTTGCGGGGATGGCCATCGCTGCGATCGCGGGCGGCGGCGCCGGTTCGCGACTGCTTATCACGCGCGGATGGCGCGGATGGTATGGTCTCGTGCCTTGGCTCGCGGGAGTTGTGTTTCTTCCCTCGCTGGCGTTGGCGCTGGGAGTCTGGAGCGGCAGCGGCAAGCCTTTCGAGGCGGTGCTCACGGCGCTCTGGTATGTTGGTCCGATGAATCACACAGCGGGTATCGACTTTACCGGAACGGCTAGCGGCGCCCACGCCAATCACGACGCGTTGATCTATTTCGCGCTCAGCGTGGCCCTGTTGGGGATCGCATTCGTTGGACGCGCGCGGCAGCTTCGTTCCGACTGACCCCGCGTGGTTCGCGCTCCATCACAACGCAGCCGCTATTTGGGTTCCAGCACCAGCGGCAGCCCGTTCTTCGGATTTCCGACAATCACGATCTTCGCGTTGGAACTAGTCGCAAGCTTCTCCGTTGCTTCAATCCCTTTCCATTCCAGCAATTGCGGGCTGATGCCCTGGGCGACGATCTTCTGAAAATCGGCGATGCCTTGCGCTTCAATGCGTTTGCGCTCGGCCTCTTGTTTTTCCTTTTGCAGGATGAAGCTCATCCGCAGTGCGTCTTGCTCGGCTTGTTGCTTGGCTTCGATCGAGCTTTTTAGCATGGCTGGGAGCTGGACGTCGCGCAGCAGCACGTTTTCCACGATGACGCCACGTGGCGCGAGTTGTGCCGTCAACTCGTCCTGAATCTGCTGTTGCACCAGTTCGCGCGCATTGGTGTAGAGGGCGTTCGCCGAGTGCGCTGAAGTGGAAGCGCGAATTGCGGCGCGCAACGTGGGCTCGACGATTTTCTCGGCGTAATTGTCTCCGACGGTCTGAAAAACGAATGCCGCTTTACTCTTGTCTAGCCGGAACAGGAGTGAAGTGTCCAGCGCCAGGATCAGACCCTCATTGGACGGGACGTTGGCGCTTTCTTTCACGGATTGCGTCTGCACCGAAAGCTTTTGCACTGACTTCAGTGGATTGATCAGGTGAATCCCTTCACTTAGGGTTTCGCCGGTCACGCGTCCAAACAGCGTCAGCACACCGACGTTTCCCGTGGGGATGGAAGTAGTGCTCCAGAAAAGCAGAAGAACAATCAGAATCGCGATTGCCCATTGCAAGATCCGGACGCCGCCTCCACGAAAGTTGGGCATCTGTGGAATGGATCCTCCGAAATTCGTTCCCCCGCGCAAACTGTCCGTCATTCTCGCCTCCCTGGCGCCACACGTTTGCCCAGTCGATGACTCACCTAACCCGAAACATGGCGTGCTTATCTCTATCTTCTCGTACGTATTTGGAGCGCAGATCCTTTCGGAGGCCGGAGCGTCCTAAAAGCCAACTACTTTTTGGACCGCGCCGAAGGCGCTGCAAGACAACTGTAGAGAAACTATTTTGGGCGAACGGATGACGCGATAGAGAGCGCTGGGTTAAAGAGTCTTCCTCAGGTTTTGCAACGGTACCCCCACATATGGTGGTGTTTTCTCTTGACACTACTGGCAGCGAGCGCCACAATTCGCGCCAATGCTTGTTTTTTCGGTGGGTAAGACGTGCGCTGGTTGGTTTTGTCACCGCGCTACGCCGCTGGGGGAGAAAAACGATGCAGTATTTGCCCGGATTCACCGTTCAATGCATCAATGCGCAATGCGATCTGCGCGGCCACTGGCTGCGCGCCGACGCCACCGGCCTGATCATCGATAGCGGCCGCTGTCCCAGCTGCGGCGACGTGTTACGCAACGTGCCGCCGCCCCTCAGCCCGCGATTCCGCATGCGCCCGCGCGCGTTGACGGCGCGTCCGCCTCTCCGTCCCCGCCCCCGGTAGCTGTCGGCACCTTTCCCAAGCCTGATTCTCGCGCGGCTCCTGCAAAAAAGAACGACCGGACTCTATGGGTCCGGTCATTCTTTTTATCGGAACTCGACTGTAAGCTAGCTGCCGATTAAACCCTTGCGGATCAATTCTGTCTCGCTGAACCACAGATCGGGAATATTGGCCGAGCCCAAGCGAAGGACATCTTCAAGCGCGCCGCGGACTTCTCCGGTGCGTAAGTCGACGCCGAGTTCTTCGAGCAATTCGATGAGGGGTTGCGCGCCTTCCGCCTCCATGGGATGGGGGTGCGATTCGGAGCGGTCCAAGCGATGATACGTCACCACGTACATCGTGGCGGGTCCCGCGCCGTGACGGACAATGTGCAAAAAGCCCCGTGCTTTGGGCTTTTCCTGGACGAGCCCGGCATCCGTGGCCGGGCTGGCTGGGGTCGCGCTCATTTCGTCGTGGGTCTCCTCGACGGTGAGCGCGTGTCAGCTGCAGCCCGATGTACTGCCGCAGTTTTCGCACTTGTAGCAGGCGCCGTTCGGCACCATCAGCATGCCGCATTCCGAGCACGCAGGCGCGCCTTCGTGGGCATCGCGTTGTTTGGTGGACGCTGCCGTCGCGTTGCCGGCGGAGATGGTCGCGAGCATCGACTCCACCATCGCGGAGTTTGCCGACGTGGGAGCAGCCGCGGCGG
Source organism: uncultured Acidobacteriota bacterium (assembly GCA_963729285.1). Taxonomy (GTDB): domain Bacteria; phylum Acidobacteriota; class Terriglobia; order Acidiferrales; family UBA7541; genus Acidiferrum. The sequence goes on from CAVSNL010000012.1 coordinate 16,306, forward strand.
CGATCT
>CAVSNL010000013.1:0-46095 GCA_963729285.1 uncultured Acidobacteriota bacterium
TCCTGTTTCGTTGAAGCCGTAATAGTTCCAGGCCATCTTGTAAGAGAATCCCCCATAGATGGCAACTTCAATTGACGCGTAGGGCCTTTGGTAGTTGAAATCGAGTGTGCCCGATGGCGTGAGTGGATTCAGAAAAATTGTGTTGCCGCGGACGAAGCTACCCCCATAACCCAAGCTCGCCGTCACCCGCTTCATCGGTTTCCACATCAGCGCCGCATGCGCGAAATGATCCTTGCTGCTGTACGTGGAAAGTGTCCCCTGCCCGGATGGCAATGCACCAACAGAAGCACCCGGAACCAGGCAAGCCGTTGTATTCACACGGGGGGAAAGGCTTATGGGCAAAGTGGTGGGAGGAGGCGCGGGGTTCGCATAACTTATGGAGTAGTTAAAACAGATCTCAGACTGCGTGTAGACGTCCCAGTAGTTGTAGCCGAAATCGACGGACAGGCGCTGATTGGGCATCAGCAGAGCCGAGAAACTGTACGAGCGGTCGTGCTCGAGGTTGTCTACGGTGCTCACGTTATCGCGATTTTCGTGAATTTCAACGGCGCCGTCGAGATTTGCCCAAGGTCGCGGCTTGTAACTCGCATGGACCTTATACGACTGCACTTGCCGGGGATCGATCCGCGTGAAGGCAAAGTCGTTGTAGCCGAACTCAAAATCGCCGGTGATCCGCAGAGCGTCGATGGGCCGCGCGACGACGCCGAGCAACAACGCCTGCGTATTGATCGTCGTGATGTTCCGCGAAGGGTCGTTGGCTGCTTCTGGGATGGGGTTGGCGGCCGAACCCTCCACCACCGCACCGGCCATAGGACCTGTCGTAATGAGCGCGCAGCCTGCCGGCAGCGCGCCTCCGACCAAGGCACAATCACCACGTGCCGCCAGAAAGAGATTCCCCGGATTCCCGCCGGCCCCGCCCGGAAAGTAATACTCCCCGGTATCATAGGTATCGTCCATACTAGCGATCTTCCGGTTTTCGTAGAGATACCCGATGTGGCCGCTGTATTTCCGGTTGAAATCGTATTGGACCTCAATGGTATTCGACTTGATGTTCTGCCCCAGGAATTGCGCTGCGATTTCGTTGGTCACATCGGCGCCGGAGCTGGCAGTGTGTTGCGGGCAATTCGCCTGATTGTAGGGCGCGGCCGGACAGTTCGTCGAGTTAAACGCCCCGGGGGAGAGCAACAGCCCGACAACACCCGGTGCCGGTGAGGGAGTGCCGAAGACATTGGTTTCGAGCGTGTCCCATTGGCCGGGGATGCGCCAGTTGTCATACCGGAAAGCATCAAGGATCCGGAGTTTGTCATTATGGAATACACACCCGACCAATCCGCATTCACCGAAACGCGCTTGGTTTTTATCGGCCCCCCGGCCGTACTTCCACGCTGCGCGGTCCGGGCGGTAAAACCGTTCACCACCTCCGAGAGGTCCGAGAAATTATAGTCGCTGGTGCTGTAGCCTGCCGAGCCCGACATTTCGAACTTCTTGAAGTAGTTCGATTGGAAGCGAAAGCGCTCCGTGGGCATGAAGTTCCGCGGACTGCCTATCTGGCTATAGGACAAGTATCCGTTGCACGTCGGCGTGGCCGTGTTGGTCGTGCCGGCTACGATCGGAGTCGCGCAGGGGAGCGTCTCGGCTGGTGTTTGCGTGCTCCAAATATTTCCCAGGTCTACTGGCGTGCCGGCCGGCGTGCCCTGCCCCGGCACGGTTCCCAGAATGAATCCGAAATTTCCCGGATTGACCGCGGGGTTATCGGCGATGACGTTGTCCTGCCTGAAGTAACTGAGGAACTGGTCGTAAGAAAGTGTTGTCCGCGGCAGCACTCGGAAATCCACCCCCGCGCGATACGCGTTCGTCGTATAGCTTTCCGTTTGATTGAACGCCGAGATGGTGCCGCCGTCGGTGGTGTACAGGCTGGGTCCCTCATTGCGGTTCCGTGAATAGCCCAGCCGGAAGCGCACCTTCGACTGCGGAAGCACCGTCAGATCGTAGTCCTGCATGCGGCGCACCAGATACTGTGAATTCAGTGAACTGTTTTGCGGCACTGCCGGGTTCGAACAGTACCCGGCAAGACCCGTGTGCGCTGCCGAGGGCGGGCTCACGATGCACCCGGTCGTCTCGGAACCTGGTGCGTTCAATGACGCCGGGTTTAACGGATTCGCAAACAGGTTATAGTCCCAGAAGTTTTTGTCACGCCGGAAAAGCCCCCGAAAGTCGTACCACTTGTTTTTCCCGATGCGCAGACGAGTCACATCGTTTGGATCGCCCCCGTATCCGAAGTTGCTGAAGTTCAGATTGTCGAACAGTACCCCGTGATGATCGAGCGAGCGCATCTCGAAGCTGTAATTGAATAGACGGACGCCAGAACCCAGGTTCTCGAACGTGTTATAGGTGTCCAGGTTGCCGTTGATTTCGCTCGCTCGATAGCCGAATTCAACAGACTGGTGAATATTGTAGTTGCCCGAATCAATCCCTTTCGATTCGTCCGGCGCTTGAGCGCGCACAGCAGGGGAAAGCAAGAGCGCCGCGACAAAGACAATCGAGGGAATCGTGCCGACCGTCAGGCGACCGTTCATGGCATTTCTCCCCTTCCATCGGGAGGCTTCATTTCCGGATTTCCTGCGTTCTCCCTACCTGACGTGGAACTCATCGCGGCTCCTATTTAAAGAACGTGGCATCGAAATTGGAGCCGTGAATTTGCGAATGGCACAACACACAAGACTGGAAAAAGCTCGCCTGGTTGTGGAACGAAGGAGCTCCCGGCGCCCCGCTAAAGCTCGAGTCCGTGTGGCACTGCAGGCACAGCAGGTTGACGTTACTCAGTTTCATCATGTGCGGATTTGGTCCCCCATGCGTCAAATGGCAGGACTGGCATCCATCGGTCTTTACCGGCTGGTGTTCGAAAACAAACGGCCCTTGCTTGTCCGTGTGACATTTGAAGCAGATGGCATCCTGGGTGGAAGACGTCCGCACCTGTTTCGGCTGGACTGCGCCGTGTACGTTGTGGCAATCGCTGCACTGCACGAGTCCCTCATTCACCCGGTGATGGAAAGGCATGTCGAACTGCGCCTTTTGCGCGAGATGGCAGGTGTAGCACAGTTCCGGTTGCGACTTGGCCAGCAGGAATTCGCTCGTTTTTGCGTGGTGCGGCGAGTGGCAGGAAATGCAGCTGACATCATTTTTTTGCGTGCTCGGAGTTGATTGCGTTCATGTGCTGTGGGCCGCCCGCGTGGCAGTCCAGGCACCGCTGGTTGATCTCCCTCGCCGACGCCTCTTTGAATATGAAGATTTTTGTCTTGTCTCCGCCGCCGTCAACGTGCGCTTTTCCCGGGCCGTGGCACGCTTCGCAGCCGTTCCACTCCGGCCCTTTTTTCGTGTCTAGCGTCGTGACAAAATGCGGCGAATCCTCAAAGTGCTTGAAGAATCCTTTGACCGGCATGTCCTCGTGGCACGTTTTGCAGGTCTCGGAACCTACGTAGAGGGAAGGGTCAGTAGGGCGCGCGTATTTCGCACCTTGCGTCTTACCGGACTTGCTATCGGACTTGTTATCGGACTTCGCAGATTCGCTTTCGCCTCCAGTGGGCTGGGCATGGCCAGTAAGCAAGCCTGCGAACAGCAGGAAGGAGCCGGCGGGAATCAACATCCAGCGAACGAACAATCCAGGGGTAGCCAGCCGCGGCATTTATCCCCCCTCTCCGACTTGCGAGTAAGGCAAATCGAGTCGCGACGGTACGTTACCGTACACGACTGTACGACACCGTACGCTAATAAGCGTCGCGGTACCACACTTATTTCACTAAGTAACATTAATAATTTGTGACGCAGCGGGGCGGACACGAATTCTCTCAAGGCTGACCAAGGTGCTCACCGTGTAGCTTTGCGGACTCAGAGACGGCGGCACGGTTAGCGAAGCTAGGATCTGTGAGTGCTATCCTCGGGAACGCCCCCAGGCTAGTAACCCAGGTCTCTTCATGGACTTCGCGTGCCGGTGTAGGCTTTGGTGTTCTCACACTTCTAATTCGTGACTTTCTGCAGCGCTGCTCCCGAGACTTTTCCGAGGCCGGAATCTTGAACAAAAGCAATGATGCGGATATTTGCGGTATCCGTCCCGGGCTTGAGCTTGACTTGGAAATCCTGGCTAAAGGTTTTTTGCTTCTCGAGCTTTCCGACCTTGATGAACTCTTGCGCTACAGCGACGTGCGTCAGATGGCGGCCCGAATTTTCTCCTCGTAATACCTGAGACTCCGCGTGGTCCAGGGCTACCACCACGAAAATTTCGGAATTGCGCTTCTGCGACGTGCCGTCCACGTCCAGGTGCGCGTGCACGATCGCCGGGGATCCGGCCGTGACGCTTAGCGAGCTGATGCGCACCGCAACCTTTGGCGCCGTGGCGGCCTTCTGGAGGAGTTGCGCCAGCTCCGCGCCATTTCCTTTCAACTCTCCCGCTCCATCCACAATCATTTGCGGAGTGTACGGCGTATTCAGTCCGAGGCTGTGGACATAGCCGCTCTGTCGCTCCGTCAACTGCGCCGACGAATAAGGATCTTTCCAACCGTCATGGTTCCAGTAGTCCACATGCTCGCTGAGCACAATCAACTGCGCGCCGGGAACCGGCTGTGTGGCATCCATTCGCTCGAGAAGCTCATCGGCCGGAGGGCAACTCGAACACCCTTCCGAAGTGAACAATTCCACCAGAACCGGCGACCCGGCTGTATCCGGAGCCGCTCCATAGTCCCCAGCCGCGGCGCACAGAATCACCAGTAAGGTTGCGATGCCGGTCAATTTGGTCACTCTTGTCATTTTCATCGGTCCCTCCTAAGTCTCGCCGCGGAAAGTGGCGAACCACAATAACCACTTCCCACAACCGCCCCATTACCACTACCGAACACTCTAGCAGCCTGCGGAAAAACTTTTTCTCAGGAAGTCGATGCTTATCATCCTGAGCCTGAAGCGCCGACGTAAATGCGTTTTTTCAACGGGCTTCAGAGTCTGTTTGAGTCGGTTTTCGTGCGAGGGCACGGCTTCAGCCGTGCCGTAACAAGCGAAACGACAAGGCTTTAGCCGCTGAGGCCTCTTTCTCAGTTCTCGGATGACTCTTAAGTCCTGAAGGAAGCCTTGTTGCATTTTTCCGCAGCCTGCTTGAGGCACTTAATTCTCCCACCGCGCGGCGTGAAATCCAAAATGGAAGTGGTCATGACAAAACCAGCTCAAATGGATATTGCGGCACACCACTTCACAGCCCAAGATGGACATAACGGCGTACATTCAAGCGCCGACCTACACCTCAAGGGAGCGCTGCAAAAGCGCTCCTGCGAGTCTGCATTACACCTACCGTTTGCAACCCAAGGTCGACCTCACGCCCGGCCCGTAGCCGATGCCGTCCCGAACCGAGCTAGATTGGCCACGCGCCTTTCGTAGCCACAGACACTCCCCAGGCCGCGGAAAAAGGTCTTTTCCTTCAGGAGGTCGGTGCTTTAGCGCCGACGTAAATCGCGTGCTTTCAACGGGCTTCAGTTTTATCCTGAGGAACGAAGGGCCCCTGAAGGAGGCTTTCTCTCTCGTTTTGTCGCATTTTTCCCCAGCCTGATTCCTGTCTGTGCCCCCCAGAAAGCGCAGTGACCGAGTCTCCGCGGGAGCAGCGCTCCTGATGACCCAGATTTGCGAGGCGAGTTTCGTCCATGGTGCGCCGCCATCGTTAAGCGTCTCAGTAGTTCCCTTTCGTTTTCGCCCAATTCATTCGAATGATACCTAATATAATACTTGACAATTATATGATTTAATGCTATCCTCTGCCGTGTATCTCGGATCGAATCACAGCAGGCTCCTGCTTCTCCGCCTCACCCCTGGCCCAGCATTTTTCCCCGATTTCCACCGCAAGCGTAAGCCATTTAGAATGAATACTTACAAAAGTCTATCAAAACAAACAACTTTAAGTACCATTAGAATGAATACTTACAAAAAACCGGGGGGAGGGTCAGCTCACAACTCGGGTCCTCTTGGCTTGTACATAAGAAAGAAACCCGCTCGCGCCGTCTCCAGCGCGAGCGGGTCAAGTTGCGTATTTCCCGTGTTGTTAGAAGTAGATCTTCCCTCCGAGCTGAAAGACTCGCGGGTCGAAGGCAGAAGTGACTTGGCCGAAATTGCTGGAACCGAGCCCGTTACTGACCTGGTTAAACTCGGTGTGATTCCAGGTGTTGAAACTTTCCACACGGAGTTCCAGCCTGCTGCCACGAGTTTCGCTCAGCACGAAGCTCTTGAACAGCGAGAGGTTCCAGTTGTCGCGGCCTGGGCCACGCAGTGAGTTGTGTCCGGCGTCGCCAAAGGTGCCTACCGCCGGGTCGACGAACGATGACGTGCTGAACCATTCGGCAACCGTGTGCGGATAGGAGACCGGACCAATCTGGTCCGGGCGATTGGTGCGCGTTGGGAAGACCGTTGGTACTCTGTCCGCCAGTCAGTTGCGGATTGATCGGGAGACCAGACGTCAGCGTGACGATTCCCGAGACCTCCCAGCCGCCGAGCGTGGACTTGAGCAAGCGGTTTTCCGTGTGCCGGAAGATCGGCAGATCATAGATGAAGTTGACTGCCGCATTGTGGGTGCGATCGTAGCCACCCGGTCCGTTGTCGTACTGCCATCCCGCGTAGGGATTCGAGACGTTTTGCAGGTCCTGGCCACCGTTGCCGGTGACCGGATCGATCGTGCGCGACAGCGTGTAGTAGGCCCGCAGGGTCAAGTCGTGACCGACTTGAGAGGTCAAATCGATCTGTAACGCGTTGTAGTGCGAGTTGGCCTCGTTTTGGCTCAAATCGATCGAGTGGAAGCCCGGATAGGGCAGACCTGGCGCCAGAGTATAGATGCCGCCGTCGATCAGTCCAGCAAGCGCGCTCTCGTCTGGCAGATTGGTTTCCCGGTAATCGTTCTGGTGCCGGTTTTGATTCCCGACGTAGGCAACGCCCAGCACCGATCGGGCGCCTAACTGACGCTGAACTCCGACGCTCCACTGGTAGCTGACCGGGAGGTTGTAGTCGTTGATGGCCAGCCCGGTGACGCTGGCAGCGTTGATCGGCAGTGCAGCGGCCGTGCCGGTAGCCAGCGAGAGAGTTGGGTTGCTGAATTCGACCGGGCCTGGTGTGGTGACCTGCAAGCTGAACGGGATGTTGGGTCCGGCGTTGTACATGTCGTTGCCTTGAATGCGCTCGTACATGATGCCGAAGCCGCCACGGACAACGGTCTTGCCAGCACCCGTCAGGTCGTAAGCAAAACCCAACCGGGGACCAAATGCCGCCCAGTGATTGTTCACCAAGCCCTTGGGAACTCCGTCCTGGCCAGGGATGCCGATTCCGTTCAGGTACAGCGGAATGCCTGCCAGAATTGGATTCGGACTGGTGCCGAGGCCCGGGCTGGCCGGATTGATGCTGCCGTCGGGATTGAGCAACGCGCCGCGTTCGCCGGATTGTAGAGCGATGGGTAGAAGTTGCCCATGCGGTTGTTGGCTTCGTAGGTGTGCGGAACGCCATCCCAGCGCAGACCCAGGTTGAGGGTCAGCTTGCGGTTGACGCGCCAGTTGTCCTGAACGTAGGCGGCCCAGGAAACGTTGTTCCATTGGCCGGCGTCCTGGACGGCGAGTTCCTGATAGCTCTTGGCATCGCCCAGCAGGAAATCGGCAAAGTCGTTGCCGGTGAAGGTTCCGTCAAAGTTGAAGCCGCCCTGGGTCTGACCGAAGAGGTCTTGCGTCTTCTTGTAGAGTGCCCAGCTCCCGCCGAACTTGAACTGGTGAGCGCCGTGGGTCCAGGAGATGTCGTCGCGGATCTGGTAGTCGTCGGCTACGTTGTGCCACGGCCAGCTGGAGATTTCGACTTTGGTACCCGTCGAGCCATTCAGGTCGATGTTGGGGAAGCGGTCATCGTTGTTGGGGCCTGTGAATAGCCGGTTGCTTTCGAATCCAGCGGGGATTGCCAAGCTACTCAAGCCAGCACCCGCGAAGGGTACGATGTTGATGCGGTTGCCGTTGTAGTTGAAGGCGGTCTCGTTCAGCAAAGTTGGGACTGATCGAGTAGGTTGCGTGAACTACCGCGCTGTACGAGGGATTGCCGAAGGTATCGCCGACGGTGGGAACGTTGGCGCCGCTCCACTGGCTAGTCGAGTAGCCCTGCGACACCTGTTCGGCGATAAAGTGTCCAAAAACCGAAAATTTGCTGTTGAAGTTGTGATCGATGCGGACGATCTCTTCCTTCACGTTGGTTGGCGAGGTGGCGGCGCCGGTGAACTGGTCACCTGACGTAGGCGCCGGAAAAATACCGGCGTTGAGCAAAGCCGTCGCATTGGGGCTGATCATGCAAGCAGGGATCGTGTTTCCCGGAAAGGGTGAACCCTGGACGATGCCGGCGGGAAGAACACCACCGGGACAATTCTTGGCTAGAACCGAAGGCGCAACCTGCGCGGCCGTCGGGACGTTGACGACGGTGCTGCCGAAGTCGCCTCCATACGTAGAGGGGAGCGGCACTGGCTGGCCGTTGTTGACGATGCCCTGGATGAGCCTGCGCCATTCCATGTTGTAGAAGAAGAAGGTCTTCTTGCGTTCGCGATTGTAAAGCCGTCCGAAAGTCACGGGTCCGCCCACGTTGAAGCCGAACGTGTTCAGTCGCAACTCCGCGACGGGTTGCGGAGCCGGATTGAAGAAGTTGCGGGCGTCGAAAGCGTCGTTGCGGTTGAATTCCCACGCCGCTGCATGGAGCGTGCTCGATCCGGACTTGAGAACCATAGTCATGGTTCCGGCCGAAGAGAGGCCATAGTCAGCGCTGTAGTTCGAGGTGAGAGCGCGGAATTCCGCGATGGCATCCGAGGAGGGGGCGATACTCATGCCGCCCGCGCCGCCGCGGTCGTCATCTTCGCCACCGTCGAGCAAATAGATGTTGTGGTTTTGCCGCATGCCGTTGAATTCCACGTTGGCGTCGCCGCCGGCCGAAGTGTTGACAACGCCTGCGCTCATCCCGCCAGCACCAATCTGGCTGGACGCTCCGGGGGTCAAAGCCGCAAGCTGGTACATGCTGCGACCACTCACCGCGATTTGCGAAATCTGCTGCCCGGTGATGACGTTGCTTTGCTCACCGGAGTCGGTCTGCACGCGAACCGGATCTGGCTTCGACGGTGACGGTTTCCTGAGCGCCGCCGAGTTGCATTTGAAAATCAACGCGAGTGCGGTCGCCTACTTGCAAGCAGAAGGCCTTTTTGCTCGGCCGACTTTAAAACCGGTGGCTTCGGCCTTGGCATCGTAGTGACCAATCTTCAGTTCAGGAATTGCATACTGGCCTGAGTCACTGCTCACCACGGTGTGCGTCAAACCGGTTTCCGTATTGGTAACCGTGATTCTCACGTTCGGAACCGAGGCGCCGGAAGGATCGGTAACGGTGCCGACGATGCTGGCGTCCTGAGCGAGAGTTGAAAGAGAAAAACCAAGCAGACCAACGGATAGAATGAATAGAAACCTCAAGCGGAACCGTTTCGTTGCAAAAACGATATCCTGACCACCGCGCACAAAAGTAGACATTAAATTCATCGCTATTGCCTCCAGACCCCGACTGGATTTTTGGGACTACCCTTTGGACCAAAGTAGAAGTCCAAGTGGTTTGTGGCAATATCCACTTGATTGAATTCCGATATGACCACTACACTGTGGAAATGAAGAAGGTATCGAGCGGATTGTCACCAGTCATCGCGGTGGATCGCAAGGCAGCGAAGCCTCTGCACAAGCAAATATACGATGCCTACCGGGACCTGATCGTCAGCCGCAGCCTGGGAGCGGGCCAGCAAATTCCATCAACGCGCGCCCAGGCGTCCGAATTGAAAATTTCGCGCATCCCGGTACTTACCGCGTACGCGCAGCTTTTAGCGGAGGGCTATTTCGAGGCCCGCGTAGGCGCAGGAACGTTTGTGTGTGGTTCCCTTCCGGAGCAACTGACATTTCATGAGTCGGGCAATCACCACTCGAATCAGGTTCGTTCCGGGTACCGGCCTGTGGCGAAACGCGCTTTGCTTCTGCCGCGCTATGAAATCCCTCCCTGGGTTCGTGGTGTGGGGCCGTTTAGCGTGAGCCAAGCCGCGTACGACCAGTTTCCATTCCAGATATGGTCGAACCTGGTGATGCGCCACTGCCGGAATCCACACGCCGGTGAGCTTCACTACGGCACCGCAATAGGATTTGAAGGTTTGCGCGAGGCGATTTGCACCTATATCCGAACTTCTCGCGCGGTGCGGTGCGAACCGCAACAGGTGATGATTGTTTCCGGTTCCCAGCAGGCGCTGGAAATCTCTGCGCGCGTACTGCTGGATCCCGGAGATGCCGCGTGGCTGGAGGAACCCGGGCTATTGGCTGGCGCGGAACGTTCTTACTGGCTCGGGTTGTCGCTTGATTCCGGTGCCCGTTGATAAGGAAGGACTGAATGTGACGGCGGGCATAAAGTTATGTCGCAAAGCTCGAGTTGCGTATGTAACGCCGTCTCATCAATATCCGCTGGGGGTAACCATGAGTGCTTCGCGCCGGTTTCAGTTGTTGGACTGGGCGCAAAATTCGGGGTCCTGGATCATTGAGGACGATTACGACAGCGAGTATCGCTACGAAAATATGCCCATCGCGTCGCTGCAAGGACTCGATCACAATTCTCGCGTGATCTACATCGGAACGTTCAGCAAGACCCTGTTCCCGTCGTTGCGGCTGGGCTACGTGGTGATCCCCTCCGACCTTGTCGAACGGTTCACGGCGGTTCGCCAGGCGATGGACTTGAGCCCGTCCTACCTGAATCAGGCGGTGCTCAACGACTTCATGCGAGAAGGACACTTTGCGCGTCACATTCGGAGGATGCGGATCCTCTACAGCGAAAGGCGAACTGGGCTGGTGGACAGCATAACCAAGGAGTTTGGATCCGCGCTCGAAGTGCTCGGGGCGCAGGCGGGGATGCAACTGGTGGTGACGCTGCCCAAAGGGTTCCGCGATCGGGAGATTGCCGCGAGAGGCGTGCGCGAGAGGCTTTGGCTTTGGCCTCTGTCCCCCGCGTATCTTGGAAGAGCGGCTCGCCAGGGGTTAATTTTGGGGTTTGCAAATACGAGGGTGGCGGAAAGCCCTCGGGCCGTCCGCCAACTGAAAAGCTTGCTCCTCTCGCATGGCAGTCTGGCCTTACCAAAGTGAAGCGCGGGACTAGAGGCGTCTCATAATGCGAAGAGAAGAATTTCCTCAGGGGCTGAAGCCCGATTTTGCGTGTCTTTAATGTCGGAGCTAAAGCTCCGACCCTGAGATGCATTTATGATGACTTCTAGTCAGAGGGATCACCGCTAGCGTCCAACTTCAGGCTGTCCACTGTAAGACGCGCCGGGTTAAAGCCCAGCGCCTACAGAGGCTGATCAGCAACGCATGCTAGCTGTTCGAGTAACCTGCCTGTAATAATGTTCACGTACGGTTTGGGCCTAGGATTTATGACCAAAGCATGGATGGCTTGCTGGCGGCATGTGGCCCTTGTCCTCATGGTATGTGCCGCCGGTCTTTCGCTGGTTGGTGCGGGCACGGCTGCGACCCAAACGGTCATTCCGCTTTCGCAAATCAAGAAGGTTTATGTTGACTCTCTTGGCGCTAAGAAAGGCTCGGCTGAGCTGCGCGATGCTCTCGTCAAACGATTGCGCAAAGTTCGCGGCCTGGAGGTCGTCTCCGCGAAAGAGGATGCGGACGCGGTGATCACTGGGACCGGTGAACTCTGGGTAAAAGGCTACTACACCACAAATCCACGGCCGTCCGCCTACGGACAGAATGCGATCTACGGCGGCATGCTGTCGGTCGAAGTGAAGGACAAGAACAACGAAACGCTGTGGTCGTACCTGGTCACACCCGGCAAGTTTCATTGGGACAGCGTAACGCAGAATCTTGCCGACCTCCTGGTCAAGAAATTCGAGGAAGCGTTGCAGGCGAGCCATGTTAAAGGAGCTTCCCATTGAGACAGCTGCACCGCTTGGCTGCGGCAATTTCTGTTTGCGCCAGCCTAGGTTTCGTGTGCGCCGGGTGGCAAACCCGAGCGCAAAGTCCCGTCGCAAACAAGTCCCTCGCAAACAATGCTGACCGCCGCGGGCGCCACTTTTCCCGCGCCGGTCTATCAGAAATGGTTTACTTCGTTCACTGAGAAAGACGAAAACATCCGGATCCGCTATGACGCGGTTGGCTCACAGGAAGGCATTCAGAAGTTCAGCAAAGGCGAAGTGGACTTCGCGGCAACCGACATGCCGCTGTCCGATGAAAAGCTGGCCCAAATTGGACGGAAAGCCTTTCACTTTGCGACGGTGTTGGGTGCGGTTGTGCCGGTGTACAACGTCTCGGGCCTGAGGGAGGACTTGCGTTTCACGCCGGAGATACTGGCCGGAATTTATCTCGGCAAAATTACGAAATGGAATGACCCGCAGATCCGCAGCGTTAATCACGGCGCTCCTCTACCGGATGCTGAAATCGCTGTCTTTCATCGCTCCGATGGGAGTGGCACGACCTTTGCCTGGACCGATTATCTTTCCAAAGTCAGTCCGCAGTGGAGGTCCGCTGTCGGAGCGGATGTCACGGTGCATTGGCCGGTCGGAAACGGGGCTGAGCGGAATGAAGGCATAGCCCAGGGCGTGCAGGAAACGCCTAATTCCATCGGCTATGTCGAGTTCATTTTTGCCATCCAGCACAAGCTGAGCTTCGGCCTGGTGCGCAACGCCGCCGGCCGTTTTATTCAAGCTGATCTGCCCAGCCTGACTGCCGCCGCTGTTGGGACGCCGGCGATGGGCTCCGACTTTCGAATTTCGATCACGAATGCCGTCGGCAAGGACTCTTACCCGATCGCTACGTTTACCTGGTTTTGCTTCCTCAACAATTGGACGGAGCAGCCAAGAAAACCGCGATGGCGGAACTGTTGCGCTGGGTCTTGTCGTCTGGGCAGAAGCAATGTTCCGCACTGGGTTATGCGCCGCTCCCGGCTGACATCGCCGCTCAGGAATCCCGACTTGTTGATTCTTTGCAGCCTTAAGAATCGCTCCTCTTTTACCGATTGCCGAACGAAGCGCCGCTGATGGTCTTAGCAGGCTGCGGAAAAATGCGACAAAACGAAGAAAAAACTTTCTTCAGGGGCTGAAGAGTCTGTGTGAGAACTCGGGTTGACGCGTCTCTTATACTGCATGAGAGAGGGGACGCGATGACGAAATTTTTGGAGTACAACCCGGACCAGGCGTATTTGCTGCCGCCGAGCGTGCGGGATGTGTTGGGTTCGGGTCATCTCTGTTTTTTCGTGCGGCGCGTGGTGGCGAAGCTCAACTTGGACGCTTTTAGGAAAGAGTACGGGGAAGAAGGCGGCCCCGCCTACGCGCCGGAGAGGTTGGCTTCGGTTTGGCTGTACGCCTACGCGCTGGGGGTGACCAGTTCGCGAAGGTTGGAACAGCGCATTCGCGAGGATTTGGCGTTTCGCTATTTGGCGGGCGGGGCCGCGCCGGATCACTGGACACTGAACGCGTTTCGGCGGCGGCACGCGAAGGGATTGAACGATTTGTTCACGCAAGTGGTGGAGTTGGCGCGGAAAGCGAAACTGGGCAAGCTCGGCCACGTGGCGATTGACTCGACACGCATCGCGGCAAACGCCTCGCGGAATCGCGTGGACACCGAGCAAGCGCTGCGGGACGCGCGGGCGCGCATTCGGCGGGACATTCGTCGTTGGCAGCAGCAGTGTGATGCGGACGACCCCAACGAAGGTGCGGGCCATGAAGTGGACCGCGAAGTGATCGAGCGGCTGGAACAGCAACTTGCCGGAATTCCTGAGCGGTTGGAGCGGCTGCATAAATCGGGCCTGCACAAGGTGTCGCGGACCGATCCGGACAGCCGTTTTCTGCGCGAGCGCGGCGGATTCACGCTGGGCTACACCGCCACGATGGCGGTCAGCGAGGATCACTTGATTGTGGCGCAGCGGGTGACGCAGGAGACCAACGACAATGAATTGCTGCTGCCCATGGTGGATCTGGTGGAGCAGCAGTGCGGAGAGAAACCGCAACGCGCCAGTGCCGACAGCGGATTCTTCTCGGTGAACAATCTGCATGCTCTGGAGGAGCGCAAGATTGATGCCTATGTTCCAGACTCGAATTTGGCGCGCTGGTTGAATCGCGGGGGCCGGCTGCGGCTGCGGGCCAGCGATCCGGCACATCGCCGCATGCGACGAAAACTGCGGGACCCCGTGGGCGGTATGATTTACGGGCGGCGCAAAGCGATCGTCGAGCCGGTGAACGGAGTGCTGAAAGAGCAGCGGGGGATGCGGCGGTTCCGCCGACGCGGGCTGGAAAAAGTTGCCGTGGAGTGGGCGCTGACAACCACCGCGTTTAACTTGACGCGAATGTGGCGCGCCAACTAAGCGCCCTGCAGCCAGAACTTTAACGAAGTAGTCAGGAGTCATCGTCCTAGGCTCGTATTCGTGGTTCAAAATCAACGGGCCGCTGAGTCTTCACACAGACTCTGAAGCCCGTTGAGAGCACACAGTCTACGTCGGTGCTAAAGCACCGACCTCCTGAAGAAAAAGACTCTTTCAGCAGCCTGTTAGGGCATTACCGTCAACATGAACGACTGCGAATGCGCGACTTGGACTAACGAGGAGGCGCCAAATTGTCTGTTGCGTCGCGCGCAGAGGCTGGTAGTTTGCTCTTGGATTCGGGTTTGGTGAGATGGCGAGGCGCGGCTATGTTGCGCATCGAGAGCGCGGAAACGCCAGAATTTGTTCGGCTCGCTCGCGACCTTTTCGTGGAGTACTCAGAGTCGCTGGAAGTCGATCTCTGCTTCCAAGGATTCGCGGAGGAATTGGCTCGCCTGCCGGGAGAATATGCGAGACCCGCTGGGCGGCTGCTGCTCGTTTTCGATGGAGAGCAGGCAGTTGGTTGTGGAGCGCTACGCCGGATCGACGACGTCGTGTGCGAAATGAAACGCGTCTACCTGCGGCCGCCGGTTCGCGGAAAAGGCGCGGGCCGCATGCTGATGGGTACATTGATCGAAATGGCGCGCGAGATAGGTTACGAGCGAATGCGCCTCGACACACTTCCTTCGATGACGCGAGCGATGGAAATTTATCGCGCGCTGGGATTCCGAGAAATCGCGCCGTACCGCGCCAACCCTGTTCCGGGCGCGTCCTTTCTAGAATTAGACCTGAGCACGCGCGTTGCGGGCGAATAGGGTTTGCGATTTTGGCTTCCGGGAATTCGGGAGAACGATTAGTTTTTGAGCGCCCGCAGAGGCCGGTTTAGTGCGGCCACAAAGGCCCGAAAAAAGCTCGCTTCGCAACCCTCGAAACCCTGCTATACTCTTCTAGATAAAAGAGATACCTTCCACCGACCCGCAAGAGGACTATGCCGCTCAAGACGATTCATCGCGTAACTTCGCGACTAAATTCGCGACTAACTTCGCGACGCCTTTTTCGAGCGATTTTTGTCTCCATCCCCTGGCGAAGATTTGGCGTCGCGCTGGTGGTTTCTCTTACCGTTAGCTGCGCAATTGGGACTGCGAACGCGCAGACCGCCGCCGCACAGGATCAGGGTCTCAACACGATTCGGGAGTACATCGCGGCTGGATGGGATTCGCTCACGCGTTCGCTGACGGATTGCAAGACCATCGTCGATCCGAAACTCGCGGCGGCTTCGGTGCTTTACATCCCGGCGGACTTCGAGGTTCCCACCGCGGTCGAGCAGCTTCAGAGGCAATGCAACGTCCAGGCGCAGCACCTGCCTATAGTCATTCACAATCTTGGCGAAGTCGATCCGGGGAAGATTGACCCGGCAGGACTGCTGTATCTGCCGAGCAAATACGTGGTGCCGGGTGGAAGGTTCAACGAGATGTACGGCTGGGACAGCTACTTCATCATTCGCGGTCTGGTGCGGGACAACCGAATCGAACTAGCGCGAGGCATGGTCGAGAATTTTTTCTTTGAGATCGAGCACTACGGCGCGGTGCTGAATGCGAATCGGACTTATTATTTGACGCGGTCGCAGCCACCGTTTCTTACCTCGATGATTTTGGCGGTATACGAAGCACAGAAAGCTGCAGGGCACGAGGATCGCGCGTGGCTGGAAAAGGCGTACGGTTATGCCGCGAGGGACTACAACTTGTGGACGCGCGAACCGCACTTGGCCGGCTCGACGGGGCTGTCGCGCTATTACGATTTCGGGAACGGTCCAGCGCCGGAAAGTCTGAAAGACGAAACCGGCCACCTCACGCAGGTGGCGGCGTATTTCCTGGCACACCCCGGCGGGGGACGTGGCTACCTGGCTCCGACGAAGACCGGCGACGCATCGCAGGCATCGGTCGGACCGTTGTTTGGGCTGCAGGTGTGCGAGACGACCACGACGATGGCGCGCTCCGACTGCGCTTCGGCGGGAAGCGCCGCGCTGAGCACGGACTACTACAAGGGCGACCGCGCGATGCGCGAGTCGGGCTATGACATTTCGTTTCGCTTCGGGCCGTTCGGCGCCGCTACGCATCATTACGCTCCCGTCTGTCTGAATAGCTTGCTCTACAAAACCGAGGAAGACCTCGCCCTGATGAGCGACATGCTTGGCCGCAAAAAAGAAGCCGCCGATTGGCGGAAGCGCGCCGACGATCGCAAGGAGCGCATTCAAACATATTTGTGGGATGCCAAGCGGGGCTTGTACTTCGACTACGATTTCGAAAAGCAACTGCAATCGTCGTACGAATATGTAACCACGTTTCTCCCCATGTGGACCGGCATCGCGACTCCCGAACAAGCACGGGCGATCATGAAGAATCTTGCGGTCTTCGAGAAACCCGGCGGACTGGTCATGAGCCCGTTCGAAAGCGGCGCACAATGGGATTACCCGTACGCGTGGGCACCCAATCAATTGCTTGCGGACGAAGGCATCCGGCGATACGGCTTTAAGGACGACGCGGACCGGGTTTCCTACGAGTTTCTCTCGACGGTGGCGGAAAACTTCCGGCGCGACGGAACCATACGAGAGAAGTACAACGCGGTGACGCGATCGTCGGAAACGCAAGTAACCGCGGGCTATCACATGAACATCGTCGGCTTCGGCTGGACAAACGGCGTTTTCCTGGCGCTACTCAACCAACTCCCGCCGGACGCGGTGTCGCGTCTGGCCCAGGAGCAGAATGGCGCTACTGCTGGCGCCGTGCATTAGTTATTCTTCGCCACTCACCGCGGTACGAATCTGTTGTAGATAGTAATCATCGCGAGGCGGAGTCGCGCCGGTTTGACTGGCCACCCACGCCCCCATGCGATTCGCAGCCTCGTTCAGCGTCGCAAGAGAGGCGCGGCGCAGATAGTGATAGACGAGCGCAGCCGTGAACGCGTCGCCTGAACCGACGGTGTCAGCTACTACAACGCGACAGCCCGGATGTTGACTGATTTCGCTGCCATTGACGAGCAAACTCCCTTTCGCGCCACGCGTTACGCAGACGAGCTGCAAACTATAGGTGTCTCTCAACCAACGCGCTGCTCGTTCGTCATCCTGGAACGCATGCCCCAGAAGCTTCACGACGATCGGCAATTCCTCTTGATTGAGCTTCACAATATCCGTGAGCTTCATGGACTCGGCCAGGGTATCCGCTGAATAAAAGGATTGCCGAAGATTCACATCGAAGACGCGCGTCGTGCCGCGCCTCACCTCTTTCAGAAACGCGCGTACGGTGGCGCGAGACTGCGAGGAACGTTGCGCGAGCGACCCAAAACAAACCGCGTCTGCAGTGGATGCGAGTTTCTCCCACTCCGGCGTCCACTCAAAAAAATCCCAGGCAACCGACTCGGCAATCTCGAAGGTAGGCTGCCCTGCGGGATCAACTTGCACCTTCACGGTGCCGGTCGGATGTATGGTGTCAATCTGCAGGTATTGGCTGCGGAGACCGATGCGCTGCAATCGACGGCCGGCAGTGCGTCCCAACGCGTCGCTGCCGACTCGGCTGGCGACGACGCCAAGATCACCCAGCAGGCTCGTCATGTACGCGAAATTTGCAGGGGCGCCGCCAAGTTCTTTGCCCTTCGGGAAAATGTCCCAGAGGAGTTCGCCCAGGCCAACGACGGTATAGGATTTAGTATCCGGCATGAATGTAGTGAAACCAGTGAGCGGAGTTTACAATGGCGGACCGCTGCGTTGCATAAAAACTGCGGTCCATAGAAGACGTCACGGCCTCGCGTTCTGGCGTTCCTCCAATTGTGCCGCAGCGTTGAGCTCCCGCTCGGCGTCCTGGGTGCGCCCCATGTCGCGATATGCTTGTCCCAGCAGGTGATGCGTGACGGGATTGTTGGGATCCATGGCGAGAGCGCGTTGCAGGGCCCGCACGGCCAACTCCGTCTCGCCCTTCTTCTCCAGCACCTTGCCCATCAGAATATAAGGACCGGTAGACGTTGCATCAAGCCAGATGGACCGCTGCAAGAGCTTTTCCGCCTCGTCGAAGTTCTGCATGCGGTAGTAGGCGTCCGCCAGTTTGTAGTAGCCCGCGGCGTAACCCGGATTCAGCGTCAACTCCTTCCGAAATTCCGCAATCGCTTCCGGGAACTTGGAATGATACAGGTTCAACTCGCCTAAAAGAAAATGCACCAAAGGCATCTTGGGATCCAGAGTCGCGGCCTTCTGTGCATATTCTTCCGCAACCGGACTAAAATCCTGGCGCAGCAACATGCGAGCGGTAAACAAATAGCTGGCGGCCGATTCGTCAGGCACGCCGTACATTTTCGCAAATGCCGCGCGCGCATGCGGATAGTCTTGGGTTTGGATGTAGCAGATCCCCAGAATGTAAGCGGCATCCACGTTGGCGCTGGCGAACCAGGTCTGCACTCTTTCCAGGGCCGGAATTGCGTCTGCGGGGCGATTTGCCAGATAGTAGGAAAGCCCGAGCAATTGGATCGCTTCACTATCCTCAGGATTTTCTTCCTCGGCCTTCTTTAGGGAAGCGGTCGCTTTCAGATAGTCGCCCTTCTTGTAAAACGCCAGGCCAAATTCATGTGACAGCCCCGGAGTTTCCGGGTGTTTTTCCTGGAGGTCGCTCAGCGCCATGAGGGCTTCGTCATACTTTCCCTGTTGCAGAAGCTTCCGGGATTGTTCGAACTCGGGGCTCAGCGGTTTTGGCGTAGATTTGGGTGATGCTTCCGGCACCGGCGGGGCGGTTGAACAGATGTGGGCGCCTGGCTTGGAGGTGTTGCGCGTGCCGACGAGACTGAGCCGTCGACGAGGACCAGCATACTTGCCAATACCGTGCAGACCCACCTGAATTTTTCATCTGAATCCCAATCACCACGGAAGAACGATTAGAGCATAAAAAACGGGGAGCCCGCGAGGGGCTCCCCGTTTGTTTTGGCGGTGCTTGGGTTAGAAAGTGACTCGGACGCCGAACTGCAGTTGACGCATGCCCACGGGTGAACCCGGGGCGGAATCGGCCTCGATGTCCGTGATCTGGCCAGCGCTGCCGCCGCAATCCACGCAGGTGTTGCCGGGGACGGCGAGCACCGGATGGTTGAACACGTTGTAGGCATCGAAGCGGAATTGCGCCTTAACGCGCTCGGTGATCGTGAAGGTCTTCGAGAGCGCCATGTCGTCGTAGAAGGCGTGCGGACCTCGCAACGAATCGAATCCGGCGTTGCCGATCTGGCCGCAACCTGGAAGAGCGAAGGTACCAGAGGTTGGACGCGCAAACGTGCAGGAGTCCAGTCCCGCATTGGCGGGGGAGAGGTGGATAAGCGAGCGGGGCAACCGGCGTGATACCAGAACGTACCAGCAGCCGTTGATTCGTAACGCCAGTCTTAATCGCATTGCCCGGGCGACGTTTGGACGGCATGGGCCAGCGTCTTCGATCGTGCCGCACTCCCCGATGCTAGGAGTCAAGGGAAGACCGGTGCCGTAGGTGAGAGTGTTGGTAATCTGCCAGCCACCGATGACCAGGTCTTGCAGCCGACTAGCGCCGCTCATGAACTTCTTGCCTCTGCCGAAGGGCAACTCGTAGATCGTGTTGGCCACAAACACTTGATTGCGATTGTACTGGTTTGGACCCCAAGCAACCTTCTTATCGACGGAGTAATAGGTGGAGTCGTAGGCATAAGCGTGGGAGAAAGTGTAGTGCGCGAGGAACTGCAAGACCATAACTCATGCGCTTTTCGGCCTTCACCTGCAACGCGTTGTATTTATTATCGGCGTCGTTGCCGTAGTAGCTGGTATCCACCGCGCAGCAAGGAGGCGTCGGTGTAACGACGCCGGCCGTGTTACGTAGGTGAATCCTGGATAAGTGAATGCGGGCACGCCATTCAGGAACAACCTGACGGCGGTCGGCTTGCGGTTGCGCTGGGAGCAAATCCTGCCAGATGCGCAAGTCGTCGGGGTCGGACAGACCACAAGTCATTGGTGCCAGGGCCTACCGCGGTTTCGTTGGAGTTATAGGATGGTCCGGTACCCGCGAAAACGTGAGTTCCCTTGTTTCCGATGTAACTGGCGGTAACGTTCAGTGTCGGAGTGATCTGCCGCTGAATGGTGGCATTCCACTGGTCGATGGTGGGAAGCCGCTGAACGGCGGGTCGTGCTCCCGCCGCTGTCGATGCCATCGATGCCGTCGATAGGCAACGTGCCATTGGCAGAAATGGAGCCCAGGATAGGGGCAAAGTTAAAGGGTTGCGGTCCCTGGGAAAGGGTGAAAATCGGGACTGCGATTGTTCGATGGCGGCGGGATTAAAGTTGTATCCGAGAGATCCTGCCGTGCGAGAACCGGAAGGTTCTGGGTGACCACGTGGCCGAAGTTGGAGCCAAACACGCCGATGTCGAAGCCACGGCCGTATCCCAGGCGAACCACGGTCTTGGGATCAAACTGATAGGCAAAGCTCAGGCGAGGCGCAAACGCCTTGTAGGTATTGTCGATGTTGCCGTTCGAGCCGACGCCGCCGTAGCCAGCGACCCGGATCATGCCATCATTCAAGTTAGCAAAACCTCCGTTGCCCTTGGCGTTGACGTTTTCCGGGAAGTAGATTTCCCAGCGAAGGCCGTAGGTCATGGTGAATTTGGGGCTGATGCGCCAGGAATCCTGCCCGTAGAAGAACCAGCGCTTCTGGCGCTCGGCGGCGTTCAAGCTTGTGCTGACATAGCGCTGGAAGTGAGTGACGTCGCCAAGAAGGAAAGTGGCCAACGCCAGGCCGTTGGCCCCTTGCGTTGGAAGTACCGCTAGCTGATCGAAATATCAACAGACCGGTACGGCTCTGATCGCTAGGCACACGAAGGTTCTCCGCATAGCGAATGTCGGCGCCGAACTTAATGGTGTGATTGCCTTGAGTCCGCGTCCAGTTGTTCACAAACTGGAATTGTTGTTCACTTTCGGTCAGCGGGCAATTGCAGCGGCCAATATTCAAACCATCGCCAAAGTCGAAGAAGCACCTTCGGTGTTGTTACCCACGACGCCGTTCACCACTGCCGTTGTTGCCATTACTGGTGAAGCAGGAACCCCGAAGCAGGCCACCTGTGATCCGGCGGTGCCAGAGTTCAGGCCAGGAAACCCAAGGCAGTCATCGGGTTCGAATTCTGCGTCGGAATACGCCGTTTGCGGGTTGTACTTGAAATATCCGAAACGGAAGTCCGTGAGCCACTTGGCGCCAATCGGCTTTGGTGAAACCGGTGGCCAAGCTGTAGTTATGAACGTTGGAACTGCCGTTCAAACCGCCGGGACCAAAACCCAGTCCTCCCAGAGCTCCCAGGCCGCCCTTCCCGGACAGCGAGAAGTAGTCAAGGCTGAAGCGTCCGAAAACCTGGTAGTTGTGCGGAGCGCTGTAGTCGATACGGGTATCGAACGATTTCTGATCAAAGGGACCGGAACCGGTGGCGACGAAGTTGTTGTTAACGCCGCCGGCCGTTGGTGCCGGAAACAAAGCCAGCACATTGCCCACATTCTGGCCGATGTCGGCCGATCGGGATCATGTTGTTCGCAAAGGCGGCACGGCCTGAGCCGTTCAGAGGGTTACTACCCGGGGTGTTGGGATTATAAATTTGGCCGCTAGGCACCCCACCTACTGGAGCTCCGTAGGCATTCAGGTACTGGCTCAAGTCGCAGAAGCCGGGAGTAGCGCTGGTGGCATTCGTCGCGGGATTGCAGCGTACTGACCACTTCCGGGGTCGGGATCGTGTACAGGTTGGTGATGCCCTGCATCTGTTTGGTGCCCTGGTAGTCGCCGAAGAAGAAGAGCTTATCCTTTATGATCGGCCCACCTACGGAGCCGCCAAACTGTTTCCAGTTCGCAGGGGCGAGACGGCAACGCCGGGCTTATTCGTAAAGGGATCGCGCGCCTGCTGGTCGCTACTGCGGTAGAAGTAAAAGCCGCTGCCGTGGAATGCGTTGGAGCCGGACTTGGTCTGCACCCTGATCACGCCCGAGGTCGCCTTGCCGGATTCCGCGTCGTAGTCCTGAAGCGCGATCTTCGTTTCGGCGATGGCATCGAGGTTAGGGTTCACGACGATGATGCCAAGGATGGGATCCTGGTTATCCGTGCCGTCGAGTTCAAAGTTGGTGCCCGAGAAGTGCTGCCCATTGACCTGAATCTGCCCGCCACCCTGAGGATTTTCCGTGGCAGCGTGATTGAACCCAGGCAATTTTTGCGTGCCCGGCGAGAGCAATTCGAAATTGGTGAAGTTGCGGTTGAGGATCGGCAGATCTTCAACGTACTTCTGGCTGAACTCGACGTCCACGTCCGCGCGGTCGGTCTGGAGTTGAGGAATTTCGCCGGTGACTTCAACCGTCTGTGTGACCGCTCCGACCTGAAGCGACGCGTCAACGTTTACAGACGTGTCGGCGGATACGGCGACGCTTGCGACGTCGTAGGCCTTGAAGCCCGTGGCTTCGATGTGAACGCTGTAGCTATCGGGAATTAAGTGCGTAACCGAATAGTTGCCGCTTTCGTTCGATAGCCGTTTCGAACGCGGTGTTCTTGGAAAGCGAAGTTACTGTTACCTTCGCGCCGCTGACAGCATTCCCCTGGGCGTCCGTAACGGTGCCAAGGATGCTGCCGAACACCGCTTGAGCCAACGTGGCCGACGTATAAAAGCCGCAAACCAAACAGAGAACTACCAGTCCCACCCAAATCGATCGCCTCACGATTTTACCCTCCCTCGAGAAACGCAACCCCGAACCTGGTGACTTGTGACCATCTCTTGGAACTTGACCCAGCACGAATCTGAGCCGTCGAGCAATGACGCTTCATTCAAAAAGGTTAGAAAAGTGAATCGTTCAGGGGAAGGTCAAGACAGGAACACGCCAGCGAATGCCAATCTGGACATGAACACACGCCCTCCAACGAACCACCCTCGACTGAAAAGCACCCCAAACGACTTTCTTCCTGAGACTGCCACCTAGGAAAGAAGCACAACAAAACGCAGCTCGGGCCCTCGACAGGCCGAACAGAGATTACGATGCCTACTATTAGTTTTTTTTCTGTGTTAGATTGAAGTCTCAAGGCGTCTGATACGGTGACGTTTCTTAAATCCAAATCTTGCAAGCAGATGGACCCGTTGTTACACTCCCTTTAACCGGGTTGTCACGAGGTTGCGTTGACGGAACGAGAGCAATGTCTCGGACAGATCGACAGGCTGGTGAACAGCCATGTCCTGCATGGCTCTGAGTCTCTGTGCAAACTGCTGCGCTACCTTGCCAAACATGTCTTGGATCACCCGGGATCGCCGATCAAGGAATATCAGATCGCGACCGAGGTTTTCGGGCGTTCGACGGATTTCGACCCCCAGCTGGATTCGATGGTCCGCGTCCAGGCAGGGCGTCTTCGCGTAAAGCTCGCCGAATACTACGGCGTCGGATGGCGCCGGGGACCCCGTCGTCGTCGAACTTCCTAAGGGTACGTACGTGCTCGCGTTCCACCACCGAGCTGTCGCCCCCAGCCGACCGAACTCCGCAGCGAGCAGCGAGACCGCGGTCCCGTGGGGCTGCGCCACGGCGCAACTGGATCATGGCCACCTCTTTGCTGGCGGTCTTATTGGCGGGATCGGTCGCTGCGATTCTAAGTATGGTTTCCAGTCGAAACCCCGCCCAAGCGGGAATCGCTCGCGATTCCGACGCGCGTGCCTGCAGCGTTTCGAGTCTTCTGGGACGCGTTCGCCTCGGGTCCAGGAAGAGCCCTGGGTCATTTTCAGCAATGCCAAGTTCGTCGGGCGCCCCGAAATAGGCACTACGTTACTACGACGCCCGCAAAGACAATCAGAACACCTATATTTTTGACCATTACACGGGCGTTGGCGAAGTCTTGGCAGTTCACGAACTGGATCACCTGTTCGCAACGCTCCATCGCCAAATACGCGTCAAGCGCGGGAGTCTGTTTTCCCTCGATGATGCCAAGAACAACAACCTGATTTTCGTCGGATCGCCGCTAGAAAATCTGACGCTGCTGGAAATTCCAGGCACGCAGGAGTTCGTGTTTCACAGAGTGGAGGCGGGGCCGCGCAAGGGCGATCCGGAAATCATTAACGTCCATCCACAACCAGGGGAGCTCAAGGAATTCCTGGGAACCCCGAGTGGTGAACCGGTAACGGAAGACTATGGCGTCATCGCACTGGTGAGAGGATTGGACCCGGGCCAAGCTGTTCTGATCCTAGCGGGAGACACGACGATGGCGACACAGGCGGCCGTCGAGTATGTTTGCCGCAAAAACTCAGTGGAAG
The DNA here is from genome assembly GCA_963729285.1 of uncultured Acidobacteriota bacterium. Lineage (GTDB taxonomy): Bacteria > Acidobacteriota > Terriglobia > Acidiferrales > UBA7541 > Acidiferrum. Next base: position 24,695 of record CAVSNL010000013.1, read on the forward strand.
AGCTACTCCTGCGGCTTTCGGTTTCGCAGACCGGCCAACTCAAACCCTTTGAAGCCGTGATTCGTGTGAAAGTGACGCGCGGAGTGCCGGTCTCGACCGAGTTGGTGGCCCTGCGCAACGGCACCTAGAGACCAGCATCGCGAACAGATTGCCGCGCACTTCAACGTGGAGCGTCAGTAACGCGTGGAGCATTGAGCCGCGGATCGAGCTCCGCAGCCTTCTGAAATTCCTTTTGCGCCTCTTCTTTGTCTCCCTTTCGCTGCAGCGCTAATCCCAGCTCAAAGTGGGCCGGAGCGTAACCTGGCGTCGCGCCAATTGCCGATCGGAATTGAGAGATCGCGCCGTCAAGGTCCCCCGCGTTGAGCAGTCGTTTTCCGGAGTTGGTCGCGAACAGCGCTGCCTGCTGATTGGTTTTCTGCTTGCTGATCTCGACTCCCGCTTTCGACTCCGCGGCCGCCCCTTGACTATCGCCAAGCTGGCGAAGAACCGCAGCCAGCGTCGTGTGCGCTCCCGCGAAATCGGGCTGCAACCGGATGGCCTCCCGCAACGAACTGGCCGCTTCATCGAGTTTCCCTTGTTGTTTCAGAACAGTCCCCAGCGTGTAGCACGCCTCCGCATAGTCCGGTTTCGCGCGAATCGCGGCGCGAAGTTCTTCCACCGCCGCGGGAAAATCGCCCTGCTGCCACAGCGTCACGCCCAACGTGTAGTGCACGTCAGCCTGCTGCGGATCCAACTCCTCTGCTTTTCGGAACTCCGCGGTAGCTTCGGGGAGCTTGTCCTTCAGCTTCAGCGCCAAACCCAGATCGTAGTGCAACGTCGGGTCCTGCGGAGCGGTCTTGAGCGCGGCCTCAAATTCGCCAGCCGCCGCGTCGAAATCCGTCTTTTGGAGGTAAGCCACTCCGAGATTCGTCTGGTATCCAATATCTTGTGGGCGCAAATGCATGGCGCTCTGAAATTCGTTGATGGCCGTATTGGCGTCCCCGGCCTGCAAGAGCGCAAGGCCCAGATTGTTGTGCGCGTCTGCGTTTTCCGGCTGCGCTTTCACCACCTGGCGAAAGGCCGCCACCGCCTCTTCCGCATTACCGGAGCGCTGTTCCAACAAAGCCAAGTAGGTTCTGAGCATCCAGAGTCCCGGCTGCAATCTCACCGCGGCACGAAGCTCGCGGAGAGCAGCGTCCTGGTCGCCCTTCTCGTGGAAAGCCTGTCCCAGGTAAAAGTGCGCCTGCGCATTGTCCCCTTCCAGCCGCACAGCCTCTTGGAGATGAGCAATCGCTTCATCCAGCGCTTTCTCTTCAAATTTCAAAACGCCCAAATGCAAGTGTGCGGCCCCAAATTCCGGCTGCAGCCGCAGCGCTTCGGCATATTCCTTTTCCGCTTCCTGGATAGGCGACAGGGTTGTTCCGCTGACAGGGACTCCAGATGGAGTCGACGGCTCCGGCACGTTGAGGCGTCTCGTCAGTGGAAGATGAATTCGGTGGGCTCGCCGATTGGCGCACCAGCAAGGTCCCCAAGCTCGTCGTGTAATTCCGCGCGGCCGGGATCCAACTCAACCCCACGCCGCATTTGCTTGACCGCCCCCGCCACATCGCCCGAACCATCGAGCGCACGCGCCAGCGTCCGATACGCTTCAGACTCGGTCGGCGCGAAGCGAACCGCCTCGCGTCCTTCACGCGCCGCGCGTTTCGCATCGCCTTTCAGCAAAAAGGCGCTGGACAAATTCATATGCGCCTGAAAAAAATCCGCCCGCAGATCCAGCGCTGCCTGGAATTGTGCGATCGCCGGATCAACCTGCTTCTGCGCCAGCAAAACCCAACCGAGGGAATTGTGCGCCTCAGGACTTCGCGGCTGCAGTTGCACTGTCTTCTCAAACGCCGCGCGCGCCGAAGCCAGGTCCCCTTGCTGCAACGCGGTAATTCCCAGCCGGTAACTCGCATCTGCCTGCGCCGCCCGTCCGCCGCCTGGCGCGGATGCATCTTGGGCGCGTAATCCCGTGGTTAGGAGAACAGACATGATCAGTACGGCCGGCAGCAAGGTGCGGAACTTCGTAAAGGTAGTTGGGCGGGCACTCACATTCAAAATCCTAACATGCGGCAGGAATGGTACGACGGGCTGTCATCACACGTGCGCGCGACCACGCACCCGCACTGGCGCACAGCCTTGACCGCCTCTGGCGCAAACCCTACTATCCCTTGACGGCATGATTTTCGATACTCTTGGTCAGCGGCGTATGATTTCGTCGGCATTTTGCTTCACTTGCGCCGTTCTTCTCCCGATTGTCCTGCTTTTTGCCGTCGACAATCCCCAAAGCGCAGCTCCCGCTACCAAGCCGCTCGCGTATTTCATCGACATCGCAAAACGAGCCGGCCTCACGATGACCAATACCTTCGGCGGCGTCACCACGAAAAAATACATCATCGAAACCACCGGCACTGGCGTCGCGATCTTCGACTACGATAACGACGGCTGGCCCGATATCTTCATCGTCAACGGCGCAAAGCTCGACGGCAGCTTCGCCGCAAACGAAGCTCCCACCAATCATCTCTACCGCAACAACCACGACGGCACCTTCACCGATGTCACTCAAAAAGCCGGCCTCGCGCACACCGGCTGGGGCCAAGGCGTCTGCGTCGGCGACTATGACAACGATGGCTTCGAGGATCTGTACGTCACCTACTACGGCAAGAATGTCCTCTATCACAACAATGGCAACGGAACATTCACCGACGTCAGCGAGAAAGCCGGCGTCGCAGGCTCGGGCAAAGCATGGGGCACCGGCTGCGCTTTCGTCGACTACGACCGCGACGGTCATCTGGATTTAATGGTGGCGAACTATGTGGACTTCGATCTATCAACGACGCCCGCTCCCGGCGAGCGGCCCAACTTGCCTGTGGAAAGGCGTTCCGGTCATGTGCGGCCCGCAAGGCCTGCCCGGCGCAACAAATATTCTGTACCACAATCGCGGCGATGGAACCTTCGAAGACGTCACCGCGAAATCTCACATCGACCAAACCGACGGCCATTACGCTTTCAGCGTCACCACGCTCGACTACGACGACGACGGCTGGCCCGACATTTTCGTCGCCTGCGATTCCACCCCAAGCATCCTGTACCACAACAATCGCGACGGCACCTTCAAGGACGTCGCCATCACCGCAGGCGCCGCCTTCAACGAAGACGGTCGCGCTCAAGCCGGCATGGGCTCCACCGCCGCCGACTACAACGGAGACGGCCGCCTCGACATTTTCAAAACCAATTTCTCCGACGACACCGCCACGCTCTACCGCAACAACGGCGACGGCACCTTTGACGACGTCACCTACGCCGCGGGGCTCGGCCTGCACACCCAATACCTCGGCTGGGGCACGATGTTCTTCGATTTTGACAACGACAGCTGGCCCGACCTGCTGCTCGTAAACGGTCACGTCTATCCCGAGGTCGACACCCAGCATCTCGGCAGCAATTTTCAAGAGCCGCGCATCCTCTACCACAACAACGGCAACGGCACTTTCACCGACATCTCCGCTACTTCCGGACCCGGCATCAACAACGTCAGCTCCTCACGAGGTCTCGCCATTGGAGATCTATGGAACGACGGGCACCTCTCCGCCGTGGTCAGCAACATGAACGCACCACCCAGTCTCCTGGTCAATCAAGTCCATAACACAAATCACTGGGTCACGTTCCGGCCGGTCGGAGCTTTCCCTGCATCCCATGAAGCAATCGCAGACAACTTCGACCGCTTCCGGAATGCCTGCCACAAAATCCAATCGCGATGCGATCGGCGCGCGCATCAGAGTCAAAGCTGGCGCGCGCGTTCTTATTGACGAAGTGCGCAGCGGCTCCAGCTTCATGTCCAACAATGACATGCGCGTTCACTTCGGCCTGGGCTCGGCGACAAAGATCGACTGGGTCGAAGTCCGCTGGCCCAGCGGACTCGTCGAAAAATTCGACAACCTCGCCGTCGACGCGTTCCACACTTTGAAGGAAGGTACGGGGACTTCCACACCCAGTACCACGAAGAACTAGCACCGCGCGGCGGGTGCGCGGGCCGCCAACTAGGGCTCACTTGGGCCTGTGGACACCGCGTACTAATTTCGATCGCTCGATCCGTGCGACCGGTCATCGATAGGAAAACTAGTCCCCCGCGCTTCGGTCAACCGGAACCGCAAAGCGCAACTTCACCGCGGCGTTGGGAAGCAACGGCATCGGCCGCAAAGGACTGAGCGCAACTGGTTCCGTACTGCTTACTCTCTTGTGTATGCTCTCCACTGGGAGAAACGCCGACGCTTCCAGCATAAGGTCCACGCGGCCTCGCACATCGAATTTTTCCAGCAACGCAGAAACGTGAAACTTGATGGTTCGCACCGAAACGTTGAGCTTTGCCGCAATTTCCTTGTTACTAAGATTCTGCGCAACGTTCGTAAGCACTTCGCGCTGTCGCCGGCTCAGCGGAAAACCCGGCATCTTTGCGCCCGAGCAGGTCTGAATGAGCTTGGTTGCGCGGGCCGCAATTGCGGCAAGTAAATCCTCGTCCGCCGCCACCATCACGCCAAAATCTCCGGGTGTCTGCTGCCGCGCTACACAATGAATGGCCAGCAGGCTGACGGCCTGCTCGACTGGCATCCTGCCGTCCTTGTCGGCCTTTATCTCGAAACGACGCGTCCCGGTCTTCTTGTCAACGAATACGAACTCCTTGGGTTGAATGGAGTGACCCCGGACCAAAGAATGCTCAGATTGTAATTTTCTTACCCGGCCCATGGACCCTCCCGTGCATCGCCTGTAGTTCATCGCGCACGCAAGCCTCCGCCGCCCGCTCGGTCGGTCTCGTAAGAAGCGTGCCTTTGTCTGCGGAGACGCGCTACTGATTGCGTCCTATCGATGGGTGTGTGCAATCACAGGGCCACGCAGCCCCGCGCCCATCGCCCACTGCGGCCGTTCCGGACGCGACACCTCATAGAAATCGAACTGCACGCCTACTCCGCGTTCTTCCTGCGTCGATTCCCCCGGCACGACACGCACTACGTGGCCCGTGCATAACCACTGCGCCGCCGGCACTCCCGTGATCTGTTCCGGCATTTCCACCAACAGATCGAGCGCCGCTCCTTTGCTCAACTCCAGGTCGGTCGCAAAGAAAACGCCCCTCTGCGACAAGTTCTTCGATTCCGCCCTCAACTCGCCGGCGTTGGACCTGCGCACGCGAATGCGCAAGTCCGTTCTGAAGTTATGCCGTCGGGACAAGCGCCGGTCGTGCTCGAACTTATCTACAAAACGTTCCATGGCGAAGACCTCCAGGTATTTAGGGGGGATGCGAGCGCAGAACGCTCGCGGAGGGGGTAACTCACACAATCGGCCTGTTCGACGGATTCGCATAGGCTCAATTTAGTACTGCCCCGAGAACACCGCGACACATCGCAAGAGAGCTGCTGATTACCGGTTTTCACCACCGGCCGTCTGAAATTCCGTATCGGGCCAAGACCAGCATTGCGTTCTAAAACCGGCGATTGGAATTGCAACCGAAAGCGACAAGTGCGCTCGGAACGTTCGGCCGCCCAGCTAAATGGGCACTACACGGCAGGCAGCCGAGCTTCGCCGGATTAGGCTGGCAATCGTACTCTTTTGTGTCGGGATGTATAGCGTTAGTTATATATGATACAGATTAACATCGACTAGGGCTTCCGAGAGCTGCCCTTCTCGCTCTCGGGCTCACGATTCCGTCAATCGTCATGGAGAGTCGCGGGAAGTGGAAGCCGCGCCCGGAATGATCGATGTTTACACCGTCTCGGGACCTACTCCGACGGCGCCTATTTTATGGCGTCCGCTCCCGCCTTCGCGCACTGGCCGTCCTGCGCCGCGGTCCCTCCAGACACCCCAATCGCGCCCGCGATCTTGCCGTCAACCAAAATCGGAATTCCTCCTTCAATGGGAACCGCGCCCTGCAAACGCAAAATGCGCATTCCATCTCCCCCCGCGGCCAGCGCATCCTGGTAAGTCTTGGTCGGCCGCTTGAACAACGCCGCCGAGCGCGCCTTTTCGATCGCGACGTTCGCACTCCCAATCTGGGTATTGTCCATCTTTTCGTAGTAGACGAGGTTTCCCGATGGATCGACAATCGCCACCGCCATCGCCCAGTTATTTTTTGCGGCTTCGGCAAGCGCGGGAGCCGCCACCTTCTTGGCGTTCTCCAGGCTGATCGCCGCGCCGTAGGGATTCGGCATCTGACCGAACGCGCTCGCTAACACGCTAACCGCAAAAAGCAAGGCCGCACCAAACCTCGCAACATATTTCTGCAACATTTTCGCTCCTTTTCTATTCCCGTGGCACAGCCATTTCTGGCTGTGTCTCGACTCACTCCAACACGAAACACACCCACCACTAAGGCTGCGGATGCGGCAACGCATTGCTGCGGTCCACCATATCCTGCGGCGCGCTAGGCTGATGCAAAGGAGGCTGCCCCCGCGTGATGGCCCAGTGCTCCAGCCAACCGGATCCCTCTTCACCGACGTAGGTATCCGGCAGGGCGTACACCGAATCACCCAATGCGTTCTCCAGCGTAATGAACCGATAGCCGCGTTTGCGGATCAGGTCCAGAACTTCGCCAATATGCTCCGCTTCCAACTGATTCGCATGCATCAGCAGGATCTGATTGGGCTCATACCCGACCAGGTCGCGAGAGAGCTTCTCGAAATAGGAGAAAACCTCGGTCGTATACGCAAGATACGAGCGCACGACTTCCTGCTGCAGCGCCGTGTCCCCGCGCTTCTTCGCATCGTCGTACACGGTCGCGAACATCCAGTCCCAGGCGTCCAGCGTAACCGGCGCGATCCGATATCCGCGCTCGACCAGAAACGCTTCCGCCTCTCGCCGCGTTTGCAAGTCCCGTCCAGTATCCAGGTACGGATGCCGGAAGTAGCGCAGCTTCATGTTGTGTTGCGCCAACAAAAGCCGTGTTACGCTCTCGCCCTGGACCACTGCATCTTCAAAGTCCCTCAGGCTCACACGGTTCAGCGAGGTGTGGGCGTAGGTGTGGTTGCCTAGCTCAAATCCCGCGTCCAGCCACATATTCAGCGCCGCAATGCGCTCGTCAACTTCGCCCCACTTAAAATAAAGCTTCCGCTCGTTCACAAAACCAACAACCGGAATCTTCTGCTCGCGCAAGGTCCCCAGCAGTTGCTTCGTCATCGCGGTGATCTGTGCGGCGGACATGGTATTCGCGGCGCCCGCAGGCAGATCGTCAATGGTGATCGCGATTCGACGCTCGGGTGGCGCATCGGGAGGAGTCGCGAGCGTTCTTAGTGCAAAAGAAAAAACCGCGAGCACGCATAAAAATGTCAGCACTGGCCTCATGAAAGCCCTCCGCATCCCACGACGGCGGCACAATAGCACAGAAGCTCAGCCATACACGGAAAGCCCTTGACCGCATCACGACCAGGTCCGCCGCGCCTTTTTGTCCGCCGACTACAACAAACTCATTTTCCCGATTTCGCTTGCCGCCGATCGAATTGAACCGTGCGCACCAATTCCCTGACCTTCCTTCACGAAAATCAGTTGGTTCGGCTTGATGTCCTTCAGCGTGTCCACCTGGCCGCTGGGCCAGCGAATCTCCAGGAGATCGACCTTCTCGGCTTTTCCGATACCGAAATGGACTCGCAAATCGTTCTGCGAGATATAGCTCCCTCCGCTGCGCACCTCGTCAATCTGCGAATGTGGTTTCGATTCGTCCGGCGGCTGCGTGACGCACCGCAGGCGCGCGCCAATCCCGCTGCGATTCGACTTCGTGCCGATGGTCCGCACTTTTAGCCAATTGTGCCCCGTACCGTTGGAACCGGCCGACTGAATCGCAGCGCAGCAGCTGCGGAAAATCGTTGACCGTGTTCACCACCACATCGATGTCCCCGTCATTATCGTAGTCCCCGAACGCACAACCCCGAGACGCGACCGGAACCGTGATGCCCGGCCCCGCTTGCAGCGACACATCGTCAAACTTGCCGTTGCGCAAATTCTTGTACAGCAGTTTTTGCTGCGGATATCCCGCCTCGGTTTTCAGTTGCTCGACCTCAGGATAAACGTGCCCATTGCAGATCAGGATGTCGAGCCACCCGTCGTTGTCCATGTCGAAAAAACCGCAGCCCCATCCCAGAAATTGCGTGTGACGCCCCAGTCCCGCCGCAAACGTCGTATCCTCAAACGTGCTGCCACCCAAATTGTGATACAGCGACGGCGTGTCTCCCGCAAAATTCGTCTTGACGATATCGAGATTCCCGTCCAGATCGTAGTCCCCGGCCGAAACGCCCATCCCTGCTTGCGGCTTGCCGTCCGCGCTCAGCGAGCAACCCGATTCCATCCCGATATCCACGAACTTGCCGTTGTGCTTGTTTTGGTACAGCGCACTCGCGGTCGAGTCGTTCGCCACGTAAATGTCCGGCCAGCCGTCATTGTCGAAATCGGCGGTGAGCACCCCGAGTCCGTAGGTCCCGTTCGCCTGCAACAAACCAGCAGACTCACTCACATCGGAAAACGTTCCGTCGCCATTGTTGTGATAAAGAATGTTCTTGCCGCCGTTCAGTCCCGGAGGGCCGCACGCCACCATCACCCCTTTGTAAAGACACGGACCAGACTCCGGCACAGGCGCGGTCGCGAGGTCGAGATCAATGTAGTTCGCGACGAAAAGATCCAGACGCCCGTCGCGATCGTAATCGACAAAAGCGCAACCCGTGTTCCAGCGCTTCCCGGAACCCGCCACCCCGGATTTTTCGCTGACGTCGGTGAACGTGCCGTCTCCGTTGTTGTGGTAGAGCACGTCCTTGCCGAAATAAGTGACGAACAGATCTTCGTAACCGTCGTTGTCGTAGTCGCCGATACAAACACCCTGGCCCCAACCGGAATGTCCGACGCCGGCTTTTGCAGTCACGTCCGTAAACGTGCCATCGCGATTGTTCTTGAACAAATGCGAAGTCGGCGCCGGCCCAGCGGAAAAGCCTTCGAGTCGCGATCCGTTGACCAGAAAAATATCCAGCCAGCCGTCGTTGTCGTAATCGTAGAACGCAACGCCACAGCCGGTCGTCTCCAGCAGATATTTGTTTTTGTGTTCGCCGCCGAAGATGGTCTTCGCGTTGAGCCCAGACTCGCGCGCGACATTCACGAAGTTCACGCCGAGGCCGTTGCTTGGCGCGGGCCGCCGCCAACCGGATTCCCAGTTGCGCGGGCGCCCGAAACAGGTGCTTGCTGAAGTCCGCGCAAAAAGGGATTCCACGATGCGCGGCAAGCAAGCGCAAATACATTTTCAAGCGAGAGCACCAGCGCGGACCGGCTCAACGATTGCAAGAATGTCCGCCGCGACGAAAACAAAAGTGTGGTACCTTCCCGCACTGGGTACGCTCTCAGCCCAGTACTCGACTCCGCTCCTGAGTTCCCACCCAACTGGTAGCGCCGGCTTCCAGCCGGCTCCGAAGGTGGGTCTTTCTTTGTGGGTACCTGGGATACCCACCATTGATTTTTACAATGGGACTCGCTTGTCATCTTAGCGTAAGCGCGTCAAGATTCTGCAATTTCACCGAAGGGGTAAGTCGACGGCCCATGCAGCAACTATGTAGGCGCCGGGCTTTAGCCCGGCAAGCCATGCGTTCAATGCGATTCACACGGCCAATGCTCGCTCCACTTCGCGGCTTTCCTGCTGTTCGCATCCACACTCTCGATCGCCTCGGCGCAAACGCCGAACGAACCACCGCATTCCTTGGAACTATCGCGCCCCGTGCGGCCATGGGAGTTTCTGCCGGTAGTCGGAACGCGCGCGGCTTTGTTCGGGAACGAAGCCGGACGCATGGAAGCGTGGGTCTATCCGCTGAAGTTTCTGCGCGAATTCCATCTGCGATTTCACGAAGGCGATCGCGTCATTCCAGCGGAATCGCTGGCGCGCACGGTCATTGTTCGGCCGGAATCGAGCACCATCGTCTACAGCAGCGACACCTTCACCGTGCGCGAGACTTTTCTTGTCCCGGTGAAAGAGCCCGGCGCGATCATCCTGCTCGATGTGGAAACCGAGCAGCCGCTCGAAATCGAAGCGAGCTTCGTGCGCGATTTTCAATTGGAGTGGCCCGCCGCAATCGGCGGCACGTACATGTCGTGGGATGTGAACGCCCGCGCGTTTGTCATGGGTGAGGAGACGAAGAGGTTCGTCGCGGTAGTGGGGTCGCCGACGGCGGCGGAAGAGCGCCAGGAATACCAGACCAACTATTCCGAGTCGCAAATCAATTCATTCCGCCTGGGCGTTACAAACAAGGGCAAAGACCAGAAGATGATCGTCATGGCCGCGTCCGTGAATGGACGAGCCGAGGCGGACGCCTCCTATCGGCATCTTGCCGCCGATTACGCGCAACTCCTGAAAGAGTCCGCGGAATACTACGAAAATTATCTGCGCGACACGGTGAACCTTACGCTGCCCGACGCGCAACTGCAGCAAGCCTACGACTGGTCGCGCATCAGCGAGTTGCAAGGCATGGTCAGCAATCCCTTTCTTGGCACGGGCCTCGTCGCGGGATACCGAACTTCGGGTGAGAGCGCGCGGCCGGGCTTCGCTTGGTTTTTCGGGCGCGATTCGCTCTGGACCTCGCTCGCATTCAATGCATCCGGTGATTTCGCAAACACCCGAACCGCGCTGGAGTTTGTAAGCAAGTTTCAGCGCGATGATGGAAAGATCCCCCACGAAATCGCGCAGACCGCCAGCCTGATTCCCTGGTTCAAGGACTTTCCCTACGGGTACGCATCAGCGGACGGGACACCTCTCTACATCATTGCGATGAACGACTATGTGACGCAGAGCGGCGATATCACTTTCGCGAAAGAAAAATGGCAGAGCCTGTGGAACGCCTATCAATTTCTGCGCTCAACGTACGACGGCGCAAGGCTTTCCGCAGAATTTCGGGATTGGACACGGCTGGGTGGAGGGTGGCCCGCTTCTTCCGGTGAAGAGCGGAGCTTTACCAGTCGGGCCTGGGAGCGGAAGCCCTGCGGGCGTTGGCGAATCTGGCGCAGCTCGCCGGCAAGGGCGATGTCAGCAAGGAACTGACCCAGGCGTTCGAGCGGCAGCGCTCTCTCGTGGAGAACGCGTTCTGGCTCGCGGAGAAAAACAGGTACGCCTTTGCACTCGACAACGACGACAAACCGGTGGACGAGGCAAGCGTCTTGGCGACTGTGCCGATGTGGTTTGGTTTGCTCGACGAGAAAAACGCCGGCCAGATGATCTCGCAGCTCGCCGATTCCGATCTCCAGACCGATTGGGGCATGCGCATCATCTCCAATCGCGCGGCCCGATTCAGCGGCGGCGGATATCACTACGGCTCGGTGTGGCCGCTGTTCACGGGCTGGGCGGCGGTGGGCGAGTATCGCTATCATCGCGCATTGCCTGCATATCGAGAATCTGCGCGCGAATGCCTTGCTGGCTCTCGACGGTTCACTCGGACACGTGACCGAAGTGCTCTCGGGCGATTCCTACCAGCCGCTCTCGACCAGTTCCCCGCATCAGATCTGGTCCGCGGCGATGGTGGTTAGTCCGATCCTGCGCGGAATGTTGGGTCTCTCTTCGGATGCGAAGACGGGGACGCTGACGTTCGCGCCCCACGTCCCTGCAGATTGGTCGACGTTCGCGATCCACGGAGCGCGCGCTGGTTCGGCGCGGATGGATTTGACCTATGCGCGATCCGCGGACGCGATCACGCTGCAGGTAAATTGCACAAGCACTACGGCGTGCCCCATCGAATTCTCACCGGCAGTAAGCGCTCGCGCGCAGGTGCTTGGCGTGGCGATGAATGGGCGGCCGGTGGAGTTTCGTGTGACAGGGAACAGCGAGGATCAGCACGTTGCGACGCATGTTTCCGCATCCGGCAAATCGAACACGCTGACAATTCGCGTGCGCAATGATTTTGGCGTCAGCTATGAATCGAGCCTGCCGCCGCTGGGATCGCCCAGCCAGGGTTTGCGCATGCTCTCTGAAAGTTGGTCGTCCAATCGCGACACGTTAACCATGGATGTTGCCGGGGTCGCCGGCGGGGTCTATGAATTGACAGTGTGGAATCCTAGCCAGGCTGCGACCGTCGAAGGTGGGGAATTGCTCGCGGCAGCGAACGGAAGCGCCAAGGTTCGCGTGCGGTTTCCGCCGAACGAGTCAGGCGACTATGCCTACGGAAAAATCGTTTTTCACTTTTCTGGCCCGAGAGACGGCAAAGGCAAGCGGGGGAAACCGGCCACGTGACGCACCAAAGCCACTAAAGCGTAGCTTACGGTTCAAGCCAAACAACCAAATTTGCGGCGAATAAAACGATCCACCTTGAGCATCAAAGTATTTCCTACAACGGCGCGTCGGGCATTGGGAGGCACTTCATGTCCAGGGTCTTCATGTCCAGGGTCTTCATGCCCAAGGTTTGGATCGTTGTCGGTTGGTTGGTGGCCACTATGTGCGCATTTTCGCCCGTCGCTGGCGGGCAGCTGAAAAAGGTTGATGCGGAAAGCCACAAGTGGTGGCACTACGCGGTGTTCTATGAGGTGTATCCGCGGAGTTTCGCCGACAGCAACAACGATGGTGTCGGCGACCTGAACGGCATCACCTCGAAACTCGACTACCTCGAGCACCTCGGCGTGAACGCCATCTGGATCACGCCGTGCTTCCCCTCCCCGCAAGTGGATTTCGGATACGACGTCTCCGACTACGAAAATATCGACCCGATGTACGGAACCCTGGCCGACTTCGACCGGCTGGTGGCAGAAGCCAAGAACCACAACATCAACATCATTCTCGATTTCGTGCCCAACCATACCTCCGATCAGCACAAGTGGTTTCAGGAATCGAAATCCTCGCGTACTTCACCGAAGCGCGACTGGTACATCTGGCGCGACGGCAAGGGGCCGAACCAGCCGCCCAATAACTGGACATCGACGTTTGGCGGTTCGGCATGGAAACTGGATCCCGCGACCGGCCAGTATTACTACCATTATTTCTATGCCGAACAGCCCGACTTGAACTGGCGCAACCCCGAAGTCGTGAAGGCTATGCTGGACGCCATGCGCTTCTGGTACAAACGCGGCGTAGCAGGCTTTCGGCTGGACGCGGTCGATACCTTATTCGAAGACCCCAATCTCAAAGACAATCCGCCGTTGCCCGGCAACGACAAATTCGGCTTTCCCAACACCCAAGAGATTTACAACAAGAAGCTCCCGGAAGTGCACGACATAATGCGCGCCATGCGCAAGGTGGCCGACGAATACGGCGCGGTACTGATCGGCGAAACCTGGACGCAGAATGTCACGCAATTACGTGAATACTACGGCGAGCGCAACGACGAACTGCAAATGCCCATGGACTTGATGATGACGGAATTTAAACAGCCTTCGGCGCCGGTCTTTCGCGAGCACATCAGCGCGGTTGAGAGTGCCGGCGGGTGGCCCGTCTTTGTCATCAGCAACCACGATATCGTGCGCTCCTACACACGCTGGGGCGACGGCGCCCACAACGACGACATCGCCAAAACGATGGCCGCCATGTACCTGACACTGCGGGGAACCCCGATCCTGTACTACGGCGAAGAAATCGGCTATGGAGAACAACGACCCCAAGAGCAAGGACGACGTGCGCGATCCCATCGGACGGCGCGGCTGGCCCCTGGAAAAGGGCCGCGACGGCGAACGCACCCCGATGCAATGGAGCGACGCGCCCAATGCAGGCTTCACCGAAGGCACACCATGGCTGCCGGTCGGGCCCAACTTCAAGACCCACAACGTCGCCACCGAAACGCCGGACCCCAATTCGATTCTGAATTTCTACCGCCGGATTCTGGAACTGCGCCGCCAAGAGCCCGCATTGCGCGAGGGCAAGTATGTGGTCATCAATCCAGGGGATCCGAACGTGTTTGCATTTTTGCGACGCCTGAAAGGCGAAGCAGTCCTGGTGGTGCTGAACATGTCCGCCACGAGTCACACCGTGCCACTCGATCTAGCGAAGGTCGGGATTCCCCACGCCGAAAATCCAAGTGTTGGCGGCAAGCTCTCCCCAGCAGGCCACCAGGCTCTCCAAACGCGTCGCCATGGAACCATTCTCCGCCGTCATCGCGAAAGTCACAAAATAAAGCCCCCCGTGCGACGGTCATGTATCCGACATGTAGGCGCTGGGCTTAGCCCGGCGCCCGCCCTCCGCCAAATGACCTGTTCCCCCTCCATTCTTCTCTGTGCTCTCTCTCCTACCTTTGAGCCCTCTGTGTTAGATCTTTCGCCTGTTCGCCCCCGCCCCCCGGTGTTTTTGCGCAACGATTTGAAAATAAACGGGATATGCGATCAAACGGCTCAATGATTTGATTCTAAAGGGATTAGTGGTGAATTCTGCGGAATACGGGTGAGTGTGGCGATCGGCGCTCATGCGAAGGCTAAATAATATACCGTTATTATGTCATACTGGTTAACATTGCCAATGGGACTTAAGGACAGTTTCGGGATAGGACCAGGACTATCGGCATCGCTCTTACGGCGTTACGCGATTCCGAGCTTCCGTTGCATCTGCTCGAGGGAAACTCCTTTGGTCTCCGGGTAGAAAGCGGCGACCACAACGAGTTGCACCACCATCATCGCCGAGAAGAATACGAACGGGTAGGCGCCGGAGGAATGCGCGACCAACGGAAAAATCAACGAAATCACTCCGTTCATGAACCAGTGCGAAAAACTTCCCAAACTTTGCCCTTTCGCGCGCACCTGGTTGGGGAAGACTTCGCCGATGTAGACCCAGATCACCGCGCCCTGCGAAAAGGCAAAAAACGCGATGAAGCCTACGAGCAGCCACACAAGCAAGCTTTGATGCTGCTGCGTAAAAAAGATATAGGCCACGCCGCCGAGGCACAGCGCGGTGCCCACCGATCCGACCAGCAGCAGCGTCTTCCTGCCGATACGGTCGATCACCGACATGGCAATCATCGTGAACAGTAAATTGGTGCCGCCGATGGCTACCGCCTGCAAGTCTCCGGAAACTTTGCTGAAACCCGCGGCGATAAAAATGTCGTTGATGTAATAAAGGATGGCGTTGATGCCGGAGAGCTGATTGAACATGCCGATCGACACGGCCAGGAAAATCGGAACGCGATATTTCCAGGAGAACAGCGCGTCGCTGGAAGCATGTTCGGTGTCGATCGACTGCACGATTTCTTGTAACTCTTCTTCGTAGTTCTCCTCGCCGATCACCCGCAGCACATCGCGAGCTTCCTCGACGCGTTTCTTCTTCACCAGCCAGCGTGGGCTTCTGGGAATGCCGAACAATAGAACGAAGAACAGTGCGGCCGGGAGTGCCGGAACAGCGAACTTCCATCTCCACTCGTCGGCGCCGAATTGAGCCAAGCCCACGAGATAGTTCGAAAAGTAGGCCAGCAAGATGCCGAAGACCACGTTGAATTGGAACAGGCCCACGAGTCGCCCACGAAATTTCGCCGGCGCGAGCTCCGCGATGTACATGGGTCCCAAAACCGAGGATCCGCCGATGCCGAGCCCCCCAATAAACCGAAAGAAGACCAGCGCCGACCAATCCCATGCGAACGCACAGCCTAGAGACGACACGAGGTATAAGATCGCCAAAACGCGGAGACTATCGCGGCGTCCGAACCGGTCGCCGGGAATCCCCGCGAGCATCGAACCAAGAATGGTGCCGACCAGCGCGCTGGTTACCGTGACGCCCAGCAGCCCCGGGGAGAGGTGATAGACCTCGGTGAGAGAATGCGTCGTACCGGAAATGACGGCGGTGTCGAAACCGAAGAGCAAGCCGCCGAGCGCGGCAACAGCGGTACTTTTGACCAGGATAGGATTGAGAGCCATAGCTCTGGGCGGAGATTGTACAGAAGTCTCCAAGAAGAACGGCATGTTTTCTGGCCGGGATTGACCGTTGACTGAGGGTCTCAAAACAAAACTCCCGGATCCGCCGACCGGCCCTGAAGACCCCGAATGTGAATTTGCGGCAACAAAATTGACATTGCCTACGCGGACGCGCTACGTTGGCATCCCTCCCTTGGCGGTCGTGTTCGTCCCCAGCGGATTTAGACCCCGGCCAATACTTCAACCAGGGAGGCGAGCTAAGCGGAGGTATTGCCGCAAGGACGTACCCCAAAACCCCGAGCCAGAGAGCAATCTCCGTTGGAAATAAAAATAAAATTGACCAGCCGCACTAGGTGGCGCATCTAAAATCCGTCAAACAGCTGCGGGCGCCATTAGGTCCGCGCGGGAGTTAACGTGAGTCAGGCGAAGAGTCAGCTAGATCTCGATCAGCTAAGCATCAACACCATTCGAACACTGGCGATTGATGGCGTACAGAAGGCCAACTCCGGCCATCCTGGCGCGCCCATGGGGCTTGCGCCGGTCGTCTATGAACTGTGGCAGCGCTACTTGCGCTACGATCCCGCGGATCCACTGTGGATGAATCGCGACCGTTTCGTGCTTTCGAATGGGCACGCTTCGATGCTGCTGTATGCCACGCTGCACCTTACCGGTGTTCGCGACGTCGATGGCGATGGCAATGTCAGGCCCGACAAGCCCGCCATTTCGATGGATGATCTCAAGTCATTCCGCCAACTGGATAGCAAGACGCCGGGGCATCCGGAGTCGCACATGACGGCGGGCGTGGAGACCACGACAGGGCCGTTGGGGCAAGGCGTGGGAAACAGCGTGGGCATGGCCATCGCGAGCAAGTGGCTGGGCGCGAACTATAACAAGCCGGGATTTGAGATCTTCGATTTCAACGTATACGCCATGTGTGGCGATGGCGACATGATGGAGGGCGTGGGGTGCGAGGCGGCCTCGCTAGCCGGGCATTTGAAGCTTTCCAATCTTTGCTGGATTTACGATCACAACCACGTGACGCTGGACGGGCCGGCGTCGTATTCGTTCAGCGAAGACGTGATGACGCGATTTGTGGGATACGGGTGGAATGTCACGCGGGTAGCCGACGCAAACGATCTGGACATGCTGGGGCGGGCGTATGAGACGTTTTTGAAGACGAAGGATCAGCCGACGCTGATCGTGGTGGACAGCCACATCGGATATGGGTCGCCGCACAAGCAGGATTCTTCGGATTCGCACGGTGAGCCGCTGGGCGTGGAAGAAGTGAAGCTGACAAAGAAATTCTACGGGTGGCCGGAGGATGCGCAGTTTCTGGTGCCCGACGGCGTCTACGACCAGTTCAAGAAAGGCATCGGCAGGCGCGGCGCGGAGTTTCACGGCGACTGGTCGAAGAAATTCGAAGATTACAGGAAACAGTTTCCGGAATTGGCGGAGCAATTGGACTTGATGCAGCACTGGAAATTGCCAAACGGCTGGGACAAGGATCTGCCGACGTTCCCTGCCGATGCGAAGGGTATGGCTACGCGGGATTCGTCCGGGAAAGCGCTGAATGCGCTGGCGAAGAATATCCCGTGGATGATCGGCGGGTCCGCGGACCTGGCACACTCGAACAAGACGAATTTGACTTTCGAAGGCGCGGGGGATTTCTTCCCCGACGAATACCACGGCCGCAATCTGCATTACGGAGTGCGCGAACACGCGATGGGAGCAGCGACCAACGGGTTGAGCGTGTCGCGGCTGCGGGCCTTCAGCGCTACATTTTTCAATTTCAGCGATTACATGAAGCCGAGTATGCGGCTGGCGGCACTGATGCAGGCGCCTTCCATATTTATCTTTACACATGACTCCATTGGACTTGGAGAAGACGGCCCGACGCACCAGCCCATCGAACAGTTGGCCGGGCTGCGCGCAATGCCGAACATGATCGTGATGCGGCCGGGCGACGCCAACGAAGTCGTGGAGGCGTACAAAGTCGCCATTCAGCAGCGACATACGCCAACAACGATGGTGTTGACGCGGCAGCCGTTGCCCACTTACGACCGGACGAAATTTGCGCCGGCCTCGGGAGTGGCGAAAGGCGCTTATGTTTTGATCGACGCCGAGGGTGGAAGGCCGGATGTGATCCTGATCGGCACGGGCAGCGAAGTGCATCTTTGCGTGGAGGCTTACGAAAAATTGAAGGCGGAGGGCATCAAGGCTCGCGTGGTCAGTATGCCTTCGTGGGAATTGTTTGATAAGCAGGATGCCGCGTACAAGGAAAGTGTCTTACCGCCCAGCGTGGCCGCGCGGGTGTCCGTCGAAATGGCCGCTACGTTTGGTTGGGAGCGCTGGGTCGGACCGAAAGGTAAGATGATCGGCATGCACTCGTTCGGCGCTTCGGCGCCGCTCAAGGACGTGCTGAAGAAATTCGGTTTTCTCACGGAGACGGTAGTTGCGGCTGCGAAGGAAGTGCTGGGAAAGTGAGCGCCCCGATTACGATCGTTTGAGGCAAGTCTAAGCAGATTCTAAGAAGGTTTGAGGGTTGGCTTGTAGCGCGAGGCAATCCGGCGGGGCGTACACTAGAGATTGGGAATTCTGCGATATGCGACAAAGGAGAACTTATATGACCACGACATCGAAAGTTCCAAACGTTGGGTTAAATCCGGGCACGAATCCGTTGAAGGGCTTGCTGACCTTATGGCCAGTCACCCTGGATGGATTATATCCGGCGTGACCTGCTGACCAGCGGCGGCCTGAAGAAAATGATCGATCAGGACGGATTGCGGGGGATGACCTCGAATCCGACGATTTTCGAGAAGGCCATAGTCGGCAGCAAGTTTTACTCGGATATTCTCGAAGCGCCCGACGCGAAAAAGCTAGGCGCCAGCGGCGTGTACGAAAAAATCGCGATACGCGACGTTCAGGACGCCACCGACATTTTCCGGCCGGTCTACGATGAATCCAAGCGTCGCGACGGATATGTGAGCCTGGAGGTTTCGCCGCTGCTGGCCAATGACACCAAAGCGACGATCGAGGAAGCGCGACGCCTTTGGAAGACGGTGAACCGCGAGAATTTGATGGTGAAGGTGCCCGCGACACCCGCCGGCATTCCCGCAATCCGCCAACTGCTCGAAGACGGCCTCAACATCAATATTACGTTGCTGTTCGCGCAGTCCGCTTACGAGCAAGTGGCCGAGGCATATCTCGCCGCGCTGGAAGCCCGCGTCAAGAAGGGCCAGGACATCAGCCACATTGCGAGCGTCGCCAGTTTCTTCGTGAGCCGCATTGACACCCTGGTCGACAGCCAGATTGAAGCCAAGCTAAAGACGGAAACGGATGCCAAGAAAAAGGAGCTGCTGACGTCGGTGGAAGGCAAAGTGGCGATCGCCAACGCGAAGCTCACGTATAAGAAGTATCAGGAGCTATTCGGGGACGCGCGCTGGAAAGCGCTGGCGGCGAAGGGCGGACAAACACAGCGTCTGTTGTGGGCCAGCACCAGCACGAAGAATCCCAAGTATCGCGATGTTCTTTACGTGGAAGAACTTATCGGGGCGGATACCGTGGACACAATTCCTCCGGCAACGTTTGACGCGTTTCGGGACCACGGCAAGCTGCGCGCCAGCCTCACGGAGAACGTGGACGACGCGGCGAAGACCATGGCCAACCTGGAGAAGGCGGGAATCTCCATGAAGGCAGTGACGGAGAAGCTGGTCGTGGACGGGGTCAAGCTGTTCGCGGATGCTTTCCACGAACTTTTGGACGCGACCGGCAAGACCGCGGGAGTGCACGCGTAAGTTTGCATCGTCAGAGTAGGAACTGCCAGCGACAGTGTCCTGGCGGCTTCTGGCGGACCGCCCCACGTAGCAAACGAAAGCGCGAAGCAAGCGCCGAACTGATTTTCCACCAATCGAATGGCTGAGGAGCGCACGCAATGCAACTTGGGATGATCGGACTGGGCAGGATGGGCGCCAATATGGTGCGTCGCCTGCTAAAAAACGGGCACCAATGCGTGGTCTATGACCGCAGCGCCGATTCCGTAAAGCAACTCACCGGTGAGGGCGCTACCGGTTCAACTTCCCTCGACGACTTCGTCAAGAAGCTCAACAAGCCGCGGGCCATCTGGCTTATGGTTCCCGCCGGAGTGGTGGACGCCACGCTCCACGAACTGAGCAGCAAGATCGACGTCGGAGATATCATCATCGATGGCGGCAACTCCTACTACATCGACGACATCCGCCGCGCCAAGGAGCTATCCGGCAAAGGCATTCACTACGTTGACGTCGGCACCAGCGGCGGCGTCTGGGGCCTGGAGCGGGGTTACTGCCAGATGATTGGCGGCGAAAACGACATCGTCAAACACCTCGATCCTATTTTCAAAACGCTCGCTCCGGGACGCGGCGATGTCGATCGCACTCCTGGACGCGAAAAAGTCGGCGGCACTGCCGAGGAAGGGTACCTGCACTGCGGCCCGTCGGGCGGGGGGCACTTCGTCAAAATGGTTCACAACGGAATCGAGTACGGCATGATGGCCGCTTACGCCGAAGGCCTCAATATCCTCAAACACGCCAACGTCGGGAAACTGGATCACGAAACTGACGCCGAAACCACGCCGCTCCGCTATCCCGAGCACTATCAATATGACTTCAATCTGGCGGACGTCACCGAAGTGTGGCGCCGCGGCAGCGTGGTGGCCTCGTGGCTGCTCGATCTGACCGCCATCTCCCTGCTGGAGCAGCCCACGCTGGAGCGTTACTCCGGCCGCGTGTCCGATTCCGGCGAAGGCCGCTGGACGATCATCGCGGGCATCGAGTCCGGCGCGCCATGCCCGGTTCTCACCGACGCCCTTTACGAGCGGTTCACGTCGCGCGGCGAATCGGATTTCGCATCCAAACTTCTCTCGGCGATGCGTTTCCAGTTCGGCGGCCACCTTGAAAAGAAAGAGTAAGCGACAAGATGCACTCGACAAGCAAAGTCAGCAACATTAGGAGCACGAGAGAACTCTCATGAACAACAATCACGAAGCCCTAAACATCGCACCTTCACCCTGCGTCATGGTCATCTTTGGCGCCACCGGTGACCTAACCAAGCGCAAGCTAATCCCCGCGCTCTGCAACCTGGCGAACGATAATCTGCTTTCCAAACAATTTGCCATCATCGGCTTCGCCGGCAACGATCTGACCACCGATTCCTTCCGCAAAACGCTCACGGAGGAAATTCCCAAATACGCTCCAGCGCAAATCGATCTGAAAAACTGGGAGTGGTTCGCGGAGCGCATCTACTACGTGAAGGGTGATTTCCAGGATCCCGAAGCTTACAAGCGCCTGGCGCAAGAAATCGACGAAGTAACTCAACGGCATGGCACTCAGGGCAACAAATTTTTCTATTTGGCGGTAGCTCCGCGATTTTTCTCGCCAATCGTCAAGCAACTGGGGCAGGTAGGTTTGACCAAGGAAGAAAATCATCAGTGGGCTCGCGTAATCGTGGAAAAACCCTTCGGCCACGATCTTGGTTCCGCCATTCAGCTAAACAAGGACCTAAAGCAAGTACTGTCCGAAAAGCAGATCTACCGG
>CAVSNL010000014.1:0-19357 GCA_963729285.1 uncultured Acidobacteriota bacterium
ATCGACCATTATCTGGGCAAAGAAACCGTCCAGAACCTGATGGTCTTCCGCTTTTCGAACAACATCATCGAGCCACTCTGGAATCGCAACTACGTCGACCATGTGCAAATCACCGCCGGCGAAGTCGTTGGCGTGGAACATCGCGGCGGTTTCTACGAAACCGCTGGCGCTCTCCGCGACATGGTTCCCAACCATCTCTTCCAGCTCCTCACCATGACCGCGATGGAGCCGCCGATCTCTTTCGACGCCGACGAAGTCCGCAATAAACAAGCCGAAGTCTTGCACGCCATCCAGCCGCTCATGCCTGAAGACGTCCTCACCAACACCGTTCGCGGCCAGTATGACGAAGGCGCCATCGAGGGCGAGCGCGTTCCCGGCTACCGGAACGAACCCGACGTTGCGCCCGACTCCAATACGGAAACCTTCGTCGCCCTCAAGCTTCAAATCGATAACTGGCGCTGGGCCGGCGTTCCCTTTTACCTCCGTACGGGCAAGCGCCTCGCCACCCGCGCCACCGAAATCGTCATCCAGTTTCGCCGCACCCCATTCGTTCTTTTCCGCAACACCACCGTGAAGAATCTCGAAACGAATCGCCTGGTCATTCACATCCAACCGGAGGAAGGAATCTCGCTGAGTTTCGGTGCGAAAGTTCCCGGGTCGGTGATGAAGTTGGGCCTGGTCAACATGGACTTCGACTACTGCAACTATTTCGGCATCGAACACAGCACCGGCTACGAGCGTCTTCTTCGAGATTGCATGGTCGGCGACCCCACATTATTTCAGCGCGCCGACATGGTCGAAGCTGGCTGGAACGTGATCCAGCCCATCATCGACGTGTGGCACGCGCTGCCTGCCCGCGGATTCCCGAATTATGCCGCCGGTTCCTGGGGTCCAGCCGAAGCCGACGAATTGCTCGAACGCGACGGCCGCGCCTGGCGGCGTATCGGCGAAGAAGACCTCGACCGTCACTTCAGCCACGTCTCCGCGCCGGCCAAGGCCGTGAGCGCATAACTTGTAGCTTGCAGGGGCGGGGCTCGCCCCGCCCGGGCTGAAGGCGTACCGCGATCGAAATCGGCGAGCACAATTTCGCCATCCCTGGAGCCAACGTGAACCGCGAAGTCCAAATCCTACCCGACGCCGCGGCCATCGCGCGTCGCGCGGCCGAACGTATCATCGAGTCCGCCGCGGCGGCCGTAAAAGAACGAGGCGTCTTCACTATCTCCCTCGCCGGCGGTTCCACACCCAAGACGCTCTACACCCTGCTCGCCACCGACCCCGCTTTCAAGTCCAAAATGCCATGGGACAAGACCCAATTTTTCTTCGGCGACGAACGGCACGTCCCACCCGACGATTCCGAAAGCAATTTCCGCATGGCCAACGAATCCATGCTCTCAAAACTCTCGTTGAAGCCCGAACAGGTCCTCCGGATCAAAGCGGAATACGAGGACGCGGAAAAAGCCGCCAAGGAATACGAGCAAACTTTGCGCTCGTGGTTCAAACTGTCCGACGGGCAACTCCCGCGCTTCGACGTTTTGCTTCTGGGCATGGGTGAGGAGGGCCACACGCTTTCGCTCTTCCCCGGGACCAAGGCGCTGCACGATAATGGACGCTTGGTGATGTCCAACTGGGTTGGCAAGTTCTTTACCACGCGGATCACCACGACCGCGCCGGTCGCCAGCAATTCGGCGCTCGTCATTTTCATGATCACCAAGGCCGACAAGGCTCTGGCCTTGAAAGCAGTGCTGGAAGGACCGTACGAGCCGGAACAATTGCCTTCGCAATTGATTCAGCCAAAGAACGGAAAACTTTTGTGGCTGCTGGACACGACCGCCGCAAGCAAACTCGCGGCCGGAACTGGAGTTCGGCAATAAGGAATATGTGGACTGCTTGGCGGTCGCGGAACAAATTGACCGACCCGAGATTACAAGTCAAAGAGGAGATTTCAAATGGCAACCATCGCTAGCGGAAGCAAAGTCGAAACTTATCTGGGCGCCAAAGCCGAATACCTGCTCGGTTTCAAGTCGCCGAAGATTCCCAAGGAACGCCTGCATCTTCCCGGGCCCCAAGTTTATCGACGAAATCTACGCCGTCTCTGACCGCAACATTCGCGTGCTCACCAATCTTCAACGTTTGTTCAATCACGGCCGACTTGCCGGCACCGGCTATATGTCGATCCTGCCCGTCGATCAAGGCATCGAGCACTCCGCCGGCGCCAGTTTCGCCAAGAATCCCGAATATTTCGACGGTGAAAATATCGTCAAGCTGGCCATCGAAGGCCAATGCAACGCGGTAGCCTCCACGTTCGGCGTGCTCGGCTCGGTAGCCCGCAAGTACGCGCACAAAATTCCCTTCATCGTCAAAATCAATCACAACGAATTACTCACCTACCCCAACCAATTCAACCAAGTCTTCTTCGGAACCGTGAAGGAAGCCTATGAAATGGGTGCCGCCGCTCTAGGCGCCACCATTTATTTTGGCTCGGAGCAAAGCGACCGCCAGATCATCGAAGTCAGCCAAGCCTTTGCGCTAGCCCACGATCTCGGTATGGCCACCGTGTTGTGGTGCTATCTCCGCAACAATGCCTTCAAGAAGGACAAGGACTACCACGTCTCCTCGGACCTGACCGGCCAGGCCAACCATCTCGGCGTCACCATCAAAGCCGACATCATCAAGCAAAAGCTCGCGGAAAATAACGGCGGCTACGAAGCCCTCAACATGGGCAATTCCAGTTACGGCAAATTCGACAAACGCATCTACACCGAGCTCAACAGCGATCACCCCATCGACCTCTGCCGCTACCAGGTCATCAACTGCTTCGCAGGCCGCTCCGGCATGATCAACAGCGGCGGGGCCTCCGGGGCCAACGACTTCGAAGAAGCCGTAACCACCGCGGTTATCAACAAGCGCGCTGGCGGCACCGGCCTGATCTCCGGCCGCAAAGCCTTTCAACGCCCCATGGCCGAAGGCGTCCAACTCCTGAACGCCATCCAGGACGTCTACCTAAGCCCCGACGTAACGGTAGCGTAGCGCTTCCCATATCAATCCGTGTTAGGGGCACAGCACCGCTGCTGTGCCCCTAACACCCAGACTTAAGATCTCACTGCCGTCTCTAGATGTGCACCACAACCAAGACCAGGGTGTATACTCCGCCACGCCCAAGGAGGGCAGCCATATGCGCATGATGCTCAGAGCGTCCATCCCCGTCGAAGCTGGCAACGCGGCAGCCCGCAACGCGAGCCTAGGCTCCACAATCAAATCCATCCTCGATGACCTCAAACCAGAAGCCGCCTATTTCTGCGAGGAAAACGGCGAACGCACCGGATACGTGTTTTTCGACATGAAGGACTCTTCCCAACTCCCAGCCATCGCAGAGCCATGGTTCCTGGCCTTCAACGCGAAGGTCACAGTCCGTCCAGCCATGAACGCCCAGGATCTGGCCAACGCCGCTCCCGGAATCGAGCGCGCGGTAAAGGCCCACGCCAAATCCGCAAACGCCTGACGCGTGCCGTCATAGCGTCGATTTAACCTGCCACCGTCATCCGATTCGCGCTGAATGGCGCCGGGCTTTAGCCTAGCGCCCTCTCAACGGAAAGTGCTTTCCAACGAAGCCCGCCGAGTCTTTCGGAGCAGAACCAAAACCCTGCGCGGCATTCGCCGGGCGCAATCGAACAAGGCCGAAAAAGCCATGAAACAAATTTCCCCAGCCGGCATCTCATCCCTGACACGAGGCAAAGGAGTCCACTGTGGGGAATCGGCTGGAAGGTAAAGTAGCAGCGGTCACGGGCGGCAACCAGGGCATCGGGCGAGCCATCGTCGAACGGTTCGCCGCGGAGGGTGCGGACGTCGCGTTGTGCTACCGCTCAAACAAAACCGGCGCTGACGAAGTCGTCGCTGAGCTGCAGAAAATGGGGCGAAAGGCGGCCGCGATCCAGGCGGATGTCGGCAAAGTGGCCGAATGCCAGCGATTCATCAGCGAAGCGGTGGCGCAACTCGGTCGCCTCGATATTCTCGTCAACAATGCCGGACTCGAACGCCGCGCCGATTTCTGGGATATTACCGAGCAGGACTACGACCTGGTCCTCGACGTAAATCTGAAGGGGCCATTCTTCGTCAGCCAGGCGTTCGTCAAACATCGCATGCAGGCCAAAGCCGGCGGAAAGATCATCAACATCAGCTCGGTGCACGAGGAACTTCCCTTCCCGCACTTCACCTCCTACTGCGCCAGCAAGGGCGGCGTCAAAATGATGACCCGCAACCTCTCGATCGAACTCGCCCCGCTGGGCATCACCATCAATTCCATCGCCCCCGGCGCGATCGAGACTCCTATCAACAAAAATCTCTTGAACGACCCCGCGAAGCTGAAACCGCTCTTGGAAAACATTCCACTCAACCGGCTGGGGAAGCCGGAAGATGTCGCGGGAGTGGCCGCATTTCTCGCTTCTTCGGACTCGGACTATATGACCGGCACAACCACGTTCATCGATGGTGGTTTGACCTGGAACTACGAGGAACAGTAAACAGAAGAGATCCCGCGATCGAAAGGAAAACGATGCCGCAAACCTCTGGTAGTGACCGCAAGCCGGTACGACTGGTGATCGCCGACGTGGATGGCACACTGGTGACCCACGACAAAATTCTCACCCAGCGCGCGATTCAGTCTGTCTTCAAACTGCGCGAGGCCGGAATCCAGTTCGCCATCACCAGCGGGCGCCCGCCGAAGGGGATGGCCATGTTGATCGAACCGCTGAAGCTCAACGAGCCTATCGCGGCGTTCAACGGCGGTGTGGTCATTCAACCGGATCTCAAAACCGTCTTGGCGCAAAACGTTTTGACGCCCGACGTTGTAAAGAAGGTCGTTCGGCAGATTCTCGACCACAAACTCGATGTCTGGGTCTACACCGACACGACGTGGTTCGTGCGCGATATCAAAGCGGCGCACGTCGCGCGCGAACAGTGGACCGTGAAGTTTGAGCCCGTCGTCACCGACAAGCTCGAAACTCTGGTGGACAAAGTCGCAAAGGTAGTCGGCGTCAGCGACGACCTCGAAGGTGTTGCTCGCTGTGAAAAAGAAGTCCAGCAAGCCTGCGGAGCTAGCGTTTCAGCCGCCCGCTCGCAGCCCTACTATCTCGACGTGACGCATCCCAAAGCCAACAAAGGCGAGGTCGTACGGATCATGTCAGACCTGCTAAAGATTCCAGCAGAGGAAATCGCCACCATCGGCGACATGCCCAACGACGTGCTGATGTTCGTCAAGAGCGGCGTAAGCATCGCCATGGGCAACGCCAGCCCCGAAGTGCAAAAATCCGCAACTTACGTAACCACCTCAAGCGAGGACGAAGGCTTCGCCAACGCCATGGAGAAGTTCATCCTCCAGCACCACACCGCGACTTCGTAGGGCAACAGCGGCGGAACAAAAACGCAACGAGGCCTGAAACAATCGGGGAGTGGCTGACCCTACGACGTCCGTGCGGCAGTTAGATGCGGCCGGGTGTTTGACGACCTACGCGCGAGCCATTGTGGCCGAGCGGGCAGCTTGCAGAAGTTTAGCGGCGTTTTCTCGCGGATCGCCGTGACCGAATACGGCATTGCCCGCGACGAGCAAGTCAGCCCCCGCGCGCACCACATCGCCAACGGTGTTGAGATCAACTCCACCATCCACTTCAATGCGGAAAGCCAAGCCGCGTGATTCGCGCAATCGCGCGAGCGTCTCAATTTTTCGCAGCGAGTTTTCGATGAAGTGTTGCCCGCCGAATCCCGGGTTGACCGACATCACCAGCACGTGATGCACGATGTCCAGCACTTCGTCGAGCGTATGCACCGGCGTGGCGGGATTGATGACCACCGCGGGTTTGCACCCGTGCGACGCAATTAGATGAAGAGTGCGATCGAGGTGCACGCACGCTTCCTGGTGCACGGAAATCCAGCTAGCGCCCGCTTCGGCGAAAGCGGGGATGAACTCGTCGGGATTTTCGATCATCAAGTGGCAGTCGAACGGAACGTCGGGAACCGCTTTGCGCAGCGAAGCGACGACCGGCGGGCCAATCGTGATGTTGGGAACAAAGTGTCCGTCCATGATGTCGACGTGCAAAACGGTGCCGCCGCCATCGATTGCGGATTGCGCTTGAGCGCCAAGCCGCGCGAAATCGGCCGACAGGATCGATGGTGCGAGTTCAATCAACGCGGTGCTCCTTGCTGTCGAAAGCGAAGCGTGGCCCAACAGCGAAAACGAGTGCAACATTCATGGTCGAAGATTCAATTATACGCGCACTTCGAACGACACTGCTTCAAATGTTCGGCCATCTATTTCGGCCAGGGGATGGTGCAATGACGGGCGTTGCTTTCGCGGGATAGTTCCAGCGCGCGCATTACGTTGAGGGCGTGCGGCAACGTGACTGCTGGCTCCGCTTCGCCGAGCAGGACATCTCGCACATTCGCGTAGTAGTCGCGGTAATCGCCGGTGGCGGAAGGGATGCGGCGCTGCGTTGTGTTTGTGCCGTCCGAAAGCGTGAGTAGGCCCCAGTTTTCTTCGGGTTCGGCGCCCCACGGCGCATCTTTGGGAATTTGGCCGCGACGCAGATTCATTTCCTGCGGGATCAAACGTTTGCTTGAGAAAGGCACCTTTTGTGCCGAAGAGCAGGAAACGGGGACGCTGCGTTGCGGCTAGAATGTTGGAGCTGAGAACGGCGCGCATGCTGTTTGGATAGTGAAACATGATGTCGAATGCGTCGTCGGCCAGTCCGCCTTCGCGCTCAATGCGAATGTCCGCGGTGACCGCTTCGGGGAGACCGAAGAGCACCATCGCGTGGTCGATCAAGTGCGGACCGATGTCGAACAGGATGCCCGCGCCGGGAACTTGCTGCTCGCGCCAGGCATTAGGCTTCAGGTTCGGGCGGAAGCGATCGTAGTTGGTTTCAAAGCGCACGATGCGGCCTAGCGTGCCGTCAGCAACCAGTTTGCGGATCGCCTGGAAATCGCCGTCGTAGCGGCGATTCTGATAGACCGTGAGGAAGCGACCCGATTTTTGCGCGAATTGGACGAGGTCCGCAGCTTCTTCGTAACTCGTGGCGAAGGGTTTATCCACGACGACATCGCGCCCGGCCGCGAGGCATGCGCGCGCGAACGGAGCGTGCGTTTCGTTCGGCGTGGCGATGACGATCAAGCGAATGTCGGGAATCGCCAGGAGCTCGTCGAGGCTGCGCACGATGCGCGCATCGGGGTAGGCAGCGGCCGCCTCGGATCCGGTGCGTTGGAGGATCGCGGCAAGACGCAAACCGGGAACCGCACTGATGACCGGAGCGTGAAACGACCGCCCGGCAAGCCCGAAACCGATGAGTCCGACGTTAATCATGAGTGTTGAGAATCATGAAAAATCAAGAATCACGAAAATCAAATCGCAAGCATCTGAGAGGCCCCGTAATGGGGAGCGGCCTTCTTCCTATGTCCGGCTCAAAAAGCGTATCCGAATTCGCCATCGAACGTAACCCTGTTCATTAACTTTTCATGATTGGACGTTGCCGCCGACTCGCGTGCTCCTTCAAAATGACTGTGCCCATGGCCGCCACAACTTCAGTTGCAAGCCGCACCAGCAAAGGCACGGGCTTGCTGGCCTTACTGGCCGCTGGATTTGCGCTGACCGGCATTCCAACCGTGATCATTGGGCCGATTTTGCCGCTTTTCATCTCGCGGTGGTCACTGAGCGATACGCAAGCGGGATTGTTTTTTACCGTGCAGTTCATGGCGGCTCTCTGCGGCGTGTGGATCAGCACGGCGACTGACATCGTGGCGCGGATACCGGCCGAGTCTCGTCATCGGATACATGATTACGGGCGCGGGTCTGGCGATGCTGAATGCGCCGACGCACGTGTTGGCGCTGGTGGCGACCGCTGCGTTCGGAGTGGGCTACGGCATGGTTGTGCCGCCGACGAATCTTTCGGCGGCAGAAGCGGGCGGCGCGGGTATGGTGAGCCTGCTCAATTTCGCCTGGGGCATCGGTGCGGTCGGTTGTTCGCCGCTCATTTTGCTCGCGTTGCGAAATCATTTCTTATCGGCTTTTCTTTGGATCGTGGCGTTCTGCGCGTTTGTTCTGGCGGTTTGCTTCTTTTTCGTTTCGTTTCCGCATGAGGGTCCCGCGACGCCGGCCGCCGAATCAACGTCAGGGCCTGGCCAGGGAGCCCGCGCTGGCGATCACCATCGCGATATCCGCGCTATTTTTCTTTTACGTGGGTACGGAAACGAGCATTGGAGGTTGGGCCGCGGAGGATACCAAGCGGCTCGTGGGGCATGCGACCAGCCTGACCACGACAGCGCCGTTGTTTTTTTATGCGGGACTGATGTTGGGTCGCGGCGTTGTTCCGTTGATCCTGAAGCGGATCGGCGAACTTCGTGTGGTCTTGATGGCAATAGGTTTGGTGATGCTGGGCGTCGGTTTGATTCTTGCGGCGCATTCGCCGCGCACTGCTATTGAAGGTTTCGCAATCTCGGGTTTGGGGTGCTCCAGCATTTATCCGATTTATATTGCATGGTTCTCGAGGTGGTATGGGGCCGCGGCGCGTCGGCTGGGCGGTGTGGTTTTCTCGATGGCGTCGCTTGGTGCCGCGGCTATGCCCTGGCTGGTGGGATTTGTTTCGACGCAGACGAGGAGTTTGCGGGTGGGGTTGCTGGTGCCACTGGTGGAGTGCATTGTGATGTTGGGATTGTTGGCGATGCTGCGGCGGAAGCGATTGGAATTCGTGGGATAAGGCTCCCCTGCAACTGATGGTACCCAATGGTGCTTCGGGTCGAAAGTGTGCCGGTATTGACGCCGGGAGGGGCAAGCCCCTGCCCCTACGGGAGTGATGCGAGGCGCGGGGCGCGGTGGGAGTGGTGCTTGGGTGGCAACGATTTATGTGATGGGTTGGGTGTGAGGTATTCTTGGCGCGTGCAAAGGACTTCTTCGTGGCAACGATCACCGACGAAGGCGCTGCTGCTTGGTTTGATCATTACTTTGGCGGTGATTGTTGCCTATTCGGCTTACATTACCGTGCAAATCGCTGGGTTGCGGCAATTGCAGAGCGACATGGTGGACCGCAATCGGAAGGATTCGCTGCAGCTTTTGCGGTTGCAGAACGATCTGAATTCGGTGGCCTTGGCGATGCGGGACATGCTCGATGCGGGGGAACCATATCCCTTGAGCGCGTGGTCGGCCCAGTTCGATCGGCTGCGAGGAGATTTGGATGCAGCGCTGCACATCGAAGAGGACAATGCGGCGGCGCAGCGCACGCCGGAGCAGCGGAACTATCTGCGGCAGCAGTTGACGCAATTCTGGGACGCGATGGACCGCATGTTTGCGCTGGCACGGAGCGGCAAAGAAGACGAAGCGCGCGCGCAAATCCGCCTTTCGCTGCAGGCGCGGGAAGCGGCGCTGAGCACGGCGGTGTCGCGCTTGCTGGTGGAAAATAACGAGGGCGAACAGCAGGCTGCGGCGCAGATTGAAGAAATTTACAATCGGGTGCAGCGGCAGGTGTACTTGTTTCTGGCGGCAACGCTGGTGGCCATCGTTTTCATCAGCTTGTATTTGATCCGCACGAACAGAGAGATCTTCGCGAAGTTGGCGGCGCTTTCCGAGCAGCGCAGCGAACTGGCGCAGAAATTGATCTCCACGC
This sequence comes from uncultured Acidobacteriota bacterium, assembly GCA_963729285.1. GTDB lineage: Bacteria > Acidobacteriota > Terriglobia > Acidiferrales > UBA7541 > Acidiferrum. The sequence continues at coordinate 9,642 of CAVSNL010000014.1, forward strand.
AAGAGTCCACGCTGCGGCATATTTCGCGCGAGTTGCATGACGAGTTCGGACAGGTGCTGACGGCGATCGGGTCGCTGCTGGGGCGATTGGGAAATCAAGCGCCGGAGGGATCGCCGCTGCGGCGGGACTTGCAGGAAGTGCGGGAAATCGCGCAATCGACGCTGAGCAATATTCGCGGATTGTCGCAGGCGCTGCATCCGGTGCTGCTGGAGGAGCAAGGATTGGAGAGTACACTCGATTGGTATATTCCAACGACATCACACCAGATGGGTCTCTTGTTGCACTATGAAAAATCCGGCGAGGCGTTTCCCGTGGATACGGCGGCGGGCGTACACATTTATCGAGTGTTGCAGGAAGCCTTAAATAATGTGAGCCGCCATTCGGGGGAGCGGGAGGCGTGGGTGCGGCTGAAATTCTTGCGCAGCGCGCTGCAGTTGGACGTGGAAGATCATGGCAAGGGGTTTGCCACGCAGGGCGCACATCAGGGAATCGGACTGGTGGGCATGCGGGAACGAGCAGGATTGATCGGAGGAATGTTGGAACTATTGCAACTCGAGAGCGGAGGGACATTGGTGCGATTGCTGGTTCCGCGCGAAAGGGCTGAGGCTCATGGCGGATAAGATCACCGTCTTGCTGGTGGACGACCACGCGCTGGTACGCAAGGGATTCCGGCGAATGTTGGAAGACGATGCGACCATTGCCGTCGTGGGAGAGGCCAGCGACGGAAACGATGCGGTGAAGCTGGCGATTGAGCTGAAGCCGAAGGTTACGGTGATGGACTGCGCGCTGCCGGGAATCAGCGGCATCGAAGCGACTCGGCAGATCCGAGCGAAACTTCCGGACGCGGCGATTTTGATGTTGAGCATGCACTCGGAAGACACGCTGATTCGCCAGGCGCTGGAGGCTGGGGCTCGCGGATACATTTTGAAGAATGCGATGGACTTGGATCTGGTCAGCGCGGTGAAAGGAGTGGCCGCGGGGAAAACGGTTCTGGATCCGCAATTAGTGAAGCCCGATGCTCTAAAAGGCGAACGCGACTCCGGGTTGACGGTGCGCGAGCTGGAAATCCTGCAGCACATTGTGGCTGGAAAATCGAATAAAGAGATTGCAACGGAATTGAAGCTCAGTGCGAATACGGTTGCGGTACACCGGGCGAATATTATGGATGCGCTGGGGATTCACAAGACGGCGGAATTGGTGGTGTACGCGATCCGCAACGGTCTGGTTACTTTGCCGTGAGGCGGCGGGATTTTCTGGCGAGTGCTTGCGGAGCGGGATTCGCGTGGGTGGCGCCGTTTGAGGTTGGCGCTCGGGAGTTGTTGGGTTGGGGAGGCAGGGCTGATGCTCACAGGCTGAAGCCTGTGCCACATGCCGGTGTGGGACTGCCTGGTGGCGGGCCGGGCTTTCGCCTTGTCGATGTCACCTCGCAGGCGGGAATTCACTTTCAACATAACAGTGGGGCGTATGGCGGGAAATTGCTGCCGGAGACGCTGGGCTCGGGTTGCGCGTTTCTGGACTACGACGCGGACGGCTGGCAGGACATTCTTTTGGTGAATGCGATGGACTGGCCCGGCCACAAGCGGCAGAGATCCACGCTGCGGCTGTACCGCAACAATCGCAATGGCACCTTTGCCGATGTGACGAAGAGCGCGGGGCTCGACATCGAGATGTACGGAATGGGTGTGGCCGTCGGCGATTACAACAATGATGGCTTCCCGGACATTTTGATCACGTGCGTGGGGCAAAACCGATTGTTCCGGAACACCGGCAAAGGGACGTTCGTGGATGCGACACAGAAGAGCGGGCTTCAGGGGCGACAGGCTTTGAGCACGTCCGCGGTTTGGTTCGACTACGATCGCGACGGATTGCTGGACTTGTTCGTGTGCAACTACGTGCGCTGGTCGCCGGAACACGATGTCTTCTGCAGCCTGGACGCTAAACACAAATCGTATTGCACGCCGGAAGCGTATCGCGGAGACACCAGCTGGCTGTTTCACAACCGCGGTGACGGAACGTTTGAGGATGTTACCGCGACGAGCGGAATTTTCGACAGTAGCTCGAAATCGCTGGGCGTGGCGATGATCGATTTTGACCAAGATGGCTGGCCCGATCTGCTGGTGGCGAACGACACGCAGCCCAACAAGCTGTTTCGAAACTTGGGAAACGGAAAATTCAAGGATGTGGCGTTGGAGGCGGGACTGGCCTTCAGCGCGGACGGCAAGGCACGGGCCGGAATGGGCGTGGACGTCGGTGACTTCGAGAATTCCGGCAAACCCGGCATCGCCATCACGAATTTTGACAATGAGATGATCGGTTTGTACCGGGCGACGCGGCCGGGAGTTTACGACGACATCGCGACAGCGTCGGGAGTTGGGCTCGCTTCGCGGAACACACTCGGGTTTGGATGCGCTTTTCTGGACGCGGATCTCGACGGGATGCTGGATTTAGGCGGTGGCGAACGGACACATCGACGAGACGGTGCGCAACATTCGAGGGAACATGGGCTACGCGCAGGCGCCGCAGCTTTTTTTGAATCAGGGTGGCGCGCGATTCCGCGACGTGGCAAGCGAAGTTGGGCGGCGGATTCGACCAGCCGAAAGTGGGGCGCGGGTTGGCTTACGGCGACTTCGATCGCGATGGGGACCTGGATATTTTGTTGACGACGAACAACGGTCCGGCTTTTTTGTATCGCAACGATCAGACTGCGGGGAACCGCAGCATCCGCTTTCGATTGCAGGGAACGAAATCGAACCGCGATGCGATGGGAGCGGTAGTACGCATTTTCTACAATGGGCAAGCACAGAGCGGACGGTGCACGGGGGGTCGAGCTATCTTTCGCAATCGGAACTGCCAGTGACTTTCGGCGATGGGCAAGCGGGACAAGATTGAACGGGCCACGATTGATTGGCCGAGCGGGCGGAGCGATGAGTTCAAGGATCTGGTTTGCAGGAAAAGCTACCAATGCATTGAAGGAAAAGGACTTGCAGAAGAAACGAAGACCTAGTTCTTTTACAGTATTGTCATGTTTTCAGGGTGCGTCTATAAAGGGGTCACATACATCGCTTCCAGCGAGGCCAAAAACTTGCCCCCCGGAGGCACCCCAAACACTTGCGGCCGGATGCACACCCATCCGGCCGCTGATTTTTTGTGGCAAGTATTTGGCGTTTCGCCGAGCGATGAAGTGGGCTAGCCGTGCTTGGACCCGGGTATGGCGTAGGTTGAGGTCCTTCGCTTCGCTCAGGATGACAGCTGAGGTTCGAGATTCAAGGTGAGGAGGGGAACAGATGACATGGATCAAAACGGTAAGCATGGAAGACGACGAGCGCGTCAAGAAAGCCATGCTCGACCAGCGCAAGCTGTATCCGGTGGAATATGCGACGCCCGTGCCAGCCGTTGACCACGGGATGGAAGCGGGAATTGTCGCGTCGCACTCGTTGTTTCCCGACGTTATGTTTCACTCGTTTAGCGCGTTCGGGGCGATGATGTCGCCGGAGCTGCCGCTCACACGCCGGCAGCACGAGATGATCACTACCGTGGTGTCGGTGACGAATCGGTGCCACTATTGAATCGAATCTCACGCAGAGTTTCTGCGTCGAGCCAGCCTGGATGATGTACTCGTCGAAGCACTGAGGCAGGATTACCGGACTGCGCCGATCAACGAGCAGGACCGCGTCATGCTGGACTACGTGGTGAAAATTACTAAGGATGCCACGCGGTGTTCGCCCGCGGACCACGACGCGCTGCGAGCCGTGGGATTCGATGATCGCGGGATCCTGCAAATCACGACTGATCACCGCGTGGTTCAATTACATCAATCCGCGTGGCGGATGCGCTGGGAGTCGGCCGCGACTGAATTTTGTCGTTCCACGATTGGCCGGCCGCATGCGCATTTGAGGGCCTTTAGGCAGCCACGCCATCACATGAAAAATCCGGCGCGGGAAGGTATGCGCGACCCAGTGGGAAGCGAAGAAAAGTCCGCGCCAATGCCCACGTTTCCGTTGAACTGAATCACGTCGGCGATGACGATCGCGTATCCGCTATTCACGGCGCCGCCTAGCGTTAGCGTCGCTCCAGGGAAATACAGCGCTCCTGTAAATCCGATGTTTCCGTTTATGCTGGCATTTTGTGTATCTCTAGGATTCTGGTAGAACAAGACTCCAGGCGGAATTCCCGGAGCAGGAGCTGTCGTCGGAGCCGTGAGCGTCACGTTTCCCGTTCCGTTGATTTGCGCTGACCCGCCTCCGGTAATATAAAAAGTCACGCCATTCCCTGTCAGGTTTGTTGGGTTTCCAGCCGGCACGACCAGACCGCCGCCACTCAATATGTACAAACCTGGATTGAAAAGAATATCGCCCCGGTTGGCATTTGCCACCGTAATTCCACCGCAATACGTCGCCGGATACAGAATTGTTCTCGCGGCGCTATTCACTACCATATTCGTGAAATTGCACCCTCCGACCGCAGGCGGCACTAAGTACGCCAACGGATCAGCCGCGGGATCAATTCCTACGACTGGCGGCGGATTCGTACACCCGCCGAGCAAGCGCAGCACCACGCCGATCGACGACGCCGTGATGCATCCTCCGCCAACTGAGAGAATCGCGTTGTCCAGCACGCCGCAGTTTGGCGCGTTCACATTTCCTTGCACGGTGATCCCATTCAACAAGCCCAACGCGTAGATGCAGCCGCGCGAACTGGCCAGTTGCGCGACCGCCGTGGCGCTGACTCTGGCTTGATTCACTCCGAAAATACGCATGAAAAATGTCGGCGCATTCTGTTGAACTTGCACTTCGACGAAGGTCTTCGCGCTCGGGTTCGTCTTGAACGGGGGGTCAGCCGGCGGATTGGTGGGAGTCACGGTTACGCCGTTGACTCCGTTCTCAAACCCATTGGACTCCGAGTCGTTTAATGCGGCGGTGAAATAGTTTCCATTCCTGAGCTCGGAGGCACCGGCGATCGCGGCGCTGTCGGCGGCCGTCTGCAAACGCCGCTTGGTGTAACGCAAGTAGCCCATGTCGATCGCCAAGCCCACGATCGCTGCGAGCACGACCAAGCTGAGCCCGACGAAAACCAGGGCCTGGCCACTTTCATGACGACGTCTCATCGGAATTCGCCTCCATTTTAGCAAGGCAACGCTCGGAAAATAGCTGGATTCGGGGACGGCACACCAGAGCTCAGAAGCTTCAGTACGTTTAGTACGCAAGGAGCGACACCTACCGGAAGACGCAGCACCGCCGCTGCTCGGATTTGCAATCCGGCAACCATGTCCTTCAGCGTACAAACAAAGACTTTAGCTGGCAGGGTGCGAGAATTTCTGCTAAACGCGCGAAAAACTTGCACGGCCACCAGAGCTTCATCCGCAGGAAGTAGTTGGGCTAGGCCTCAGGGATGCGAATTAACGCGCGAGTTAGTCTTTTAAGAACAGCAGGGACCCCGGGTGTCTGTTTCGCATCCTGTCCGCTGCGTACAAGATCGTTATTGTAGTGTAGTATCCAAGGGTTTCGATCTTTCACAAAGCTCGCTGGAAGCGCCCATTCGAGGGCGGAGGGCATCCCCGTAGATGCAAGATAACGTTGTCGTGGGAGTTGATGTTGGTGGAACAAAAGTAGCAGCAGGCCTGGTCGATTGCTCCGGGAAGATTCACGCGCAAAACCGCACACCCATGGTCGCCAACGACGCTGCCCGTGGATTGGCAGCCGTGTGCACCGCGATCAACGATCTCCTGAAATCTTCTGGAATGCGACACACCCCAGCGATCGGCATCTGCGCACCGGGCCCGCTGAATCCCACCACTGGAATCGTCATCAACCCGCCTAATCTGCCGGCATGGCACAACTACCCGCTGGCGGATGAAGTTCGCCGCCTTTATCCCGACACCGCCGTAAAAATCGACAATGATGCGAACGCTGCGGCGCTGGCGGAAAGCAAGTGGGGCGCGGGGCACGGCTATCGCATCATGTTCTACGCGACGATCGGAACTGGCATCGGGACCGGCGTGGTCTTTGATGGTCAGGTTTACCATGGCAGAACCGGCTCCGCGACCGAAGGCGGTCACCTGGGCATCGACCCACGCGGCCCACTCTGTCTGTGCGGGAAGCGCGGCTGTATCGAGGTGCTGGCGTCGGGACCGGCGATCGCCCGGCGCGCCCGCGAAAAACTCTCGCACTCGGCGAAATCGGTATTGCTCGAAATGGCTGGTGGCAATGCGCAGGCGATCACCAGCGAAATGGTGGCTAAAGCGTATTGGGCGGGGGACCAGGTCGCAAAGGAGGTCATGAAGGAGACATTGGACCTGCTTGGCTACTGGCTCGGCAATGTCGTCGACCTCGTGGAGCCCGATGTCATTGTGATCGGCGGAGGAGTATCCTCCATGCTCGCGCCGTTTCTGGAAGAAATCCGCGCGCGTTGGACCGGGGCATGCCTGAACCCCTATCCGCAGGACATCCCATTGGTACTTGCGCACTATAAGGAAGATGCTGGGATAGCAGGCGCTGCAGCTCTCTGTGATACTAATTAAAAGCAATACAACAGGGGGTGGGTGAACCTATGGCCCAAACTACCGTAAGCACCACGTCTGTGACTGCGGGCGTCGACACTGGCCAGGACTACCGCCGCCCCTTGGCGATGGTGACCACGCTTTTTTTCATGTGGGGATTTCTCACCAGCCTTAACGACATTCTTATTCCCCATCTGAAGTCGGTCTTCGATCTCAACTATACGAAGGCGTTTCTGATCCAGTTCGCCTTTTTCACTTCCTATTTTGTCTTTTCCCTCCCGTCCGGAAAATTGATTGACGCGGTCGGCTACAAGAAAGCAATGGTTGCGGGATTGTTCACCATGGGCCTAGGTGCGTTCCTGTTTATCCCGGCAGCCAGCGTGCCATCCTATCCTCTCTTTCTGGGCGCTCTGATCGTACTGGCCGCGGGCATGACCATCTTGCAGGTTTCCGCGAATCCGTACGTCGCCATACTCGGTCCTGAAAAAACTGCGGCCAGCAGGCTCAATCTTGCACAAGCCTTCAATTCCCTCGGCACCACCATTGGTCCGAAGCTCGGCGGCCTGCTGATTCTGAGCAGTGCTCCACTGGCCATCGAAGTCATGCATCAGATGTCGGCGCCGGATCTGCATGCATACCGTGTACAGCAAGCCTCTTCGGTGAAATTACCTTATCTGGTGTTCGGGCTGGCGCTGGTGGCGCTCGGCATCGCCATCGCATCGGTGAAATTGCCGCGCATCACCTCGGTTGAGCAACGCGATGCCGCGCACGATTCCATCTGGCGCCATACACACCTGATCCTGGGAGCGGTCGGCATCTTCGTTTATGTAGGCGCCGAAGTTTCCATCGGCAGCTTCTTGGTGAATTATTTCGCTGACCCGCAGATCGGCAATATTTCGGAAAAAGTCGCTTCGGGACTCGTTTCCTTCTACTGGGGAGGCGCAATGGTCGGCCGATTTATCGGATCGGCCTTGCAGCAGAAAATCTCGCCCAACAAAATTTTGGGAGTGGCGGCGCTCGTTGCCTCTGTGCTTGTTGCTGCTTCGATGCTTACGCTCGGTCACGTCGCGATGTGGACCATCATCGCCGTCGGCCTGTTCAATTCCGTGATGTTTCCGACCATCTTCACGCTGGCCATCGAAGGGCTGGGGCCACTGACCGGCGACGGTTCCGGCTTGCTGGTGGCGGCAATTATCGGCGGGGCGATCATCCCCGAACTGCAGGCGTTCATCGCCGACCGCATCGGCATCCATCACGCTTTCTTTCTGCCGATCCTTTGCTACTTCTATATCGCGTTCTATGCGTTCGTTGGCTCTCGACGAAAAACGGCCGTGCGAACGGCTTAGTGGGTTTTGGGGTTCGCGGTCGGCCCGGGAGTCCCGTGTTTTGCCGCGCGGCTGAGGTGCCATTTTCGTTGCTCCGCGGCAGTGGACGAAGAAAGATGGAGGGACGCGCTAGAGCGCGCCCCTACATTGTTACTTGGAGATTTTTCCGTCGGCCGTCAGTCGATCCAGCCAGTGCTGGGCCGTTGCCGCATCCTTCCGGTCGCCGTGGTTCTTGATGAAGTTACGCAAAACCTGTGCGGCCTCTTCGTAGTGCCCTGTAGCCGTGAGCGACTGGGCGAGCAGTAGCTCGACTTCCGGTGCTTTACCATTCGACGCCGCCACTGCCGCCTGCGACTCTTTCACCGCACCGTCGAATTGCTGCTGATGATAGTAGGCTTTCGCCAGCGCCCAATGCGTCTCCCAGCCGCTTTTGGCGTCTAGTTTCAGTGACTGTTCGAGTGGCGCGATGGCGGCGGCATATTGCCCCTCATCGGAGAGCGTCATGCCCAGCGCCGCAAAGGCGTGCGCGTGGGACGGATCAATCTGCGTGGCTTTTTCCAGGACACTTTGCGCATCGGCGTAGTTGCGCTGCTTTAGGTCCAGCACTCCCTGCAGATACAACACGTCCGGATGCCCGGGCGCGAGCTTCATCGCCTCAGCCGCGTACTTGTTTGCATCGTTGAGCTTGTCCGCACTCAACGCTTGCAATGCTTTGTCGAACGCCTCCTGAGCTTTCGGCGCGAGCACGGGCTTCCCGGGAACTCCCGAGGTCTCGTTGGAATTCGGCAAGCGTTTCAAAACAATCTCGACTTCGGTTTTCAACGCCACCGGAATCGACACCTCTTTTTGCGCCGCTTCGTAGCCCGTAGCAGTCACCGAGACGGAATATTCTCCCGTTTCGTTCAGCATGAAGAATGCCCTGCCTTTTCGTGTCGGTCCCTGCTCGGTGGGAACTCCAGACTTGTAGATCTTCACCATCGCGGGCGCGGAGATTTCCGCGCCAGAACTATCACGCACGGTGACCGAAATTTCCGGCCGGTCCCCGCGCATCATGTTCATTTCCGCCGAGCTGTCCTGGCAGCGCGCCGGCGGTGACACACAGAAAGCGCACGCTGACAAAGACAGCGCGAATCGCGCAATGCGCAACGCTGTTCGTTTTTTCGCAGGACGCATAGGCTTGTCACAAACTGTTCGAAGCGTAGTCCCCATGCCAAATCGCGTCAAGGACAACATTCGAAGGGCGCCGCTGCTTGCGCGACGTCTCCGGCAGTTGCTGCGATTTCGACCTCAACTCCATTTCAGGTCGCCTTCCGACTATGGTATTGTCCCCCGGGCATTTGGAGGGAACGAATGAGCAAGTTGGGATCCTGGCTAATGTTCGCAGCGACTATGGGAACCGTGCTTCTGGCGGCCACAAGTCTGCGAGGAGCGAGTTCCAAGTCGCACGCTAAAGTGGATACCGGCAAACTCGAAGGCAAATCGGACGGAACGATCAACGCGTTCCTGGGAATTCCATACGCCGCGCCGCCCGTGGGTGACCTCCGGTGGAAGCCACCGGCGCGGCCGGCAAAATGGAAAGGCGCGCGCAAGGCCACGGAATTTGGCGCGCGCTGCATGCAGAGCCGCGTCTTTGACGACATGATTTTCCGCGATCCCGGCCCCAGCGAGGATTGCCTGTACCTCAATGTGTGGACGCCGGCGAAGCGCACGGGTGGCAGGCTGCCGGTGATGGTCTGGGTTTATGGGGGCGGATTCGTCGCGGGCGCCACCTCCGAGCCCCGACAGGACGGAACCAACCTCGCCAAGGAAAACGTTGTGGTCGTTTCCATGAACTACCGACTGGGCATTTTTGGCTTCTTCGCGCATCCCGAGCTGGCAAAAGAGTCTGGTCGGAA
>CAVSNL010000015.1:0-123783 GCA_963729285.1 uncultured Acidobacteriota bacterium
TCCTCGGCATCGTCTTGCTTGGCATTCAAACGGCGTACTACATGATGCCAACAAACGTCGTCAGCGGCCCAACTGGGGTTTCGCGAACGGTTCATCATGCGATCAACCCACTATTTGGACTGCTCGGCCTGATTTCGCTGCTTGTGGGCGTGGTGATCGTCGTAACGGCTAGTCGCCGCGACGAACCCGACAGGAAAAACGCGGTCAAATAGCACTCGCAGGCCAATGTCCAATATTGAACAGACGACGCACAGCCAGACCCGTTACAGCTTAGGCCCTGCCATTTTGAGGAAACCACTTTGATCGATGAAAACAAAGAACTCTGGCTTGAGCTATGCGAACAGGCTGCTGTTGTTGAGCGGGACCCCAAAAAGTTGCACGCGCTTGTCGCAGAAATAAACCGCTTGCTTGAAGAAAAAGAAGCCCGCCTAAAACAACAAAGACACGAACATCCAGCTACCTGATTCGGCTACCAAAGCATTGGGCAGCTCTGCGGATCGCGAAGTCATCGGCGTGAAGAAGCGCGTTTTGTCGGCCGCTGGCAGAGCGGCGATAGCCAAGGCGGCGAGGAAGAGATAGGAGAAGGTTAGGGAACAAGACGAAGAAGGTAGCGTGATGACGCTGGAGTTGAAGGGGTAAGGGCACACCCTGCGACAGATCACCGCAAACCCCGAGGGTCGGCCACGGGACGGTCCGTGCAAGGCTCCAGGGATGAACGGAAAACACGCGTCAAAAACGCACCGCAGAAAACCACAAAACAACAACTCAGCACGCAGAGTTTTTGTGAGCGGAAAACTGTAGTTTTGCGCTCAGACACCTCATACAAACCGCCAGGCAAAGCCCGTCCGAGCATTACTTCCGGTTTGCCGACAATTCGGGAGCCATCCCGTAAGTTGGCTCGAATCAGAGTACCAGAGTATCTGCTGCGGTTGGCGCGTTTTTCGTCTGAGCGGATTATTTGCGGTTTGCCGGTCACTTGGGAGAAATCCCCAGAAACACCCATGCTCAGTTACGAAGTAGGCGTAGAACTGTTCCCCTGGCGACTCCCTCTGCTCGGGGCTAACCGCGCCGCCCACGGCGTCGCTACGTTCTGAGATCTAGACAGTGGCGTTCAACGGTGTTCAAGGGCGGTCGGGCTGACTCGGGTGCTTTGCCATCCTAAGAACGTCCCGAGTTCGTCCAGAAAGACCGGCCACGCCGGTTCTTGCGCGAGAAGAATATGATTGCCCGTGTTCAGCGGGACAAAGCGCGCGTTTGGTATTTCGGCGGCCAGAATCCGCCCTTCTTCCGACGGCAAGACTCGATCGCGGTTGCCATGGAAGATGATGGTCGGCACGGAGACCTGGGGCAGAAGCGGCCGGACGTTGATCTCATCGATCAGCGTCATGATACGGCCGGCATTCTCCGGCGTTGCGGATATGTGCTGGAGATCGTTGAACCACTGTTGCTGTTCCAGCGTAGAGCCATGCGGAATGTAAAATCTGGTGAACATAGCCTTGAAATCCGGATTGTTCCTACCCCAGTCGAGCCGCACGAGCGTTTCCAGGGCGCGCCGTGCTGTCATTTGTTCTTCCGTTCCGCGGGCCATCAAGCCGCGTGAGAACGCACCGACGAGGATGAGGTGACTCACGCGCTCGGGATGGCGTATGGCATAGGAAATGGCTACAGCTCCGCCTTGAGAGATTCCGAGCAGAGCAAAGCGGTCCACACCCGAGGCATCGACCACGGCCTCAAGGTCCTGGACCCAAAGCTCGAAGGACATCTGCTTCACGTCCCATTGGGAGAGGCCGTTGCCACGTTCGTCGTAGCGGATCAGGCGATGGTGTCTGGTCATCTCGACGAGCCAATGTCTCCAGAGAGGGCTGTCCCACTCGTAGTCAAGATGATTGAGCCAATTGGCGGCCTTGACGAGCGGATATCCGGAGCCGGCGCTAGCGTAGGCCAAACGGACACCGTCGCTGGTGACACAAAACTGGATCTTTTGCCGAGTCGTAGGCAGGGACCGGTCCCTTGCGATCGGCGGTGAGATCGATCGCGGAGTTGCCGCGTGCACCGGTGCGATAGGGGCATGCTCCACGCGAAGCACATTTTCGATGTGACCGTGGGCTTTGGCATTCTCTCCCCAAGCTTTGGCGACTGTGCGCAGTTCGCTGGCGAGCATGCGTGTGGACGGATAGCGCTGCGCCGGATCTTTTTCGAGGCAACGGCGAATGACGCGTACCAGGTCGGAAGGCAAATCCGGGCGCGCATCGGTGACAGACGGAGTGTCGCGCAAGATCGAAGAGATCAGTTCAGCCGATGAGCTGCCTTCGAAGGGACGGCGGCCCGCTGCCATTTCATGCATCATCACGCCGTAGGAAAAAATGTCGGACCGGTTGTCGAGCGGGCGGCCCGAGAGCTGTTCCGGCGACATGTATGCCAGAGTCCCCATGATCGTGCCGGGTTGGGTGCGGCCCGTCGCGGTGAGGGTTGCATCGTTTGTCGTTTCGGCGCCTACATCCTTGGCCAGACCGAAATCCAGAACTTTGACCCGGCCTTCATTCGTCACCATTACATTCGCGGGCTTCAGGTCGCGGTGCACAATGCCTTTCTGGTGAGCTGCGGCGAGCGCTTCCGCAATGGCGCCGGCGATTTCGATGATTTGCTCCACCGGCAAGCCATTCGCCGAAATCAATCGATCAAGCGGCTGCCCTTCGATCAATTCCATGGTGATGAAGTGGACGTTATCGGATTCCTCGACCGAGTAGACCGTCACGACGTTGGGATGATTGAGTGCGGCGACAGCGCGAGCCTCGCGCTGGAAGCGGTCGAGTCGATCGGGGTCACTGGCCATATCGGGCGGCAGAATCTTGAGGGCCACATCTCGCGCCAGCTTTGTGTCCGTCGCGCGGTACACCTCTCCCATGCCGCCGGCGCCAATTATGGTGCTGACCCGGTAGTGGGCGAGTGTGCGACCCGCCAGACTGGTCTTCCTTGAGTCGTCCACTTGTCAAGTCTCTGCTGCATGAATTAAGGCAGGGCCGATTCTACACTAAGCGGCTCTCTCGGAGTTGCGCCCGAGTCACGGGCAAGCGGGAAAGAGTGTATCGGCGTCGAGCTACGGAGCCGCAGGTTCCCTTGTGGTCGTCGTTGCTTGGATTTGCTACTCTGCTTTTATCCTTTACTGTTCGCGTCTTGCCGTGACAGTGTCGTCCCCCGACGTACCGGACGTGGGCGGATTCGGCTCGACTCCCATAGCGGTGAATCTGGAGGGAGCAGTCGTAGGCTACTACGCGGACGCGAACTTTAATTTCCACGCTTTCCTTCGGAGTCCCAATGCCACGTTTACAACGTGGACTGGTCCGGGAGCGTGTGAGAACGGGCAGCCGAATGGTTGTTTCGGTTCGGCAGCTTTCAATATTAATTTTTGGGGAATGATCGCGGGAGGGTACGAGGACAACAGCGGCAACTTCGTTGGCCACGGCTCATACGCATCCCAGATGGCAAGCTCACAACGTTTGACGTTCCCAGCGCGGGCACCGGCAGCTACCAAGGCACAGGGTGTCCCGGTTGTGCCCTAGGTCTCAATCAGTTGGGGGCGATCGCGGGGATCTACAGTGACGCGAACATTGTGAATCACGGCTTCCTGCGCAGTCCCGACGGAAAGCTTACGACCTTTGACGCTCCCGGCGCAGGACGAAGGTACGGGCTAATCTTCCGATTGTCCCGTAAGCCTCAACGACTTTGGGGCCACCACAGGAACTTACGTTGACGCGAACTTTGTGGGCCACGGCTATCTGCGCAGTCCCGAGGGTAGGTTCGCGACGATCGATCCTAGCGGCTCGGTCGGGACTTTCCCTTTCAGCATTAACGACTCGGGGGCGATTACTGGGGAGTATATTGACGCGAACAATATGTGGCACGGCTTCCTAAGGATTCCCTAAGACGAGCGGCGCTGTTCCACTGAGCCTTGTGAAGTCGTGGAGCGCGTCGGCAGAATTGCTCCGGACGGCAATCTCGCGCAGCTTGCCAGCGGCGGTCCTAGCGCGGGAAGAAGCCCATGCCAAACAAGACCGTATTTTCGATCGTAATCACAACGTGGGTTGCTTTGTCGAGCCTCGTCCTTTTGTGTGCTGGCTCGGCCAACGCCCAAACGGGCTCCGCTAATTACACTTTCATAGTGGCTTCGGGGTTTTCTTTGTGACGATTCTGGTAGCTGCCCCGCTGTTGCGAAGTCAGCAAATGGCGACAGCTACGAAATCACCGGCGCGGGGACTTTCGACGTGCAGAACAAGTCGGCAAAGGCAGCCGGAATATTCAATCACAAGTCGACGAATGGAAATGTCGCTCGAGACGGGTGTGTGGATCGAGACGCGGTGAAGGATGTTGTCTCCCTAGCAAAAATCACTCCCTGCAAGCCGACTTCCCGGTACTGATTGCCAGCTGCCCGTCTGGATTACTTCCGGTTGGTCGACAATTCGTCCCGAACGTCATCTCTTGCACTCAGACTGCGATGTGTCGCTTCGGAACAGCGAAAGAGGGCGAGGAAGGCTCAGCCCTCTTTCAGTATGTGCGGCGGTGGCGCCGCTAGGCGAGTGCGGGGACGCGGCGACATTCGTCATTGGCCAAATCATTGTTAGATACGACCAGTGAGTATGCTTGGCGCCACTTTATGGTTATTTACCCTAAGTCCGGCTATCCAGGCGTTTTCGGGCTTCTATTGCTTTTTGTATACCCGACTCTCGACAATACATGTTGATTCTGTGCATGGGGTCGGGGTGGGGATCGGTCCGGTCAGGAGTGCTCGAATCTCTGACCCGTTATCATCTATTACGAAGTTGAACGTTACCGTCGAGGGAAATGGCATAGTTTGCGTCAGGGTCATGGTTCCGGTACAGTCCTTATTCACCGAATAGGTTCCTTTAAAGAGCAAACCTGGTGTGGTTTCGCCGTTATTGCTTATTGTCGCGGTATATTCTGTTTCCCCTTTCTCATTTCCATCGAACGTCTGCCTACCGACCTCAGCGAAAGGGCCGGCGGGTCCGTCAAACGAGTATGATGGTTGCCCAAATAAGGGTGGGAGTATTGTTCCCGTGCTGGTGAATCCGTAGCTGCCCTGTAGGGTAGCGTTTGAGCATTCTTTATCCCACGCCTGAGCCTTGGGGGCGATGCCCAGAGCGAACACCGCGGCGAAAACAACGACGGTTGCTATGTGTTTCATAGATGCCTCCTATCCTTTTGGAGGAGATCATTCTGAGAGCGTGTTCTCCTTCCGCTGGTACAGGCGGAAACGGACGGCAAAAGCGGCCATGCTTTGGTATATTTCTTGTCTCAAAGGGGAGACGGGTGGTCCATGGGCGCATCCTCTCCTGAAATCACGATCCTGTTGAAAGCCTGGAGTAACGGCGACAAGGCTGCCTTGGCGCGGTTGGCCGAGCACGTGTATCCGGAATTGCGCCTGATGGCGCGCCGGTACATGAAAAATGAACGCCAAGCCAATACTCTCCAGACCACAGCATTGGTCCATGAGGTGTACCTCCGCCTGATAGATGTGACCAAGGTGCGAGTTGCATGAGCGCGCGCAGTTTTTTGCTATGGCGGCGCAGATGATGCGCCGCATCCTGGTGGACGCCGCGCGCGCACGCGCGGCAGATAAGCGCGGTGGCCGCGCTGCCAAAGTGAACCTCGATGAAGCAGCCATTCTTTCGAGGGCGGCGAACCGATCTATTCTGGCCGTGGATGAAGCCCTGACTGCGTTCACGCAGGTTGCTCCGCGACAGGCGAAGGTCGTTGAGCTGCGTTATTTCGGCGGATTGACCGAGGAGGAAATCGTCGCCACTCTGAAGATTTCACCGCGTACGGTCAGGCGCGACTGGGATCTCGCCAAGGCATGGCTATTGCGGGAGTTAGGCCATGGGATAGAGCAACGAAAACCGCATGACCCCCGAGCATTTTCGGCAGATTGAAGAGCTATACCATGCGGCGCGCGAAAAAACCGCCGAGGAGCGCGCGGCACTGTTGTCTCAGGTAGATCCCGAATTGCGCCGCGAAGTGGAATCCCTTCTCGCCCAGCGATCTGGCGGCGAATTCCTCGAGCAGCCTGCCATCCAGAACGCGCCGGAACTGCTAGGAGATGAGACAGTCACTGGAATTGCCGTAGGCACGAGCCTGGGGCCATACCGCATCGAAAGTAAGCTCGGCCAGGGCGGCATGGGTGAAGTCTTTCGCGCGGTTGACACGCGGTTGGGCCGAGCCGTGGCCATCAAGATCGCCCAAGAGCAATTCATTGAGCGCTTCGAGCGCGAAGCCCGCGCCATTTCCTCGCTGAATCATCCCCACATCTGCACTCTTTACGATATCGGGCCGAACTACCTGGTTATGGAGCTGGTCGAGGGCGAAACAATCGCGGCCCGTTTGAAAAGCGGACCTGTTCCCGTGAAAGAGGCGCTCATGTATGCCTCGCAGATACTGGCGGCTCTAGAACAAGCACACGAAAAGGGGATTATTCATCGCGATCTCAAGCCCGGCAACATCATGATCGCTAAATCGGGCGTCAAGGTTCTCGATTTCGGTCTGGCGAAATCGGAACAGGATGTCACGCTGACGGTCAGCCACATGGCAATGGGCACGCCCGCTTACATGGCACCGGAGCAGAAGGAAGGCAAGCCAGCCGATGTCCGCTCGGACATCTATTCGTTCGGTTGCGTCCTCCACGAAATGTTGACCGGCGCACGCGTCGGGTCTGGGCGCAACAGTGTTGCGTCACGAAGACTGCAAAGAGCGATTAGCCGGTGTCTGGAAGAAGACCCTGACCGGCGGTGGCAGTCCGCTGCCGAGCTGGAGCGGGAGCTGTTAGCCATTGTTGCCGCCAGAAGCCACGAAAAACGCAAGGCTACGCCTGTCGTTCTCGCGACTGTATTTGTCGTCGCCCTGGGTATAGGTGGATGGCTAATTCTCACGCACAAGACTCATGCGCTCACGGATAAAGACACCATCGTCCTAGCAGATTTCACGAACTCCACAGGCGATCCCCTTTTCGACGGCACGCTGCGGCAGGGTTTGACCGTACAACTTGAACAATCTCCTTTCTTAAGCCTTGTTCCCGAAGACCGTGTGCAGCGGACCTTGCGCATGATGAGCCAGCCTCCCGACGCGCGCCTGACTCCGAAGCTCGCGCGGGAAGTCTGTCAGCGTACCGCCAGCGCGGCTGTTCTCGAGGGTTCCATCGCAACTCTGGGAAACCAGTATGTCCTGGGACTCCGAGCGGAAAACTGCCGCACTGGGAAAGTCCTCGACGACGAAATGGTCCAAGCCGCCAAGAAAGAGGACGTGTTGAATGCCCTGAGCCAAATGGCCAGCAAGTTCAGAACGCGCGTCGGCGAATCGCTGGCCACCGTTCAGCAGCATGACGTTCCCCTTGAGGAAGCTACCACGTCTTCGCTGGAGGCCTTGCAAGCCTACAGCATGGGTTGGAAGACTAACGTTTCAGGGGGTGTCGAGGCTGGGCTGCCTTTTATGAAGCGCGCCGTGGAAATCGACCCGAAATTTGCGATGGGTTATGCCGCGCTCGCACTCTATGCTGGTGCAAGTGGTGAGTCGGACCTCGCGACCGACAACATTCGCAAGGCTTACGAACTACGTGATCGAGCGAGTGACAAAGAGAAATTTTTCATCACTGCTTACTACCACGGACGAGGAACCGGAAATCAGGAAAAGGCGCAGCAGATCTGTGAGCAGTGGGCGCAGGTTTATCCACGTGATTGGAGCGCTCACACTTTCCTCACAGGTTTCATTTATCCGGTGCTCGGCAGATACGAAAAGGGAGTGGAAGAGGGTCGTAAGGCTATTACACTTGTCCCGGATGTTTACACGGGATATTACCTCCTTGGCTACAATTTGATTTACCTTGACCGCCTCGCAGACCTTGAAGACGTGCTGCACCAGACCTCTGAGCGCAAATTTGACAATCCTTTCTTGGCGCATCAACGATTCGATCTTGCGTTTCTGAAAGGTGACAGCGCAGGCATGCAACGGGAAGTCGCCGCGGCTCAAGGAAAGCCTGGCGCCGAGGACTCTATCTCGGACCGCCAGGCTTTTGCGCTGGCATATACCGGTCGCATGCAGGAGGCCAGGAAGTGGTCGAAGAGCGCAATCACTTTGGCGCAACAAGCAGGGCATCGCGAAAGAGCAGCTCTATTCGAAACCCGAGCCGCACTGTGGGAAGCCTTTTTCGGTAATATGCCTGAGGCAAAGCGGACCACCAAGGAAGCACTTACGCTTGCAAGAAACCGGGAGGTCAGGTTTGGCGCGGCCCTGGTGCTCGCTATGTCGGGCGAGGCTTCCCAGGCCCAGTCTCTAGCGAATGATTTGGAAAAAGATTTTCCCGAAGACACTTCGGTCCGATTCTATTACCTCCCTGCCGTTCGTGCGTCCCTCGCCCTCAACCATGGCAATACTTCCCAGGCGATTGGATTTCTCCAAGCTAACGTTCCCTTTGAGCTAGGCGTGCCGCGCAGCGCCACGTTTGCTTACTTTGGAGCGCTCTATCCGGTCTACGTGCGAGGCCAGGCGTATTTGGCCGCACACCAAGGCTCCGAAGCCGCCAAGGAATTTCAGAAAATTGTGGATCACCCCGGAATAACGATTGGCGATGCGTTTGGAGTGCTGGCGCATCTCGGCCTTGCCCGCGCGTACGCGCTAACAGGGGACACTGCCAAAGCCCGAGCCGCATATCAAGATTTCTTCACGCTATGGAAAGACGCCGACTCCGGCATTCCTGTCCTGAAGCAAGCGAAAGCAGAGTACGCGAAACTGCAGTGATTTCGGCCTTCAATCTTCGAGGTAATGATCGCTTGCTTCTTTGCCACGCGACTAACGCAGGGGTAGCGCCGTCACTATCGCAGGATTGCGTGGGTGATCGCTTGCCACCACTGTGGATTGATTCTCCATGTGTAGATTGCGAGGGACGGGTGGCCCGGTCAGGATTTTCTTATTCTTCTTCTCTTTGGGGCAACCTACGATGAGAAGGTACCACTGCCGTAAATTCACTGCGAAGTGAAGCAAAAAAAGAGGGTGCCCCGTCCTCGGTTTTTGAGGGCGGGGGTTTTGGTGTTCGATGCCCAAGGGACTGAAACGCTACTACGGCCTCGGCGAACTGCACTTTATCACTTTCAGTTGTTACCGCCGCCTGCCACTGCTGAGTACGGCGCGTGCGCGAAACCTTTTTCTGAAAGAACTCGGCAAGGTTCGAGAAGAGTACGGATTTCTTCTCGTGGGGTAGGTGTTGATGCCGAACCATGTGCATCTGTTGATCAGCGAGCCCAAGAAGGGCACTCCGTCGACCGTACTGCAAACGCTGAAGCAGCGTGTCTCCCGGAAAATGCGAAAGAAGAAAAACATCGTGCCAAGAGGACAACTGCGAATCCCTTTCGCGAGATTCGTCAGCCAGTTGCCATAGTTCTGGCGACCGAGGTTTTACGATTTTAACGTATACAGTCACGAAAAGAAGAATGAGAAACTGGATTACATGCACGCGAATCCGGTGAAGCGCGGACTGGTGAGGCACCCGAAGGACTGGCCATGGAGCAGTTGGTTGTTTTACTCCAAAAAGGAACCGGGGCTGGTGCCCATCGATACCGTGAATTTATGACGGATCAAAAGGCGAAGAAAAAGCCCCGCCCTCACAAACCGAGGACGGGGCACCCAGAAACTTCTCAAGCGATCCTGACCGGGCCACCCGCCCATCGATCCCGTGGACTGATAAGGGGAGGAGAGACACAGAGAAGGAGAGAAGCAAAGCGAAGAATGTCCCACCCTTGCAAGACCCAGACCCGCAAGGGTAGGCCACCCAAGGCATCTTCGAGCATGAAGGGTGAGCCACCCGCCCGCGAAGTCTTTCGTCTCCGTCATTGATCCCGAGTGGTTTACCTGGAGCAGGCGTCGCACAGGCGAACCAGATGGTTTTAAGAGCTTGCTTGACTGTATCCTTAAATGTGCTACAATGTGTAGCTGTGTGTAGCTATTTATAGATATTAGGAGGCGACAGTGAAGGCAACACTTGAGAACGGGGTCGTGGTCGAAGGTACTCCGGCAGAAATAGCAGCCGTCATCCGGGAGCTCGGAAACCGAAGGTCAAGTGGCACGACAAACCATCGTGCCAGCATGAGCGGTGAGGCATCACTCGAATGGGCGGAAACCACTCTGGATGCCTTCTGGAAGCGGCTTTCGATCGAACAAAGAAAACTCATTGAGTACACCCTCAGAAAGGGCACTGTCACACTAAAACAGCTGAGGGACCACCTGGACAAAAAGGACGGTATCGACATAGCAGGCTTGCTCGCGGCCATCACGCGGCACGCGCATAGTGTGGCGGGGGAAGAGAGCTTGTCGGTGATCGGAAAAGTCCGCAACGAATCTGGCAAGTGCTACGAGATTACGCCGGAACTCCGTGAGCAACTCCAAGGATTGCTCTCAAGGCAGTGAGCTACAGTTTAATCTGCTCCCAAGAGGCGCGCCGACACCATCCGAGAATCTTTGCTAAGAAAAGGAGCGGGTCAGTGATGAAATCGAGCGATTATCCAAACAATTGGAAACAGATCAGAGCGGAGATTTGCGAGCGGGCAGGCATAACACGTCGCCGCGTGCGGTGCGAGTGTCGCGGCGAATGCCTGAGACACAGCGGCCGCTGTGAAGAAAGTCAATATGACTTGGCCGAGAGCCCGGAGACGTAGAGGCAAAGTCAAAATCCGTCTTACCATCTCGCACCTTTGCCATAGCTCGAGATGCACCCGACGATCGCATCTGCGGGCCCAGTGCGAGCCGTGCCATCTCATTTACCAGCAATACTGTAAAGGATGTCTAGGGACAACCTGTAAAGGATGTCATGGGGCCGAACACTTCAAGATCCGAACCTGGGTCATTCTGCGGATACTTCATATTTATGTAGCGGATCGAGTACGGCGGTAAGCTCAGTAACCCTGGACATCGCAGGCCCTTCGACGGTTGTCCTCGCTTCTAGTTCGACAAAAGAAGAATCTCAGAAGATTAAGACCGACACTGGAGCAGAGACGAGCGCTTTCACATATGCTCTCGAACGTGCGACAGGCGCCGATAGGGATTCAGTGGACAGTGGAGATGGATTCATCACTTACGACGAACTCGAACAGTATTCGACGATAACTTTGAAAGATTGGCTTGCAAAGGGACGCATTCTTGGACCCATGCACCCCACGATATGGTCCAATATTCAGGACTTCCTTGTATACGATCCATCGCACGTTAAGAATCCCAATAGTCTTTTCAGGCAATTTTATCTTAGCCAGCTCCTAGCTGATCAACTTGGAGTGAAGGATGTGCAGCTTAGCCTAGTCGGAGGCACCGCTGAGGTGGTTCTTCCGCCCCTGTCCAAAGAAGTTAAGTTAACGGCTTCTGCGCTGAGCGACAGTGCGCCGCCAGTGGGTAACCTTTCGGCTGAGGCTAAGGATTTCAAGAGCAAATCAGAAAGAATGCGCTCGGAGGCCTTAGTTTCACCAGGAGTGGCGGCAGAACCAGGTGGAATCTTGATACCCGCGGAGAAACC
Organism: uncultured Acidobacteriota bacterium; assembly: GCA_963729285.1. Classification (GTDB taxonomy): domain Bacteria; phylum Acidobacteriota; class Terriglobia; order Acidiferrales; family UBA7541; genus Acidiferrum. The sequence goes on from CAVSNL010000015.1 coordinate 11,558, forward strand.
ATGATCTAAAAATGAGGAGGAATAAGGAGATGAGTACTAAGCTAACTAGATTCCGTCTCGCTCTGACGATGATTGTCCTATCCATCATCACTGTAGCAGTGGAATCCTGCGACCCAGAACAAATGGTGAGCCAGTATTTCAAGCAACTCGGGATAAATCGCCTTGCAATCGTGCGGGACGATATTCGCCCGGGAGCAGTTATTCTCGTTAGAGGGAAAGATGCTATCTACGACGACAATCTGCTGGAGTACGTTAATGGGGCATCAGATGCTGAAGCCGACGCAGCGATCACTTCGCTTAATGCTATCAGTAATTACAATGCTGTGATCGGGCAGTACACAGCCGACAGATCGATGGACATTTCCGTTGCACTTCAGTTCATAAAGACGGTTCTACCAATCAGTCCAACCGCGAATCTAGATATGTCTGGGAATGTCACAATCGATTTAATAAATGCACAAGTAGAACGTATGTCGCCCGCATCGATTAACAAATTCCTAAAATCTAAAGCCAACACGGATTTTGTAAGCCATCTGCAAAGCCTTGGCCCTTCCGTTAAGCCCAACATCGCTTACGAAATATTAACAAGCAGTAAACTTAAAATAACAGCAAAGTCGAGTGCCAACATTGGCGCGAGCATAAAAGCGGATCAAATTTATCCGCTAAGTAGCGGGAGTGCTTCATTCACATATAAACGCAGCGGTGACCATGAGATCGAAATCGACGGCGATCATTATTACGTTTTCGCTATCAGAACAGGGCGAATTATCGTTAGTAATGGAGTGTACGTCCTGGATGACACCCAATTTAAACTGCCGGGAGCTTGGGGAGTAAAAGCCGCTGGTACCGATATGACATTTAGTGCCCCACTCGTCGGAGACTATGAACTTGTGCGCATTAAAAACAAATTCGAACAGTAGGTGACAAGGGGCAGCGTTGCCACGTGTCACTCTTAGATCCCATATCTCCATTCCTCGCGCTGATTGACCGGCTCAGCAGCCTGGGGAATTCGGGGACAGACGGGCAGCTGAACCTGCAGTTGGAGCGGCTGCAGCGGGAGCTGAAAGAGGAAACCTATCAGCCTCTGCCGGTACGCCAACATCCCATCCCGAAGCGGGACAAACCGGGCCAGTATCGACTGCTCGGCATACCGGCGATTTATGACCGCGTGTGCGAACAAGCCCTGCTTATCGGGAGTTATGCGCCTCGAGCGTTTTACTTCGGTGCTGGTGGAGGCGGTTGGTTTTCACTCGTCGGAGGCACAATGCCCTTGAGGCGCAAATAGGTCACCATGTTCCCATAGTGCTCATCGGTGTGCGCCGAATTGATCGAGAACAACGTGAGCCTGGCCAGGTTGAAGTTGAAGAATTTCACCATTTGGCTGCCCTTCGCATCGGTCATGCCGTCGAACGCCTTGTTGCAATAGGCGACTCCGCCCTGGAGCGCGGCCACGAGATCGGCTTTTGAGGTCTTCGTTTTCTCGATGTCCTTCGATGGGTTTGCTTCACCGATGGCTTGCGAGCAGAACATGTAGGAAGCGTCAGCCACATGGCCAACGATCTGGCCAAAACTGCGAACCTCCGGTGTCGGTTTGAAGGAGTAGTTTTCTTCCGGCATTTTCTGCGCCGCACCAACGACCGCGCCGCTCACAAACGAGTAGAAGCCCTTTTCGCTCGCAGTGATCGGGTTCGCGGGCGGAGTGGCCGGCGCTTGTGACTTCTCCTGCCCGAGCAGAGCAATGGGAACCGCCAGCAATGCAACAAACACAAAACAGAGTCTTTTGTTCACGAGACACCCTCCCGGGGAGTCATGCCACTTTTACGGACCTCAATACAGACAGCCGGACATTTGGGGTAGCACTACTTCTTCATTTGCACGATCGGCAGGCTGCGGAAAAATGCAACAAAACGAGGAAAAAGCTTCCTTCAGGGGCTCAAGCCCGTTGAGAGCACGCAGTTTACGTCGGCGCTAAAGCACCGACCTCCTGAAGAAAAAGACCTTTCCCGCAGCCTGTTAGAGCGACACATGGCCCGCCAACTTTGCCAACGCCATCACTATACAGGGGATATGAGGTTGCGTGTAAACAAGCATCACGCCAACACTTACAAGTGTCAGCGGGGCGATCAGCATTTTCACAATCATAGTGAACTCCGTTCCGAACACCCGCAATCTACTATACGAATGAAACGTCAAATTGTTTCGAGGTATCTGCGATCGTCTTGAGAGGCCCGCAAAATACGGACAACGCGCGGCGTGCCAGAATTCGAGATGTTCGGAGAAGAATCGTCTGTCGAAGTGCGATAAGGATGCCGTCCGGGTCTATATGGGGCCGAGCCGTCCGATCGCTCGCAAGCAGCGCTCACATTGGTCGCGTCACAACTACCATCAGGCAATTTTGTCGCGTGGCGAAATCGAACGTTCGAAGCGGGAGTCTCCAGTCGCGCTACATGATTGAGCGACTGCTCGAATCGCACTGATCACGAGGTCTGGTTGATCTTGCATGATCCAGTGGCTGCTTGTCTCCGCGAGCAAATGACGGCCTCGTGGCAAACGTTGGGCAATGGCGATGTGATGTTGCCGCCTCTGCGACGGCGTGGACATTGCGGACAGAATGACGACTGGCTTGTCACAAAAATTACCCAGTTGCGCCACCCGCGCGGCGGACGCGGGCATGTTGTCCAGTTGGCTGGCTATCGTGTTGCAGAATTTTTCTTGAAGCCAAAAAACAGAGGCCATCTTCCTTTCGTCAGCGGGCAGATTCCAAAACCATGGACTGGATACGGAACCGGACTCGGCGGGCGTTCCTCTACTGATCAGCCGCACGAGACGGTTTGCCACGTTCCTGGCCCTGGAAGTTAACAGGAAAGCAACAAAACGAATAATGCCTACATGGCTGAGCACAGCGCCACGACGGCATACGATGGAACCAATCTCGGCGCGTCTCCGGTCCTGCTCCGACGGAGGGTTCCACTCAACCGGGGCGACGGGATCGACCAGTACCATGCCCGCGGTTTCGTTCGGATAGCGTGCGGCAAATAGGGGCATCGTGAGGCCCCCAAAGGAATGTCCAACCAGAAGATATGGCGAAGGAATAGCCGCCCGGTCTAACAGAGAATGAAGTTCGTCTACTATGCGCTCGGCCGTTCTCGGCATCGGACCGGGGTCGCTCCAACCGAGACCTGCGCGGTCATAAGAGATAACTCGATACGACCGAGCAAGCTCCCGTTGGATCGTGGTCCAACTCAGAATCGTGGACATCAGCCCAGCTTCGAGAATAATCGTTGGGCTTCCACGTCCTTCCTCCATCAAGTGCAGGCGATGAGTACCCAAATCGACGAGCCTACCCGGTGGGGGGTGGAGTCTACTGTCCCTCTTCTGGCCCAGGCGCTGGTATGCGATTCCGCTGAGCAGAGTCAGGAATAAGAATCCGGCAATCCAAATTAGTGCGATGAGCAAACGAACTTCCCCTTGGAATCCGCAGACATTCGATGCTTCAAATCCGACAGCGGCTATGTAACAACTCCGCGGCTTGAGAGCCTGCTTCGGCGCAGTCGCCGACGGAGCGTCCTGCCAGGTAGTTTCCCGCAAGGAAAAGACCTGGGCACATTGCTAAGCGCCTCGCGAATTTCTTTGACTCGTTGCGAGTGACCTACGTTGTATTGCGGCAGCGCGCGTGCATGTTTCCAAACCATCCGGTCCACCGGCGCACCGGTGATGCCCAGAACCGCTGCGTTTTCCGCCTCCACGGTTTGCGCGAGCAGGCCGTCCGAAAGCTCCCGCGGATCGCCGGTGTTCTGGCCCGTAACAAAGCTGGTCATCAACACTGTGTCCGCTGGTGCTTGAGCGGGGAATAAGGAAGAATTCCAGAACGTGCAGATCGTGCGCAAGCCCTCCCGGCGAGGAACCATGAATCCGAAACCGTCCAGCGAGTGAAGAACTTGTTTCCGATGGAAGGCCGACGACACCACGGTTATCGGTGCATGCTCGATGGCCGCGAGTAGCGACGCCAGCTTGGGAGCGCTATGACCAAGCAGCGTTGCAGCGGCGTGTGCCGGGACCGCCAAGACGAGACCGTCGGCAGTGAGTTCGTCGCCGCTCGACAAACGCAACCGCCAGCGTGGTTCTCCTTCGTCGGCACCGGTGAGCGCCGCGACGGACTGGACCTTCGCTCCAAACTGGAGCTCCTCTCGCAGTTTTTCCGCCAGCTGTTCGACGAGCGTGCCCATGCCCTGTTTGAAGGAACCAAGGGCCGGAAGAGCGTCGGTGACTTGCAATTCCCGACCCTTATGAGTGGAATTGTTTGACGAAGGTCCAGAAATTTGTGGCTGGGAAAGGGCCTTGCGCTTCGATTGGTAGGCACGAATGGCTCCCCGCACGAGGCTGCCTCTCGTTTGTTCCCACTCGACCAACGCTGGAAACGCGCTGTGCATGCCCATTTTCTGGGTATCGCCAAAAAAGATCGTGGAAATAATCGGATCAACGACATAGTCCAAGATCTCCGCGCCAAATTTTCGACGAACGAATTCCGCCAGAGATTCCTCGCCAGCAGGTGGGTGCGTGTGCCGGAATACTTCGCTAAGCACAAGATATTTGGATTTGAAACCAACCAGGTCCGTGGTGAGCAGGCCACTCGCAGAGAACGGCGCACGGTGCAGCCGACCATTTCGCAGGATGTAGCGCTTCGTTCTAGGATCTCCCGCCAGGAATTCGTCTTCGAGGCGTAGCTCGCGAACCAGAGTCCAGACGGATTTTGGAAATCGGGGGCACTGAGGACCTCCTTCAAACAAAAACCCATTTCTTCTAATTGTGGAGATTACTCCTCCTGCTTTTCCAGAGGCCTCCAGAACCAGCGTGCGAATTCCCAACTGTTGCAAGCGAAACGCGCAAGCTAATCCGGTGATACCGGCGCCCACCACCACTGCTTTGCGTATGTCACTCATAGGATGTAATTTTAGTTAATTGGAGTGGTGGCAAGGCGCTTTCGGACCCTGATGGAGATGTGATTGAGATTCCCCGCGAGGTCAGCGCCGCGTGGCTGAACTCTAGCCTGCTGGAGATTGTTCGTTTCTACGACCGAATGGCCACCAGCGAATTGCCACGAGGACTCCAACCACTGCCACCACCGTCGCGATTGAAGCGGACTTTTGACGCAGTATAAATTCCCACGCCGTCGCTCCGTAGCGCATCCCTAAGAAGCCTTCGATAAAAAACAGGGCTCCACGCCCCACGAACGTTCCCAGCACGAACGGAATGAAAGGCACTTGAAAGACACCCTGCGCAACGACAAACGGCTTGAACGGAACTGGGAAGGGAGCAACCGCGGGTAGCAAGACGGACGTCAAAGGATACTTCTGAACCCATCTCCGTATGCGTCCCGGTGAGCGTCCCTGCCTGTTGCGGTAATAGGCTTGGCCTCCTTTTCGAGCTAGTAGATAAATCCAGATACACCCCGCCAATGAACCCAATGCTGCCATCGCGGCGTAATACGGCATTCTGGCGGGATTTCGGCTGGATTGTTCCACCACGATCAGGTCTGTTACCAATGGAAGGGGAACAAAGGAAGAATCAAGAAACGCTGACAGAAAGACTCCCACACCGCCTAGCGCCGGCAATGTAGCCTTCACCCATGCAGTGAATTGAGTCCAATTCAACCGTCACACTCACTGACAATCCATGGCCAACCGAATCACTACTAGTGACTGTTGTCCGCCGATTTCTTTCGCAGGTCCGGCCAGAATTCCTTAGTCACATTGTGTAGCCGCAATGTAGCGGCATCCCAGGCCATTTGCGTACCCCCACACTTACCGCATTGCCGACGCCGCGCTCATTCACTTTGTGGGTGGCACGTGTAAGTCGCAATAGCAGCGGCAGACACTCCCCATCAACTCCGAGTAGTCAAATTGCGTGTGACCTGGCGAACATTCCCGAACAGAGAAACGCTGTGATTCCCTGACAAGCTTCGCCTTCTTGCATCAACAATAGATGCGTTCCAGTGACTGAAAGACACAAGTAATTTTCGCGCTTTTCATTGTTCGGTAGCGTACCGTAATTTTTGTGATTGGGTTGTATCTCGGCAATGAACTGCTGAATCAAATCTTCGTACCAGGGACGATATCCCTTCTTGGATTCGCTACGCGGGCCGGCCGTCCTGTGTAGTCCCAAATAACCGACGAGAGATATCGCTTAGTGACTGTCGAATCGCGCAGCGGTCGGGCGGCTGCTGCGTCACCTCGTGCACGTTCAAGGAGCCGATCCATGTCCGATTTGCAGCAACCTCTTCCGACTGTTCCTTCTTACCCTTTTCGCTTGGATGTGCCGTTGCACAGCCTGCTTCAGCAACCCCCGGAGAAACCTTCGTCGGACACTTCGAGGCAGCTACAGACTCTGCCTGTGCCTGTTTTCCCGCAACATCCAGAGCTGATGCATGATTTGGACGCCGAAGATATTGCCGCGCACGATCGCGTCTTACAGACAGGCAAGAGGTATTGGCCCGCTTCCCGCATTTTTCAGAGCATGCGCGGCTGGATGTTTCCGTATTTCAAATCGCGCGTGCTGCCGGGAGATTTCCAGCCAATCATCGCGTACCTTTTCGCCGAGTGGAAGTGCAACCTCGATTGCCACTACTGCTGGTCTTACGACAATCGCATCAAGGGCATGACGGAAGACACGGCGCGGCGCGCGATTGACTGGCTTCACACGACCCCCTGCCGAGTACTGGCTCCTACGGGCGGCGAGCCCCTTCTGCGCCCAGACTTTGTGCACAAAGTGATTTACTATGCCGCAAAGAAAGATTTTTGGGTCTACCTGGCGACCAATGCGCGCTTACTTCGCCCACCGGTGATCGACCATCTCGCCGATGCAGGGATCGCCACCATCAATTTTGCGGTCGATACCGTAAAGGAGCGACCTGGGCTGCCAAAAGCGTTTGAACATGTGCGCACCAACTTCGACTACCTGGTAAGGCGGCAGTATCGCTATGGCTACACCGTCTTCTTCAACACCAACATCTGTCGCACGAACATAGACGACGTGAAGCAGCTTGTTGAGATCGCGCACGACAATGGTATCTCGCTCACATTTCATATCAACGAAGCGCCTATGATGGAGCAGCCGCACTTCAAGCACCTCAGCGAAAACGACACCTACATTCGCCCCGAAGATTTTCCCGTCGTGGATGATCTGCTCGATTGGCTGATTGACAAGCAGCGCCAGGGCTACAAGATGGTGGACTCGATACCACGCCTGCAGAATATGAAGGGATTCATGCGTGGTGTCGGAGAGCATTGGGGTTGCCGCGCCGGCCAAAACTGGCTGATCATTCGCACCGACGGAACGCTTGCTCCTTGTTTCCCCATGTATAACGCAAAGTACGATTGGGGCGCCGTCGAGAACCAGAAGTTCGATGTCAAACAACTCGCCGAAATGAAGCAAGGTTGCGAGCCTCACTGCTTCTCAACACTGGGTTACAACGTGGCCTATTGCTACGACGTCTCTCGTGTCATGAAATGGCTATGGAAGCAGGCGTTGAATGGCTTTCAGGGTGTGACGGGAAGTTTTGAGTAGCACGTTCGATCCACTTAGAGAGTCACCGGATCAATGCTCTTTCGGTTTTTCGATCACCTGATCGGTTTGGACCGAGAACAGCAGAAAATCTGTGAACGTGTGATAGGCGATGGTGTAGTGATCGCCGAAATCGCCATAGGCATCAGCAGCTTGCGGGAGCCAGACTTTCGTGTTTAGAGTACGAAACGGGACCGGAGCATAGTCAACGGTCAGGTACATCTGGCGAACATTTGCCGCGGGCATCGCTTCCATCAAACTGGTCTCCAGGTGCACCACTTCACCAGAGTCCTGGGCAATCCAGGCGCGTCCTTTGAGCTTGGCGGGATGGGCGACCCCTTTGACCTCAAAAGAGACGGTATGGGTTGGCCTGTCTTTGCGCTGCTGGAAATGTACCACCCAAGTGGCTTGTCCATTCCATTCTGCCGCGCCGTCGCACCTCATTTCGTAATCGCCTTGAAATTCCGGAAGAAAGATCAGCGCCATCTCCGGTATACCGACGTCTTGAATGCTAAATGGAAAGGCGCGACGCCCTCGTTCGGGCACGCGGTTTTCTTGCACCGTGAGCCCTCGCGGTGTCTTGCCGAAAACAACAATGTAGTCGAACGCTCCCGTAGCGTCCTGCAAAACATGCGTCACACTGCTTCGCAATTGGAATTCAATATTTTCCTGGGCCGTAAAGTTTTGCAGGTTGGCAGCCAAGTCGCCGGCGCGGGACCCCGCTTGTTCGAGCACGCCGGAAAGCGTGCAAGGAGAGGATGAATTTTGAGAATGGACAGGCCCGTCCACGTTGGGCGGATCCCAGAGCAAAACCTTACTTTTCGGCTTTCGCTCAGCCACTTTCGTTTCTGGAGCCATTGCGGATTGTGCAGCTTCTTGTGCTGGCGGTAGCTGTGAAGGTGACTTGGATTCCGGAGCTGACGGGGATGGTGGAGCAGAGGACTGTGGCACGGTCTGTGCTATCGCTGCGGACGCCTTGTCTGGCTTCGGCGCAAAATAACCCCGCCGCGCTTGCAACTTCAGATCGCGCCGATCCACTTTTACCTTTAGCGGATGGTAGGCGCCGTCGGACTTCACTTTTTTGGGCTCAAACTGTAAGAGGTATACGTATTCCGGCGCCTGCGTCAGGCTCTTGAATCCTCCTTCCAGGTCGTTGCTATTGTGAAAGAAGGTTCCACCGGTCCCATCCGCGAGTTCCGCCATCACGTCTTCATCAAAGTTCATCGCGTTGGCGTGATATTGCGCATGCTGGCCCGTGATCAGGTCTTGATTGGATGAACCGCCTCGTTCGCTAGCATCGATTCCCGTGGTGTACAATCCGCGAGCATCTATGGCGCTGATGGTTACGTTCGAACGCGCTGCGCTGTCCAGCACCAGCGACTTCTCGGCCAGGGCGTCCGGCGTCATCGTGAAAAAGCCGGGCGAAATGAGAATCAGCGTCCGTGGTCCGGGCAGGCTCCCCATCTTTTTCACAAATTCTTCGACCGTCCGCAGCGAAACCCAAACATCGTGTTCGCCGTTCGTTAAGGATTGCTGCGCGACCGACCTCACCATCGACTCAACCATTTTGGGCGACGCGCCTACGAGATTCGCACAGGTCACGTAGTCCGCCTCGGCAAGCTCGAGAGCCGATTGATCGTGCTTGTTAACAATCAAGTCCGCTTGATAGAAGTTGATATTCGGGCAGGCATGCTCGTCGTGCCGGTAGAGTTGTTGCAATTTCAGCTTCTTGACGGCCTCTTGCAGGGTGGCGATGTCGTGCGTCAGCCCACTGTTACTCCCGGACATGGAGACCACGGCTGCCATGTCCGAATTGGCCAGAGATTCACCAAGCATTTTCGTTGCTACATGTTGGGCTCGCAGCAACTCTCCGGCGCTTAAGTGCAGGTCGTCGAATAAGAAAACAATGAAACGCTTTGGCAGGCTTGTTGTGGGGGGAGCAAACGTGGGGCCGACATCTCCTGGCGCGGTCACTCTCGTGCCCGCGCCTACCGCTGCGCGCTTCTCGATCGTGAACCCCGTAATGTTTTGGCGTTTGTCTCGGTCGAAGACCTGGAAGTCTTCCTTTTTCAGATCGCCCACTGCCCGGCCCTGCCGGTCGCGGACCACGACGGGTACCAGCACAGCGTTGACCGTGACTTGAATTCTGGCCGAGCCTTCCGGAACTTGCGCGTCATTCTGTTGCGCCCTTAGGTTCGTATATAAAAGGAACCCAAAGCAGCACGCAGCAATCGCACGCAGGCATATCGTACTGGCATTCATGACGACTGTCCTACTCTACGCTCTCGAAAAGGGGCGATTCCAAGAATTATTTGGAATTCGGGGACAGACGGGACGTTTTCCAGTTTTCGACACGCGAATATTGTGGATCAATATTGTGGATCGAAATCAGGCTCGGAGCGCTAGCTCTACGTGTGCTCGATGATCCGCAGCGTTGCCGCTTCTGGACCTCCGCCTTTCCGCCGCGCCAGCGGCCGCGACGTGGCGACCCGGTTTTTTGCGGCAACGCATCGGAAATCTGCGGTCGACGCTGGCCGCGCGATATCATAGACTCAGTGGTTTGAGGGACACGTGACCTATTGCTTGGGAATTGCGACTCGAGAAGGGCTTGTTTTGGCGTCGGATTCCCGAACCAATGCAGGCTTCGATCAGGTCAACACCTGCCGCAAGATGCATCAGTTCGTGCAGCCAGGCGAACGCGTCTTTGTGATTCTGACCAGCGGAAGCTTGTCGATCAGCCAGTCGGTGGTCAGCTTGTTGCGCGACGATTTTGATTCGGGGCAGGGGTTGGCGCGGGCGAAATCTTTGTACGACGCGGCGCGGATTGTGGGCGATTGCGTGCGCCGGATTTCTGATATCGATCGGGCTTCGCTGGAGCGGGATTCGTACAACTTCAATGTGCATTTGCTGCTGGGCGGCCAGGTGAAGGGGAAAGATCAGGGGCTTTATTTGGTTTACCCGCAGGGAAATCCGCTGGCTGCTACCGAGGATTCGCTGTACCTGCAGCTGGGCGAATGCAAATACGGCCGGCCGATTCTTGATCGTGGCATCCAGGAATCGACTTCGCTGGAAGTGGCCGCGAAATATGCGTTGCTTTCGATGGACGCTACCATGCGATCGAATGTGACGGTGGGGCCGCCGTTTGATCTGCTTCTTTATAAGAGAGATAGCCTCGAGGTTACGCGCTACCGGCGGGTGGGGGCCGGGGATGCGGACTTGAACTCGATCCATGCCAGTTGGGAGCAGTCGCTGCGGCGTGCCGTCGAGCAGTTGCCGGACATCGAGTTCGATGTGGCCGAGAAGAAGAGCAGGAACGAGCGGTCCGCGATTTCTACCGTTGGAGCGTCGTCGGCGGTGCCTATTTCCGAGAGAGTCGCGGTACAGCGGTCTGACAGTCGCTGATGGCTGAAACCCTGAATATATTGTTCCTGGATACCTTCGCCGGAAGCATGGTCTTTCGGTCCAAGGTCCGCGATCTCTCAGAGTAGCCGGCACAACGTATGTGCCAGGTTGCGCACTGCTTCACGTTCGCGATCGGTGAGGCTGCGAGCCAGGCTGACACGGGGGGAGTGCAAAAGGGGTACTTCTAGGCACAAGAGTACCGTCGGGCGGTTGACGCAGCGCATCCTACCCTCCAGAATCACCAAACGGGAGATTTTGGGCGAAATAGCCGCGAAACCGGTATGCCATCAGAAACCCACACGCCGAGCGCCATCGAACAAGCGGTCTCGAGGGCCTTGCGGGATAATTTGGAGCGCATTCAGCGGACGTCGGACGAGCTGCATCAGGCCATCGCCGATGTAGTGGCGGCCTGCGGTAGTACCAAGCCGGTCAATGCCTTGGCGCCGATGCTGCGTGCGCAGACCTCCGCAGCGGCGCTTTCGGCTTCGCTAGAAGTATTGTCGCGATTTGTTGCGGTGTCGTTACAGCCTGGGCCGCGGTCGCCGTTTGAAGCGGAAATTGCGCGCATCGCCAGCACGATCCCTACTGCCGAGACCGTTCCCGCGGAGCCCGCCTCCACAGTCCAGCAGCAGGTCGGACCCGCGTCGATCCGGCAGCCCGCAGCGGCGCCGGTGGCACATGTCGCCCCTCCAGCGGCCAAAGAGCATCACGCCCCCAAGGCCGAGCCACATGTCGTTGCCCCAACAGTGAAAGACCATCGCGCCGCGGCACCTGAGCCGCACTCGGAATTGCCTGTCGCCGAAGCTCACGAGATCGAGGCACCCCCGCCGGCTGCCGGCGAGTCCGAAGATGCAGGCACGTTCAACGTGAGCCGGTTGTCCGCCGAAGAACAGGAACTACACCGCCGCGCAAATAGAGTCGCGAAAGTTTCGATGCAAGATATTAAGATGTTACGACCGGAGCAGGTGCGCCTCGGCCGCGAGCACAAAGATATCTGCGTCCGATTGCGTGATGACATTGAGAAAGCTCATCGAGAATATGACCGGCGGTTCAAACCCATTATGGACCACCCGGTGGATTACTTTTATCGCTGGATGGTGGAGATTCTTGCGGAGGGCGATGCGCATGCCCTCGGCGAATATCCTTACGCCACAACTGCCACCCGGCACTAGGCTGGCGGCGGCTATACGCGCGCTCATACCGGCGACTTCGAGCGCACACGCGCGACGGCGGTATTGGCTGCAAAGTGGCGCAGCGAAACCTCGGGCTATTTATCTCTCGCGCGTTGTGGCAATCCTTGTGTGCGTCGCACTGCTGGCCGCTCTGCCGCTCGACGTCCCGGCTCAGCAGGCTCACTCTAAAAAGAAAAAATCGAATAAGCCGAAGCCTGTCCCTTGCCGCACGGGTTGCGCGCCGAATACGTCCGCTCCGGAGATTACCGCTGCTACGCCGGAAGACGAAGCCGCACAACGAGAGCTCTCGAGCCTGGCACGCGCGCTGCACAACGCCACACCCGGGGCGTACGAAAAGCTTTCCGCATTTGCAGCGAAGAATGCCGGCAACGTGTGGGGGGCGCGCGCGGCGCTGGGGCTCGGCTACGACGACTACAACCATAATCGCTCGCAGCAAGCCCTGGCATGGTTCACGAAGGCAAAGAGCGACACGCTGCTCGGCGACTACGTTCTCTACTGGAACGCTCAGACGCAGCGCGTGCTGAAGCGCAACGCGGAGGCGTTCACCGCGCTGCAGGCGGTCGAGCACGACTATCCAAACACGGGTATTAAAGAGCAGGTTCTCGAGGCGTTCGCTCCAGCGGCGATGGAGGCGGGTCATCCGCAAGCCGCGGTCGAGGCGCTGGAAGCGTACCCGGCGACGTCCGTTCACCCCGCGCTGCTCTTGCTGCGCGCTCAGGCGTACAAAGCGGCACGACAAAACGCCCGCGCGGCGAAGGACTACCAGCTTCTCTACTACAAAAATCCGCTGTCTGACGAGGGCAAGACCGCCGCCATCGCGCTTCCACAGATGAAAGCGGCTCTTGGCAACGAGTATCCGGTTCCCAGTCTGGACTTGCAGGAACAACGCGGACAAATTTTCTACGACCAGCACAAATGGAAAGAGGCGCGCGCCGAGTTCGAGAAACTAGCCGCGTCGCTGAAAGATCCCACCAATCCACATCGCCAGCACGCGCTGCTGCGCGCGGCGCAGGCACGCGTTCAACTGAAAGGTGCGCCTTCGCTGGTGTCCTCGCTTGCGATTACCGACCCCGAAGTCGACGCGGAGCGGATTTTCGACCTGGCCCAGATCTATCGCGCTGCAAAAAAAGAATCGGAGATGCTGTCGAGCTCCGAGCAAGTCGTGCAGAAATATCCATCGAGCAAATGGTCGGAAGAAGCGCTGATGATGGTCGGCAATTATTACTGGGTGGAACTGGACCGCGCTAAAGCCGTGAGCTACTACCAGCGTATTCTCGATAAATTTCCGGCGGGGAAGTACGCGTTCTTCTGCGAGTGGCGTGCAGCCTGGATCGCCTATCTGGACCGCCAGCCTTACGCCGACGACAAACTCACTACATTTCTGCGCAAGTATCCGACGTCCGCCAACGCTCCCGATGCACTCTACTGGTTGGGACGTAACGCCGAACGCAGCGGCAATCCCAGCCACGCTCGGGCGTATTTCCACACCGACGCGGATCGCTTCCCGCAGACTTATTTCGGTCGAGCGGCGGCGGTGCGACTGGACAAGATGGGACCCGGCGACGAGGATCCTCCCGATTTTCTTGCCGCAATTCCGCCGGCGCCTGCGTTGCGTCCCTTTGACGAGGCGATCCCGGCGGCCGCGCAGGACCGTTGGGTGCGCGCACAAGCCCTGCGCATCATTGCGTTCGACGCCAGCGCCGAGCTGGAACTGAAATCCGCGTTTTATGCCACGGGCTCGCCGCGCTTGCTCTTTGAAGCCGCTCAAGCGGCCTTCGATCAAGGACACTTCGCCGCCGGGATGTCGTACGGACGCCTGATCGTTCCCAGTTTCGATTCACGCAAATTCTCCGACGTGCCGGTGAACGTCTGGAAAACGCTCTACCCGCTACCATACGAAGCCTCGCTACGCCGCGAAGCCGCCCGCAACGATTTCGATCCCATGATTGCCGCGGGGCTGATCCGTCAGGAATCCACCTTCCAGGCGGATGCCGTCTCCCACGCGAACGCCATCGGCTTGATGCAAGTGTTGCCGAAAACCGGCAAGCTTCTGGCCAAGCAGCTCAAAGTGCGCTACGTCAAAACCAAGCTCTTCGAGCCCGAATACAATCTGGAGCTGGGCATGCTGTACATTGCGGATTTGCAGAGAGCTACCGGTGCGCCCGAGTACGCACTGGCCGCATTTAACGCCGGCGAGGACCGCATTGCCGCATGGCGAGCCGAACGCAAATATGAAGAAATCGCTGAGCTGGTCGAGTCCATACCTTTCACGGAAACTCGCGATTACGTACAAATCGTCCTGCGCAACGCCGAAGTCTACCGATTGATTTATGGTTCTGGCCCCGGTGCCGCCCCGGCTTCAACGGCCGCCACAACCGCACCGACTCCAGTTACGGCAGTGCCCGCCGTCCCGACGGTTGAAGCGCCGACCGCCGCCGAAGCCGACCCGCCCGTGTCGCCGCAATGACGGCATGGTTCTAGGGCCTCGCCTCGGCGCTGCACCAGGCGGCAATGTGTTTTTTCCTCCGCGGCGCCTCGGCGTCTAAGCGTTGTCTTTAGTTTTTGCCGTTTTTTGCATTCGACGCTAAACTTTCCTCTCGACCATGACCACTCCTGAAACCACGATGGCGCAAATCGGCCGGCGCATGCTCTCGGCCAAGGCTGAACAGTTCACCGAATCCGTAATTCGCGAGATGACGCGGCTGGCCCTGAAACACAACGCCGTAAATCTTTCGCAAGGATTTCCGGATTTCGCCGCGCCTGCCGAAATAAAAGAAGCCGCCCGCCAGGCGATCGCGGACGACATCAATCAATACGCGATTACCTGGGGCGCGAAACCATTGCGCGACGCCATCGTCGAAAAATTCGAGCGCACCCAGGGCGTTCGCATCGATCCCGAACGCGAAATCACGATTTGCTGTGGTTCGACGGAAGCCATGATGTCCGCCATGATGGCCATCATCAATCCGGGCGACGAAATCGTGGTTTTCGAGCCTTATTACGAGAATTACGGGCCGGACGCGATCTTAAGCGGGGCGACTCCGCGGTTCGTGAAAATGAGTCCACCGAGGGATGAAAATGATGTGTGGACCTACGATGAAGACGAACTCGCGGCGGCCTTTGGTCCCAAGACAAAAGCCATCATCCTCAACACGCCCAACAATCCCACCGGAAAAGTGTTCACGCGCGGCGAACTCGAATTCATCCGCGATCTCTGCGTTCGCTGGAACGCCTACTGCATCACCGACGAAATCTACGAGCACATCCTCTACGACGGGACCGAGCACATCACCATGGCGCGCATCGATGGCATGCGCGACCGCACCATCGTCATCAACGGCATGTCCAAAACCTACAGCGTCACCGGATGGCGCGTAGGGTGGGCCATCGCTCCTCCTGACGCCACTTCGTCCATCCGCAAAGTCCACGATTTCCTCACCGTAGGCGCCGCTGCCCCGCTGCAACAAGCCGGGGCCATTGCGCTGAAACAGCCGCAGTCCTACTACGACAAACTCGCTGCGAGTTACGCCGAAAAACGAGCCCGCCTTCTGAAAATCCTCACCCATGCCGGCTTCACGGTCTTTAAACCTCGCGGCGCCTACTACATCATGACGGACATATCGCGGTTTCCTGATCCGGATCCAGCGCGCTTTCCGGCGGCTACCAGGGACGTTCGCTTCTCCAAGTATTTAGTGGAAGAAATCGGTGTTGCCAGCGTCCCGGGCTCTAGTTTTTACAACGACCCGAAGGACGGCGCTACCCAAGTCCGATTCACGTTCTGCAAGAAAGAGGAAACCCTGGCCGCCGCCGAACTGCGCCTCGCCAAGCTTCATCCTGCTTAGCTTCGGTTTGGACTAACACTTGTAGCCGCCTTCTTCGAGAGGGCGGGGTTTAAATCTGGCACGACCGAAACCAATTGAGCCGGAGCCCGGCGCACTTGGTGGAAGCATGGGTAGCACTTTAATCTAAACCCCGCGGTCTCGGAGACCGCGGCTACAGGGACTCGCGAGATGTCCGATGGAGGCGTGAACTGACGTAAGATGCGGCTTCGATGCCTCGGAAGAATATAACTACGCTCCTGGCGGGAGGGGATCGACGCTCTATCGGTCGCTCGGACCATGTGGCGGCAATCGTCCTCGGGAAGCCGGAGCTCTTTCCTGAGTTGATCACAGGTCTGTGGTCAAAAGATCCTGTAATACGAATGCGCACGGCCGACGCCGTCGAGAAGGTTACCCGGACGAAGCCAGAGTTGCTGACGCCCTACAAGAAAGAGTTGTTAGGATTGATGGCCGAAGCGAAAGACGCCGAATTGCGCTGGCATCTGGCCGCCATGGTTCCGCGGCTCCCGCTCAACTCGAAGGAACGACAGCGTGTCGCATCCACGTTAGAACTCTATCTCGCGGACCGCAGCTCCATCGTTAAGACCTTCGCGCTGCAGGGGTTGGCGGACTTGGTGCCGAGTGAGCCGGCGATGGGAGCCGCGGTCATCGAGATCCTACGCGAGGCCGCGCGAAACGGGACACCAGCAATGAAGGCCCGCAGCCGCAAGTTGCTGCGTAAAACGGAACGCGCCGAAGTCATCGGCACTTGGCAACAATCATCGTAATATCGTCGCGCTGTTCCCGAGGGCTGAACCGCCGCACTTCCTCGACAACACAATCCAGCAGCTCCGCCGGAGCTCGCTGCCGATTCCGGCGCAGCACGTCAACCAAGCGTTCCTCGCCAAACTCCTCGTCTGCATGGTCGAACGCTTCCGTGATCCCGTCGGTGTACAAAGCGAACATGTCGCCGGAACAAATCGTGCGCTCACCCATCTCGCAGTCCCAATCCTCGAACAGTCCCAGGACCGTTCCGGTCGCATCCAGCCGCTCCAGCGAATCGTCGCCGCGGAGAAGCAGCGCGCACAGATGGCCGCAATTGACATAGCGAAGGCGTCCCGTCGCTTGCTCATATTCCGCGAAGAAAAGCGTGGCGAAGCCTCCATCGGGCGTGTTCTCACAAAACAGCCGGTTCACGGCCCGCAGCACATCCTGTGGCCGATCTAAAGCGATGGCGCACTGGCTCCGCAAATTCGCCTGTAGATTGGCCATCAGAAGCGCAGCAGCAATCCCTTTGCCCACAACGTCGCCGATCACTAACCCCAGCCGTTTCGGTCCGAGATCGAGAAAATCGTAGTAGTCACCGCCAACCTGTCGGGCCTGGATGCACACGCCCGCATAGTCGAGGCTCTCCACAACGGGCCGCTTCTGTGGGAAGAGTCGCGCCTGCACCTGCTTGGCGATTTCCAGTTCGCGCGAGGCCCGCCGCTCCGCTTCAACCTTTTCAGCAACGGTCCGCCGTTGCATCTCAACGGCCTGCGTCATTTCGTCAAAGCTCACCAGCGAAAACGAGTTCCCGTCGACATCGCGAAATCTTGTATAGACCCCGCCCCAAATCGTGGCCTGCCCTCCTAGCAACGGCGACGCGACACTCGAATGCGGCGCCACCTCTTCACCATCGTGACTGTGAGTCAGCTGTTCGTACTTGATGCGCTTCAATCGCGGCGTATGCGAAAAGCGCACCCCGCGCTTCGACCATTCCTGAAACTTCGCGCTCACATCTTCGGTGACAAATACCACCTGCGTGCTTCGCCCAATCATCTTGTACTGAGGGGTATCCGGCTTCGCCGCAACCAGCGCCAGAATTGCAGTCCCATCCGGAGGCGCAACCCCTACCCACCGCTCGCCAGTTTGCAACCGAGTATCAAACGCCAGGTGAAACCCAAGTTGATCCAGATAAAACCGCAAGCTGCGATCCTGATCGCGCACGTATACGTTCACGCAGTGCATCCGCAGATGCAGATCCCGCCGCGCCGAGGAAGGGAAACTACTCATCGGGGAAGATTATATGTCCGACCACACCCGGCGGACGCAAGAACTGAGGGCAACGATCGAGCCGCCTCCAGCATCCGATCTCACCATCCAGCCATGATCAACCGACTTCTTCTCGTTGCTGCGCTCGCCTTCCCATCGTCGTTCGGCGCCCTCCCTTGGGATAAAGCTCCGGAAAAATGGGACCGCGCCGACGCCTATCGCATTCTCCAGGACTCACCCTGGAGTCCGCCGTAGGTGAAACTCGATACCAGATCGACGACTCACTACACCGACCGTCAGACTGGTCGCGTCGACGACTTCTCGCTGAATCGCGATCAGACCAACCCTGTGTCCGGCATCGAAGTCAGGCCCGGCAAGGAGTTGCCACCGATTCCGGTGCTCTGGTGGTCCTCCAAGGTTGTGCGCCTTGCGCAGCAACGTCTGAAGCAGCTACGTGGCTCCGGTGGCGCCGCGCAGCCGCTCGACGCTCCCAATCTTCCCGACTACGTACTCGCCATTGAAGGCAGCGAACCTCAACGCATCCTCCGCGATCCTGCTCAGGACCTACACGACACCATATTCCTGGAGCTACCCGATGGCGTCACGATCGACCTAAGTGAGGCGAGCTTCGTCGACGCCACCGATGACCAGGACGCCCGCACCGAATTTCACTTCCCCCGCGAGACCGACGGCAGCCCAACCATCGACCCCGATACCGAGCGCATCATTTTCCATTGCCATGCCGCAGCCAAGACCCCTCGCCAAGGGCGCGATAACGCTATCTCCCTGCGCGCCGAGTTCAAACCGCGCACCATGCGTTTCCGCAACGCTCCCGACCTCTGATCGGTCAATGCCCTCTGGGTGCTTGCGCTCGGCAACCAGATAAATATTTTAAAATCAGTAGCTAGCGAAGAGCATCCAAATGAGCGGCTCCAACGGCTCGCCACCAGAGGGAAAACGCGCGCCCTGCGGAGTCGCTATGCGGGCCCGATAATTTGTATATAACTATATAATTTCGGAGGGAATATCTGCGCCAGTTCACTGGAAGGCTAACGATTCGCACGGAGTGGCGAGCTAATATGAGTGCAACGAGGCCTAAGCTTATCGCCTACGACGTTCCCGACAATTGCGCGCTTGAAATGGGGTAGGGAACTGACGGTCGGTTGCCCTGTGGTGGTTAGCCCCCTACCCCGCGAGTGGTCTTGCCTGTATAGACGAGGTCATCCCCCGAAAAGTTTCCCGGTATTTCTAAACATTTTTAAGTGGAAGCGAGAGCGTTTTCTGGGGCAGTTCAGGCGGTGACCGAATTGACGGTGTTCTTGCGCGGATGGCGGTTAGGCGCCAAGCTCGACGGTATCCAGGTAGCGGGCGACCGCGGCTTTCCATTGAAACCTGTCCTGGATCGCCCGCTGCAACGCTTGCGCCGCTGCCGGTTCGCCATGCGTCAGGTAGGTCTGTTTTGGCGGCGCGGGCAGGGCGGTCAGCCAGCGCAACAATTCGCTCTTGCCCGCGTGGGCCGAAAATTGTCCCATCACCACGATTTCCGCTTTTACCAGGACGTCATGCCCAAACAGCCGCAAGGTCTTGGCGCCCTCCTGCAACGCTCGGCCGCGCGTGCCCTGTGCTTGAAACCCTGCGAGGATCACGGCGTTCCTCGAATCCGGTAGCCTCTGCTCCAGATGATGCAGCACGCGCCCGCCCGATACCATGCCGCTCGCCGAAATAATGATGCATGGCTTCTTCACGTTGTTGATGGCCTTGGATTGATCCGTCGTACGCGTCAGATGGAATTCGTGCACGTTCAGCGGATCGCCTTTGCCGCCATTGCCGCTTTCCAGTTGCACAAATCTCTCGTCATGATCTTCGCGATACTTCACGTACAAATCCGTCGCGCTGAGCGCCATAGGGCTGTCTACATACACCGGCAGGCGCGGAATCTTCTGCTGGTCTTCCAGCTCCCGCAAATAATACATAAAGGTCTGCGTCCGCCCGACCGCAAACGCGGGAATCACAATCGACCCGCCGCGTTGCGCAACGCGATTCACCACTGCGGCCAGCAACTCACCGGCATTGCCGGGTTCATGATCGCGATCGCCGTACGTCGATTCGCAGAGCAGTACATCCGCGTTCGATGGAGGCGTCGTCGGATTTTTGAGGATCGGCTGGTCATACTGCCCGATGTCGCCGGAGAAAGACCACCACGATTTTCTTGCCGTTCTCGGTAATCGTAAGTTCCAAGCTTGTGGAACCCAGAATGTGACCCGCGTCGTAGGCCACGAAGTGGAACTCCGGGCTAACTTCGAACGCGCCAGTTCGCGGAACCGGCTTCATTGCTTTCAACACCGGATCAATATCTTCGGTCGTGTACAGCGGGTGCGGATCTTTGTGCTGGCTGTACCCGTGCTTGATCGCATTCCGTGTGTCTTCTTCCTGCAGGTGCGCGGAATCTTTCAGCAACAACGAGGTGAGCTCAATCGTCGCCGGGTTCGCATAGATCGGACCGTGATATCCCGCCTTTACCAAGCAGGGCAGCCAACCGGTGTGATCGAGATGAGCATGCGTCAGGACGACATAGTCGATCGTTTTTGGATCGATCGAGAGCGGCTGGTAGTTGCGGTCGCTCAGCTCGTTCGAGCCTTGAAAAATGCCGCAATCCACAAGCAAGCGCTTGCCGTTCGCTTCCACGAGATATTTGGATCCGGTAACCGTGCCCGCCGCGCCAAGAAACGTAAGCTTCGCCATAAGCCAGCCATTGTACAGAAACGCGAGGGTCGTGGCTTCTGACGCCTTCGGAACGTCATCAAAACAGAACGGGGCGAGCAAGAGCTCACCCCGTTCTATGCCGAGTAGCGGCGACGCCGAGCCGCACTCTAGTCGCTATTTACTACTCGGTACTCACCGCTATGCTCAATCCGCTGCCGTGGCTTGTTTGTCCCGAACGAGCGCATCGATGTCCAAGCCAAGGCCCTTCGCAACGCCGGAGCCGTACGCCGGATCGGCCTTGTAGAAGTGCTTGACCTGCAACTCCTGAATGCGCTTTGGAGTTTGGCCCAGGCTGCCAACGATGTTGTGGATCAACCGCTGCTTCGCGTCCGCAGCCATCAGCCGAAACAAATTTCCGGGCTGCGTGTAGTAGTCGGCGTCGCTGCGGTGATCGTGCCGCGCAACGGTGCCGCTGACCATCTTTGGGCGTTCCACGTACTTGGGATCCTGCTTGGGTCCGCCGAAGCTGTTGGGCTCGTAGTTGGGTTGCGCGCCATGATTGCCATCGAAACGCATGGCGCCATCGCGGTTGTAGGTGTGGAACGGGCATTGCGGCTTGTTCACCGGCAGCACGTCGTAGTTCACGCCGAGGCGATAACGGTGCGCGTCGGGATAGGAGATCAGGCGGGCCTGGAGCATTTTGTCGGGCGAATATCCCATGCCTGGCACGATGTTGCGCGGCTCAAATGCTGCCTGCTCCACTTCCGCGAAATAATTCTCGGGGTTGCGATTCAATTCCAGTTCGCCGACTTCGTGCAGCGGATAGTCTTTGTGCGGCCACACCTTGGTTAGGTCGAACGGATTGATGTGATACGTCTCCGCTTCCTTTTCCGGCATGATCTGCACGGAGACGCGCCACTTCGGGAAGTTGCCTTCCTTAATGGCATTGAACAAGTCGCGTTGTGCGTAGTCAGGATCCTTACCGCGCATGTCTTCCGCGGACTCGGCGTTGAAATTCTTGATCCCTTGTTTGGTCTTGAAGTGCCATTTCACGTAGAACAGTTCGTTCTTATCGTTGATGAGGCTGAATGTGTGGCTGCTGAAACCATCCATGTGGCGATAGCCGTCAGGGGTGCCCCGATCGGAGAAGAGAATCGTCACCTGGTGCAGCGATTCCGGCGACAGCGACCAGAAATCCCACATCATCGTCGGCGATTTGAGATTGGTTTCCGGATCGCGCTTTTGCGTGTGGATGAAATCGCCGAACTTCAGCGGATCGCGAATGAAGAACACCGGCGTGTTGTTGCCGGTCATGTCCCAATTGCCTTCTTCGGTGTAAAACTTCAGCGCAAATCCGCGCGGGTCGCGCTCGGTGTCCGCCGAGCCCTTTTCGCCGCCCACTGTCGAGAAGCGAATGAACGTCGGTGTTTTCTTGCCAACCGCGTTGAACAGCTTGGCGGTCGTGTACTTGGTGATTTCGCTGCTGGTACAAACGAAGTGGCCGTGAGCACCAGAGCCTTTCGCGTGAACGACACGCTCCGGGATACGCTCCCTGTTGAAGTGCGCCATCTTCTCAAAAAGCAAAAAGTCTTCAAACACTACCGGTCCGCGAGGTCCTACCGTGAGCGAATTCTGGTTGTCGCCCACTGGACGACCCGCGTCGGTCGTCATGATTTTCTTTTCATCTGCCATCAAATCCTCCTCAGTTCGCGGCTGCATGCGCGCCCGTCGTCGAAGCCGGGCGCAGGTACAAGTCGCAACGTAAGCGTAGGCCGGCGACGCCTATACTTCCAATATATAGTTCGGATACGATAGATAGGTACAGCCTATAGCGCGGCCGTGGGAATTCTCTCGTTCATGGTATTTGTAGCGATGAATTCCTCTCGGCGAATGTTGTCCCGGCGGCTTCGCGCGTTTGTAAGCGCGCCGAAAACCCTATGGAGCTTCATCAACTACGTTATTTCTGTGCCGTCGCCGAGACCGGCTCATTCAGCCGCGCGGCGGAGCATTCTCACGTCGCGCAACCGTCCCTCTCCCAGCAAATCCTCAAGCTGGAGGACGAACTCGGCGCACGACTCTTCGATCGTCTGGGTCGCTCCGTTCGCCTCACCGATGTCGGCAAAGCATTCCTGCCTCGCGCGCGGGCCGTTTTGCGCGAACTCGAAGCCGCCAGAGGAGATGTCGTCCAGAGCAAAGACTCTGTCGCGGGCACCCTCACTGTAGGCGTGATCCCTACCATCGCCCCGTACTTTCTCCCTCAGCGGCTCACGTCGTTCACGCGCCAGTTCACGCAAGCGCGCGTCACGGTCGTCGAAGAAATTACGCCGGTGTTGCTCGATCGTCTCCGCGCGAGCACCATTGATGTCGCTATTCTTGCGTTGCCCATCCGCGGCCACGAATTCGACACCTTCGCGCTTCTCACCGAACGCCTCTTCGCCGCGCTTCCGAAAAAGCACGCTCTCGCGGGACGCCGCTCGCTGAACCTCAAGGACCTGCGCAAAGAACCGTTCCTGCTGTTGCGCGACGGCCACTGCTTCCGCGACACGGCCATCGCGGCCTGCGACCGCGCCCGCCTGAATCCCCAAGTCATTTTCGAGAGCGGCCAGTTCAGCAGTATTCTCAGCATGGTGAGCACCGGCATGGGCGTCTCCATCGTCCCAGAAATGGCCGTCGAGAAGGACCCGCGCTGCCGCTACGTCCGCATTGCCGATGACGAAGCCACGCGCACGGTCGGCGCCACCGTACTTCGTGGCCGTTCACTCACGCGCCTGCACCACGCGTTCCTCGCGCACCTTCGCATGGGAATCCAGAAGGGGAAAAGCTGACAGATGGCGTATTCGGGAAAGTTTTTGTCGATAAAATGATGCAGTAAGCACCCAGCAGAGCCGTTCTCAACCAGCTATGGGCTCGCTGCCGTCTTGACCACGCCGATGGTCATGTCATGGAAGTCCAACGTGAGCACCGCATCACGAAAAAGCTCCAGGCCCACGGTCGCATCAAACAATCCATCCGGTTCATGTACAGTCTCGGTGGGGAAGTAAACCTTCGCGCCCTCCTTAACCAATATGATTCCTCTGAACCCTTCCTGTTGTGCTTCGGCGACCTTCATATTTACGCCTCCGTCGGTCAGCGGAAACAATCGCACGTCGGTGGTCTGCGCCGCGCCCGACAAACTCAGCTTCTCGATCGATGCAGTGTAGACGAGCAGCGAACCCGCGTACATGGTGTCCACCTGCGCCGACACGTTCGCTCCGTTGATCTCGAATCCATCGGCCACCAAAATGGGAGGGCCATCCTTCCCGAAAGTGACCAGCGACATTGTGTCGCACGCCCCGGTGCACTTTACCGGACCGGTCAGCACCTCAGACACGCGCAGTTTATGAGCTACAAAGTCCAATTGGAGGATGCGGTCCTTGAACGCCGTATACGCCAAGGTCCCTGCGACATGCGGCATCTGCTTCTGCGAAATCATGTCGGACAAGTCCATCCCGATGGCGGGCACGTTCGCCAGCGTCAGAGCGCCGACGTGCACGGTCATCACGGTGCGAAACATTCCCGAAGGCGCGCCAGGCTTCGGCGGCTCCGAAGGCTTCAGCCCCGCAGTTTCCGCGACCTTGGTATCCACCACGGAGTCCACATTGCCGGTGTCGATGCCCAAGCGAACGGTCTTGCCATCGCCGATCCGCGCGTCCACGCAAGGCGTGCCGTCACAATCGAGCAACGGGACGTCCGCCGCGAACCTTGTCTGCGCGGAGGCAAACGGAGGAGTGATCCCAACGATCGCGCAAGCAAGCGCCGCGAGGGACAAGGTCCTTAAGGCGCCACAAGGAAAGGGCATGAGCGTTCTCCGTCTTATCAGAATCTTTTCGCCACGTGTTGACCTGGGCTTAAACAAGAGTGTTCTGTGCTGCCGAAACCGCTTCAACTTATAGACGAAGTCTGCATACGAATGCTAGCATTGGTGTAGCAGTGCTCCGGTGGGCGGTGGCGCAGTTAAACGCGTCAAGGTGAAACCGGGAAGATCGTAAGTTTCAATCGGTGGGGCCGTGGCGCAGTTGGGAGCGCGCCTCGATGGCATCGAGGAGGTCGTGGGTTCGAATCCCATCGGCTCCACCAACTTTTCCTTTTCTTTTCAATCCGATAGCAAAAACTTCAAGGGGCACTAAGGGGCATTAAGCCACCTTCGAAGGCAATACGAGGCGGACGACCTTGCCGTGCGCCGTCGCGCTTACTTTCGTCCATGGCTTTGCCGTAGACATTCATCGTGGTACGGATATCCGCGTGGCGCATGAGTTCCTGCTGCACTTTCATCGGAGCCCCTGTTTCATCAAGCAGGGTTCGGAAAGTGTGGCGGAACGTGTGCCAGCCGATACGTCCTATACCGCAACGAATGCCTGCGGGAATGATATGACGCCGCTCCACTCCCCATGGATACCAGGGTGTCCTGCCTGCCTTGAACGGGCTTGCAAATACCCAGTCCTCGGGGTTTTTGAAGAGCGTCTTGCGTTGCCAATTCAGGAGCACTTCGGCCAGTGCAGGATCAAGCGGCATGCCTGCATTGGAGTATTTGGTTTTGACATCGCTTACTACGCCCGTGACGATGCCTCTCCGCACGAGAAGTGTAAGGTCATCCCAGAGCACGTCAGACCACTTGAGGGCGAAGAGCTCACTGCAGCGGAGCCCTGTGGCGAGATCGAGGATAACCATCGTGCGGAAGGGCTCATCGAGCTCTTCGAGTAAGAGACGGAATTGGGCGACGTCCAGAACCTTCGGCTCGCGCTGCCGTTTGCTTGTGCCTCGGACCCGCACGAGCTTCATGGGATTCTCGCCGATTTCGGCGAGCTCCCAACGCATGGCGCAGTTCCAAAGCACTCGCATGAGATTGTGAAGATGCCCTCTGGTTCTCGGAGCCAGGTCAAGCCCCTTCAACCACTGTTCCACGGCAAAAGGCTTTACCTTGGAGATCGGGTAATTTCCCCACCGCGGTTTGATCTGATTGTTGAGGTATGACCTGTATGCATTGGCGGTCGAGTGCCGCAGCTCAGGGAGCTCCGTTTCGAGGTACCGGTTCACCAACATATCGATGGTGACCGCGTGTCCTTGAAGATGATCAGAGTTCACATCAAGCTTGCGATGCTCGATGACCCGCCACGCATTGGCTTCGGTTTGGAGCATTGAGACGGAACCAATGACTTCAGATCGTTTCGTATAGCCGCCATCAGGCTTTCGTTCCCGCCAGCGGTACACAAATACGAGGTCTTGCTTTTTCGACGGCCGGGTTTCAATCCAACCGTGTTGATACGTGTTTCGAGTTAGCCGCAACATCATGCTCTCCTTTTGGGATTAGAGGAGAGTTGCGGCGCAACCCTGTTGGCCTTCAACGAAGAGCTTACACCGGTTCGCAGCAGCGCGTCCAAGTCCGAGGGCCGAAAATACCATCGCCGTCCGAGCCGGCATCCGGGAATCTGGCCCCTGCGCGCCATGCGCTTAACCGTCTTGGGGTGTAGCCGAAGAAATCTGGCTGCCTCAGTGCAGTCCCAGACAGGCTCGGGAGTTGAAGTTGTGATTTCCATAGTTCGTCTCATTCCATCCGAATCACGTCCTGGTTCTTATTGACAACACGGCTGACTTTCCGCTGATACGATTCCAAGGAACCGACTAAGAGAGACTTCTCCAGCTGTGGCCGCGTTTGGTGCGGCATTGTGAAATTGGATGCTATCGGTCTTCATGTCTTCTTAGCAGTCTCAAAAAAGGAGCCTCCTCCGTTTTGGGGCTGGTCGCTGTTGTGGTTGTGTTGCTCAAGCCAGGTTTCGAACTCGCTGTCTTTCCTAAACACGAGCTTCAGTGCCTCGATCACGACATAGGATTCGGAAGAGTCGATGAACTCTGCATACTTTCCCAGTTTCGATTTGATTTCTTCTTCCACGCGAAGTTGAAGCGTTTCGTTCTTCGGTGGTCTTGGTGCGGATTTCAGAAGTGGCATAGGTTGTGTCCTTTCGTGCATGCGCGCTTTACTAAAATGCGCATGCGAATTTGTTTGCTCCGAATCCGGGGACGCGGGCCGAAACCGGTCACGCTTCCTGCGTGAGAGGCGGGAGCAACCGCGTGACACACGGTGCGGTAAAGGGTGGGGTCGCCTCCTCCAGCCTCATCCGAGGTCTGGGCCGCGTGCAATCCTGCCCTCCGCAGGGCACTTATCGAACTGATGGAGTCTCCCGTAGGTCCAGTTGAAGTGACCGGTGAAGTAGCCCCTGAAGGGTGGGGTGCAGTCCACTTCATCGGTGCGCTCCGGTCTGGGGGACAGGAGCGAGGCTGTCTCGCCGGCGCGATGCAACAAAGATCCATCGACCGAACCCCACTCCTGCCTTAGGGGCATGCGGTGGGCTTTGGGATAGGTTTGTACTGCTGGGTTGCGAGACATTTGTCCCTCTACTTACCTATTCAGCGTCGGGAAAGGAATTTGTGTCGCAGAGAGACGAAAATAATTCGACCATCGGCATTGCCAACGTCACGGAAGATCAGTCTTTATGTAACGGGGCCACGTCTCAGTTCTGTCGATGTGCGGACGCGACGTGCCCTCGGTCGGGTTCTGCCAAACTGGGCGGGAGGACCCCGAAAACTTTTTGGGCGGTTCAAAGCCAAAAAAGTGGGGTCGCTCCCACCCAGTTCGGTGCTTGTGCGGCCGTGCCTTTCCAGTTGCCCCTCCGTATCTCCAAGTCTCCGAATTCGATGCATCGGTTAAGGGTGAAGATCTCGGTGCAGACAACAGTGCAGAACGTAATTCTTACCTTCGTCACCGTCATGCCGGAAGCCGATCGTCTTTGGCGAACGCTGGGCGGAAAGGAGTCTCCTGGCGTGACGCCGGAGGTTCTTGAATTCTCCAAGAAAATCGAGTCGAGGGTGCCGGCCGGTGGGTGCCACATAGAAGAGGGATTAGTGCACCCAGAACACAAGGGAAGGCAGAGCCACCGAGGGTAATACTGGGTGTGGCTGCTGAGCCTCGATCGATGAGCCTAGGTCTTGGAACGCTGCTCACCTAGGAGAATTTCGGAGCTCACGGGGTCTGTAGGGGCCGCGCTTTCGTCCTCAGGGATGGTTGGGATCAGCACGAAGATAGGCGAACAGAAATGGCTTGCCGCTCGGCTTGTCGCTGCCGCCCTTGGGCTCGATAGTCACAAACACAGCTTGGATTTGCTGGAGCGTCTTCGCGTCATCCGAACGTACAATCCAGCGCTTCTTCGCCACATTGTCTTCATAGAAGACGCCCAGGTTCAGCGCGTGTTCCCGATCAGGGCCGAGGCTTCCCCAAGCTTGGAAGGTACTACCATTTTTCAGCCCCGGAGTCTGGTCCAGATCGTAAGCGTAAAAGATCAAGGATTTGCCCTTTGTGAGGAAAACACGACCACACGGTTTCTGCATTTCCCCCGACCGGCCCACGTCGTAGACCTCGGCAATGTAAAGGTCTCGCGCGCCCATGAGTTCGCGGATGTCTCGGTCATGGTCGAGCAAAGACTGCAATTGCCCAATAGTCCTGTCTCGGTCTCCCAACAAGGTCGAGGCCTCCTCTAACTTCCCTTCGAGGGTTGAAGACCGGAGCGTGTCCCCCGCCCGAGCTTGAACAGCCACCTCCAAATCTTTCTGCAACTTCAAGAGCGATGTTTCAGCAGCGTCTGCCTTTTGTGCCAGAGCGTCCCGCTCCGCCACGGAACGGTTCCTCTCCTCCTCAGTCACCTGCACGTGAGTTTGTAGGTCTTGCTCGCGAGCCCGAAGGCTGGCGAGCTCTGCGCTCTGCCGTTGGATCTGACTCCGAAGTTCCGAAATGACTTTGTCGCGTTCTGCGAGTTGCTGCTGATATCGTTCCATCGGAATCTCCATGGTCGGGCGGAACTTTCCCTTGACCAGGACCCGCGGCCCGCTGCTTTTCGCTTTCAGGCGAACGCACAACATCAGCGATGTGCTGGTGGTCTTTTCGCAAAAGCACGATTCCGAGCGTCAAAATAAGAATGATTCCTGCCGCATAGGGAAGGTAAGACTCCAGGCGTTCGATAGACTTTCGGAAACCGGATGTCGTTTGGACAAACGGCAGAGCCCGATCCGAGGTCCCCGAAGTAGAACCGTTGGAGGTGTCCTTCTCCCGTGCCAAACGCTCGAACAATCGTCCTTCCGCTACCGCGTCTGCGGAAAGGCTTGGCGGAGCATTGCAGTCATCGCCAAGATGGGGCGAAAGCGCAGGAACGGCCGTATCTACCACGACCTCAAATTGCTGTATCGCTTTACGGCACTCCGCGCAATCCTTGAGGTGCTTCGCAAGCGTTTCCTGCTCGTCCGCGGTCAACTCGCCTGAAGTTGACAATGCGCAAAGCTCGAGAAATTCTTCATGCGGGTCCATAACAATTCTGTCTGGCGCATTGGTCGGCAGCTTATTTAGCATAACGTCGCCAGGGATACGATCATTCGCAGAAATAAACGTGTCCGCAATCTGTTCAGCCCGCGGTAATAGTGGTGCCTCACATTACCGAGCGGCTGGCCGAGATTCTCGCTGATCTCGACAAGCGTATAACCTTCGAAAAAAAAGAGACGCATCGTCTCGAATTGCTCTGGAGTCAAGCTCTTGAGGATCTCCTGCACCAATGCGCCCTCAAAAATCGCGGTCTCAGAGCTTCTGTGGTCAGTAGCTCTCGCCTCAAGATCGAGTAACGGCTTAGGCGCAGTCCCGAACAGCGAATGCCGCGATGACAGGTATCGGCGTCGATTAATTGCTCGATAGTAGATGTTCTGCACAATCCAGGAACGCGCGGGACCTTTCCTGCTGTCGAAGGCTGAAGAACTCCTAAAGAGATAGAGGAAAACATCCTGGACGAGGTCTTCTGCTTCGCCTTCATCCCGCAAAACACGTTTTCCGACGCTGCGTACGAGGTTAGCGTAGCGACGAAAGAGAACTCCTAGTGCGCCTTGGTCGCCTGAGTGGATTTTTCCAATTAAATCCTCGTCCCCTAAGCTAGCCAGCTCCGCGTTTTCAGCTGCCGGGAATTCTAGCTCTACTTTTCCGTTGGAAAGAGGGTAGACTGCGAACTTCGCAGCGTTGAAAGAGCTAGACATTACTGTCGCTCAACCATACAACAACTCAACTTTCTGAGTCCGGCGCTCGGCTTTCCCTCCCGCCGTGCCCGCTTTCTCCGCAACGGAATCGCTCAATGAGTGGCCCCTTGCTTCTTATCGACGGACAGCGGCATATTTCTCGATATCGTCAAGCGTGCCGATCACATTCAACCTGGCAGTTCGCAATGATCCCGATACTCCGATTGATTGGATATTTACTAATTGTCTGTCGTCGGTCTGTCTGTAGACGATTCGGAATCGTATCGCCAGACTCTCCAAGATGCAACAAGTTCTTTTGGCGCTTGGAAAGCGGTTGCGGGATCTGCGAGCTGAGCGGGGTTTCTCTCAGGAAGCCTTCGCCGACCACTGCGGATTGCATCGTACCGCGATGAGCCTCATCGAACGAGGTAAACGTATCCCATCACTGCGTACCCTGCTAACTGTTTCTCAAGGGTTTGGGGTCTCGCTTAGTGAACTTCTGCAAGACGTTGACAAGGGAGTCCCCAAAAGACGTAAATAATGCGTCGAGATTCGGCTAGCAGGAATGAAAGCTCGCAGGGCTTGGTCGAGACAGCAAAGCAAATGGAAGTCTATTCGTTCGGGTGTTCGGCAGGAACTTGGGTCCAGATGAGAGGAATCATTTCGGGCCTAGTGATGGCTGGCACGATGCGTATCAACCAGCTCGCGCCCCTCGCGCAAAGCACGCAGCGCGCGCTTACAGAATACGAGGTATTCCTTCCCGGCGTCGGTAAGCGCAAGCCCTCGCTGGCTCCTCCGCACTTTCTGTTCCAGTAGCAAGGAAGGAGGCCCGCCGCTAGCTTCACTAAGGCGCTTCAGGAGATGATCATCGGGGATCTGATCTTCCAACCGAAAATAATAGAACAGTGAATCGGTACGTGGCTGCTGGCCCATCATTGGCGGTGTTCCTCCTTGCCGCCCAAGTAGCACAGCAGTGCCTAGTCACTCCAGAAAAATCGGCCCTGACTTTTTCAACAGAATCAAGTTGGTTTTTGGGCGCGCCTTGCCCACACGCGGGCCGGTTAGTGAGCTTCTTTAGGCATCTTATTAGCCCCGCGGCTGATTCTACGAAGTTGAATTTGCTCCCCTGGTTCCTTATCCACAAGACTTTTCTTCGCGAACTCAACGGGATTGCACGAGTGGCCGCTCTGACTGACGGAGTCGCGAAATTACTTTTGAGGAGTGCGAGGGGCACGCCAGCGCCGAGCGAGCGCGGGAATGATCGCGCCGCCGATATTGGCGAGGTTAGCATCGGGGAACGGGGCGCGATCTGCGCGGGGGTTCAGGGAGCGGAGAAAAGCTTTTAGGAAGCGCCCGAATGCATCAAGTTTCTCGCGGAAGCTGAAGTGGAGGGAGCGGCCATTGGCGCGAATCACCATTAGGGTGACGTCGTCGGCAGAGAGATTCTCGGGGAAACGCTCGGCGATTTCCTGGAGAAGCGAGGCGATGAGTTTGTCGGCAGGGATGTCGCCAAGCAGATTGACGATACGTAGCAGGCCTTCTTCGCCGAGCATTTCGCCATCGGCGTCGCAGGATTCGATGAGCGCGTCGGTGTAGCTGAGGAGGCAGTCGCCGGGGTCGAGTTCGATGTCGAGATGCTCGTAGTCGGCGAGTTGAAAGATGCCGAGAGGAATGTTGCGCGGCCCCTTCTTTTCCGGGATTGTCCTGGTGGCCGAGGAAGGACCAACGGCCATCGAGGGCGCGAAAGAGAAGCGGGCGGGGATGGCCGGCATTGCAAAGAGAGAGCCGGCGGCTGGGTGCGAAAAAGGTGGTGACGACGGCGGTGGAGAAGCTGCCTTGGCGGGAGAGCGCGGTGAACTGCTCGTTGAGAAGGCGGACGAATTCTTTCTGGTCGAGCCGATTGACAAAGCGGCGCATCAGGGTGCGCAGGTCGGCTGCCATGGAAGCGACGGATTTGCCGTGGCCGGAAACATCGGCGAGGAGCAGGCGGCTGATGCGACCGGAAGCGCAACTAGAGACGTAGTAGACATCGCCGCCGCGCTGGGCTTGGCCGAACGGCTTGCTATAGACCCAGACATCGAGACCGGCCAGTTCGACGCCACTGGAGGTGAGCTGGCTGCCTCCCCAGACCTCCATGCACTGCATGTGCTGTGTGGGGGAGTCCGTCATGGAGGCATTATAAACGCTGAAAGCCCAACATTCGTGGCCGGGGTTTGTGCGGCCTGTCCGCAATTACGGACACTTTGAGGAATCCCACACCACTGACAAGTCCGTCTGGTACGAAGGGATTGGAGGTTCCTCCTATGTCTCGCCGCCGATCGCTTTCGTCTAAGACGGCTCATATTCGCTGCGGAAGCCCGGAGACTGGGGTACACCGGTGCCCAGCCTCGACCCCAGCCAATTCAGCCGATGTCGTCCCGAATTCCGCGACCACTGCATCGAGCGGCATGGGTTGGCCCGAGGACACCGAACGAATGTGCTGGTTCGATTTGGAGGCCTAACGCTCACGTTGCTACGATGTGAAGCTGAAGGTCGACCGAACCAATCCCGGTCCTCGCTGCGGCACCCGCCCACCCTGGCGGGTTAGTGCTACCAAGAATCAGTGAAACGCTAGACTTGCACAAGCTGGCTCGGCTCCAGTTTCATCTCTGCGCTAAAACGCATCTTCCTCAACTCCAACCAAGGTACCGCCTTCTTGTAGGCTTCCAGCACACCCGGCGTGGCATTCTCAAAAAGCAGGATCGCTCGCACCACGTCATATTTTGCGGCAAACCATCCAAAATACCGGCAAGCCTTCCCTGGTCCGTAAGGCGGAAACTTCGTCCATGCACGGACGTCCCCGCATCCGAAAGAGAGGCTGAGTAGTTCTCAACGATCCCTTGAGACGCTGAATTGTGATTTCCATGTTGCGCCAATCAATGTCGCCGAGCCGGAGAGAAATCAATTCGCTTGCCCTAAGAGCGTGCTGAAAGCAAACGATCAACAGGGCGTGATCTCGAGTGCTCCGTCGTCGAGCAGTTTCGCGTTAAGCCCGAACTACGCCCAGGCCGAGGGACGTCACGAAATGTTTTACGGCATTTCGGGAGCGTCCCCTAAAGAAATCCAGGGGCTCGAGACGCTAAGTCCTTGCCAGCCGTTTTCTGGCCGACAAACAAGAAGAACCGACCAAAACTCTGGTCTGGTTAGACCTCGGACCCTGGCACCCCGCCATAATCGGATCTCGCTATGCTCGTCAATGTAATGTTCAATTGCCGTGCTATCACCCTGCTAAGTCTCTTTCCACGGAATCCAGGACGCAAACGTCTGCTACGAGACCTTGGCGCAAGTTCTGCACAAGTCCGCCATAGTTGAGGATTTTCTGGAACTCGGCGGTCTCCCTGCTTTTATGCGGACCGTTGCGACCGTTTGCAGAGAGTTGTCTACGAATGCCGAAAGCCCGAGCTGGCTCAAAGAGTAGCTCGGGCTTCCTTATCTCACATCAGATCCCCAAGTGGGGGCAGGGATTGCCTTCCAGAACGCGCCTGAAGTCTTCAAACGCACCCTCGAACCCAAAAGGCTCTGGAAAGAAAAGTAGCAGAGGTGGTCCAAACTCTGCCGTCGACGTCCCACCGAATGTATTGGTTGTGTTTGGAATCATGTTTCCGCCAAGTTGCCAGACGCATGTGTTTAGATCCAGTGCCTGAGTGGTCGTGTAGAGAGGATAAAACTGGGCACCGGGAGGAGGATTCGTGCAGCCTATCGCTGTAAAGACATTACACGGAGGAAAGGGTTCGAACGCAGGTTGGTCTGTTTCAAAAGCTACAGCGCTATAGTTTTCCTCTTTATTGTTGTCTTTTGAGATGAACAAAGGACTCGTAAACTGGATCGGGGCGGCATGGAGCGACTGGTCTTGTTTTGTGTTGGATAGTGTTCCCGGCCAGTCAAGTAGGTAAGGTGGGCCATCAAAGTCCAAATCGGCGTTTAGGCACCCGCCTATTTGAATGCGCGTGGAAGCTGCTGCATCGAAGCAGAAGGAATCATCAGAGTCGAGACCTCCTGGATCACTGACCCCCGGTTCGGTGCAGTTGCCTCCTTCGGAACTGACCGCGGCACAATATTCAAAATGACCGATTTCGTCCGAAAAGGCTATGTTGTAGGAATGGGCTGCCCAAGGCACCCGTGTATGCTCGTTGGACGTACTGTACATCGGATGAAACGAATACGGAATGTTCTCACAGGTCGTCCCTGAAGGGTCGAACGCAACTTGGCCGAAGCCGTTGGTGGCGCTTGCCGTCATGGAGCCACTCGTGTGCGCCGTTAAGTCTTCAACGAAGACTTGAAAACCGTCCGCTGTATCCTGCATGGTTACGCGCAGAACATCGCCCGGGTTCATGAAGAAGTCGGTCTCCGGGTTTGGCGTGAAGGTGGCTAGTGTGGAGTTGACGGGGCTCGGCGGAGCATGTGGCACTCCGCTCTTTGTGATGAATGCAAAGTTTACGGTCTCGAGGCCAACTGTATTAAGGCAGGCATTGTTGTTCGCCAGATTGGTATTCGGATTAAGCCCGAAGCTGTCGATGTTCAATGCGCCGCAATAGCGAGTCGCATCACAACTATTTCCAGGTGGCCACGCAACCCAGCCAGGGGGATAGAACTGCATCTCCATGAATGCAGCACCCGGGTGATGGCCGATGTAGTCTTTCGCGTCCGGATCGGTGTTATCGAAGATGTTGCTATCGCTGTCCGGCGTGCAGGTGTCGCTGAATTCGGGAAACGATTGGGTATCGCACATGGCCATGCCCAACCAAAAGGCGGGGTGGAGTTGGAAATTAAAAGTCCCGCCCGTACCATCCTGCTTGGGCAGTGTGGGAGGGTCCGTAGGCAGCCTTAACAGATAAACGTTCGAATTCCCAGAGCCAGCTCTCTTCGAGTAGAAGAGTAATGATGGTTCATCGTGGCCAACGTACTTTTTGCCGTATGCATACGGTTTCGCTGCGTCGACACAGCGGCCCGCGGGCTGCTCACACAGGGGCTGAACAGGTTTTTGGGCCATAGCTACAGTGCCTGACAGCAGGAGACCGATGCTGAGTGCAATCCTTGATAAATGGCGCATACTGCCTCCTCCTTTTAGATAGAATGTCGGAAAAGCCCTGAGGGTTGAAATTGAACTGCCCGAAAGCGGGGCATGCCACACACCTTCTCAGTCGGTTCTTAACTTGGCCTAATGAAGGAAACACTGCGACTCGTCCCTAGCTCCTTAGCGTCAATGGGGGACAACACCGAGGGACAAAAGCGGAACACTTGTAATCCTTAATATTTACGGTTGTCAACATAAATCTACTCCGAGGTCGGTCTTAAATGGTTCGCACCGCGTGGGCAGGCCGTCGCCTACATTGGGCGTGCGGGCTATGCTAAAAACCACTGTTCCGGGCGAGCGAGTCGAACGGTTTCGAAATCTGTGGAATAGAAAGAGACTTCCCCAGAGAGCGAGTAAGGCAGGAGTCTTCTTCGTTCAACTGAATGTCCAAGACAAAAATTAAGGGCGCAACAGTCGCTAAGCTTTTGCGCCTTCTTTCGATTGAGCCGTAGAGTTTTGCTTGCCATGCCATCAGCTTGCTAAGTCTCTTTCCACGGAATCCAGATAGTTTTGGACCAGATAAAACACAACTTCGGGTCGCACCGCTCGAATTCTTGAAATAGCCTCGACCTGCGAGAATCCGAATGCCCGCAAGAGCGCGTAACACATCGTAGGTCCGCGATTTAACCCAGCCGAGCAATGCAGAAACACTTTGGTGTTCGCCAGCGACAACGCTGGGAAGGCAAATTGAATTCCTTTTCGGTATTGTCCTGGAGGCCGCAGCGTGCCGTCGTCTACTGGCTGTGGGAGCCAGAGAATCGTGATGCGATTGTCGTTCAGCATATCGTCATCGAATTCCGCGCGCATATCGATGACGTGGGTGATGCCTGCGCTGACGATTTGATCAGCGTCGGTTTTGGACGAGAT
This sequence comes from uncultured Acidobacteriota bacterium, assembly GCA_963729285.1. Taxonomy (GTDB): domain Bacteria; phylum Acidobacteriota; class Terriglobia; order Acidiferrales; family UBA7541; genus Acidiferrum. Next base: position 47,326 of record CAVSNL010000015.1, read on the forward strand.
ATTACAACCAACATAGGATTTTCGACCAGTCAAACCGCCAATCAATTCTTGGGCAATGTGTGGATTTTCTTGTTGCTTGGTTGCTATCACAAGCGACGTAGCCGTTTTCCTCAGTGTTTTTTGGCTCTTTGATTTTTTTGTGTTGACAATAACCCCGAATAGTATTAAACGCTCAAGTACTCTCATACCATAAATGCCGCGTTCACTTGAGAAAAGGAGACCAGATGATAGTCCGCCCCGTCCTACTCGCGGCCTTATTCTATGTCTTCATCCCAGGTTCATGGGCTCAAACCCCGCCACATCACATCGCTTTGCTGCCTGATGCGACGGATAACGAACAATTAGCCCCCCTACTGGACTACGGAAACGGGTTGGAAGAGTGAACTTCAACTGCGAAACAACCAGGTTGCCCAAGACCTGACGGTTATCCCGGTGCTCCGCACGTTGTACGGAGCAGAAACCGCTCTCATGCCCATCGTTGTCAAGTCGCAGGAAGTGAAAGCTATCGATCTTGAAGCCGCCATTGGTAGCACCGCGCCCCAACTCATAGGAACTTACGGTTCTCTGGCGCTGCGGTATCATTCCACGTCTCGTGGGAATCTGTATGCCGCTCTCATGGTCCGCAATGTTGGACATCCTTTCGCCTTTCATATTGATGCATCGGCGGAACGAGAGAACTATGAGGCAGCAAGTCGCGAGGGTATTTGGTGGCTCGCCAACGAGGCCGCGAACGACTACCTGATCCTGACCAATCAGGGTCAGAACACGATTCCTCTCGATCTCTCGCTCTTCGATGCCAGGGGGAAAGAAGTTAAACAAAAACTCGCCTTAGGACCGCGCGAGACAACTCGGTACTCCGTCCGGAAGCTCGCTCGCTCGGCGGGCCTTACCGGCTCCTACGGAGGCATTAAGGTCTCAGCCGCCGCTCACGCTGGTTCTCTCGACACCGTTCATTTGCTTTTCGATGAAGCTGCTGGATTTTCCGCGATATTGAAAATGTTTGGAAACGACCCCAATGCGAAATTGGAAGAGCGAGACTTTGCTCGAACCTCAGTTTGGACCTTGCGGGCGCCCATGTTAGCGCTTACCAATCCCGACCCCGCCCTGGTTTTCCCTCCAGGTACCACGCTTCAGCCGCAGCTTTTTATCCGCAATACGACGGGTAGGTTCGTCAATGCCGCGCTACGCTTTAACTGGCGCAGCAACGGCGTGACCGGTGCGGCTGGCGGGCCCTCATTGCGTTTGATCCGTACGAGACTCGCCGGATCGACGTGGTCGCACTGCAAACGAGCGGGACGCTCCCAAAGACGGCCAATTGGACCTCCGTGACGCTAACCACTAAGGGTTAGCCTGAGGAGGTCATGGCTGTGGCTGCGAGTTACGATGCCACACTGCGCTACGGAGCGCAGACACCTTTTTCCGACCAATTACTTTTCAATGGGAAGGCGGCATGTGGGAGTTCGATCCTTATCACGATTCGATCATCACTGCGGGTAATCGCGGCACCCGAGCAATTAAGGCCACCTTCACAATCTTCTATAGTCAAGGAACGGAGAACTACCAGGTGGAGCAAACGCTACAACCGGACGAGCAGATGTGGATCGATGTCGGAAAGCTGATTCGCGAGCAAGTCCCGGACAAAAATGGAAAAACACTGCCTCGTGACCTCACTTCAGGTTCCTACGAGTTTCGTGACCTGACGACACAGCGATGGGTAGCTTGTTTGAACGGAAGGTCATCTACGACAAGACTTACGGCCACGTCACCTACGGATGTGCCCTTTGCTGTGCCTTTACGACCACGAATCTCTGGTCCAATCCCATTGATGTGGCTATCGGCCTTACGTCGCCAGATGGGGTCAATGCTTACAACACTTGCGCGGGCTACTTTGAAGACGTAAGCGACAATTTTTACAATAACTGGACTGTAGTTCAAAGGCTATAGTTCTCGTCTTCAAAATGAATGTGTGAGGAAAGGTCGGTAAGTATGAAATGGCAACAAAAATTGGGGAACAGTTTGGGGAACAATAGTTCCCAAACACGATGTTTTGACCCGAAAAAGAGGCTGCCGGGCCGAGCTAAATTGCTGATTTCCAAACAGCAGGCGCTGGGACTCTCGAACTTGCTAAACCGTTGTAGTGCGGCGCAATCGCCGTTGTCTCGTTACGCACTTCGATAGGCGAAAAGTATCCTTATATATGGGTGTCTTGTGAAGCGGGGGAGGGAAGCGGCCGTGACAGTGCGGGATTCTAACCAATGACGAGGCAGCGTTCTAACCAACTGAACTACGTCCCCAGCCGTGGAATCAACAACGACTCAGCCTAAAACCCTGCAAATAAAGCCTTTGCAAGATTCGCATATAGCGCACTGTTCGCTTGCGGTGAGCAGGTCGGCCAAGTGCCGGGCAGCAGAAGATTTTCGTCTCGCTTCGCGAAGGTCAGCGATGAACGCTTCGAGCCGTGCGGACAGATCACAGAGAGACTATTTTCACGCCCGTTTACGATTCACCAGGATCTCGAGATATGCCTTGATTGCGCGCCTGACGCTCTCGGACACTGGCACTCCTACCGTCTGCTGATATTCCCTGAGACGATCCAGGTCGTCGTTATCAATCCAGACGGCATACTTCTCGCGTTTCTTGGTCTTGAGGAGTCGACTCTTTCTTTGCTTCATGCCCTCGAGCGTATCCAGACATGTCGTACGATATCAAGAGTTATCATCCACATCTGTCTCCAGGTAACTACATGAGCCACAGCAGTTTACAGTATTGGGACATTTAGTTCGCCACATCGTCAGCGCCTGCTGAGAACAAAGGACTTAGCTAGCGATTCGGCATCCCAAAACACATCTACTGGTACGCGTGTACCATAGTCAAATATATCTAGATACATATAACATTTGCTTATGACGACCGGAGAGAGGAATCAGGCAGTTGAGGTAAACAGCCGAACTCACCTAGAAATGGATGAAATCGAGGAACTTCTCGAACTGGCGCGAAAAACGGATCCACGTTCCTGGTGCATTCTGACCCTAGCTTTCAATTACGGTCTTCGAGTGAGCGAATGCGCCGGCGGTGCCCCAGCAATTCCAGGTAAGAACCGTCCTGCCATTCCGCCATTAATTCTCTCCGATATCGACATGAGGCACCGGACCGACTCAAGGGCAGACTCGAAACGACCCAGGCGTTTGTCGAGCATCGTGGAAAGCCCGCCCTGTCTGACTACGCCTGTCTCAAAGCTTATCTCGCGGTGCGCATCGATGATGGCTCGAACTTCCTGTTCACCGGTCGAAAGGGGCGAATGCATCGATGGGCACTGAATAGGATGTTTGTCGAGTTGCTAAAAAACGTTTCAGACGCACGTGTTGCCCGAGGTCTGAAACGGATTCCGCAGGGTTGCTTTCGATTCCATACGCTAAAGCACAGCGTAGCAACGATATGGTTTCGTGGGACACGCGCAGGCTCTCGTCATCGAGATACTGGGTCTTCAGCCATCCGGAAATCTGCTCGGGCGACCAGTCCAGGATCAGTTTACTCGCAACGATGTCCCGCAACTTGCGGTGGAGGGCCAGCAGACACCTCTTCGGTCGCAAGGCCGAGTCCCAGGCATGGTCATCCGCATCATGGGCGCGATAGGCCGGACGGCCACCATGGCGAGAAATCTCCCGGCCTTGTGGCCGGGCGAAAGATACCCGACTTCAGGCGTCGGCCGTGAGTTTCTTACCATTCAGCAAGAGCTCGCGAAATCGGGCGTAAAGCCTGTTCGACCGCATGTCGGGTTGCGGGCCGACAAACAGCCGCCAGACCGTGCGCTCCTTCCGATAGACGTCGTCCAAAGCGTCCCACCACCCGATGTTAAGCTTCGGGTCGGTGACGACGTCAGGATGGGCGCTAAGCTTTTGGAACTTCCGCTCGGAGGTCAAAAACATGCCGCACGCCTCTTCCATCCGGCGCGAGTCCTCTTCCCGTTCCATCTGGGCGATAGTCTGCTCGTCGGTCACGCGGGGCTTGCCGTTCACCATCTCAACCTTCGTGGTCGTACCTTCGTCAAACAGTTTCGCGATCTCCGCGTCCAACTCATCCTCTGTTTTCATTCAGGCTCCTCGTTCATCGAATCGGCGAGACGCCGTCCTTCTATGATCCTCTCTATGTCGTGATCCGACAGCGGGCGGGCTGCGCACATTGGATCGTGGCGCTTGAAAGCGTTGTCTTCCTCGTTCCCGATGTTCGCCGCTTGGTTCAGTTCCCATGTTAGCGACGACACGCTGACCAGCAGCGGGCACTTACCAGCTTGGTCGTGGACGCACGAACTGTGGATGCGAAGAAGCTCGCTCACGATCTCCGGCGTGAGCCTGCGGGCCTTTCGGAATGGGATGATCTTAGTCACGGGCTGCTCTCCAAAAGGTGAACGCCACGGGAGCGTAGGTTGCGGCCGGAAGAAACTGCATCGCTGCCGGAGACGGCGACATCAGAAAAATGTAAGCGAACTCGCAGGCATAGGAGAAGAAGAGCGAAGCGAACATCCATGCAGTGCCCTTGGCGACCGAGCGCAGATACCCGCCGCGACGCGCCCGCCATTCTTCCACGGCTTCGCGCCCGCGCCAGAATTTGCTTCCGATGAGGTTGTAGGCGAGAATCGACCAAAACGCGCAAGTCCACGGCGCAACCCAAAAGAAGACTTGACCGTCAACCGGATCGCGGCACAGCCAGAACGAAGCGAACGGGAGGATCGCCGAGGCGACGACCAGCGCGATCACCTGTGGTTTCAGGCCGATTACGGGATCTTTTACGCTGGACCCTTCATAAAAGAGACGCTACCTGGGCGCAATCTCAACTACTGGGCTTTGTGGGTCGGGTACAAGTTCTAGGAGGAGTCGCATCCCTGCATCGGCCGTTTTCTTGAAGCTTGAAAAATGCTTGATTTCCCAGTGGGGCATTCTTCGACTCAGACAGCAAAGAGGCTCTCCTCGAGAAGGAAGAAAAGTCGTGGTGGCATCTGACGGTGATGCAAACGCACACGATTCCTTCAATCAAAAAAACTATTCGAAGCGGATTTCTTGATCCTTCGGCTCCACCCGCCGCGACCGCGCATACTGGCGACGTCGTCGGCTTCCCGATTACATGGACTCAACGGGGCAACGAAGCGAAGTTTGGAATGAGTTTCGCCGAACGCGAGCCGCCGCGCCACCAGTGTCCGCACGGCCCCAAACGTTTCTCGCCGCGAGAATTCGCACCCCTAAAAGTCTTTGTAGCTGACCTCAATCTTTTCGTCTATCCGTGCTGCGGTCGTGCCCGTGCCGCGTCGATCTGTATTCTGCCTTGACGTCAGAGATTCGACGCGCAACGAATACCGGCGAGATTCGCCAGTTCACAACCCTTTTGAATTCAGGCGATCCTGCGACGATTAACATGAATGATAAGGAGAAGATCGCGCACCTCAACGGGGAGCGCCTGCTCCGTCTCGGTCAGAAAGAACGAACCAAATCTGTGGCTAGCCGCTGAATTCCTCGCGGCCTCTATGCAAGCACGCCTTGCCGAAGATGCTCGTGGAAACGGCCCGGCACTGCGGTGAACCTGATGAAAAAACGGCACAGAATCGCAGAGTCACGTGACCTGCTCCAAACCTCTGTGACGAATCGCGGCCCGAAGGTGCAGTCAACGAGGTGCATCGGCGAAGGGGAGTTGCTGTCCTTCGCAGGGAAAGTTTCTGGTAAAGCGGCTTGGTCACGGGGCCTTCACCTCAGCTATGCGGGCTACACGCCCGATGGCCTTGAAGCATTCGGCAGAGGAAAGCGGACGGCCATCATCTGTATGGCTGGCTTTGCCTGAGCGATACCCTTACGCACAATTTGAACTTGGCAACGGTGATCGAGCGGAAAGTTCGGAGAGCGGCAGAGACGAACGAAGCTTTTGTCCGCGTCAGAGACCTCTTCTTTAGAGGTGAAATGAGCCCCGCTCACGCAGCCGTCGAGTTTCATTCCGGTCGTTTCTTCCTAAGCTTCTCCTAAGACTCGCGAAGCAAATTGAACCCGCAGATTTCCCAACAACACTGGCAAAACAGTTTTTCGACCATTTGCTCGTTGACCACAAAGAACTTGCGTTTTACCATCTGCACTGAGAATTTCTTAGGGTGCGTGGAAGGAATCCCCCCTTCTCCGCCAATCTCCACAGCTGCAACAAGAATTGATTCTCGTGACTTTCGTATTCCAACTGCTAACGATCGCAATGAGAACTCGCAGACTAAGTCAAAACCCTTGGTCGCCTCCCACGGAGGAGGCCACCAACCAAGCAATGCAAGTATCGGCGACTAGGAACTTCCCGAACTTAGGGGCAATAAGGGGGCACTAAGAATTCCTTTCCTTTCTTTGCAATACCTTAAAAGGCCAGGTCGCGCCGCAAAACTCCTTTGTTTCCATATAGCTGGCGGATTCGAATCCCATCGGCTCCACCAACTTCAAACTTTCCCTCACAACTTCTCGTCAAAATTCCACGATGCGCGACGGAAGTAGGAAGTCCTTCCCTTGAAACCGTTGAGCTTTCTGGTGTCTGTAAAAATGCAGTGTCGCCGCCGAAAATAACATAGTCCTGTACTAAGGCATTCTCCGCAGTCCCTAGCCTGGATTATTCAAGATTTTAGTGGCGGAAAAAGAAAAGGTGCTCTAAAAGATTGATGAACACTGGGTTTTTGCAGAACCCGGCGTTCTCTTTCGGAGCACCCCAGAAATGACATCTTGTTGTATACCACAGCTGTCGTTTTCCTTCTACCGACACCGACCCATTCGAGCTGATTTTTCCGGTGGGCAGATCACTTCTGACGCAGGTCTTCTACCGTTGCGGGCCTTTGATCACCGGCATGGTCTCACTCTCGGGTTAGCACAGCGCGTTTGTGACCCTCGCGAAGAGGAACGGGTTCGCCATTCGGTATCGTCGTTGTTCCGACAGCGCCTCTACCAGATCATCGCTGGATACCAAGACGCCAACGACGCGGACCGACTACGACACGATCCGGCTTTTCAGATTCTTGCTGATCAACCACTGGGTCAACCTCTCGGATCGCAACCGACCCTCAGTCGCTGGGAGAATTCACCCTCCCTTCGCGACCTGCTCAAGCTGCAGGATGCCCTACTCGATTGGTTTGTGAAGATCTGTGGGAAACAAGTCCGGAAACGAGGAGAGATCCTGCTCGATGTCGATTCCACCGACGATCCCACGTATGGGCAGCAGCAGCTCAGCTTCTTCAATGGTGGTTATGACCAGCACATGTATCACCCCTTGCTGATCTTTGAGCGTCACAGCGGCTGTTTGTTGGCGGCCCGTTTGCGTCAGGGCCGGGCTGCGAGCAACGCCCGCATTATCCCCTTGCTGTTGCGCATCGTTCCGCGACTCCAGCGTGAATTTCCTAAGGCCCGAATCAAGCTACGCGCTGATGCTGGTTTCGCCACGCCGATGCTTTATGAATTCTGCGAGTTTTTCGGCATCCAGTACACTATCGGCATCGGCACCAATTCCCGGTTGCAGGGTCCAGCGCAACGGCTGCAGCGTCGTCTCGCGAGACGCTATCGTCGAACCGCCGAGCCGCAGCGCTCCTTTTCCAGCTTTCGCTATCGCGCTCACTCCTGGTCTCATCAGCGGCGCATCTGCTACAAAGCGGAACACACCTCTGCCGGTACCAACCTGCGTTTCCTGGTCACCAACCTGGCAGGCCGCAGCCGTTCCGTCTTTTCCTTCTATAACGATCGCGGGGAATGTGAGAATCGCATTGAAGAATTCAAAAACGGTTTTGCTGCTGACCGCTTGAGTTGCCACCGCTTCCGAGCCAATGCATTTCGCCTCTTGCTCCACAGTTTCGCCTATAACCTGGTCAACCTATTTCGCCTGCAGTTGCCATTGTCGATGCGCTCAGCACAAATCGAAACTCTGCGCACCCAATTGTTCAAGCTCGGTGCGCGGATTCGCGAAACAGCTCGTTGTGTCCGCGTCCACCTGGCCAGCGGCTGGCCTTTTCAAGGTCTCTTCCAAGCCGCTGCGCTCTGCAACTCTTCTTAGTTGGTTTGGTCCTTCGACAATACACTCTCGGAACCACCCGGCGGAGCTATCTAAAAATCAGTTCACGGAAGTCACAAATCACCGTGACCCTTCCACTTGAGCATCGCCAACAGCGCGAGATCCCCATCCCGCATCACGAGTTAGCAATCGGCGCTACGATTCTGACAGCTCATGAATTAACCAGACTAGGCAGAAACTTACTTAGTCGATTTCGTAAGTTGGTCAATCGATGGAATGTCCCAAAACGGCGCCTCGGGGGCACAGGAGTTGCATGGTCATGGTATTAAGCAGCTCGTCAGACGGGGAAGGACACTGTGACTGCGATTCCGTTCGATATTTTGAGACGTCACCACGATGGGAGTTTCCTCTGGCTCGAGGCGACGGCCGACATCCAGATGGCGAAGACCCGCTTGCGACAACTGTGTGCCAACTGCCCGGGGGACTATTTTGTTTTGGATCAGGGAAGCCAACAGATTGTCGCCAGGTCCGCGGAGCTGGACGGAAACGACGTTTATGGCTCTTAAGTTGCTCCTCGTCAACGGTTCGTGCTCTACACGAACATGCGAGACGCCCTACGTCGTTTACCTGATGTTCATAGATACGGGGCCCCGCTATAGTTCGCCGACTCGCAAAAGTCGCATCAACCTCAGAGAAAAGCGGAATCGTCAGAGGAGAACGTCATGATTCGTCGTCGCAATACGTGGCCCCAAGTTCTTTCAGCGTTTGCCATCGGTCTGGGCGCTGGTACCGCTCTCGGTTTGCTTTTCGCTCCGCAGTCCGGAGAAGACACCCGCGAACTGCTCCACGGCGCCGCCCAGGACGGAATCGATGACGCCCTCGATCGTGGCAAGACCGTGATCCGCCGTGTTCGCAAGAACATGGGCGACGCCAAGGACTTCGTAAACGAAGTCGCTGAAACCGCCGAAGGCGCCTTTCGCGAAGCTCGAAACGCGTCTTCGTAACCTGTGGAAGTTTTCACTCTGCTCTAGGCTCGGGCTCGAACACGAATTCACTTTTGAAGGGAGCGCGAAATGGATTTGCTTTGGACCTTCGCCGTAATTCTCATCATCTTGTGGCTGCTCGGTCTGGTGACGTCGTATACGTTGGGCGGGTTCGTCCACATCCTGCTGGTGCTGGCGATCATCGTCATCCTGATCCGCGTCATTCAGGGCCGCAGGCCGGTCTAGACTGCGCGTGCCCCGTGCGGGATGGCCGCTCCAGAGCTGCCGCTATTTTGGGACTCGGCGATAAATTTGTTCGGTAATTCGTTCGCTTTCAGAGAAGGAGCCCAGCCGTGAAGACACATAAGTCGTCAAAAGATCAAGCGCTGCTGATCAGCGTCGCCGAATCTATCGGTTCGACTCTAGGCGCCATCGCGGCCAAAGCGGACGCCGCTCAAAAAGCCATCAGTGGCAGCAGCATCGTCTCCGACGTAAAGCGCGATACCAAGAAACTGGTTCGTAAGAGCAAGCGGGCCGCCGTCACCGCCAAGAGGTCGGCGAAAAGGTCCAAACCCGCCCGCGCCGCACGCCGCGCCGCTCGCAAAACCACGAAACGTGTAGCCGGCAAGTCCCGCCGAGCCAAGAAATAGCTCCGTCTCAACTCAACGGATGCGATCGGGTTAGTGCGATGGAGCTAGGAGGAACGATCACATGACCTCGGAAGTTCCCCTTATTTATGGCAGTCGAAGCCTGGCAAGTACACAGCCTCGGATTCTCGGCACTCTGCTGGATCGTTTATGGTGTCCTGCGCCTGGCCATGACTTTATGGCTGCTCACATTTACTACCACTGCCACGCTCATGTTTGGCGCGTTGCTCACGCGGGTCCCGGATCCGTTCTCGCTGATGAGCCTTTTTCATTTTCTCTATCTTGGCGTGACGATCTGGTCCGCGGTCACCGGCGTCGTTGGCATCTTGGCTGGAGTGACGCTTTTATCGGGTCAACGCTCCGCGCGCCCTCTCGCGATTGCTGCCGCGCTTCTTTCCTTGTCAGAACTCCCCTTCGGAATAGCCCTGGGAGTTTATACCTTGGTGGTGGTGGTCCCGCCCTACTCCGTCGCGCCTAGAGCCTAGCCCAACTTGGCGTGGAATCTACCGGGAGAAATATCCCGTCTTCGACCGCACCGTCAGTCCTGGGCGTTTTACTCTCACGACCACTTTGCGGAACGTGTCGTCCTTAGCCGCATTTGTCGGGTAATACGCCAGCTCGTAGGACGTCCGCAATTCCTCCGCGATCTGCCGGAAATAGGTGTGCGGATCCGTCTGCGCCGCGTCGATGTGCATCCCCCCGGTTTCTTTCGCGATTCGGTCCATCACACGAATTCCGTACTGATTGCGCGCGGTCAATTTCCCGTGCTTTTTTTCCGTGTAGCGAATCGCGAAGATCACCACATTGGCGTCCTGCGCCGCTTCGATGGCGGTCATCATGTCGTGCACTGGAATTGTCCTCCCCGTCGCTGAATAGCAGCAGCGCCCGCCGGCCATTTTCGCTGGCAAGTTTCTCGGTGACCGGATAATAAATGGAATCATAAAAAGCCGTGCCCAGGTCCCGATCCTCTTTCGGACCTAGCTCCGGGAAGTGCCGGCTGTCCTTGTCGTAGAGCCTCCAGGACTCCATCATCTCTTCGCCTGACGTCGACAAATCGCTCACCAGCCGTACATGATTTCCAAATCCCACGAGAAAAGCTCGGTCGCGGGGGCCTAGAGCCTCTTTCAGAAATACCTTCAAGTCGTTCTCGTGCTGCTTTGCAAAGTGTTCCTGGCTTCCGCTCGCGTCCACGATCAGTCCTAGCGTCAGCGGTACATCCACGCTCTTGGCGAAAAATGCGATTTTCTGTGGCGCAGCGTCTTCTATGACTTCGAAATCGTCCTTAGTTAGATTATCAACCAGCCCGCCGCTGACATCCCGCACCGAAAACGCGACGGTCACCAGGTTCACGTCCACGCGAATGGATTCCTGCGCCCCACATCGCGCCCACCATGCCGCCAACAGCGCAAGTAGCACTAGCAGCTTCCGCACAGGTTCACCTCACGACAGCAGCTCGATTGACCCAAATCGCAACCCGTGGAACGCAAAAAGCCCCCAATTTGTTTCAGAATCTCTACCGCAATTTGCTCACATCAATACACCCTCCGCCCGATTCTCAGTCATCTCTGGTCGGCTTATCGTGCAAAGTGTCAGGAGAACAATCTATGATCCTATACAAGAAACTTGGGACCGAGATGCTCGTTCTGGGATCTTGCTTGCTGCTGGGCGCATCGATGCCGGCAAAAATCCCATCGCGTCAGGACGCGCAGCAGACAGCCCCGGACAATACCAAAGCGAACCAAAACACAAACACCACCGCCGACCAGCAAAAAATGAATCCAGCGGACCGCGACCTCACCAAGAAGATCCGCATGGCTCTTCACGATGACCAGTCGCTATCCGTGTACGCACACAACATCAAGATCATCAGCCAGGACGGCAAAGTGACGCTAAAGGGCCCAGTCCGTTCGGATGATGAAAAGGCTGCTATCGAGGCCAAGGCCGTCGCGGTCGCGGGTGAAGGAAACGTAACGAATCATCTGCACGTCGCGCCGCCAAAGTCTTAGACAAATGAATTTGCATCCGCGGAAAGTTCGAGAAAATTCAAAGGAGAAACAGAATGAGCGATAAGAAAACCGCAGTCTTCGGCATCTACTCCACGCGCAACGCCGCCGAACAGGCCGCGGAAGCTCTGGTGAACGGAGGATTTGCCGCAGGAGACATTTCCGTGCTCCTGCCGGAAAATCTCGGTACCCGCGAGATCGGCACGGAAAAGTCCACAAAAGCCCCGGAAGGCGCATCCACCGGAGCCGGCACGGGAGTTGTCCTGGGCGGCGCGTTGGGGCTCCTGGCAGGGATCGGCGCACTCGCCATTCCAGGTGTTGGCCCACTCATCGCTGCTGGCCCCATCATGGCTACTCTGGCAGGCATGGGAGTTGGCGGTACCGTCGGCGGTCTGACCGGCGCGCTCGTCGGACTCGGCATACCGGAGTATGAAGCCAAGCGCTACGAAGGCATCCTGCAGAAGGGCGGTATTCTTCTATCCGTCCACTGCTCCACTTCGGATGAAGTGACGCGCTCGAAGCAGATCCTGAAGGGCACCGGCGCCGAAGACGTCTCGTCCACAGGGGAAGCCTCCGTCGAGAAGGCCGACCGCGCACGCACAGTCTCAGGCTCCTAAACTCAACTGAACAATTCGCAACTTGGCGGAAATAAAGAGAGGCCGCGACTGAGTCGCGGCCTCTTTAATTGTAGCTGCCCTCTAGAGAGGGCGGGTTAGATGACTACACAACGGAACCCGATGCGACAAGCACAACCCAGCAAGCCGCCCAGTTCCGCCTCGCCGACATGCTCGAACTTGATCTAGCTTCACTCGCCTACCTTCGCTCGCGTCGTGCTCACGCGGTCCCGGCAGACTTCTTCGCCTCCGCCGAGTCGTAACTCTCGCCGTAAATTGCCGGCACTTTACCGCCCGCCGGACGCAAGTAAACCGACAACTGCCCACGGTGATGAATCGAGTGCCGCAAGCCGAGATCGAGAAATCCCACCGCCGGCAATTGAAACATCCCGCGGAAATCGATCATCTTGGCCAATTGCTCGCCAGACACTTTCTTCAACGCTTCCAAATCCTTCGCAAACGACTCGCCATAGAACTTGCCGATATCCGCCGAGTTCTTCAAATCCTCCGGGCGATGTCGCGGCGTAAAATCGAATTCCCCGGCTACCACAGCCCGAGTAGAACCGGTGCTCTGCAGCCACAATGTGCCACGCAAGCTCCAGCGCCGTCTTCGCGACAGGCTCCGGCCGATAGTCCCCATTGTTCAGTGGAATCGCTTCGATCACACAGCGTGTTGTCTGGTGTTCTCTCTGAATCGCTGGTAGCGCCATGTGCAACGCCAACATCGCCTGTTCCGGTTGTAGATTCGGCATGGGAGCAGATCACCTCGGCCCGCAGTATATATCACTGTAGGCGCCGGGCTTAAGCCCGGCGCCTACAGTGGCAGACCGAATTTAGACAGGACCATGTCGCAGCCAAGCCCCAGCGTATGCAGCGTCATTCCAACCTAACGGTCGCTGCGCCGCCGGTCCGCGGTCCTCATGTTTCGCAGCACCCACACCGCCAGCGCCGTATCGTCAGCCGCGCCGGTTTTCCTCCGTAGATCGCCTAGCAGTCGAAACAGCGATTCTCGCGGCAACCGCAATTGCCCAGCCATTTCCTTCACCGTGTTTCCTGAGGCCAAGCTGCGCAGCAAAATGGATTCCTCCGTTGTGAACCGTGCGGCCAATACCGCCCCTGCCGGCCCCGCGGCCTGTCCGTTCCCCGCGGAACTCCCCGTCCAGTGTGGATTCGGCGCGCTCGCACTTTTCATCGCTGCTCTGACTTCCAGCGTTTTCACTGCTTCCCGCGTCGGCATAGTTCCCCCGTTGACTCTGAAAAGGCGAACGTCAGGGCACGGCTACAGTTCACCCTGAGGGTCGAACGGCCGTGCCGCACGTACTTGGCTATCAACTGGCTTTAGCCGCTGAGCGCCCGTTGTTCCGTCATCCACCTCAAGTCAAATGCATGCAAGCTGCCAACGAATCCGGCCCTAACTCTCTCCCAGAACGATCGGCCGAACATTGGAAATGCTTGAACCTGCAGTGACTTGAACGCATTTCGGCGCGCATGCCTCGCGCTCGCGTTGCATGAAAAAATTCCAATTTGACTTTGGCCATTCGAAAAGGGGAAATTGCCGAGAGAGCTCGAGCGCGTCCCTCCACGCCGGCAGACCCGCGCCGCGCAACCTGCATCAATATGTAACTTGATCTCCTGTGGTAGGAACTACTGCGCAACCGGCCGAAGCTGCAGCACGATCTCTTCCAGCCAATTCTCCAAAATCAGCCGCTGCTCGGGCGCAATCTCCGTAAACGACAGCCCCATCCCAAAACTGGCGTCGCTGTAGACCACCTTCGCCGCAGCCTCAAACGCGCCCTGATCCCGAACGATTCGTATTCTCACCTGCGCCCCGGTGGCAAACGGATTCAGCGCATCCACGTAACACCCGCCCAGTCCCATTTCGGACGTTCGCGCTGACAGCCGCGTGCCGGAACTCAGTTCCGTCACCTCAACCGAGGCCACGAACGGACACCGCCGCACCGCACGGGGTTTCGCGAATTTCTTCGCGCCGCGCCCGCCACTCGCCTTCTTGTTTTGACCATTCACCATCGTTTGTGCCCGCCGATCTGACCCCGGGAAGCCGCACAATACGCCGTCCTGCATCCATTCTTTCGCCTTTGCAGTCGGGTCACAACTGACCGTCCGGACAGCCATGCCCTAAACGGAAACCAAACCGCGAATCCGGCGCGTGGACCACAGAAAAGCCTCAATCTGCTCGCTGGATTGGGGGAGGACCTAAGCCTTGAGGCCGTTAGGAACCAGCGGAAGGCTCCGCAACCGGACGCCAGTAGCGTCAAAGATCGCATTGCCGATAGCCGGCGCAATTCCCACAATGGGAGTCTCGCCTGCTCCAGCCGACGGAATATCCTTGCGGTCAAGTAACACCGCTTCGATCTCGGGCACATCGCGGAAACGCGGTACACGGTAACGTGAAAAACGCGCATTGGTGATCCGGCCATTTTCGAACTCAACCGCCTCGAACAGCGCTCCGCCCAATCCCATGATGTTCGCGCCGATCACTTGATTGCGCAGCCCATCTGGATTGACGATCGCTCCACATTCGAACGCCGTCACCACGCGGACTACGCGGACATCGCCCGACCCGCGATCGACGGCCACTTCCGCGCACGTCGCGACGTAGCCGTTTTTCTCGATCCCGCCACCCAACCCAAATCCCTGCCCGGGCTGCAATTTCTTGCCCGGCCACCCAAACGACTTTGCCGCGGCCTGAAACACGTCGCGCAATCGCGGATCCGCGATATTTCTTAGTCGAAACTCCAGCGGATCGATTCCAGCGGCATGCGCCAACTCGTCCATGTGCGTCTCGCGAGCAAAGTGATTGGCTGTCGCGGCAAGTCCCCGGTAAGAACCCTGCCGCAACGGCGAGCGCGCTGCGTGGAACTGAATGCGCTGGTTCGCAACGACGTAGGGAGTGGCAATGCCCGAGCCGCCGGAATTGTAGTTGTGGAATTCCCAAGCCGTTAGCATGCCGTCGCCGCTGATCCCGCTCTTGACCTCAATGATCCCAGCCGGCCGAAAATACGCCCAGGTGAACTCCTCCTCACGCGTCCACACAATTTTCACCGGGTGTCCCGCAGCGCGCGCCAACCGCGCCGCTTCCAACGCCGCGTCGCCCGTATGCTTGCCGCCGTACGCCGAACCCGTATCCGGCACGATCACGCGTACGCGGTCCTTCGCCAGGTGAAACGCATCCGCAAGATCGTCGCGAACTGCGAAAGGCCGCTGCGTCCCTGTCCAGACCGTGAGCTTCCCGTCGGCCCACTCCGCAACCGCGGCCCGCGGCTCCAGCGGCGCGTGCGCGATATAAGCCACGGTGTAAGTCTGGTCCAGACGGTGCGCGGCTTGAGCCAAGCCTTCTTCGACGGAGCCCGTCACGTGCGAGTCGCGGCCCGCGTCACCACCCTCCACATTGCTCTTCAAATAAGAAAACAATTCCGCGCTCGAAGGCTGCTTGGTTTCTTTCCACTGCCCGCGCATTGCCGCAACCGCTTTTTCCGCCGCCCGCTCACTCGGCGCCGTGGCTCCAACAAAATTGCCGTCGCGAACGACAACCACGCCCGGCATCGCCTCAGCCGCCTTTGTATCCACAGAAGTCAGCGTCGCCCCAAAAGACGGCGGCCGCAGCACCTTCCCGAACAACAGCCCCGCCGGACGCAAATCCGTCGTGTACTGGTGCTTGCCCGTAACAAACGCCCGCCCGTCCACCTTCGGCAGCGCTTTCCCCGCGACGGTCCACTCCGCCACCGGCGTAACCGGATCGGCATCGGGAATGTTCTGCGCCAGCGTCTTGCCAGTTGCCAGTGCCGCGTATGACAGCGAACGCCCCGACGCCGGGTCGGTAACTTTCGCGTTGGCCGCCATTAATCCGCTCGCCGGCACGCTCCACTCCTTCGCGGCTTCCGCCACCAGCAACTCGCGCGCCGCCCACGCTGCGCTCCGCAGCTGCGGCGTCATATACGGCGTGCTGCGGCTGCCAAACGTGCCCATATCGAATGGCGTCAGCGCCGTATCACCCATCACCATGCGCACGCTTTCAAACGGCACGCGCAATTCGTCCGCCACCGACTGCGCAAGCGACGTCCGAATGTTTTGCCCGATCTCCACCTTGCCGGTGAAAACGGTCACCCCGCCGTCCTCGCCGATGTGCAGCCACGAAGTAATATCCTTCGGCGCCTCTTCCCCATGAAATCCGCGCGCACCGCCCGATTCCTGCGCCCCAACTCGTGTCCCCGCCGCCACAGAAAACACCGCAATGCCCGCGCCCAGCAATTTGAAAAAATCGCGTCGCTGCAGCTCAAAGTGATGCATCGGCCGAGCTGCAAACTCGTACCGCTCCGGCTCAATCACCAATTTTTCGTCAAGCCCGCTCATCGCCCCTGCCCTCGCATAGCTTTCGCCGCCGCCTGCACCGCCACGACAATGCGAGGCTGCGTCCCGCATCGACACACATTCCCCTGCAGCGATTGCACAATATCAGCGTCCGTAGGATTCGAATTCTTCTGCAGCAGCGCCACGCTGCTCATGATCATTCCCGAAGTGCAATAAGCGCACTGAAACGCCCCCGCCTCCAGAAACGCCTCCTGCACCGGATGCAACGCACCATCCTTGTCCAGTCCCTCGATGGTGGTAATGGATTTCCCCGCCGCATCACCAACAGGAAACAAGCACGAACGCCGCGGCGTCCCATCCACCAGCACCGTGCAAGCCCCGCACTGCCCCTCGCCACAACCGTATTTGCTCCCGGTCAGCCCAAGCTCATCACGCAAAGCATAAAGAAGAGGCGTATCCGGGTCCGCGAGGAGGGAATAACTCTGACGATTAATTTCTAGTCGGATCGGCATCACCATCCACCTTCAACCAACTCAATACGCGCGCACGCCGGAAATGCGCCGCTATTCGTATTCTACACCTACTCATCCAACCTCTAATCTCAAAACCTCCGACTACCTCAAAGCGTCCGCGCCGCATAAATCAAATACACCGCCAAAATGATCCCGAACAGCGCCGCCACCACCGCCCAAATCGTAACAATCGCCCCCGCCGGCTTAAACTCATTCGCATCCAACTGACGCATCGTAGCGTGATAACGGACCGACGAAGTCAGCGCCATTAATATCCCCATCACCATGAATCCAATCCCCATCCCCAGCGACAACCCGCTCTCATGCTCCGCCTCACCTCGCAAGCGCAAGAACTCGCGCAAGGTAATCCCAAACCTCGCCACCACAAAACCAAACACGATGATGCTGATACTCGTGCGAAGCCAAGCCAGGAACGTGCGCTCGTTCGCCAGATGATCGCTGGCCTTACCGACTTTCGCCGAAGAAATGGAATCACTCATATGCGTAAGCTGCCCATGTCCAGTCGCATGCCAACAGCGAAGCAGGTCGCGCCGCGGCGACACGCCGTAACTGTAATCGACAGCCAAGACACCCCGCAAGGCACGGCGCTCGCCCATGTGGGCTGCTCCGAAAGCCGGGTGCCCCCCCACCTGTTCGAAGTGTGGGTTGTTGAGATCTCGCCGGGTGCGGTGCCGATCCTAAATATTTTGAGAGTGGCTCTTGGCGTTTCCGATCTCCCCGTCTATCCTCTCACCGGGTTACACCAACGAACGCTTCCATGACGCTACTATCCAGATCCCAGGCCAAGTCGACTCTCACCGGCCACAGATTCCTTTTGCTCTTCCTTTTCCTGTTGGCCATGCTGATCCTCTATCCCTACGCCGAAGCCACCCACTTCGGCTACTACGCGCTTCGCGTGATCGGAATCTTCGTCACCTTCCTCAGCGTCTACGCCGCCAAAATCCACCGCAGCCTCCTCGTTCTGGCCATTGCGCTTGCGATTCCGTCATTAGTCCAACGCGTTGTCATTCCCAAGGCCGACGCAGGCGTCCTTCCGCTACTCAACATCTCCCTGAGCTTTCTCTTTGACCTCGTCATTGTCGTGATTCTTTTCCGCCGTATCTTCGCCAGCGAACGCCCCAATGCCGAGACCATTTTCGGGGCCCTTTGCATCTACCTGTTGGTGGGATTTAGTTTTGCCAGCGCCTACGGAATGATGGCCACCTTCCAGCCCAACGCCTTCTATCTCGATCCGCACACCAACCTTCACATCACTCCCAACCACTTCGATTTCGTTTATTACAGTTTCGGCACCATGACCTCCCTCGGCGCGGCGGGCATCACACCAGTCTCCGGACAAGCACGCTCCATTACCATCCTCGAAGCCGTCCTGGGCGTCCTCTACCTCGCCGTTCTGATCACCAGATTGATAGGCGCCTACCGCACCAACTCCACCGATTGAGCCGCCGTGCTCTTCTCCTGGGTGCCGCACCCTCGGGTTTCGAGGGTGCGGTCTTTGACGTGCGGCTTTGACGTGCCTCACTCCATCGAATCGCAAATCCCCGCTTCCGCCCCGAGCCACTGCCTCCAACTCGCCGCTCCAGAAACTCGCGGCGCAGCCCACGCGCCTGAAGTATATTCTTCCTGCTGGAGTCACCCATGAATCCGCAAGATTGGCTAGTCGCAGTCCTGTCAATCTGCGCCGCAACGCAAAGCTCCTACATCCTAAGCGCCCAAACTACAACAACGCCAAAGCAAGACTCCGCCACCGCCAAATCCCCCATGCAACTGGTCGCACAATATCGCGGTGTCCTTCCCTGTGCCGACTGTCCCGGCATCGACACAACCCTCTCGCTTCTTGCGAACTCGCCCAACGACCTGGCCCACACGCGCTACGTGCTCAAGAGCAGGTACCAGGAACGCAACAACACCTTCACGGAAACCGGCACGTGGACCATCGTTCACGGCACGCCAGACAATCCAGATGCCACCGTCTACCAACTGAAACCAAATGACGGCGGCCAACCCACCAATTTCCTCCGCGTCAGCGACAACGAAATCCTGCAACTCGACCGGCAACGCCGTCGCATCGACTCCAAGCTAAATTTCTCTCTGAAAAAAACAACGAGCAGGGCGTCCCCAGTCCCCCCTCCCAGCGGCTTCTAAACACTGCTTCTAACAAAGGACCGCTGCCTGCTGGTCCTTTCGCCCGGCGTCCATTTGCCGTACGTATCCCATTCGTTGCCGGCCCGAACTTTAACTGTTGACGAGCGTCGAAATCTTTTTATAATCGAAATCGCGACGCTCCTGTCGAGTAAGGAGGTGATCCACTGAGGTACACGAAGAGTTAATCCGTAACCAAGCGAGGCGCCTGTGATTCTGCCAGGCGCCTCGCTTTTCATCTCTCCCCCAAGCGCCGCCGTCAACCGGTCCCCGAAAATTCTCGCCATAAATAATCGAGTCTCGTTTTTTTTCCGCGTTGTATCTCTCCGTCTCCGCTTCCTCTGCGTTCCTGAGCATGTAGCAAATCTTTTAGGTGTTCCGCAGGGAGAATCCCTCGGCGAAGATTCTTTCTTTTCCGTACATGAATCGGCGCAGACTGTGCGCGAAGTCATCAACGCCGGGCGCAGGGATATGTGGCGAAATCCGCGCGGGGCACGACCTGGTTGACGCGGTGCGCAGCGTGCTCCGCGGCGGAACGTTCTGCCCGACGCTGGCGCGCTCGGCTTAGCGCGCTCGGCATGGCGTGCTACTAGCTTTTGTCGCCCTCAGCGCTTCTCTATTCGCAACATTACGT
The DNA here is from genome assembly GCA_963729285.1 of uncultured Acidobacteriota bacterium. Lineage (GTDB taxonomy): Bacteria > Acidobacteriota > Terriglobia > Acidiferrales > UBA7541 > Acidiferrum. The sequence goes on from CAVSNL010000015.1 coordinate 67,212, forward strand.
ATAGCTTTTCGGCAGTACACGGCGATATTCCCAAACTCTCCGTGACCTCTGTGCTCCGACCTCGGCGCTCTCTGTGTTAATGCTCTTGCCCTTTGCTGACGAATTTTCTCTGCCTACATTTCGGAGAGGGTTCCTTCCAACTTACCTAGCGCGGCGGCCACTTCTGCGGGGTTGCGAAGGGAATATCGTGCGCTCGTTGGGCGCGGGTGACCTACCAGCACCGATACGCCCCGGCGGACCGCTGCAAAGCCGGACTCATCGGAGAAATCGTCGCCGAAGTACAAAGGGAAGGACTTGCGGTGGGCGGGCTGCGCGAGGAAACGTCGGACGGCCATACCTTTGCCGGGAATGGACCGCGGCAAGATCTCAACGTCGCGGATATTTCCTACAGCGTGCAACGTCTTCCGAAAGGGCAGCAGGCTGGTACGAAGCTCACGCCGAACGCGCGGTTGCAGCGTCGAAGGAACATCCAGGAGATGAACGGACAGGCTGCTGCGTTTGTTTTCGATCCAGACATCGGGATACGCGCTCGAGGAGAGGTTTAAGGTGAGCACGAGCCCTGCGCAGCGTTGTGCGGACGCTAGCGGGAAGCGCAGACTTGGCGTTGCTCTCCCAGCCATACAGGCCGAAATAGTGGATGCCCGGAATGCCGATGTGTTTGAGGAGTTCAGGGCGGCGGCGGCCACTGACCACGACAACGGTTGCGTTTGGATGCCGCGCCAGGCGCCGTAGGATTTCCCGCGCTTTGGAGGTGAGGCGCACGAGTTCCGGACGCGGCGCAATGTCTACCAGCGTCCCGTCGAAATCGAGGAAGACGGTGACACGCCCGTTCCTGCGAATTTTCTTTCCGATGCCATCCCAATCTTTCAGAAGGTCAGGGATTTTGCGAACCGGCGACTTCATTTCGCGGCAGCGGCAGTTGCTGGCGGCGGCGCCGGAGCCGAAGCGGAGCAGTCGGTTCGACGCGGTCCGGAGCATCGATGCGGATGTCGGTAAGGTCGGAAAGCAAATTGGCGGCCCAGCGATAGATATTGTTCTCTCGAACATTGGCGCGCATGTGTTGCATGCGGGTGGCTTGCTCTTCGCTGGGCATTTCCACGGCGCGCAGGATGGCCCCGGCAACCTGCTGCACATCGTAAGGATTGACGAGCAGGGAATCGCTGAGTTCGAGCGCAGCACCGGCGAACGTGCTGAGAATCAGGACGCCGCGGTCGTCGTCGCGCGCGGAGACAAATTCTTTCGCGACCAGATTCATGCCGTCATGCAGCGCCGTGACCAGGCACACCGAGGCGGCCTTGTAAAAACGTGCGATCTCTTCGTGCGAATGATGTTTCTTCAGCAGTACGATGGGCATCCACCGGCCAGCCTGAAAGCGCGCGTTGATGCGCGCGGCTTCGGCGGTGACTTCTTCGAGAAGCTTCTGGTAACGATCGATGGCGGTGCGGCTCGGCGCGGCGATCTGGATGAAGGTGAAGCGGCGCTGGTACGCGGGATTCAGCTCCAGGAAGCGTTCGATACCCCGGAAGCGTTCAAGAATTCCCTTGGTGTAGTCCACCCGATCGACGCCGACGCCGAGGATACTTGCGTGAATATTCAGGTCATTGCAAATGGCGGAAACCTGCTCGCCCACACTCTTGTGGAATTCCTCAGTGTGGCCATTCTCCTGGAAGGAGACACTGATGGGATAGGGCCGGACTCGCGTCAGGTGACCCTGGCGATTGACCTCGAAGCGATCCCAAGCAGTGAGCGCTTCCACGGAACGGTCCACGCACGAGAGAAAATTGTTGCAATGCGACTGAATGTGGAATCCGATCAGGTCGGCGCCCAGCAACCCATCGATCAAATCGCGGGCCCACGGGCAGATACCGAAGACTTCCGGATTCGGCCACGGAATGTGCCAGAAGATCGCGACGCGCGCGTCGGGCCGAGCTTCCTTGACCATGCGCGGGAGCAGCGCGAAGTGATAGTCCTGCGCGAGAACGATCGGCGATTCGATGCCCTCCATTTCCTCCAGCAGGCGTCGGCGAAGCGGCGGTTCACTTCCTGATAGCAGAGCCAATCCTCAGGCCGGAAGATCGGCCGAGTATGTGCGATATGGCATAGCGGCCAGAGACCCTCGTTGGCGAAGCCTTCGTAGTAGCCTTTTTCTTCTTCGGCGTTGAGCCAGACGCGCCGCAGGGTGTAAGCCGGGTGGTCGGGCGGGACGCGCAGACGATCGCGAGAGTCCACGACGTCACGATCGGCGTTTCCTGACCCATTAGCGACCCAGGTGCCATTGGAGGCGAGCAGCACAGGCTCGAGCGCGGTTACCAAGCCGCTGGCGGGAACGATCACCTGAATCGCTCCGTTGTTCCCGTTGGCGTAGTGGTGCATGTATGGCTCGCGGTTGGAGACCACGAAGAGCGGCTTGTTCTGGAGCTTGACACTCAGGCTGACCCTCAGGCGTTCCGCGGTCCACAGCGAAACGTTCGATTCGCGCAGCCGCGCTTCTTCCTCGGCGGTAGCGCGCGCGGCGTTCAGATCGCGGGCCAGATGCGTGACCTCGCGGTGAATCTGATCGAAAAGCTGGCCTTCCGGTAGCTCCGGCGGCGTAGTGGCATTACCCGACTGGCCGGTGCGCAATCCACGAAGCCATTTCGCGGTACGCGTCAAGGGTCCCGTCAGGGTCCAACGGACCAGGACCAACGCGAGCCCGGTGATGAACAGCGTTTGCACCAGCGCGCTCACCAGCGAGTCGCGCAGGGTATGCGAGACCTGTGTGTCGATGTACGAAGTATCGTGAACCAGAACCAGCGTCCCGACTGCCTGTCCGTTGCGGTGCAGTGGCAAGGCGAAAACGTGCAATGCGAACTTGTCGATGCTGACAAATTCGCCCAGGCCCGCATCGCGCAGAGCCGCGTGCGTCGCGGTGGGCGGCCGCGATTGGAAGACCTGCGGCAAGCCGGGCGTCAAAGCTACCGCGGCTCCCGCGGCGTTATAGACGGCGATGCCCTTGAGACGTTCGCGCTGCCCGAAGCGGTCCACGATACGCTGCAGGCTCTTTTCCGGCGAGGGCTTGTCGAATAAAGGCTCGACCGTTTCCTGAAGGCTTTCCCCGAGGGTTTCCGCGCGGTGCGTAAGGTCGTTGCGCAGCATGCGCTTTTCCGTGCGCACCTGATATACAGAGAAAAACAGAGACACCACCACGACGCTGATGATCAACGGCAGTACGATTTTCAGGGTCGTGCGCATCGTTACTTACCTTCGCGACTTACCTTTTCACAGAAGTGCATTTATAGCTTAGCAAGGGATTTCCCTTGGACAAAATTGAGAATAGAAAGCACCGGAACCCGGTTAAAAAATAGCACCTTCGCGCGCGTAATTTCGCGATTGCCGTTTTTACTGCGAATAAGCTGCCGAATGTACCACAATGTGGACGGCGGTCACGTCTTCGGTGCCAGAGTCGACCGTGGCGGTCGCTCCCACGTTGAGTTTCCCGTCGATTTTGGTGTGATCGTCCATCAGGAACTTGAGTGTCACTGGCTCCTGACCCTTTTGCACATCGACGGTGAAGGAAGCCTCCCCGACGGCGGAATTCTTGCCGGAGACGGTTCCACTTTGCGTCGCCGGAAGGTCAGGACGCCCTGTTGGCCGGGAAGCTTCCGACCAGCCGACAACGGCAAAAGATGCTGGGAGCAAAGTCGCCAGGGCAAGAATAGTACGAAAGCGCATATTTGTCCCTCTCCAATTGTAGCGCAACGCCGCATCGCAGGTGACGCCTATGAGATGGTCCAAGCGGATAGAAAGTACGCAATACAGGGGGATTAGTTTTGGTAAGAACTTGAGAATAAATCAGATGCGACGCGAGGCGCAGTTCGCGTGACTCCTTCGCGAGCCAGCCAAGTTCTGTTTCTCCATATGAATCGGCACCACGCGTCGCGTCGCGCTCGCCAACTCGGGTTTTGACTGGGAGTCATCTGATAAATGCATCTCAGGGGGTCGGAGCTTTAGCTCCGACATTTAAAGACACGCAAAATCGGGCTTTAGCCCCTGAGGAAAATTCTTGTCTTCCTGTGCCAGCCATTTATGAGACGGCCTCTAGCGGACTTCCCAGGTGTCGCCGGCGTGGAGTAGCTTGCTCAGGTCGCCGGGGCCGCGCTTGGCGATTACGTCCTTGATCTGCTGGTTCATTACGTCTTCGTAGCGCGGCAGATCGTCCCAAGCGCGGAAGACGCCGATGGGGGTGGGAAAGCCTGGGCGGTGCTCCATGTGCGAAAGCAGGAAGGCGTAGGACGGGCGCGGGTGATGCGCGTCGTGGATGACCAGGTCAGACTCGGCAATGCCGTTGCCGAGTTGCACGACTTCGATGTCACCGTCGGACTTGCGGCGGATGCCTTTGTCGCGGTTCTTGCCGAAGATGAGCGGCTTGCCGTGTTCTAGATAGAGAATGTGTTCACTGCGGGCGTCCCGCTCGGTGAGCGAAAACCACGCGCCGTCGTTGAAGATGTTGCAGTTCTGCAGAATCTCGACGAAGGCCGAGCCTTTGTGAGCGGCGGCGTGCTTCAGCGTTTCCTTCAGATGCCCTTGGAATACGTCAACGGAGCGAGCGACAAAGGTGGCTTCGGCGCCGATCGCGAGCGATACCGGATTGAACGGCCGATCCAGCGAGCCGAACGGCGTCGACTTGGTCTTCTTGTTGAATTCGGAAGTCGGCGAATACTGGCCCTTGGTCAGCCCGTAGATGCGGTTGTTGAAGAGCAGCACCTTTAGCCCGACGTTGCGGCGCAGCATGTGAATGGTGTGATTGCCGCCGATGGACAGGGCATCGCCGTCGCCGGTGGCGACCCACACTTCCAGATCCGGACGAATAGCCTTCAGGCCGGTGGCCACCGCGGGGGCGCGGCCGTGGATGGTGTGGAAACCGAACGTGTTCATGTAATACGGGAAGCGGCTGGAGCAGCCGATGCCGGAGATCGACCACGAAATTTTCGCGCTTGATGCCCAGTTCCGGGAAAACCGACTGGACCGCGGACGAGAATGGCATAGTCGCCGCAGCCCGGGCACCAGCGGACTTCCTGGTCGGTCTGAAAATCTTTCTTCGTTAACGGCGTGATGGCAGTGGCAGCGTGGCCGTGGACCAGTTGGCACTAAGACTCCCAGCAATTCTTCGATTTTTTGTTCGAGCTCGGTTTGTTTGAACGGGCGGCCTTGGATTTTGTTCAGGCCGATGGCGTCGACCAGATATTTCGCGCGCAGAACCCACAGAAGTTGACCCATGTTGAGTTCGGGTACCAGCACTTGCTTGTAGCGTTTGATCACATCGCCCAGGTTCGCGGGCAGCGGATTCAGGTGGCGCAGATGGACGTGGCCGATCTTGCGGCCTTCGGCGCGTTGCGCTTTTACCGCGGCAGTGATCGCGCCGTGCGTCGAGCCCCACGCGACAATCAGCAGGTCGCCTTGGTCATCGCCGGCGGGCACGATGTCCGGGATGTCTTGCGCGATGGCGGCAACTTTCGCGGCGCGGATGCGCACCATGTGTTCGTGATTCAGCGGTTCGTAGTTGATGTTGCCGGTGACGTCTTGCTTTTCCAGGCCGCCGATGCGGTGCTCAAGCCCGGGCGTGCCGGGGACGGCCCACGGTCGGGCCAGCGTGTCCGGATTGCGCTTGTAAGGCAGGTAGCCGTTCGGAGAATTGGTCTCGGTAGCGAACTTCACCGTAAAATCCGGGATGTCGCTCGATGTCCGGAATCTTCCAGGGCTCCGCGCCATTGGCCAGGTAGCCGTCCGACAGAATGATCACTGGCACCATGTACTTGACGGCGATGCGCAGGCTTCTAGCAGCGGCCCAGAAGCAGTCGCTAGGCGTGGCCGGAGCAACGATCGGAATGGGCGCTTCGGAGTTGCGGCCGTAGAGCGCTTGCAACAGGTCGGCTTGCTCGGTTTTTGTCGGTAGCCCAGTCGACGGGCCTCCGCGCTGAATGTCGCAGATCACCAGCGGGATTTCGACGGCAACGGCCAGCCCGATGGCTTCGGTCTTCAGCGCCATGCCCGGGCCGGACGTGGTGGTGATGGCCAGCGCGCCGCCATAGGCTGCTCCAATCGCCGACGTGATCGCCGCGATTTCGTCTTCCGCCTGAAACGTCATTACGCCAAAATCCTTGTATTGCGATAGCTCGTGCAGAATGTCCGACGCTGGCGTGATCGGGTAGCTGCCCTGGAAAAAGCCGCAGCCCCGATTTCTGCGAGGCGGTGACGAAGCCCAGCGCCAGCGCTTGATTGCCGCTCAGATTGCGGTAGACGCCGGGAGCAAGCTTCGCCGGCGGAATCTCGTAGCTGATCTGGAAGGCTTCCGTGGCTTCGCAGTAGGAATAGCCGGCCTTCATGGCCAGCTTGTTGGCTTCCACCAGCAGCGGCTTGTTCTTGAACTTGTCCTCGATCCAGCGGACCGTAGAACTCATCGAGCGGTTATAGAGCCAGTAGCACATCCCCAGCGCAAAGAAATTCTTGCAGCGGTCCATGGACTTGGCGTCCAGGCCCAGATGCTCCAGCGACACGCGCGTCAGGCGCTCGAGTTCCACCGAGAACAGCCGGTACTTGTCCAGCGAATGATCTTCCAGCGGGTTGACGGTCATCTGCGCCTTGCGCAGGTCGTTTTCCTTGAAGCTGTCGGAATTGACGATCAGGATCCCGTTGGCCTTCAGGTCCGCGACATTTACTTTCAGAGCGGCGGGATTCATGGCGATCAGCACATCGACCGAGTCGCCCGGGGTGAAGACATCGCTGGAGGCAAAGTGAAGCTGGTAGCCGCTGACGCCAGGCAGCGTGCCTGCCGGCGCGCGAATCTCCGCGGGAAAGTCCGGAAACGTGGCGATGTCGTTGCCGTACAGCGCGACCGTATTGGTGAACTGGCTGCCGGTGATCTGCATGCCGTCGCCGGAGTCTCCGGCGAAGCGAATAACCGCCTGGTCGATCTTTTCCGGCTTGATGCTGGATAACGGTGAATCAGTAACTGTCGACATGGACTCCTGACCTATCTGGTTGAACTCCTTCGATTTCCCCCAAGGAGCGCGGCTCAATCGTCATGGATTTGACGGTGCGGTAAGTAGATTGGATGCCAGGCCGACCGCCGGGAGCCGACCTAAAAAGGATACCACACCGGCCCGCGCGCGGCGGGGAGAGAGTCCGCCGCGCGGCAATTGTGTTCTATTGCAAAAGACGTACCACGCGGCCCGCAGGTTGCACTCGTCAATACGACCGCGCAAAAACGATGCACAATTTTCCACAGTCAAACCACTTACAAGCACAGCTCACCGTTTGTAGAATAACGTCGCCTTTACGTCCTCGGGGGTGATCATGCTGTTTGCTACGGTAGTTCGCGGAAGAAAACTCGGAACGCGTTTGATGCCGCATCGATTCAGCGACAATCGCTACCACGTCCATCTTGGAAAGGAAGGTCCCTATATCCCGGTCACCGACTACCGTGACATCCCTTCTTACCTTGCGAACGGCTATTCCCTTCAGATGAGTGTCTCGGGAGAGAACCACACCCCTAGGTTGATTAGACCTGAATCCATCCGCGGATGGCGTACCAACCCCCGAGACCTCTCCAGTATCGCGCTCTGATTTCCAATTCGCGAACGATCAAGAGCGAGTGCGCAGCTCGCCAACTCACGCGGCAAGTAGTTGGTCCACGCAACCAATCTGTTCCGAACGCATTCTGAGCACAACTGCAGCAACTTTCGCTTGACGTTCGCTTTCTTTTCGCCTAACTTGGTGCCACGGATGGTCCGCAGCGTAGGCGCCGCCGATTTGAAAAGCGAGGTCCCCCTGATGGCCCTGACCAAGCGACAGAAAGAAGTGCTCGACTACCTGGTGTCGTTCGAGACCAAGCACGGCTACGCGCCTAGTTTTGAAGAAATTGGCAAGGGCCTGAAGCTCACTTCTCTGGCCACCGTGCACAAGCACATCACTACGCTCGAGAAAAAGGGCTTTATTCGCCGCGGTTATAACCAGAGCCGGTCGATCGAAATTTTGCAATTGCCCAAATCTCCCAAGGAGCAAGTGATCGATCGCAGGGCCCAGGAACTCCCCTTGGTTGGGCGTATCGCCGCGGGCCGGCCGCTGGAAGCGGTGGAGGAGCGCGAGACGCTTTCGCTCGGCGACTTTACCCATGGCGGAAACTCCTTCGCATTGAAGGTGAAGGGCAGCTCGATGATCGAAGATCACATCATGGATGGCGACTTCGTGGTGTGCGAGCAGACGCAAGTGGCCAATCCTGGCGACATCGTGGTTGCGCTGGTGAGCGGCGATGAAGCCACCCTCAAGCGCTTCTATCGCGAAGGCCCCGGAAAGATTCGCCTCCAACCCGCAAACTCCGAAATGGCCCCGATCATCGTTCCGGCGAACGATGTGAAGATTCAGGGCCGCGTCATCGGTGTGCTCCGGAAATATTAGCTGGCTCGTGTCGGCCACTTGTGTCGGCCAATTGCCCCGGCCAGTTGCCATAAGAACACAAGCGAAGTCTCGTCTCCTCCCGGCTCGTGCTCGATCGCAGTCTTTTCGCCTTTCCGCGCCATCCAATCCTCAGTTCGCTGTATGTGTACTCATTGCGCCGCGAGCCGCTCTGGCACCTCCGGCGTCTACGCAGTAGGCTTGATAAACTACAAGCCGGTGTCGGACCGAGATCGAAGCATTGGAGCCGTACTGCATGTCGAGCGTCAAAAGAAAACTGTCGCAGGTTAACGCCTTCGCGGTTTCCCTCGGTCTGATTTTCTGCTTGGCATGCCCCACGCCTTCCGACGCGTACTCGATCATGGCCCACGAGGCCATCATCGACGCGGGTTGGGATATCAGCGTCAAACCACTCTTGTTGCAGCGTTTTCCGCAGGCTACCCCCGAGGAGCTGAAACAGGCTCACGGCTATGCCTACGGCGGCGCGATCATTCAGGATATCGGATATTACCCGCACGGAAGTCACTTTTTCAGCGATCTGACGCACTACTGCCGAAGCGGCGATTTTATTTTGGCGCTGCTGCGCGATTCACAGGATCTGAATGGCTACGCCTTCGCGCTTGGCGCGCTGTCCCACTATGCCGCCGACAATGATGGGCACAAGATCGCCACGAATCCGTCGGTGCCGATCCTCTATCCTAAGTTGAAGAAAAAATACGGCGACGTAGTGACCTACGAACAGGATCCGCTGGCCCATCTCAAAACGGAGTTCGGATTCGATGTTCTGGAAGTCGCCAGGCAGCGTTTCGCTCCCGACAGCTATCACGATTTCATCGGCTTCGAGGTCGACAAGCCATTGCTGGAGCAGGCGTTTCGCGAAACGTATGGGCTCGAACTGAAATCCGTGCTCACCGATGAGGATAAGGTAATCGGCTCGTACCGCCGCGCTGTCAGCAAGCAGATACCTCAGGCCACGCGCATCGCCTGGACTCTGAAGAAAGACGACATCCTGAAAGATGAGCCCAGCCTGACAAAACGCAAATTCCTGTATAACCTCTCCCGCGCCAGCTACGAAAAGAATTGGGGCAAGGACTATCAAAAGCCAACCTTCTTCGAGCGATTCCTCGCGTTCCTGGTTAAACTCTTTCCGAAGGTCGGACCACTGAAAGTTCTCAAGTTGCGCACGCCGACGCCGGAAACCGAGCACAAATTCGAAGCCAGTTTCAATGCCGCGCTGGACCGCTACAAGCTCTTGTTGACGCAGACGCGCACCGGAACGCCTGATATTCCCAACGACAATTTCGACACCGGCACGGTAACGCCGCCAGGCGTCTATTTCATGAATGACGACGTCCACGCCGAACTGATCGAAAAGCTAGCCAAGCAGAATTTCGCCGGAATCACACCGGATCTCCGCGCCGAGCTTTTGCAATACTATTCCGATCCCAACGCGCCAAACGCCACCAAGCGCAAACCAAAAGACTGGGCCAAGCTCCAAGTCGCGCTCCAGCAGTTGAAGAATACGCCGGCGACACCCGTGACTGCCGAGACTTCACCGCCTTCACGGTGAGCCGCGACGAATCCCCTGTAGCCGCCGTCTCCGAGACGGCGGGGTTTAGATTCAACAACACAAAAGCGCATCCAAATCGCCGGAAGCCATAACCACCAAGATGGGTGTCCACCCTGTATGGCCGATCTTCAGATCGGTCATCGTAAAATCAACGCGTTAACGTAACTACACCGCAGACATTGTTCCCGGATTCATCTTCACCTCCACGCCGCCCCCAACCCACATGAATTTCGTTTTTCCGCCGAATCGAATAAACTGCTGCTGCGTTCTCGTCGCGGACGTGAAACAATGTCGGTTTTCGCGTCGCTCTTTGATCGCTCCGAAATGAAGAAAACCAATCCGATTCAGAAATTGCTCGCCGCCAACCGCAGCGAGATCGCTATCCGCATCTTTCGCGCGGCCACCGAACTGGGTACTCCGCACCGTCGGCATCTACTCCCAGGAAGACCGTCTCGGCTTGCACCGCTTCAAGGCCGATGAGGCTTACCAGGTCGGTGTCGGGAAAGGTCCCGTCGAGGCGTATCTGGATATAGCCGGGATCGTTGCGCTCGCCAAGGAGCGCGGCGTCGATGCCATCCACCCAGGTTACGGCTTCCTCTCCGAGAATCCCGCGTTTGCCCGCGCCTGCGAGACCGCCGGGATCACCTTTGTAGGACCCACTCCGGCGCTGCTCGAATTGCTTGGCGACAAGACTGCCGCGCGAAGGCTGGCGGCGTCCGCGGGTGTCCCGGTGCTGCCGGGCACCGAAGATCCGGTCAAATCCGCCAGCGAAGCACAAAAAATCGCGCAGGAGATCGGCTATCCGGTCATCGTGAAAGCCGCCATGGGCGGCGGCGGGCGCGGCATGCGCGTGGTGCGCGATCCATCGCAACTCGCGGCGTTGCTCGAAGAAGCGCAAGGCGAAGCGCGCTCCGCGTTCGGCGATGCCAGCGTGTTCCTGGAAAAGTATTTGCCGCGCGCCCGCCACTTGGAAGTGCAAATTCTCGCCGACAATCACGGCAATCTGCTGCACCTGTACGAGCGCGATTGTTCCGTGCAGCGGCGCCATCAGAAAGTCGTCGAGGTCGCCCCCGCAACGAATCTCCCGTCCAGCATACGCAACGAGTTGTGCGAAGCTGCTGTCCGCCTGGCGCGCAAAGCCAATTACCGCAACGCTGGCACCGTCGAATTCCTCTACGACGTCGATGCCCAGAAGTGGTACTTCATCGAAGTCAACCCGCGCATCCAGGTGGAACATACCGTCACCGAAATGGTCACCGGCATCGACCTGGTGCAATCGCAGATTCTCGTCGCCCAAGGCCATTCGCTCCACGATCCTCCGATGTCCTTGCCGCACCAGGCGAACGTTCCGCTTTACGGCGCAGCCCTGCAGTGCCGTGTAACCACCGAAGATCCCGAGAAAAATTTCGCGCCCGACTACGGAAAAATTTCCACCTATCGCTCTCCTGCGGGATTCGGCATCCGCCTCGACGGCGGCACCGCCTACGCGGGCGCAGTGCTCGCCGCATACTACGATTCACTTCTGGTCAAGGTGACCGCCTGGGGCAAGCATCTGCCCGAAGCCTGCTCCCGCATGGACCGCGCCCTCCGCGAGTTCCGCATCCGCGGCGTCACCACGAACATTCCGTTCGTCCAAAACGTCGTCAATCACCCAAAATTTCGCGCCGGCGAAATCACCACCTCGTTTCTCGATGATTCGCCCGAATTGTTTCGCTTTCCGAGCCGCGGCGATCGCGCCACCAAGTTGCTCTCGTACCTCGGCGACGTGATCCTCAACGGCAATCCCGAAGTCAAAGGCAAGAAAGTACCCGAAGCGTTGGAAGCGCCGTGCTCCCCTCCACGCCGGGCATCGAACCGCCGCCCAGGCTCGCGCCAGCTCCTGCAAAAACTCGGCCCCGAAAAATTCGCCGCCTGGGCCCGCAAAGAAAAGCGCCTGCTCATCACCGACACCACCTTCCGCGACGCGCACCAATCCTTAATGGCCACCCGCGTCCGCACCTTCGACATCCTCGCCACCGCCAACGCCGTCGCCCAGCGCCTGCCCAATCTCTTCAGCCTGGAAATGTGGGGCGGCGCAACGTTCGACACTTCACTCCGCTTCCTCCACGAAGATCCCTGGCAGCGCCTCCGCGAACTCCGCGAGCGCGTCCCCAACATCTGCTTCCAGATGCTCCTCCGCGGCGCAAACGCCGTCGGCTACGCCTCCTATCCCGACAACGTCATCGAGGAATTCGTCCGCGAATCCCACGCGCAGGGCATCGACATCTTTCGCATCTTCGACTCCCTCAATTCCATCGACAACATGCGCGTCTCCATCGACGCCGTTCTCGAAACCGGCGCGGTCTGCGAACCCGCCATCTGCTACACCGGCGACATGCTCGACGCGTCGCGCCCGAAATATTCGCTCCGATACTACGTTTCCATGGCCAAGCACCTCGCAAAGCTCGGCGCGCATTTCCTCGCGATCAAAGACATGGCCGGCCTCTGCAAACCTTACGCCGCTCACGCGCTCGTCAAGGCGCTGCGCGAGGAAATCGAAATTCCCATCCATTTCCATACCCACGACACCAGCGGCATCAACTCCGCCTCCGTGCTGAAAGCCTCCGACGCCGGCGTGGACGTCGCCGACGCCGCCATCGCCGCGATGAGCGGCGGCACCAGCCAGCCCAATCTCAACTCCATCGTCGAAGCCCTGCGCCACACTCCGCGCGACACCCAGCTCGACATCGCCGCGCTCAACGAATGCTCCGATTACTGGGAAGTTGTCCGCACCTATTACTTGCCGTTCGATTCCGGCCCCAAAGCCGGCTCCGCCCGCCTCTACCAGCACGAAATTCCCGGCGGCCAATTCACCAACCTGCGTGAGCAAGCCGCCGCCATGGGTCTCGGCCATCGCTGGCGTGAAGTGGAAACCACTTACGCCGAAGTCAACCAGCTCTTCGGCGACATCGTAAAAGTCACGCCATCCAGCAAAGTCGTCGGCGACATGACGCTGTTCCTCATGGCGAAAGACATGCGCCCGCAAGATCTGCTGAAGCTCGACGAAAAACACGATCTCTCGCTACCCAACTCTGTCGTCGAGATGTTTTCCGGCGTCTTAGGCGTTCCGCCGGGCGGCTGGCCAAAAAAGCTGCAAAAAATAGTCCTTCGCGGCGAAGATCCCATCAAAGGCCGTTCCAGCGCCAACATGCCCGCGGCAAACTTCGACGACGAACAGGCCGCGCTCGAGAAAAAGCTCGGCCACAAAATCGAACGCGACGCGCTGCTCAGCTATCTTCTCTATCCCGACGTCTTCCTCAAGTACGACAAATTCCGCCAAACCTACTCCGACGTCAGCGTCCTCCCCACGCCGCCGTTCTTCTACGGCCTGAAATCCGGCCAGGAAATCACGGTGGACATCGAGCCCGGCAAAACCCTGATCCTGAAATTCCTGACCAGCAGCGACCCGCACCCCGACGGCACCCGCACTTTATTTTTCGAACTAAACGGCCAGCCTCGCGAAGTCAACGTCCGCGACCGCGCCCTCCGCGTCGTCGAGCGCGCCCATCCCAAAGCCGACCCCGCCGAGCCTGGCCAGGTCGGCGCACCCACCGCAGGCGTTGTCTCCGGCGTTGCTGTCCAGCCCAATCAAACCATCGAGCGCGGCGCAAAGCTCCTCACCCTCGAAGCCATGAAAATGCAATCCAACATTTACGCCACCATTTCCGGTCGCGTCGCCAAACTCCTGGTCACTCACGGCCAGCACGTCGAGGCCAAAGATCTCCTGGTGACCATCGTTCCGTGAGCCTTTTCTCGTGAGTTCCGGCCAATTCCGCAAACACCAGCAATTCCGCTCACGCTTCCTCCGCAATCAGCGTGATCTCGATCATCTATCTCCCGCCGGGTTACGACGAGCAACCCTGGCGCCGTTTCCCGGTCCTCTATCTCCAGGACGGCCAGAATCTTTTCGATCGCGCCACCGCCTTCGCCGGCCAGGACTGGAACGTTCAAGGTGCCGCCGATTACCTGATCCAGGGCGGCGCCATCGAACCGCTCATCATCGTCGGCATCTACAACACCGGCAAATCCCGCATCTACGAATACACCCCCACAAAAGTCCCCAAGCTTGGCGGCGGCCGCGCCGACCGCTACGCCAAATTTCTCATGCAAGAAGTTATGCCCTTCGTGCAACAACAATACCGCGCGCTCCCAGAGCCATCCCAAACCGGCATCGGCGGCTCCTCCCTCGGCGGACTGGTATCCTTATATATCGGTCTCAAATACCCGCAGACCTTCGGCAAAATTGCCGCGCTCTCCCCCTCGGTCTGGTGGAATCAACGCGTAATCCTGCGCCTCGCCGCCGCTGCCGACCCGCATCCCCGCCCAAGCATCTGGCTCGACATCGGCACCCGCGAAGGCCCCAGAATCGTCCCCGACGTAGAACAATTCCGCGACCTTCTCCTGAAAAAAGGCTGGCGCGAAGGCCAAGACCTCCACTACGAACGCGTCGAAGGCGCCGAACACAACGAAGCCGCCTGGTCCCAACGCGTAGGCCCCTTCCTGCAATTCCTCTACCCAGCCGCCGCGATCAAAGCATAATCCGCCAGCTTCCCCGGACCCGCGAATCCGCATCGCTCATCGCAAGAAGCCGCACCGTTATCGCGGGGCTCACCATCCCATCGTTTATCGCGAATGATGCTTCGTTCGAAGAAATGAACTACATCGCTATCGTGGGCCGCCACCGATCTTTCTGGATCGTATCGCAAATCCGTCACCGTAAAGGGCCCCGTCCCATTGTAGGGGCGGGGCTTGCCCCGCCCGGGCCGTTGCGTCTTGATCGCTTCGTCCGTCCCTCAGGATGCACGCACTGCTCAGCCCCAACTCAGCAAGATCGCCCCTAAGCACGCGACCCAATGCGCAAAATCCCTTGACAGGCAGATCACTTTAAGGTAAGATACTAACCAGTTAGAAGTGCGCAACAACCGTGGCGGCCAAGAGCCGCCTTTTCTTTTGCCCAGACGTCCCAGAGGCCAATTCACCTAACTCATTTAAAATCAACACTTGCAAAAGTCTATCAAAACAAAGGCTTTTATCTCCCTTTAGAATGAATACTTACAAAAAAGGGAGGGGGCGGGGTACCCTAATGGTAACGATTCGATTTCAATCGGAACACTGTCATCCTGAGGCTATCCGACAAGGATAGCCGAAGGACCTCAAACCAATACTCACGCGCAATCGTCCCTTCTCCCCGCCTGCACTTTCCCTTGACCTCCCACTCACCCCTGCGGCATCGTGTCACCTCACATGCCGCAACCACGCCCCCAAACCATCCTCGCCGTAACCTCCTACGAAAAAGGCCAGGAATTCCTCCGCACCTGCAAATCCCTGGGTTGCCGAGTCCTGCTCCTCACCGTCGAAAAATTCCGCAACGGCGACTGGCCCCGCGACTCCATCGACGAAATGTTCTTCATGCCCGAAGAACTCCCGCTCCAGCATCTGATCTACACGGTCAGCTACATGGCCCGCAGCCAACCCATCGACCGCATCGTCGCCCTCGACGAATTCGACATGGAAAATGTCTCCGCCCTCCGCGAACACCTGCGCATTCCCGGCATGGGCCTGACCACCGTCCGTTATTTCCGCGACAAACTAGCCATGCGCACCCGCGCCCAGGAAGCCGGTATCCCCGTCCCGGAATTCGCCCACGTCCTCAACTACGACGCTCTCCGCGGCTTCATGGCTCGCGTCCCCGGCCCTTGGCTGCTAAAGCCCCGCTCGCAAGCTTCCGGCATCGGCATGAAAAAAATCCATTCCTCCGACGAACTCTGGCCCTGGCTCGACCAACTAGGCGATCAGCAATCCTTCTATCTCCTCGAGCAATTCATCCCCGGCAAGGTCTTCCACGTAGACAGCGTCGTCTCCGAGCGCGAGATCGTTTTCGCCGAGCCCGCACGCCTACGGCTCCCCTCCGCTCGACGTCTCCCACCAGGGCGGCGTCTTCACCACCAGCACGCTCCCGCACGAAGCCGCCGAAACGAAGCAGCTACTGGAAGCCAATCGCCAGGTCATCGAAGGCCTGGGCTCCGTCCGCGGCGTAACCCACGCCGAATTTCTCCGTTCCCACGCCGACGGCAAATTTTATTTCCTGGAAATCGCCGCCCGCGTAGGCGGCGCCTACATCTCCGACGTAGTCGAAGCCGCCAGCGGCCTAAACCTCTGGCGCGAATGGGCCCGCCTGGAAGTAGGCGCTGGGAAGCAACCCTACACCGCGCCACCCACGCGCAACGATCACGCCGGCGTAATCCTCTGCCTGGCCCGCCAGGAACACCCGGACACCAGCGCGTACACCGATCCCGAAATCACCTACCGCGTCCACAAATATCACCACGCCGGCTTCGTCCTGAAATCCCCCAGCCACGACCGCATCCAGGAACTCCTGAACTCCTACACCCAACGCTTCCAAACCGACTTCCTGGCCACCCAACCAGTCCCAGACAAACCCACCGCCTAAAGAAAAAAGCGAAGCAACGAAGCAGAAGTAAAGAAGTAATGACACAACGAAGAGCGGGCGAAGGACGCGGTGCCTGTAGCCGGCGTCAATGCCGGCACGACGTTAACGGCTCGGCAACTCGCGATCTCTTTCGAGCGTTTTTTCGTTACTTCATTACTTCGTTACTTCATTACTTCTTCGTTTGTTCCGAATAGAAAGCGAAAGCCTGTACCAAGGTCCAGTAACCTTCTGGAACGACTGCCACACGCACCATTTGCCCGCTACCTCTCCAAGGTCTAGAGTTTGCTGTGCCCCAGCCTGTAGCTCCACGTTGGGGTGCTACGATCTAAGGGGAATTTTTCGATGTGGGGAAATAAGAAACCGGATACGCCGCAACGCGCGCAGCCGGAGCCCGTGAATCCAATAATCAATCAGTCGCCGAAGCCTGCTCCGGCGTCTTGGGAGGAAAAACCCGCGATGAGTACAGATTCCATGCGTCCATTAGGTGGTGCTACTTCGGACCGCTCCAGCGCGCGTCTCGGATCCAGCCTGCACGTTAAGGGCGAGATCTCCGGCAGCGAAGACCTGCTGATCGACGGCTCAGTCGAAGGACTGATCCAGCTCGACGAGCGCAAGCTGACGGTCGGAGCCACCGCCAAAGTAACTGCCGATATCATTGCTCGTGAAGTAGTGGTCTACGGCACCGTGAAGGGCAACCTTCGCGCCAAAGACCGTATCGAGATCAAGAAGGATGGTTCCGTCAACGGCGACCTCACCACGTCGCGCATCATGATCGAAGACGGCGCCTACTTCAAAGGCTCGATCGAAATCGACAAGACTGGCGACAAGGGCGATTCCAGCCACAACGCCTTCTCCAAGAAAGATTCTTCTCCGGCCACCGCCGGCAAAACCATTTAGCACCGGTTTTCGCCCAACAAAAAATTCGCAAAGCAGCGGCGCGGGCCACCCCGCGCCGCTTTTCATTTCCGTGTAGCGGCGGCCTTCCGAGGCCGGCGCAGTTGCCCTCGCGGAGACGCGACGTTCCACAGTAACGATATCCCAGGCGATCTGCAAGGCCGACACCCGATCCTCGCCTGAAGATCCACAGCTTCCCAATCCTGGATCACAGCTTCATATGTATTTATTATTTATTATCTTGACAACTTAACAATTAGCTCTGTACTGTGTTTTCCCTGCTTGATCACCCAGCAAGGGGCTCAGCCGTGCCACGCTCACCACAGTCTATCCCTAACCAAAACCTGCATTCGCACACCGCGTCTCCATCCTGCTCTGTGACCTCCGCTTATCCTGAGCTTCACGGCGAGCCCCAAAGGGTGCTCAAGCATTTGCTTTTTTCTTTCTTTCTCCTCTCCGGCTGTAACGGCGGCGCCACTCAATCCGCCGCCATCCCCGCCCCCGCGACGCCCGCCGACTTCTCCCTGGTCCTCTCCTCAACCTCGATCACCATTCCCCAGGGAGGCGTCAGCCAACCGCTCACCCTCTCCGTGAATCCCGCAAACAGCTTCGCCAGTTCCGTTCAAATCACGCTGGCCAATCTCCCCGCCGGTGTCACCTCCAATCCCGCAAGTCCATTCGCCATCGCCGCTGGCGCAAACACGTCCGTGATATTCGGCGCCAGCGCAACCTCTGCGCCCGGCAGCCTCCACCATCACCGCCCAGGCCATCAGCGGTTCGTTATCTCATTCCGCCACACTCGCGCTTTCCATCCAAAAGTCCGTAATCGCCAATCTCGCGCGCACTACCTATGCCAGAACCGATTCCACCTCCGCTGCCGACGATCCGTCCGGCGAACCTCACCACCGCCACATCGTCTACGACGCCGTCAACAAGCATCTCT
The DNA here is from genome assembly GCA_963729285.1 of uncultured Acidobacteriota bacterium. Classification (GTDB taxonomy): domain Bacteria; phylum Acidobacteriota; class Terriglobia; order Acidiferrales; family UBA7541; genus Acidiferrum. The sequence continues at coordinate 85,539 of CAVSNL010000015.1, forward strand.
TCGTCGCCAATCGCGCCATGAATCGTGTCGAAGTCTTTTCCACGACCGCCCAACTTCCCGGCATTGGCCTCGGCGCGCGCGTCGCTCAAATCGATGTCCCCGGAGCCAGCAGCGCCGATCTCTCTTCCGACGGCGCAACCGTCTGGGTTGGCACCATCACCGAACAAATCGTGGCCATCGACACAACGTCGCTGCAGGTCAAATCTCGCTATTCCATCCAGCCGATGTCTCCCGTGCCCAACACCAGTTTCGATCGCCCCGAAGAAATCCTCGCCCTCGCGTCCGGCAATTGCCTGATGCGCATCCGGCAGTCCTCCGCAACACAATCGATCCTCGCGTCATGGAATCCCGCGGCAACATCACCCACAAGCCTCATGTCCGCCATCCCCAACGGCCTGGGTCCCATGGCCCGCACCGGCGACCAAACCAAAGTCCTCGTCGCCGCCAGTGACACCAGCGGCAATCTCGCTATTCTCGATTCGAATGGCAGCGTTGTGACCGGCCCAATCGCGGCGGGCAGCGGGACCATCGCCCTCGTAGCCGCGAATCCAAACGGCACAGTTTTTGCCGTCGTGCTCGTTTCCAATGGTGCTTCGCAAATTATTTTGCTCGACGGCGGACTCAATCAAATCGCCGCACAGCCTTCGACCGGCACTCTGGGCCTGGCGTTTTCGCTCGATGGAAAATTTCTGTACGCCAGCTCAAATGTTGCCGCCGCTCCGGCAATCCAGGTCTACAGTGGCCAGACTCTCCAACTGATCGGCCAGGTCCCGGACCTATCTCTACAGGGCGTCCAATCCGAAATTGAAGCGGCCGACGAAACGCAACTCCTTTTCAGCATCGCCAATCGCGGCGTCAGCTTCATCGACGCTGCGGCTCCGGCAGCGCTGCCGTCCGCGGTGCCGTCGTTCGCCTTCCCACCGGTCGTGCTGCCCTCCGAAGGCGCCGCCGCTGGAGGCGCTTCTGTCACCGTGAATGGAGCGAGTTTCGAAGCAACCGCGATCCTCGCCTTCGGCTCGCAACCCGCGACCAATGTCACCGTCGGGAGCGGGAGCCAACTCCAGGCAATATCTCCGCCCAGCGCCGTGAGTGGCGCGGTCAACGTCGCCGCCTATTTCCCCAGCGGCTGGCTCGCGCTTGCACCAGACGCCTTCAGCTACGGCCCGCAAATCCTGAAAATTCTTCCGAACGCCGGAAACAAAATCGGCGGCGACGTTGTCCAAATCTGTGGCTACGGCCTGGGCACCGACGCAAACACTCCTACCGTCACGATCGGCGGCGCAGCTGCAACGATCCAAAAAGTCGAAAACATCGCCGCTATCGAGCCGGCGCTCGGCCTCGATTCCACCTATCCATTTGCCCTCGAGTGCATCACCCTGCAAACCCCACCGGGAACGCCCGGCAAAGCCGGCATCGTCGTAACCACTTCAAATGGCGCCGCAACCGCATCTGCCGGATTTCAATATCTGCAGAACGTGCAGGTCAATGCACACCCGGGCCTCTACAAATTTCTGCTCTACGATCAGCCTCGCCAATTCATTTATCTCAGTTACGACGCGGGCATCGACGTTTTCGATCTTCAAGCAGGCGCATTTAAGGCCGGCGGTTTGCCGGTCTATTGCCCAGAGCCGCAATTCATGGAATCCGGTCCATGCCCGGACGCCGACATTCGCGGCATGGCTCTGACTCCCGACGGTACGCAACTCGTGGTCGCGGATTGGGGCTCGAATTTTATTCTTCTGCTCAATCCGGACGTACCGAGTTCCACGACACCTCCTCCGTATGTCGCGCTCAATGTTCCAGGGTTTGGCCCAGCGCGCGTCGCGGCAACCAATGCCCAGACGGCGTTTGTCAGCCTCGCCCCCATATCCAGCACGCCCGGCCCCTGCACCGGCTGCCTCTCTCAACTCGACTTAGCGAGCACGCCCACGATCCAGCAAGCCCCGCAACCCGAAGTCTCGACCTTGACCGGAACGCCGTTGCTGCAAGCCGACACCGCGGGTGATTCCGTCTTTCTCGCCTTCGACTCCACCTCCAATAGTTCCGAAGCGCTATGGACCGCGACCACCCCTAACGACTTCACCACGTTCTCTGCAAATGAATCGGTCACCGATGTCGCGATTTCAGCCGGTGGCACAATGTTTGCCACCACCGTAAACGGCGCTGGTAGCGCCGGCACTCTTGCCGGATACTCTTGCTGGTCCTCCGCTCGGCTCGATAATTGAAATTCGCGACTCCGCTCTGAATCTGATCAGCAATCGCGTGACGCCCGAACTCGAGCAGCTCCCAACAGGTATCACCGTCCCCGGCATCGCGATGCACCCGAGCGGCGCTCTCGTCTATCAACCGATTCTCAACGGACCGGCTCCCGCGGAATCGGCGAATCCCACCCCAAATCCAAATCTCCGCGGTGGCATCGACATCTTTGACGCGCGCTCCGGGAAACTCCGCCTGCGAATATTTCTGCCAGAACCTATCGCCGCTCGTTCTGCGGACACCAGCAGCCTCTTGGCTCAATTTGTAACCATCGACGAAACCGGCCAACGCATCTTCGCCATTACTAATTCCGGCCTGACGGTGATCCAACTGGCAAGCGTGCCGCTGGGAATCGGCACGATCTCTCCCGCAAACGTCCCCGCCGCGGGTGGCGCCACCATAACCGTCCGCGGCAGCAATTTTCAAACCGGCATGACCGCAACCCTGGGCGGAAAAAACGCTGCGGTAACGCTGATCGACGCAAACACCCTAGCGCTGGTAACCCCCGCGACCAGCGCAGGCCCTCAGCGCCTGACGCTAACAAATCCCGACAGCGAAACCGTAAGCCTGGACGCCGCCTTCACCGCCAACTAGCAAGGATCGACGTCGGCCGCTTTATTTGCCGTCTTTGATCTTTGGTGGTGCTGGAGTTTCGTCTAAACCCCGCCCTCTCGGAGAGGGCGGCTACAGGGTGGCGTGCGGAGACTTTGAGCCAAGACGCAACAGCCGGGCGGGGCAAGCCCCGCCCCTACAGGTTACGGAGGTTAGAATGCCAGCGCGGCACACCCCGCTTCTTGAGGATCTCTTGATCGACTTTGCTCAAATCAAGATGGGCTTTAACCTCGGTCCGTCTCTCCACATCAAACGAATGACAGCACGCTAGGGTATGATTTTGCTGGAGTTTCGTCTAAACCCCGCCCTCTCGGAGAGGGCGGCTACAGGGTGGCGTGCGGAAAGTTTGAGTCCGCACGCACAGCCGGGCGGGGCCCTCGAGGGTCAGTGTAAACAAGCCCCGCCCCTACTGTTTCGAAAGTTATCGTTGAGGAGGAATGATGCAAACGCGCAAGTTGGGAAATTCGGACATGCACATTACGCCGGTGGGCTTTGGCGCTTGGGCCATTGGCGGTGCGGGCTACGATTTTGGCTGGGGCCCGCAGGAGGATGCGGACTCCATCGCCGCCATTCATCGCGCGCTTGAACTCGGCGCCAATTGGATCGACACCGCCGCCGTCTACGGCATCGGGCACTCGGAAGAAGTCGTTGCCCGCGCGCTGAAGGAGTGGAAGGGCGCGCGCCCCTACGTTTTCACCAAGTGCACCATGCGCTGGGATGCGAAAGGCAGCGTCACCAAAGTCCACAAGGCCGATTCCATCCGCCAGGAGTGCGAAGACAGCTTGCGGCGTTTACAAGTTGAGGTCATCGACCTCTACCAGATTCACTGGCCGCCCGAAGACAACGGCCCTTCGCTCGAAGAATCGTGGCAAGCCATGGCCGACTGCAAAAACAGGGCAAGGTGCGTTGGATCGGAGTATCCAACTACGATGTTCCACAACTAAAGCGCCTTGAAAAAATTGCGCAGGTCACTTCGTTGCAGCCGCCGTACTCGATCCTGCGGCGCAGGATCGAAGCCGAAATTCTCCCGCACTGCGAACAAAATAATATCGGCGTCATTGTCTACTCGCCGATGCTGTCGGGGTTGCTCACCGGCGCGATGACGCGCGAACGCGCCGAAAATCTTCCCGCCGATGACTGGCGCCGGAACAATCCGGAATTCCGCGAGCCGAAGCTCACGAAGAATCTCGAGCTCGTCGAGCGCCTCCGCGCTGTCGGCAAGCGCTACGGGCGTTCCCCCGGCGAAGTGGCCATCGCCTGGACGCTGCGGCTTCCGGCGGTCACCGGAGCCATCGTCGGCGCGCGCAACGCGAAGCAAGCCGACGGAGTCATGCGCGCCGGCGAATTAAAACTCACGGCGCAAGATCTCGCCGAAATCGAAGGCAACGCGGCCTCCGCGGCACGCTAGCATTCGCAGTCATGGACGCGCCGTCTATCGCGGACCGCAAGCTGGGATACTTCGTCCTTCGCTTCGTGCTCGGCTTCAGCATCCTGATGCATGGTTTGGTGCGCCTGCCGCATCTCGGTGCATTCGCGGATGGCCTGGTAAAGCAGTTTGCCGGCACAATTTTGCCGGCGACTCTCGTGAGGTGGTTCGGGCTTTCACTGGTCTTTGCGGAGACATTGATCGGCTTGCTGGTTCTGCTCGGCTTGTGGTCGCGCTGGGCATTGTTGCTCGGCGCGGCCTGCATGGCGTCGCTGATCTTTGGCACCGCCTTGCGATCGGAATGGAACACGCTCGCTATCCAGCTGTTTTACGCGTCGGTGTATGCGGCGCTGATCGCCACGCGTGAATATAATTCCTATTCTGTCGATGGCCTCGCGAGGCAGTAGCGACACTTCGGCACGCATCGGAAAACGAACTTCAAAACATAGACGAGGGTTGAAAATGAATCTCGGACTGCAAGGAAAAATCGCGGTGGTGTCGGGATCGACCGCCGGAATCGGCCTGGCCATCGCGGTCGCGCTGGCGGCGGAGGGCGCACGCGTGATCATCAATGGCCGCACGGAAGAGCGTGTTAACGCAGCGCTCGGAAAAATCCGCGAGCGTGTTCCCAACGCGGATTTGCGCGGCGTCGCCGCGGACCTGGGTAGCGCGTCCGGCGTCGAAGCGTTTCTGAAGAAGGCGCCGGACGCCGATGTGTTGATCAACAACGTAGGCATCTTCGATCCCAAGCCGTTCCTGGAGATTCCCGACGCGGAGTGGCTGCGCTTCTTCGAGGTCAACGTGCTTAGCGGCGTGCGGCTCTCGCGAAAATATCTGCCGGGCATGCTCAAGAAAAACTGGGGCCGCGTTATCTTTATCTCGAGCGAGTCCGCGCAGCAGCCTCCACCGGAAATGATTCATTACGGCATGACCAAGACGGCGCAAGTTGCGATTTCGCGAGGGCTTGCGGAGTCGGTCGCGGGCACTGGCGTCACCGTGAATGCGATCCTGGTGGGGCCCACGGAGTCCGAGGGAGTGGGCACCTTCCTCGACAGCCTGGCCAAGCAGCAGAACGTCTCCCAAGCCGATATGGAGAAGGCGTTTTTCGAGAAGGGACGGCCGAGCTCGCTACTCAAGCGTTTCGAGACGCCCGATGAAGTGGCGGCGGTGGTCGCCTTCGTGGCCGGCGCGCAAGGGTTGGTGATCAACGGGGCTGCGGTTCGGGCTGAGGGCGGCGTGATTCGCAGCGTCTTTTAGGTTTGGGCGGCGGCGTTTCTTGAGGTTTTTTTTTGCGCTGGGAAGGCCCTCTCGTTCATCAGCCTTTGTTTCGAGTGTTTGTTGCTGGCCGGATTTGTTTGCGGCATCTTTGCGGTTGGCACAGACAGGAGTGTCTGTGCTACCTAGCAGCCTGCGGAAAAACTCAAAAATATGTCATTCCGAACCCCGTTCGGTTTTTGAACGGGGTGAGGAATCTGCTTTTTCCTTGGTTTTCTTGCGAACAGCAGATCCCTCACCCGCAAACGACGCGGGTTCGGGATGACAAATCCGACTTTTTCCGCGGCCTGAGGAGTGTTTGTGCGACTAGGCCCTCAGATAGTCGGGCTTCCAGTTTTTCACTAGCTGTTTGATGGCTTTACGCTCTTGCATTTTTTCGTCGAGTACTTTTCTGGCTAGCGCGGGGAGTTCTGCGTCGCTGGCGAAGCGGAGCGAAACAAGTTGGGCGACGGTGAATTCCTCGATGCGTGGCTGCAGATCGGCGGGGAGCAAGCGCTGGTACCGCAGGCGCTCTTCGAGCCGAATGACGCGATCCTGTACGGCCAGCGCAAACCTTCGCGCGCTTAGAAAACCGGCGATCAGCGCGAGGGCCAGCAGGACGTTGAAAATACCCCTAAATGTAAATGTGTTCCAGAACTCTTTACAGCCGGTAGACCTGGATGCCAAGATTTACGAGCAGAACGGGCAGCACGAAGAAATGGAAAAGAGGAAAAAATTTGGTGTGGTTCGCGAGGTTCTGTTCAGCCATGACGTGCCTCCCATGAAAACCGAAGCGGTGAGCGAGTGCGGCCGATGCGCCGCCAGAGTGATGCAAATCGCTCCCAAATTCAAGAACCTTGGAGCGTCCGGCGCGCATCCAACCCGATCGTGGGACAATATTTGCTGCGAGATATCAGCGCGGCAGATTTTGCAAAAATATACGGGGAGAGGAAATGGCCAAGGCTAGCTGGTGCGGGAAAGTGATTGCGGAGAGCAATGCGACCGTGGAGGTGGAAGGAAACCAATATTTCCCAGCCGGACGCGGTCAAGAAGGAGTTTTTGAAGCCGAGCGCACATACGTCGGAGTGCCCGTGGAAGGGCACTGCGCACTATTACAGCGTGGAAGTGGGAGGAATGCGGAACGACAATGCGGCCTGGTATTATCCGCAGCCGAAGCCCGCCGCCGCGGAGATCAAGGATCACATCGCGTTTTGGAAGGGCGTGCGAGTCGAGGGGTGAAGAGGGACTTGCCATCTGCTCGAACAAAATGTTTCCTCAGGGGCTAAAGCCCTTATTTGCTGCAACTGTCTGCGTCGGACCTGAAGGTCCGACCGCCCTCTGGTCCGACCTACCCCTGGCTTTGGATTGATTGACGTTCATTTGGCTTGGTCGTTTTTGAAGATGGCGCCGTTGTGCATTACGAAACGGACGTGTTCCAGCGTGGCGATGTCTTTCAGGGGGTCGCCGTTGACGGCGATTACGTCGGCGTAGGCGCCCGGGGCGACGACGCCGATTTCACCCTTCATCTCCAACATTTCCGCGGCTCGGGACGTTGCGGAATGAATTGCATCCATCGAAGGCATTCCAAGATTTACCATGCGGGGGAATTCCTGGGCCATGGATTCGGTCCAGGGCATGCCGCCGATGTCGGTGCCGAAGACGATCTTCAGGTGGGCTTGCAGCGCTTTCTTGAATGAGATTTCGTGAACCGCGGCGCGGGCGCGATCGCGCTTGCCTGCCGGTGTGTCCTCAGGAGCCCAATCTTCGTAATACGGCGAGAGCGTGGGGCAATACCACGTGCCCTGGCTGGCCATTTGCGCGATTTGCGCGTCGGTGATTTCCAGGCCGTGCTCGATGGAGTCGCAGCCGCCGTCGAGGGCGCGCTGCAATCCAATTCCGTTGTAGGCGTGGCAGGCGACTTTCTTTTGCCATCCGTGCGCTTCATCCACGATGGCTTTCAATTCCTCTACCGTTAAGGTGGGTTGCGAAACCAGGCGGCCTTGCTTGTCGGTCCATGAGCGATGGGTCATGTAGACCTTGATCCAGTCGGCGCCGTGATCGAGCTGTTCGCGAGCGGCTTTTCGAGCTTGCACGGGGCCGTCGATGATTTGCGCGCCTTTGGGCATGTCCAGCTCGGGGGCATAGCCTTCGAGGTTGTAGCCGCCGGTGGAGGAGATGGCGCGGGTGGCGCAGAACAGGCGTGGGCCGGGGATGGTGCCTTCGGCGATGGCTTCCTTGATTTCGACGTCGCCATAGCCTGCGCCTTCGGTTTCTACATCACGCAATGTAGTGAAACCTTGGTCGAGAGCGCGACGGCAGGCGAAAGTGGCTCGGGCTGCGCGCAGGGCGATGCCTGCTTTGAGAATGTTGGCGTCGTAGCCGCCCTTGGCTGGGGTCTTCGCCCCACAGAAAGATGTGCGTGTGGGAATCGATCAGGCCGGGAAGCACGGTGGAGGAAGAGAGGTCGATGACGTTGGCGCCGGCGGGGATTTGCGCGGAGGCGTCGGCGATTTTTTCGATGCGGTCGCCACGAACGAAGATGAGTTGATTTTTGTGCGGAGCGTCGCTGGCGCCGTCGATTAAGGAACCGGCGCGGATGACGGTGAGTGGTGCGGTTTGCGAAGCCGATTGGGCGGAGGCGATGCCGGCAGTGAGTAAGGAGCAGATTGCGAGAGCGGAGACAATCGAGACGAGTTTAGTGCTCCACGAAGGCGGTCCGAACCGATCTAAAGATCGGCCACTACATTTGTCTGGAGAGGTTTGGGTCACGAAAGCTCCTTGGAAAGGGCGGTAGCTTGCCGCAAAGGAGTGGTGTTTGCAAGGAGCATGCGAGATCGGCTGCGTCGTATGCTTTTGGGCTATTCGTCGCGGAGGGTGCGGATTGGGTTCTACGCGGGTGGCGCGGTAAGCGGGTAGAAGATTGGCCAAGATGCCGACAGCGGCGAGGAGGAAGGCGACAGCGGCGAAGGTGAGCGGGTCCGTGGGACGGACGCCGAAGATTAGGGAGGCGATCAGCCGGCTGAGAGCTAGAGAGGCGACCAGGCCGATGATGATGCCCAGGAGGATGGGCTTCATGCCGTCGGTGACGACGAGCTTTAGGACATCGGAGTTTGTGGCGCCGAGGGCCATGCGGATGCCGATTTCGCGGACGCGGCGGCGCACGGTGTAGGAGAGGACACCATAGATGCCGACGGCGGCGAGAAGCAGCGCGAGTCCGGCAAAGGAAGCGAGCAGGTAGAGAACGAAACGCTGCGAGAACAAGGATTTGGCGAGGACGTCGTCCATGCTGAGGACATCGACCACGGGAACGTCGGGACCGACTCGATGGATGGCGTCGGTGACCGCGGAGATCGCGCTATGGGGATCGGAAGTGGTGCGCACGACGAAAGTGAGGCCAAAGGATTGCCATTTTTCAGTGGGGGGTGGGGTGACCTGACCGAGGGCGACGTAGATGGTGTCGACGGGGCGAGCCTCGTCGAGGGAATCGAGTTTGACGTTGCCGACAATGCCGACGACTTCGCGAACGACATTGGGGAAGAAGGTGAGAGTCAGATGCTTGCCGATGGGATCTTCGTTGGGCCAGAAGCGACGCGCGAGTGCTTCGCTGATAAGGGCGGCGCCGGGACGTCCGGCGGCGTCGACGTCAGTGAAGTCGCGACCGCGAACGAGTGGGACGCGCATGGCGCGAAGATAGCCAGGGCTGATGAGGCGGACATCGACTTCCGGCTGGTCGGCCATGGGAAGGACGGGACGACCTTCAATGGAAAAGGGCTGATGCGAGCCACCCTCGCCGTCGAGCGGGAGATCGTCGATCGTGCCGGCAGCTTCGACTCCAGGGAGAGCCCGAACGCGCCGCAGAATTTCCTCGAAAAAATTGATTTGGGCGGCAGGGCTGGCGAAGCGGTCGTGGCTGATGGGCACGGACATGGTCAGCACGTCTACGGAATCGAAACCAGGGCTGACACGCCGCAGTTCGTATAGGGTGCGGAGCATCAGGCCAGCGCCGACAAGCAGAACGAGAGAAAGCGCTACTTCCGAGATGACCAGCAGATTTCGGGTTTTGCCGCCGGAGTCGGAGCTGCCGCGACTCTGGCCGAGCTTGAGGGCTTCGTTAACGTCGACGCGGGAAAAACGCAGCGAGGGAATGAGCCCGGCGAGAACGCCGGCCGTCACAGAAAGCAACAGCGTGAAAACCAGTACTTGGGTGTCTAGCGTGACGTCCGCGAACGACGGCAGGTAGTCAGCGAGGAGTCGCATGGGAAGACCGAGGCTCACGCGGGCGAGCAGGAAACCGAGCGCGCCACCGATGACCGAGAGAAGCACCGTTTCCGAAAGAATGTGGCGAAGAATCGCGGAGCGGCCTGCGCCAAGCGCGGTTCGAATGGCGATTTCCTTGCGGCGAGCCAAAGTTTTGGCGAGGACGAGATTGGCGACGTTGGCGCAAGCGATGAGAAGAACGAAAGCGACGGCGCCCAGGAGCACGAGCAGCGCCGTGCGTACGTCACTGATCATCTGTTCGCGCAGGGGAATGACGGTGGCGCTCCAGCCTTTGTCGTCTTCGGGATAGAGCTGTTCGAGACGGGTGGAGATGGCGGCTAGCTCGCTTTTAGCTCGCGCGATGTCCACTCCCGACTTGAGCCGGGCGATGACCATGTAATTGTGATTGCCGCGGACGGCGCGGTCTTCATTGGACCAGGCGAGGGGAATCCATGCTTTGGCAAAGCTGGGGAAGCGAAACTTATCGGGCATCACTCCGACGACGGCGTAAGGCTGCGAGTTAATCGTGATGTTGCGGCCGACGATGGTGGGGTCGGAAGCGAAATGGTCGCGCCAGAATTTGTAGCTGAGGAGGATGGAGTGGTCGGAGCCGGGGCGGTCTTCGTCGGCGGTGAAGCTGCGGCCGAGCAAGGGACGGGCCCGCAAAACGGTAAAGAAGTCCGGAGGAACCGCGGCAGCTTCAAGGACTTCGGGGCGATCCTTGCCGAAGGTCAAGCTGCGGCCTCCGTAGATGGACATGGACTCGAAGGAGGTGCTCTGCGCTTGCCAGTCGAGGTAATTGGCGGGGGAGACGGAGAACAGGGTCATGCCGGGGAAGCTTTTGGCGGGAGGGACGTGCCAGACCTGCATGAGGCGGGATGGGTCTTGGTAAGGGAGTGGGCGTAGGAGCACGGCGTTGACGATGGAGAAGATGGCGGTGTTGGCGCCGATGCCGAGGGCGAGGACGAGGATGGCGCCCAGGGCAAAGCCGGGGTTGCGCCGGAGGGCGCGGAGTCCGAAGTGAAGATCGGCAAGCCAGTTACGCATGGGAGGTCCCCTCCTGGGCGCTACAAAGTGTGGCTTAGACGTCGAGCAGGGACTTATGGACATGAGTACAGACGATGCAGCGGGATTTAAGTTTCATGGCTCGAAGTCTGTGATCGAGGAAATAAGGATGATGTCACCATCACGGTCGGGAATTGGGGGTCAGGGGAATTTGCCGCCGTAGCGGCCTGCTGATTCGAAGAGGGAGAGGAGATTGGTCATGCCCAGGAGACTGCGGAGAGCTGGGTTTGCGTTGGCTAGTTCGATTTTGCAGTTGCGGGTGCGGGCTGAGACGTAGAGGGTGGCGAGAACGCCTAGACCGGAACTGTCCATGAACGGGACTTCTTTGAGGTCGAGGATGATGTGTTTTTCGTCAGGGATCAGGGTGCGGACTTTGTTGCGAAGTTGCGGTGCGTGTTCGAAGGTTAGTTTGCCGTGGCAGGCGACGGTCATGCGGTCGTTCGTGCGGTGGGTTTCGAGGTGGAAGGACATAGGCGGCGAGAGTATAGCGGGAAAGAAGCTGTGACGTAAGGAAGTAATGAGATAACGAAGTAATGAGGTAACGACGGACCGGTGGCTTGGGTGAATTCAGTTGGTGTTGGGGTCCTTCACTAGCCTTGTCGGGCAGGTTCAGGATGACAAAGGCGAGTTTTGGGTGGGAGTTTGCGAGGAGGGATTCGCCGGGCTAAAGCCCAGCGCCTACATTCGACGCCCCATCAAGACAGAAACAGGTCGGATGCTACGTGCTGAGGAGATTTGGGTGGAGGCGGGAGTAGTTGTGTTCTGTGGCCCAGAGGGTTAGCGGGAGGGCGGCTAGATCGTCGACTACGGGATTGGCGTGGCCGTCTTTGGTTAGGTCGATAGTGCGGATGTAGTAGCGGCAGGTGTCGCAGGCTTCCACGCGGATGTGGGGGAATTGTTCGGCGACGTAGACAGGTAGTTTGTTTTCGGCTTCTTCGCCGCAGGTGGGGCAGAGGATGCGGCGGAATTCCCATTCGTGGAGGCAGAAGGAGCAGAGGAGGTGGCGCTTGCCGCCGTCGCCTTCGATGCGCAGGACTCCGAGTAGCGGGGCGGAGTTGCAGATGGGGCAGATGGAATGGGTCGTGATGGCTGGGGGTGCGGCGCGATTGGAGGCGAGGAATTCTGCGTAGGGCTCGAGAAAAACTCTCAGGATGAACGCGGTGAGGGCTTCGGCGGCGGGATCTTGCGGGTCGTAGCTGCGCTGAGGAGTGTGGGGACCGAGATGGTTGACGTTGCCGGCGGCGGTCCAATATTCGGTGAGGAACGCGATCCAAGCCGCCGGACCTTGCAGTGAGAGTTGTCGCGCGGCTTCGGCAACGGGGGGTGTGCCGACGGTTTGGAGGAGCGAGAGAAGCTCGGGAAAGTATTGCAAGAGCAGGGCCAGGTCGAGCTGCGAACGGAAATGGGCGGCTGATGCTGGTGCGGGGTGCTGGCCCGCAGGGTGAGCGAGGCGCGCGTAAAGACGTTTTTGGAATTGCGCGAGGTGCTGGTAGAAGGTCATGACCTCGGTGGCGAAAGGATGGGATGCGCCGAGATGCTGCGCGCGGCGAATACGTGCGTCGTAATCGGGGCCGGCGGTTCTTGCCAGCGTCATTTGCGAGGAGTGGTAGTGGAGGATGCCACGATCTCTTTGTACCATCCGGGGTGGTAGCGGCGAACAAAATCTTCGGTGACATCGCCATGAATGACGGAGTCGATCGCACCGCGCTCGGCGAAGACGCCCATGTAGACATGGATCAGGAATAGACCGATGGTGGCTAGCGCCGAGGACGCGTGGACTAACACGGCGATGTAGCGGAGGACGCGCAGGTTCCACGGGATGTATTCGGGGAACCAGAGGATGAGGCCGCTGAGGAGCAGGAGCGTGCCGAAAAGAATGAAGCCCCAGAAGAGGAGCTTTTGTCCGGCGTTATAGCGGCCGGCCGGGGGCATGTCTTCGTCTTCGTTACGAATGTAATGGCCTACGGCGCCGAACCACTGGCGGTCGACCGGAGTGATGCCCATCTGCGACGCCCAGAGGAAAAACATCTGCACGATGCCGACAAAAAAGATGAGCCCGATCCAGGGATGCAACATCCGGGAGACGGGAGCGCCTCCGAGAATTACAGCGAGCCAAAATAACCAAGGGGACCAGAACGCGAGGCCAGTGAGAAGCAAGTAGATGTAGGAGAGGGCGGCGAGCCAGTGAACGAGGCGCTCGCGAAATGTGTAGCGCAGGATGTGGCCGGGAGGAACGCGTTGTTCCGCTTGCAGGGTGGATGCTCGGGACGTCACGGTTGCGCTCCTTCGTGGGGGACATTGACGTCTTCTTCGCGAGTCTTGGGGCCGAAGCGCAAGTAATGGACGACGAGGCCGATCAGGCCGCCGATCATCGCTGCGTTGCCGAGCCACTTCAGCGGGCCCTTCCAGAGTTTTACGGTCCACGGGATGCTCGGATCCTTCGGGAGTCCTCCGTAGAGCTCGGGTTGCGTGGCATCGTGGAGGACGTACATCACGCCGGTGCCGCCTACGCCTTGGGGATCGTAGACGCCGGCTTGCGGGAAGTTATAGTGATCGCGGAGTTGCTTGGCGCGGGTTTCGGCGAGTTCCTTCATGTCGTCTTTGCTGCCGAAGTGCAGGCAGCCGGTGGGACAGGATTTGATGCAGGCGGGCTCGAGGCCTTCGCTGACACGGTCGGCGCAGAGCGTGCACTTGTAGACGCGCTTGGTTTCCGGGTTGAACTTGGGAATGTTGAAGGGGCAGCCGGTGATGCAGTAGCCGCAGCCGATGCAGTTCTCCTGCTGAAAGTCGACGATGCCGTTTGTGTATTGAACGATGGCGCCATCGGAGGGGCAGGCTTTGAGGCAGCCGGGGTCGGCGCAATGCATGCACTGATTTTTGCGCATCAGCCACATCAGCGTGCCGTCTTCGCGCTCGTGCTCGTTAAAGAGGATCAGGTTCCAGTAGTTCCAGCGCGTTTCCGGCATGGTCTGATAGGAGTTGCCGAAGACGGTTTCGCCGAAGGGGAGATCGTTCCACTCCATGCAGGCGACTTCGCAGGCTTTGCAGCCGATGCAGGTGGTGGTGTCGATGAGCTTGCAGACGGTGAATTGGCGCTGCGTGTCTTCGCCGGGGACGCTGCCGGCGTGGCCGGAAATTTTTTGGATGCGGAGTGTGGCCTGGCTCATGGATACCTCCGCCCATTCAGAGACAACGTGAAAATTTTCCGCATGGTCAGGCCTTTTCCACCTTCACCAGGAAGCCCTTGAATTCCGGCGTATAGGCATTGGGATCGACAACCGTCGGCGTGAGCAGATTCGCCAGCGTCCTCGCGTCCTTGCCTTCGTCCTCGGCGATTCCCCGATAGCCTTGATGAATGGGGAGGCCAATCGGGTAGACTTTCTTGCCGTCGATCATCAACGGCTTGATGCGCTTGGTGACCATCGCCTTCGCAATGTAATTTCCACGGATGCTCGAGACTTTTATTTTTTCGCCGCCGGTGAAGCCCATTTCATTGGCCATCTCCACCGAAATCTCGATAAACGGCTCCGGTACGAGCTGCACGTTCATCGGATTATTCTTCGTCCAGTAGTGATACAGCTCGGTCAGGCGATAGGTCGTGCAGACAACCGTGTAACCGTCCTTGGGCGTGGCATATTTATCGTCCGGCGTTTTGAAACGCTTCACCACAGGATTGTGCGTCTGCTGCGGATGCAGTGCATTGTCCACAGGGCTTTCGACGGGCTCGTAGAATTCGGGGAACGGTCCATCGGCAAAAGCCGCGAGCGGCCCAAAGATTCGCCCTACGCCCTCCGGGTTCATGATGAACGGGCCCATGTGATCTTTCGGCTTGGAGTCGGCCTTGAAGTCGGGCACGTCGTTGCCAACCCATTTTTGCTGGTCCTCGTTCCACCACACTTGCTTTCGCGACGGATCCCAGGGCTTGCCGTCGACGTCGCACGACGCGCGATTGTAGAGCACGCGGCGATTCGCGGGCCAGGACCAGCCCCATCCCGGATGCAAACCCAGGCCCGAAGGATCCGAGGGATCGCGGCGCGCGGTTTGATTGCCTGCTTCGGTGAATGAGCCGGAGTAAATCCAGTTGCCGCAGGAAGTCGTACCATCGTCTTTCAACCAAGCAAAGCCAGGAAGCTGCTGGCCGGCCTTGATTTGTTGCTTCGTCGCGGGATCCTCCAAATCCGCCAGCGCCTTCCCGTTGACTTCCTTCAATACCTCGGCGAGGGGCGGGCTCGATGGGTTGCTGTAATTCCAAGTCAGGTTCAGGATGGGATCGGGGAACTTGCCGCCTTCCTTCTTATACAGCTCGCGGATCTTCAGGAAAATTTGCGCGACGATGGCCTGGTCCAGCCGGGCATCTCCGGGAGTTGGCACGGCCGCATTCTTCCATAGCAACCAGCGGGCGGAATTGGTGAACGAGCCGTCTTTCTCGGCAAATCCCGCGCAAGGCAAGCGGTACACGGTGGTTTGAATCTGCTTCATCTCGTCCGTGGTGATCCCGGGCGACTTCCAAAACTCGCTGGTTTCATCCGGATAAATTTCTCCCACCACCAGGAAGTCCGCTTTTTTCAGCGCGTCGATGTTTTTCTTTGAGTTGGGACCGATGGCTACGCCGTTCATGCCAAAGGCCAGCATGCCTTTGACGGTCCCGTTGTACATGTCGTCCCACATTTGAACCCATGAATAGTTGCGATCCACTTTCGGCAGATAATCAAAGGCCCAGCCGTTTTGTTTAGTGGCCGCGTCGCCATAGAGGGCTTTCAGATAGCTGACCGCGAATTTCGGCGTGTTGCCATAGTAGTTGAACGAATCCCACGGGGCGGGCTTGGAGGGAGTCGGCGTAATGCGTTTCATCCAGGCGTCGAAGGAAGTGTCCGCGGGCGTCGGAACCTTCAGATAGCCGGGCAGATTGTCGAAAAGGCCGGCCATGTCTGTGGCGCCCTGAATGTTGGAGTGCCCGCGCAGCGCGTTGACGCCACCGCCCGCGCGGCCAACGTTGCCAAGCACCAGTTGCAAAATCGCCGCGGTTCGTATGATTTGCGTGCCAAACGAGTGTTGCGTCCATCCGACCGCGTAAATGATCGTGCTCGCCTTCTTCATGTCGCCGTCTTTGCGAATCGAAGTATAGAGGTCGGCGGCCTTGAGAAATTGTTCTTTGGGAATCCCGGTGATGCGCTCGACCATCTCGGGCGTATAGCGCGAGTAATGCTTCCTCAGCAGTTGGAACACGCAATTGGGGTTCTGCAGCGATAGATCGAACTCGACTTTTTCCGGCAGCTTGGGAGCGGGCGGAGCGCTTCCGCTTGGTGGATGCGGCGTGTTGGCTCCTCCGCCTCCTCCTGTTCCCGCATAATTCCAGGTGGACTTGTCGTAGGTCTGCGCCTTGGCGTCAAAGCCGGAGAAAACTCCGTCCGTATCGCCCGGCAACTGAAAGCCGGGTTTGACGATAAATGCTGCGTTCGTGAAGTTGACCAGATAATCTTTCGCGATGCGTTTGTTCTCAATGGCATAGCGAATGACGCCGCCGAGGAACGCGATGTCCGATCCGGCGCGAATCTGGCAGTGGAGATCAGCCACGGCAGCGGTCCGCGTGAAGCGCGGATCGACCACAATCATTTTTGCGTTGCGGGTGCGTTTCGCTTCAATGGGCCACTTGAATCCACAGGGATGGTTCTCGGCAGGATTACCGCCCATGATGAGCATCATGTCGGTATTCTTCATGTCGACCCAGCCGTTGGTCATCGCCCCGCGTCCGAACGTTGGTCCCAAACTTGAGACCGTGGGGCCGTGTCAAACCCTGGCCTGATTTTCGAGATGCATGACCCCCAGGGCACGCATCGCTTTCACAACCAGATAGTTAAACTCATTGGTATCGGTGCAGCCGCCGATAAACGCGACCGACTCCAGCCGGTTTGCGGTGTGTCCCGCCGCATCCTTCTCGATGAAAGTATCATCGCGGGTCTTTTTGACGCGGGCCGCAATCTCGTTAATTGCATCGTCCCATGAAATGTCCTGCCATTCGGTGCCACCCGGGCGGCGTACCTGGGGCTTGAGCAAGCGCCGGTCGTTCATGATCTCTTGCTGCAGCGAGGAACCCTTCGGGCACAGCGTGCCGCGGTTGGTGGGATGATCGGGGTCGCCCTCGACGTGCACGACCTGGGCGGTCACATTCTTGGCGCGGTCGCCGATGGTGTAGATGATGGTGCCGCAGCCCACGGCACAGTACGGGCATGTGGAGCGAGTTTCGCTAGCCCGAGCGATCTTGAGCACACGGAGTTGCGCGAAAGCGGGCTGCAAATCGAACCCAAACATAGCGGCGGCTGCTCCGCCTACGGTACTGAGTTTGAGGAAGTCTCGCCGGGAAGGGTTCATTTAGGTATGGCCCCCATTCGCGGGCAGTAAGAGGATGCTGCCGCACGACGCTATTGATAGAACGCTTACGCGGTTCTGTCAAGTCAATGGGATGCCGCGCCAAACCATCCCAACTTGGTTGATGAGAAAATGGGCGTATAAGTTACAAGTCTTTTTGTGAGAGGAGATCGCGGTGACGGAGAATAGTGGCACGACGAAAGATTCGCAGGGCGACCATCGGCTGATGGCGAGGGCGCGCGAAGGAATGCCGGTCGGGAAGCTGATCGGGTTTGAGCTGGTGGAGATAGGGGAAGGCCGCGCGGTCGTGACGCTGGTGGCCGGGCCGCAGCATACGAATCCGATGGGGACGCTGCATGGCGGGATTTTGTGTGACATCGCCGACGCGGCGATGGGCATCGCGTTCAACAGCACGCTGGCGTCCGCCGAATCGTTCACGACCGTGGAGCTGAAAATTAATTTCTTCCGGCCAGTGTGGAAGGCGGAGCTTCGAGCAGAGGGCAAAGTCGTGCGACGCGGCAAAACCGTGGGCTACGTGGAGTGCGAGATCACCGACGAGAAGGGTCGCGCCGTTGCCAAAGCAAGCTCCACTTGTTTAGTCCTGCGTGGCAAGGAAGCAGAGGGAAGGTAACGGCGTGGGAGGAGTTTTGTCGCAACTGTGGGAGGGGACAAAGCACGGGCCAGCCATCCGGGGGGCTCGCTGTCCGATAGGCACAAGAAATTGCGCGAGCTGTCACATGCCGCAAGTCGAAGTTCCCTCCGTTCACGCTCCGTTTGTCGACCACCGAATCCGCATCTTCCGAGGAAACTAGCGTTGTCCAGAAGGGTCCGGAAGAACAATGAGACATGTGAGAGATTGCAATGTAGCTATTCATAGCGGATGGCGGTGGAGGGATCCATTCGGGAAGCGCGGCGTGCGGGAATGTAGCCGGCCAGCAATCCTACTAACATCAGGAAAAGGGCAGCCCCAAGAATCGAGAGAACGTCATTGGGCAGAATTCCGAAAAGCAACGAACTCGCGCCGCGGGTTGCCGCAATAGACAAAAGCACGCCCAAGGCAACGCCGGCGGCCAGCATTCGCACCGTTTGCCGGGTGATAATGCCGACGACGTCGGCTCCGCTGGCACCCAGGGCCATGCGGATTCCAATTTCGTTCCTGCGCATCGCCACGATGTAAGAAATGACTCCGTAAAGGCCGATGGTCGTGAGAAGTATCGCCAGAGCTCCGAAGGCGCCCGAAAGAAATGCCATGATGCGTTCCTGCACAATGCCCTTTTGGACGTTGTCGCGGAATATCCGAAATTCCGCTTCGATTTCGGGATTAAACTGAGCGACCTTCGTTTGCACTTCGGGAACCATCGCGGAAGAAGACGAGTAGTGGAGGAAGGCGTACATCGCTGATTCTCCCAGCGGGAATTGCAAGGCTACTCCGAACGCTTCTGGGGGCGTTTCCTCCCGAAGTCCTGAGTACTTGGTGTCCTTCACGAGACCGACAATCTCGCACTGCGCCGGAGGGTAACCTGGTTCACGGACAGTGCGGAGTGTCTTTCCGACGGGATCGGCGGCGCCCAGAAATCTAGAAACCAGCGTCTGGTTGACAACCACCACGCAGGGCGACGTCCGCGTGTCGCGATCATTGAAATCACGTCCGGCAAGGATGGGGACGCCCATCGTTTGAAAATATCCGGGACTTACCCAGGTGAACTTGGAGGAGCCTTCCGCTTCGCCGACGCGGATAACCAGGGACCAGGTGCTTCCGTCCAGCGGGTCATGTGTCGAAGTGGCCACGGATTCGACGCCCGGAATCAAACGCAATTGCTCGACAAGCTGCCGCATTACCGCGTCGTATTTTTCCGTGGCCGACAAGTGCAAATGCCTCAAGTTGACGAAGCCGACGAGGATGCCATCTTTGCGAAAGCCTGGGTCAAAGGTCATCAAATTGCGGAAGCTGCGTACAAACAGCAGGGCGCTCACCAGTAACACCATTGCCAGGGCGACTTGGGTTACGACTAGAGTGCGCTGGAAGGAAAAGCGTTCGCGCCCCGCAGTGGTTCCGCGAGTTCCTGACTTCAACGCCACGCTGGGAGTCGCGCGCGAAGATCGCAGTGCGGGTACAAGATCAAAGAGGATGCAGGTGGCCAGGGCGACGATAGCGGTGAAGGCCAGTACGCGCCAGTCCGCGCCCAAATTGAGTTGCAGCGTCGGGTCCTGTCCGCGGAGCTGCCACACGATGCTGCGGCTGAACACGTTGGCGATGGCCCAGCCCAAAATCGCACCGCCGGCAGCCAGGACGCATCCTTCCGCGAGCAATTGGCGCATCAAGCGCCAACGCGAGGCCCCCAAGGCCGCGCGGACCGCCATGTCTTTTTCTCGCGAGGTCGCGCGAGCCAGCAACAGATTGGCTAAATTCGCGCAAGCAATCAACAGCACCAGTCCGGTAATTCCTAACAGCAGCCACAAGGAGGCGTCGTACTTTTCCCGGAGAGAGCTGATGCCGTTTGAGGCCGGGTATGCGGCCAACTGGAACTTGCGATAGTCGTCCAGCACGGTCGCGTCGTATCCGTCCGGCAGCGTGGCCTCCAAAATGTCTGGACTGATCGATTCCAATTGTGCGGATGCGTGCTCGGAAGTCCAGCCAGGCTTCAGACGGCCCATCACGAAGAATTGCAAATAGTCGTGCCTGGCGAAGTAAGAGTCCTCCGGATGGAATGTCGGATGCGAGCACAGCGGCAGGGCGATGTCGAAGCCTTTGCCAATCTCCAAACCGAAAAAGTCAGGAGGCGTGACGCCGATCACTTGAGTGAGATGTTCGTCAACCAGGAGCTTGCTGCCAATCACGGAATCCTGGCCTCCGAACGCGCTCTGCCAAAATGCGTAGCTGAGGACTGCTCCGGAGGTTCCGCAGCCCGGTTGATCGTCTTCGGGGGAGAGGAGCCGCCCCTTGAAGGGCGCTACGCCGAGAGTGGTAAAAAGATCTCCGCTGACCCATAGGCCCGGTGCGCGTCTTTGTTGAGCACCTTGACCCAGGCGAAAATCATGATTGAACCAGGCGAAGACGCCGGACAAGCCTTGCTGTTGTTTGCGAATTTGCTCAAAAAGCGCGAGGCTGAGTGCCGCTGGGGTCCTGCGGATGCCGACGGTGTAATTCCCGCCTTTGATCTGCACGCCGACAAGGGCCTGCGGATCGACGACCGGCAAACTGCGGAGACGCACGGCATCGATCAGTTGAAATATCGCGGCATTGACCCCGATACCAAGCGCGAGCGTCAATATTGCGGTGAGCGCAAAGCCTGGACTCTTGCGCAAGGAGCGTAGGGCAAGACGAAGATCTTGAAGCGTGGATTCGGTCCACGAAACGCCGCGTGCGTCGCCGAAATCCGTCCGGCTGCCGAGCGATCGAACCGTTTCAGCGGAATTGTCTTCCGTCTTTGCCATTTAGCACCCGGAGCGTGCCCCTTGCCTCCCGCCGATACCGAGGCCGGACACTGCGGCCTGGCCCACAAATACCAGGTTCG
This sequence comes from uncultured Acidobacteriota bacterium, assembly GCA_963729285.1. Taxonomy (GTDB): domain Bacteria; phylum Acidobacteriota; class Terriglobia; order Acidiferrales; family UBA7541; genus Acidiferrum. Next base: position 106,290 of record CAVSNL010000015.1, read on the forward strand.
TCGGAAGGCTTGGCGCAGATGCAGGAGAGAGTCAAGAAAGCCCAGCTACCGCTAGCGTAGTAATTAAGAGACTACTTATATAGCAAGAAGTTGCCGCGATCAAGCGGTGCGTGAGAAAAGCGCGATGAGAAAGTACTACGGAGCGCCGATCGCGGCCTGTTTGAGCGGCGGGTCGGTGTCGCCCGTAGCGGCGGTGGCGCGGTAACGAACGAGCAGGAGTGTCAGATCGTCGGCCTGGCTGGCGCCTCGCGAGAAATTTTCCACGGATTCCAGCACGATTCTCTGGAGTTCATCGAGCGGCGTCTGCATATGGCCCGTGAGCACTTCGCGAAGGCGTGGAACACCGAACAGTTGCTCCGCGGGGTCCATTGCCTCGGTGACGCCGTCGCTGAACAGGACAAGAGTGTCGCCGGGTTCGAGCTTGAGGCACACAACCGTATACTCCGCTTCGGGTACGAGGCCCACGGGATACGAACCCTCGGTGAATACGTCCTCGGCGACGCCGCGGCGAATCAGAAACGGCGAAGGGTGTCCTGCATTGATGTATTCGAGATGTCCCTGATCGTCGAGGATTCCAAAAAACATGGTGGCGTAGCGTCCGATCTCGGAGTGGTCGCACAGGAATCGATTGACGTGGTTGAAGACGCGAGCGGGGTCGGTGCCCAGGGTCATGCCGGAAAGGGCGCCTTGCAGCAAATTGGTACAAAGGGCCGCGCCGAGTCCTTTGCCGGAGACATCGGCGAGCAGGAATGCAGTGCGACTGTCACCTAGCGGGAAGACGTCAAAATAGTCGCCGCCGACCGCGAGACAAGGAAAATTGATGCCGGAGACGGAGAGGTGCGGGTAGTCTCGGAAATTTTTCGGCAAGAGAGCTTGCTGGATGTCGCGCGCGATGCCGATTTCCTGCTCCAGCCGCTGGCGTTCGCGCTCACGCTCGACGAGGCGCGCGTTGTCCAAAATGCTGGCGGCGTCGGCGGCCAGGGCATCGAGGATTTGGCGGTCGAGTTTGGAGAAAGCCGCGGGCCGGCGGGAGTCCAGATAGAGAACGCCGAGAAAATCGCCGCGCTTGATATTGATCATTGATTGATCGGTGTTTGCGCGTGACATGGCATACAGCGGAATAACCACCACAGCGCGCAGGCGTTGCGCGACGATGCTCTGCGCGGCTTGCAAATCCATATCCGCTTGCGCGAGGTCTTCGGTGATCACCGCGGATTGCCGGCGCAGCGCCAGCTGAATGGCCGTCTGACTTGGCGAGAGACTTTCGGGCGGCAGACGCATGCCGCCGCTGCGCCGCGCCAGACGAACCTTCAGCACTCCCTTATCATCGGCTTCCAGAAGCAGGCCGCGGTCCGCGTCGGTGACGGAAACGGCGTGATCGAGCATGTGCCCGAGAACGGTATCGAGCGGCAATTGGGAGTGCAGCAGCGTGGTGGCTTCCAGAAGCAGGTTCAGCTTGCGCAGGCCGCCGCTACCCGGTTCCGAACTGGTGATGTGCTCGATGCGGGTAAGCAAATGAGGAAGGGAATCGGTGCTGGCGTTTGCGGCGGAGCGGTAAATGATTTCGTAGGAATCATCGAGGCCGAACGTGATGGAATCACCGTCCTGCAATTCACGGCTTTCCACCTTTTCGCCGTTGACGAACAGGCCACGGCGTTGACCGCGATCTTCGATGTAGAACTTGCTGGCCTCCGTAACGATGGCGGCGCAGTTGCGCGATATACGGCGATCCGCAAGCTGCAGGTGATTGCCGGTTTCGGCGCCGCGCCCGATCAAAAAAGGCATTTGTGTCACGCGCACGTAACGCCGCGCGCCGTCGGGAGAGACGACCTCGAGTACGGTTTCGGCTAAATTAGGGACGGTATCGGGCATGGCCGGTGAATGGCGGGATTGTAGCACGCGAGCGGCGAAGAATTGGGCTGGTCAGAACAATTGTGTGAGGGCCGCGTCAAGGCCGAGGGCAAATGTTGGTGGTCAGAAAATGTGGCTTCTGGCAGCGCGGTGTTGTAGCCCTGCGGTTCTGGCTTCTCTTCAGGACCATGTATCAGGCGCGGAGGCCGCCGTTTTCGCTAACCCTTGCGGCTTCCTTGCTCATAGGCTGAGACCGACTGTTCATGCGCTCGACCAATCGCGGACCCACGGTCCTGACTGGCGTCGGCAGCGACGGGCCGAAGAGAGAATAGGCGCGGAGCGCTTCGTCAAACGGCGTACGCTGCAAGAGGCGCGAAGCCCGGGAGAGCCATCGGCGGATCAAACGTGGCGGGGCACCAGGCATTGGAATCTTGGAGTCCATGAAGCGCTTATCGCACCGCGCGCAGCGGTAAGGGGAGAGTCGTAGGAAATGGTGGAGGGTCTCTTCAAGCGTGCCGTAGGGGTCGGCTTTCCAAACTGAGCGGCTCTTGCACTGGGGACATTCGTGGAATCCGTTCTTATTCCATAAGCCGAGTCGCACTAATAAGACCCCTTATCTAAGTAAGACTGATACACCAATGCGAGACCCTGGCTTGGGACGCGTTGCTGCCCGCAAAGCGACGCCTTCCGTACTTTATGCCAATGAGGCGCTGTATATGCAATAGGAAAGTTGGTCCAAGAGAGGCGCAAACCTCTAAACATGAGTACTATACCCATACCGGCGTGTGAAAACCTCCGCGGTGTCTGGTAGACGGAATAGGGGGTATCCCCGAGCTGCAACAGTCGTAGGATTCCAGTGCAATTCTCTTTCCTTCCGTAGCCAACTTACAGGACCTGCCTTGGTTTCTCTTTTCTTTTCATGTACTTAAGTACAGGGTTGCAACTTCGCTATGCCCGGACGGGTTCTAAGTTGCGGGGGCAAACCCTGCTGCTAACGTTGAATTCGATGAGAATTCTATGAGGCTGACGAGACTAGCCTGGGTGTTGGCATTGCTGCTCTGGGCGGCGCCGCGCGTCCGTGCGGACGTTGCTGTGCTCCTCGAAGAGCCGTATAGCTACGATGGCGCACTTGCCGGAACAGGGCATACCGCCATCTACCTAAGCCGGGTGTGCGCGGCCTCTCCGACGCAACTTAGGCGCTGCCAACCTGGCGAGGCTGGGGTCGTACTCAGCCGATACCACCGGATTGCCGGGTACGACTGGATCGCCGTGCCCCTATACCCGTATCTCTATGCCGTTGAAAAGCCCGGGCAGATTCCGCTCTTTGCGGACAACAAACTCGAGGCCGCGCTGCGGGATCGGTATCGTCGAAAATTCCTGGAAGAGCTAGTGCCCGATGGCCCCGCCGGGGAAACACCCGCGGGCGACTGGTATGAGCTGGTCGGGTCGGCTTACGACCGTACCTTATATGGGTTTCAAATTGAGACCAGCGCAGCGCAGGACGACAAATTCATCGCGGCGTACAACGCGAGGCCGAACCGTGAGTCTTACAAGCTGGTGTCGCGCAATTGCGCGGACTTCGTGCGTGAGGCCGTGAACTTCTATTACCCGAAAACGGCGAAGCGCGCCCTGATTGCCGACTTGGATGTTTCGACGCCGAAACACGTCGCCAAGTCCGTGGTTCAGTTCAGCAAGCGGAACCCGGAGTTGCAATTCACGGCTTTCGTGATCCCACAGGTGCCTGGGACCATTCGCAGGAGCCGCCCGGTGCGCGGGGTGGTCGAGTCCGTCTTTAAGGCAAAAAAGTATGAATTACCCTTGCTCGCGCTGCACCCAGTGGTGGCCGGAGGCTTCGCTGCGGCATATGTGGCCGGAGGCCGCTTCAGTCCTCCGGAAGACGCGCTGGTGTTCTCGGCGGACGACGGCCTGCAAACACGTTTGAGTGCTCAAGAACGTCGTGCGTACCAGAAGGGGCTTGAAGAAGTGACGCGGGCTGGGGCGAATGCGGACCCTCGGCGCGAGGAAGGTTCCTGGCATCATCTTCTGGATGGCGCGCAATTGCGTCTGGATGAAAACGGGACGCCGGTACTGCAAGTGCGGTCGGGTGATGCCTTGATCGAGGTCGGAATCACGCGCGAGAATGTTCTGAGCGGCGATGCTCCGCCCGAAATTATGCGGGAACTCCTGGTTGCGCGGCTGCGCGAACAGTTACGTAGCGGGCGTTCTCCCAAGACATCGGAACCCGAATTGCGGAAAGATTGGAAGTTGCTCGAAGCGGCTTTCTCGGAGGACTCGGATGAAGTTGCAATGCGCCGAAAGGCCGCGGCCGACTCGGTCGAAACTTTGCCGTAGCCGCTCGCTTCGCGGCTGAACTCCAGGGCTGGATATCTCCGCCGCTAAAGTCCGATCCAGCATCGAAAAACCGGTTGCTCTCGTGATCTGTCCATGTGGTAGCTTCTGACTCCGGATTTCGCGTAAATAACCCGTAGGGCACGGAATTAGGGATGACGATGGAGATCTAGCGTGTGGCCGAGGCGAGGCGGCGTGTAACGTAGTCTGTCACGTGCGTATCGAACAGTTCGTCCAACTGGCGCGTCACCGGCCCTGGAGCTTTTGCGATGGCATGGCCAGCGATTTCGCCAACTCCCAGCAGGTTGCGGTTCGTGGAGGAGATAAAAACTTCGTCAGCCGAGTACAGGTCCTCGGGCTTCAGTGTCTGCTGAATGACCGCGACACCCGCCTCCGGGGCAATCTCAAACAAAATGCCGCGCGTAACGCCTTCCAGGCATCCTGAGTTGAGCGGTGGCGTGTAAACCTTCCCATTTTTTACGGCAAAAATATTTGCGGCGGTGCACTCCGCAATTTCCCCTCGCTCATTGAGCAACACCACTTCGTCCAGGCCCTCGCGCTGTGCCTCGCCTACCGCCCACACATTCGGGAGCCACGAAGTGCTTTTCACGCCAGCAAGAGGAGATGCCGCGTGACGCCCATGCTCTTGTAGTCCCAAACGGATCGGCTCTCGATATTCCGGGAGGGGCGCTGAGTAGATGATCAGATCGGTTTGCGGGCGCTCCTCGTCGCTCTGCCAGAACCCTACATTGTTGTAGATCAGATAGATCCGGGCGCAGCCGTCAGTCACCTTATTGGCCCGAATGACTTCGTGCAGGTGCACGCGCACCTTGGCCGCGGTGTAGGCCAAGGGGATGTGGATGATCCCGGCGTCTTTTTCCAGGCGACGCCAGTGACGCTCGTAGGCAAACGCTTCGCCCCTCGAAATCCGCATGGTGGTAAAGATGCCCCAACCACAGACGAGTCCGGCCTGGCCGGGGGAGAGCCGCACCTTCTCGATGGACTTCAATTCGTCGTTGTGGAAGACGTAACGGTGAATCAATGCGTCCCTTCCTGTCGTGGCTCTACAATGAGTGTACCCGAGTTTGAGCGAGGCGGGCGAAGTCAGCGCAGCCCTCGCGGTCTTTCTCGTCCTTGACAGAGTAATCGGACTAAATTAGTCTCATATCCGCTGTTGCAAGGTAGTTGCAGCAGTTTCAGCTCTTCAGGAAAGTAAAACCAGCACTTCGAGAGGAGACTGGCAGTGCCCGCTTCTTGCGAACCCAAACTCTCTCCCATCGGCGACAACGACGACTTCATCTTGCTACGATGCGACGCCAACTGCTTTCACCTGGTCCTGCCATTTCTTTCGATCCACCTCACAGCGTGCGAGCTGAGGACCGCGCTGGGTGCATTGAGAAGTCTTTGGGCAGGCAGGTCGGGCGTGAGCGCGCGCCGAGATCAGAGCGTTCTGTTTCAGGCGTTTCGCTGCCCCGGCGGCCACTGTCACCTGGTTTGCCACGGCACCATGAATATTTGCCTGAAAGAAGAAGCTGCGCGCCTGCTGCAGCAAGAAATGGAAGCGCAGGAACGTACCTGCGCCGACTTACGAACCGCCCCCGCCTACTTAGCATGATGCGATTGCCGTCGTGCCTGGACCCCGCCGCCTATGAGTTGTTCCTCCGCTTTGATTAGTTCCATCTGCGTGCTCTTGCCCAGCATACCCGCCGTGGCTTGCGCGCCATTGATCAGCAGGACGAGTTGCCGCGAGAGCGCCCACGGGTCGTGCACACGCAGTTGACGGCAAATCTTCAACAAGCGCGAAGCCAGTTCCTGTTTGTGACGCACCGCTAACTTGCGACCCGGATGCCACGGGTCCACGTAGTCGGTCGCAGTGTTCAGAAAAAAACAGCCATGGTAGCCGGGTTTCGAGGTGCGTATCGCGACGCCGCGAATGACGCCGCGAAGTTGTTCGCGCGGATCGCCGGGATGCTCCGCCACGACCCGGTCGAACCACGCCCAATAGCTCTTGTCTCGCTCGTCCAGGCAAGCCGCGATCAGTTCGTCCTTCGAGCGAAAGCTACGATACAGGCTCATTTTCGCCACCCCGGACTTCGCAATGACCGTATCGATGCCGACGGCGCGCGCGCCTTGCTGGTAAAAGAGGGGGATGGCGGCGTCGAGGATGCGCTCTCGCGCTGATCGGACAGAGGAGCGTGCCGGGCGAGGAAGCGAAGTCTTTTCTATGGATTTACGAGCCATATTGGATCGATTGACATGAGACAGACCTGTCTGTCACTCTTCGAGTTTAGCATGTATTTTTGCAAAAGAGCAGCTTGGAGGTTGGATGTTGGAGTGCAACGGGCAACATCAGAAAAACGAAAATCGCATTATGCCTGGGTAGTGGCCGGCGTCACCTTCCTCATCCTGCTCGTTACCGCCGGAATCCGCGCCACCCCTAGCATTTTGATCGTACCTCTCGAGCATGAATTCGGCTGGACTACCGCGGCTATCTCCGGCGCGATCGCTGTAAACATCGCGCTGTTCGGAATCATAGGACCGTTTGCGGCTTCCTTTATGGCGCGCTATGGTCTGCGCAAGATCGTCCTGTGGGCGCTGGCGTTGCTCGCATTCGCGGTGGCGTTTTCCTCCACGATGCATCATCAGTGGGAACTGATGCTTTTCTGGGGCATCCTCGTCGGTACAGGTACTGGTGTCACCGCTTTGGTGCTTGCTGCGGTGGTCGTGAATCGCTGGTTCGCGGAGCGGCGAGGCTTAGTTTTGGGCCTGCTCACCGCCGCCAACGCCACTGGGCAACTGGTCTTCCTGCCGCTGCTGGCAAAACTGGTCACAGCGCACGGCTGGCGAAGCGCCGTCTATTTTGTAGCGGGTATCGCGGGCCTGGTGTTTCTCGTCGTACTTTTCTGGATGAAGGACAGCCCCTCCGACGTTGGCTTGCTTGCCTACGGAGCTCGTCCGCAGGATTCCTTGACGGTGGCGGGCGTGCCGCATGCGCCGTTGCAGGGACTTGTCTGGGCCGCGAAATCCCGCGAGTTCTGGATTTTGGCCGGATCTTTCTTCGTTTGCGGCGCCAGCACCAACGGATTGATCGGCACGCACCTGATTCCCGCCTGCATCGACCACGGCATCTCGGAAGTCCGAGCCGCCGGTCTTCTCGCTGTGATGGGCGTTTTTGATTTGGCTGGTACGACTTTTTCCGGCTGGTTAACCGACCGCTTCAACAGCCGCTACCTGCTTTTCTGGTATTACGCACTGCGCGGTTTGTCGCTGCTTGTTTCTGCCGTTCTCCCTCGCGCATCCTGCAAGCTGGCTCTCGTGGTTCGCGGTGTTCTACGGATTGGACTGGGTCGCCACGGTTCCGCCCACGGTGCGCCTCACCACCAACACTTTCGGCAAGGAAAACGTCGGCGTAGTCTACGGATGGATCGGCGCGTCGCATCAACTGGGAGCCTCGCTGGCAGCGCTCACCGCCGGAACCATCCGCACCTACCTCGGCGACTATCGCGACGCTTTCTGGCTCTCCGGCGGACTTTGTCTGGCTCGCCGCCACGCTGCTCATTTCCACGAGAACGACCGTCCAACGGCCTGACAAAATTGTGACAATTGCCGTCGAGCCCGCCTGAAGATATTGCTCAAAAACATGCCTTTGCGGGCCCGTTTGGCTTACTATCGGTCGGCACAGTTTGCCACTTCTCTAACGGGCGGAAACTCTACGATGAAGGCAGATCCGAAATGCTCTCCAGAACAGGCGGTAGCCGAAGCTTCGACCAGCGAACAAGCTGGGGCGGGCGCCAAGGGTCCCGTCGTTCCCGGGCGGCGCAGATTCTTGCGCGCCAGTTTGATCGGTGGCGCAGCTGCCGCCGTTGCGACGGCGGTCAAACCGATGAGCACGAACGCGCTCGAACCCTCCGCGCCCAACCGGCCAGACGAAATCGCCGCATTCGAATTCGACGAAATCACCATCGCTGACCTGCAAGACGCCATGAAGTCCGGCAAGTACTCCGCGCGATCCATCGCCGAAAAATACCTGGCGCGCATCGATCAAATCGACAAGCAAGGCCCCGCCATCAACAGCATCATCGAACTCAATCCCGACGCGCTCGCCATCGCTGACGCCCTCGACAAAGAGCGCAAAGACAAAGGAGCTGCGCGGGCCCGCTTCACGGCGTCCCCGTGCTCATCAAAGACAATATCGACACCGCCGACAAAATGATGACCACGGCAGGCTCGCTCGCGCTCCTGGGCTCCAGGCCGTCGAAAGATTCCGCCGTCGCTCAAAAACTTCGCGAGGCCGGCGCCGTCATTCTGGGAAAAACAAACCTCAGCGAATGGGCTAACATCCGCTCCGACCATTCCACCAGCGGCTGGAGCGGGCGCGGCGGCCAAACGAAAAATCCGTACGCGCTGGATCGCAACCCCTGCGGCTCCAGCTCCGGCTCGGGCGCCGCCGTCTCCGCCAATCTGTGCGCCGCGGCCATCGGCACGGAGACGAACGGATCGATCGTCTGCCCCTCATCCAGCAATGGACTCGTCGGCATCAAGCCCACGGTCGGCCTGGTGAGCCGCACCGGCATCATTCCCATCTCGCATACGCAAGACGGTGCAGGTCCGATGTGCCGCACCGTTCGCGATGCGGCCATCGTTCTCGGCGCGCTCACCGGCATCGACGCCCAGGACGCTGCCACCGCCGACAGTCGCGAGCACTCCTACACGGACTACACGCAATTCTTGAAAGCGGACGGCCTGCGCGGCGCGCGCATCGGCGTGGTGCGAAAAACTTTCGGCTTCAGCGAGAAAGTCGACAAGATTATGGAGGAGGCCCTCGACGCCATGAAGAAGCAGGGCGCCATCCTGGTGGATCCCGCTCCCATCGAGACCGCCGGCAAATTCGGCGATTCCGAATTCCTCGTGCTCCTCTACGAACTGAAAGCCGACTTAAACGCCTACCTGGCGCGCCTGGGACCCAACGCTCCCGTGAAAACGTTGCAGGACATCATCGATTTCAACGAGAAAAATCGAGAAAAGGAGATGCCCTACTTCGGGCAGGACATTTTTTGAAAGCGAGGAGAAAGGTCCGCTGACGACGCAGGAATATCTGGATGCCCTTGCGAAGAACCACCAACTCGCGCGCAAAGAGGGCATCGACGCGACCATGGACAAAAACAATCTTGACGCCCTGATCGGTCCCGACTGGCGGCCCTGCCTGGCTCACCGACCACATCAACGGCGATTCCTTCGGCGGCGGAAGCTCCGGTGCCGCGGCCGTCGCGGGCTACCCCAACATCACCGTCCCAGCCGGTTTCATCAACGGCCTACCGGTCGGAATCTCCTTTTTCGGCCGAGCCTGGAGCGAACCCGTGCTGATCCGCGTGGCCTATGCTTTTGAGCAAGCCACCAATGTCAGGAAGGCCCCGCGCTTCCTACCCACCGTAAACGTGTAGACTTCGAGGCCGGTTGGCCGAGGTTCGCGACCTAATCGCGCGTTTGAGACGCGGGTTACCAACTATCCTTTATAACATCTCGTCCGAGGCAATCTGGTCATGCATCGCCTGATTCGAGTGGTTGTATGCTCGTGGCGTCTTGAGTCAGTAATCCCATGTCAGGAAGAAAATGTTGGGAAGAAGAGGACACTGCCATGAAGAAACCAAATAGAAATGTGATGTTCGCGGGTCTTGTGCTTACTGCGCTGGTTTCGCTGAAAATCTATGCGGCGACGCCCAAGAAACCCGAGCCACAGGTATGGACTCCCGGGTGTGTAGCATCGGTGCCCCGATCCTGGGGCACATTCCGGGGTGCCTCCACGCAATCCGGGCTCGCATTCGAGGACGCGGCCGGCACGCTCCGGTTCCTCACCAACATCCCTTGCGACGGCTCCCCGGTCGCAGCCCTGGAAATTCGCCGGACCGTGCCGAATGCTAACGGCGGGAATCAGTGAAAGATGATTTTGGTCGCGCCCAGCTTGGGCAAGGCCAATGGCTCCGGCCGGCGCCGAACGGCGCAAGTTTCGTTGTAGGTGAGCGTTGTCGGTTAGTCGGACGCTACCAGGCCGTGTGTTAGCGGACTTGTTCAGCCCGCCGCGCCCAGCGACTTCGCGCCTTCCACTTCGACCAATTTCCCTGTCTTCACATCGTATATGTATCCGTGCACTGGAATGGTCTTCGGAATCAGCGGATGGGTCTTGATACGCGCCACGTCGTCAAGCACCGCCTGTCTCGCATCTTTGAACGTCAGCCATTCGATGTAATTTCCCTCAGGCGAGCCCGGCCCATGGCCGACATCCTGAAATCCCTGCGCCGTCAGTTGCGCCGTCTCTAGGCTTGTCGCCAGCATTTCGCGCATCTTTTCGTTCGTGAAGTACAACATTCCGCACTCGGTGTGGTGGATCACAAAGAACTCATTCGTTCCCAGCAGCTTGTAGCTGATCACCAGCGATCGTATGGCGTCGTCGCTCGCCCTTCCGCCGGCGTTGCGGATCACATGAGCGTCGCCCTCGGCCAATCCCGCAAACTTCGCCGGATCCAGGCGCGCGTCCATGCACGTCAGGATCGCGAAGCGCCGCGCGGGCGGCATCGCCAGTTTCCCCTTTTCCGTGAAATCCTCGCTGTACTTCGCGTTCGCTTCCAGTACTTCGCTCAGTATCTTGCTCATGAGTGACTGTCTCCTCGCATTGAATGCATTACCGCTAGAGATTGAGACTACAACAGGCAAAAAGTGGGACGTCGAAACTTTAGCGGCTACGACAGGAAAGGCGACCACCAGAAGTGAAGGCGATTTGCATTCGCACAAACCTTACAAGGTGCGGAATTGATCGTCAATATGATCTCTGCCATCCCTGGCGGAACTTCGTTGACAGAAGTTAAGTGATCCTCTAACATTAGCGTTTGTCTCTACTGGGAAAGGTGTGACTAAGGGCAATGCGGACGTATGTAGCCAAGGGAGCAGAAGCGGAAGCGCTCAAAGTGGGCGCCGATTGGTTTGTGGTGGATGCCACCAACCAGGTTTTGGGCCGGCTCGCGACGAAAATCGCGCGAATGCTGATGGGGAAGGATAAGCCGAGCTTCACGCCGTACCTGGATTCAGGAGATCACGTTGTGGTCATTAATGCGGACAAGGTTCGCATGACCGGCAACAAGGTCGAGCAGAAGGTGTATTACTCGCATAGCGGGTACCCGGGCGGATTGAAAGAAGTGCCCGCCAAGAGATTGCGTACGAACAAGGCCGACTGGATGATTCGCGAAGCGGTTCTCGGCATGTTGCCGAAAAACAAGCTCCGCGCGCGCCGGGCGAAGAAGCTGCGCATCTACCGTGACGCCGCTGGTTTGGCGCGGCACAACGGGCAAAAGCCGCAGCCGGTGGCGCTTTAACAAGCGCGTAGTAATTTTCGGGGATTGTTTTCTGGTAGGTGTAACAACCTGCAGTATTCCAGTCTCCCTGGTCAGTGGGTCCGATAGGTTTTTTCCGCGCATTGCGGTGCCTTCCTTAGTCGAGTAGGGAGCAAGCCGAGCGTGGTGTCAAGTCTAGGAGGAACGTTGAGTTCTACTGGTACGCCCATAGCGGGCTCGAAGTCTTGGTTTCTCGGCACGGGCCGCCGCAAAGAGTCCATTGCGCGTGTGTTCCTGCGCGCGGGCTCCGGCAAGTTCTCGGTGAACGGCCGAACCGCGGAGCAGTATTTCCCGAATTTCGCGTGGAAGCACGACGCGCTGGAACCGCTGAAGTTCACGAACCTGGCGGATCAGGTGGACGTTGTGATTACCGCGAACGGCGGCGGCGTCGGCGGACAGGCCGGCGCGGTGCGCATGGGATTGTCCCGCGCGATCTCGCGCTACAACCCGGAATTGCGCCCCTCGCTGCGAACAAACGGTTTTCTGACGCGCGATTCCCGTATGAAAGAGCGCAAGAAGTACGGCCAAAAGGGCGCGCGCAAACGCTTCCAGTTCACGAAGCGCTAATTTTTTAGTGGTGTTTGACACGGTTACTCTCAACCGAGTCAGGCGCCACAAATCGAGCTCCGGCGAAGGGGCGAAAGCCCACTCGCCGAGATCATGGCCGGCAAGCCGCCGGCAAGAAGGCTGCTCTGTTGTAGTGGCCGATCTTCAGATCGGTTTCTGTAATCACGACAACCGCAAGCAGCAATCCTAAAAGGAGGAAACTTGGCAGTAGAAATTACGATGAAAGAGTTGCTGGAGGCCGGAGTTCACTTCGGTCACCAGACGCGACGCTGGAACCCGAAGATGAAGGAATATATCTTCGGAGAACGCAACGGCATTCACATTATCGATCTTCAAAAAACCCTGAAAATGTTCCGCGAAGCAAGCCGCTTCGTAAGCGAAATCTCAGCCCAGGGCAGAACCGTTTTGTTCGTCGGTACCAAGCGCCAGGCCCAGGAAGCAGTCGCCGAAGAAGCCAAGCGCTGCGGCGCATTTTACGTAAACCACCGGTGGCTCGGCGGCACGCTGACCAATTGGGCGACGCTGCAGAAGTCCATCAAGCGGCTAAAGCTGCTGAAGGCCATGAGTGAAGATGGCCGTATGAACGAGCTTTCCAAGAAGGAAAAAGCGCGCCTCGAGCGCGAAATGAAGCACCTGAACCAGAATCTCCAGGGCATCGAGAACATGGCACAGCTTCCCGACGCGATGTTCGTGATCGACTCGAACGCCGAGGAAATCGCGGTGAAGGAAGCGCGGCGCATGGGCGTCCCGGTAGTTTCCGTCGTAGATACCAACTGCGATCCCGATGTCGTCGATTGGATTATTCCTGGAAACGACGACGCGCTGCGTGCGATTCGATCTGTTCACCTCAAAAATTTCGGAGTCGGTGCTCGAAGGCCACAATCTGTATCAGCAATCGCAGGTTGCGGAGCAGAAGTCGGCGCAAGATCAAGCACTGGTCGATGGCGTGGAGTACGTCGATACCAGCAAGTACGAAGAATACGAAAAGCAGGAAGGCGACTTCGTCGAAGGTGAAGTTCCACTGGAAGTTCCGGAACCCGCCGAGAACGCTGAGCCGGCCACCGTTCCGCCGGACGCGGGATCACATTAATCAGACTGCGCTGGTAAGTCCAAAAGGCCCGGCGCTTTCGTCATTGCGACGCGCCGGGTCTTTTTGCAGCCGGACGTGCCGATTTTAAAAAATAAAGCTCCCGGAAAGAAAAAGGATGAGTACACAACCGCAAGCCATGCAAATCCCAGCACATCTCGTGAAAGAACTGCGCGAACGCACCGGCGCGGGTTTCGCTGATTGCCGCGCGGCGCTGGTGGAATCCGCCGCTGACGTCGAAAAGGCCATCGACATCCTGCGCAAGAAAGGCCAGGCCGCCGCCGCGAAAAAGGCGCAACGCCAGGCCAGCGAAGGGCTCGTCGGCCATTACATTCATGCCGGCGGAAAGATCGGCGTGATCGTGGAAGTGAACTGCGAATCCGACTTCGTCGCGCGCACCGAGGCGTTCCAGCAGTTGTGCCACGACATCGCCATGCATATCGCCGCCGTCGATCCACGCTACCTGCGCCGCGAGGAAGTCACCCCCGAAATGCTCGCGAAAGAGCGCGATATTTATCGCGAGCAGGCCAAGGCCACCGGGAAGCCGGAAGCGGTGATCGAGCGCATCGTGACCGGCAAGATGGAAAAGTTCTACGAGGAGAATTGCCTCTACGAACAGCACTACATTAAGGACGAGTCGGTGACCATCGGCGAGATGATCACGCAAGCGATCGCCAAACTCGGCGAAAATGTTGCGGTCCGGCGCTTCGTGCGCTTCAAAGTCGGCGAAGTCGCCTCACCCGGTCCCGAAGCTGGCGCGGGACAAGCCGGAGTACCCGTCGCGGTCTGAAGTTTATCTCCTGCGCAACGCTTTTCAGGCGTCCCGGTAACTCGGGACGCCTTTTTCTTCGCCGCCTACAAACCCATTATCTCTTTTTCTTTCACCGCGCTCAGGTCTTCGATCTTCTTGGTCTCCGCGTGCGAAACCTTGTCCAGTTCATCGAGCGACCTCTTTTGCTCGTCCTGGCTGATTTTCTTGTCCTTCTCGAGCTTGTCGATGGCTTCCTTGATGTCGCGGCGCACGTTGCGCACTGCCGTCCGATGATTTTCCAGCACCTTGTGCAGGTGCTTCACCATGTCTTTGCGGCGCTCTTCGGTCAGAGCCGGAATCGGTACACGCACGACTTTGCCGTCGTTGGTCGGATTTAGTCCCAGGTCAGAGGTGCGAATCGCTTTGTCGATCAGCGCTACCACGCTGGGATCCCACGGCGCGATTACGATCATTGTCGGATCGGGAGTCGTCATCGTGCCTAGTTGATTTACAGGCATTGCCGTGCCGTGATAGTCCACGCGAATGGCGTCAAGCAGCGTCGCGTTCGCGCGCCCCGTACGTAGCGTCGCGATTTCCTTGCGAAAATCGTCCACCGCCTTTTCCATGCGTGTCCTCGCTGCGGCAATGGCTTCTTTCGTCGTTCCAAGATTGGTCATGTCGTTCCTCGATCGGAAAATGCAGTTTTCAGTTTTAAGTTGATAGTCATGGGCCCTGACGGCAAAGGATCGCAGCCGCCCCACTAACCAGGAAACTAACGGATGAAAAACTCTACTTCTACGCCGGGCTGACGGTCGAGCCTACGCGCTCACCGAGCACCACCCTCTTGATGTTTCCGTGCTGGTTCATGTTGAACACCACGATGGGCATGCCGTTGTCCATGCAAAGGGAAATGGCGGTAGCGTCCATCACCTTCAGGTTCTGGTGCAGCACGTCGCGATAGGTGATCTGCGCGAAAAATTTTGCATTGGTTACGTGCTCCGGATCCGCATCGTAAATTCCGTCCACGCGCGTCGCTTTCAAAATAACGTCCGCTTTGATTTCCATCGCGCGTAGCGCCGCCGCAGTATCCGTGGAGAAATATGGGTTTCCCGTGCCCGCTCCGAAAATCACCACGCGGCCCTTCTCGAGGTGACGGAAGGCACGCCGCCGGATAAACGGCTCCGCAACTTGGTGCATCTCGATGGCGCTTTGCACCCGCGTGTGCACACCTTCCTTTTCCAGCGCGTCCTGCAGCGCCAGCGCATTGATCATGGTCGCAAGCATGCCCATGTAGTCGCCGGTGGCTCGCTCGATCTCAAAACCTTTTTGCCGGCCGCCGCGAAAAATATTTCCACCCCCGACCATGACCGCGATCTGCACGCCCAGTCCGTGCACCTCCTTCAATTCCTGGGCAATCGCTCGCACCGTCTCGCCGTGAATTCCAAATCCCTGCGGCCCCTGCAGCGATTCACCCGAGAGTTTCAGGACGATGCGGTTGTATTTCGGCTGAATCCTCTTTGCGCTACTGTTCGTGGTGCGCTTGCTTACACTTTTTCTCGCAGCCATGAGTCTCCGGAAGCCGCCTTCTAAAAAGCCTCGAAATTGTAACAAACAATCGCCACCCCCGCACAATTCCAGCGTGTCGCTCGGTCGCGCGCCCGTGAAGGAACGAGTGTTGGGAAAACGGGGCACGGCTTCACAGGCTGCGGGAAGAGTCTATTTCTTCAGGAGGTCGGTGCTTTAGCGCCGACGTAGACTACGTGCTCTCAACGGGCTTCAGTCCCTGAAGGAAGCTTCTTCCTCGTTTGGTTGCATTTTCCGCAGCCTGTTCAGCCGTGACACAGGCGTTTGCACCTCCTGTTGGCCGTGGCCATTGAGGCTGGCTTTTTCGCCATGCCACGCAGATTCAGGAGCTGTTCTATTGGGGCTTGGGAGTTCCCGCCTTAGGAGTACCGGGATGCGCCGAGGCGTCGGTGCGGCTTAGCGTAAAGTGCTGGGACTGGTCGGTTTGGACGGCGTGAAGGAATGCGGCGTAGTCAGCGGATTGGCCGGCGGGGACTTGGCGGCGGAGAAAGTTGATATGGCGGGACGCGGTGATCACGCCGCTTTGGGTGTTATAGCGGGAGACGAACGTCGCATAGTCGCGATCGACGACCGTGCCGGTCGGGACTTCCACGCTGATGCCTGGCGGGAGGCGCAGTGTGACCCGAGTATCGACGTCGAGAGGTGTACCGAGCTCGACGGGCGATGCAACAGCGCCATCTGCTCCTTTCTCAGGCAGATCGGGAACGGCAAGCTGAGGGAGCAGCGCCGGAATGCGCACAGGTTTCTTGGCCCAGTCGACGAATTTGGTTTGCGAGATCTCGTATTCGACAGTGAAAGGCAATCTCGTTACCGTAGGATCGGAAGCGCTGACGGAAATGATCTTGCCGCGGAAGCCGTCAGAGAGGGCCAGAAGCTGGGCGACCTCTTTCCACTTGTCGCGAGGAGATTGGTGGAAGGCGATGCGAAGCAGTAGTTCGTTGTCGCCCCGCATGGAGTATCTAACTTTCGCGTTGAGCGCGCCATCGGCGGCGAGAGCGGCGTCTACGCTGACCCGCTGAGATGCGGGGAAGGGCAGTTCTTCTGAGATAGTTTTCCAACAGCCGTCACCGTGGCAGTTCCCCTCAAGGTCGAGCGCCCTCTTGTCTCGATCCTCAGGTCGAATCATGCCAAGCGGTGCGACTTCCAAGCTGGGATCACAATACAGAATGCGTTTGCCATCATCACTCGCAACCAAGATTCGAGTCAGCAGTGAAGGCCTTGGCAGCTGCTTTTCGGGCGAAGTAGTCGACGAGACCAGGAGGAATCGCGTTCTGACCGAGGTTAGCGCCCGGAATAGCGCGGCCTTCTCTTCGGCAGTCCCATAGCCTGACGCAAGAACTTCCGAAGGCGCCCGCTGTCGGAACCTCGCGAAATCGAGAGGGAGATCGACGGTTTTGATCTTGGTCGAAACTAAATCGTAGTACGCAGATTCCTGAGAAGTGGGATTACGAGCTGAATTCTTAATCGCGATAGTCGCCAGAGTCCAAATCTCGCTCGAAAAGTGGAACTGAAGAGCGGACTGCAGGCGTCGCTGCAGTTGGTCCCACGACGAGAAGGTCGTGATCGCGACATCCGGCTCGTCAGATTGTCCGGAAGTCGAGTTTGCCTTTGCACTAGAAACGTCTGCCAGATTCAGTTTCCATCGATAGACGAGCCGGGCGGCTGCGCCTTCGCCGGCTTGCGTTTTTGAAGGCTCGGGTGCTTGAGACGAAATGCGAATTTGTCCAATGTTGGTCGGGGACTTAAGGCTTAGCGAGTTCGGCGGCGTAGGTAGAGTTTCTCGTAGGCCCGCAGCGGGTACGAAGGAATTAGCAGGAAGATCGAGTTCAAAGATTTCCTCGGAGACGACGCCGGTACGGTCGAAGGAGTGGTCGAGCCAAAAGTCGGGTGCCAAGGGAGGATGCGTCGCGATGGTGACGACGC